>NZ_JBEIAC010000001.1:0-836263 GCF_040240335.1 Brenneria sp. L4-2C | reverse complement strand
TAAAGCGATTATAAACCGTTTTCCAGGAGCCATATCGCTCAGGTAAATCGCGCCATGGCGCACCAGAACACAACACCCAGAACATACCGTTGATGACTTTACGATGCTCAGCCCATGGGCGTCCGGCTCGTGGGGATGTAGGTTCAGCAGGCAGTAAGGGCTGGATGATGCTCCATGCTTCATCGGGAAGATCGTATCGGGCCATATCTTAAAGTGTTGTGGAAATAAGTAGTTACTATAGCTCAGATGATTAAGGGACACAGCCTACACCTTTACAAGTTTTCAAAACCCCTCGGCGTACGCGCCGTGTGGGTTCAAGTCCCACCCCGGCACCATCGATTAAAATCAAATTAAAACAAGAAGTTAATCAAAATTGATAGCCGCTTAATAAGCGGTTTTTTTGTTCCTGAAAATCCCTTTCCTAATATGATTTTCACCTCGATGTTAGATATGTATTTATTTTGACTTTTTATTCTGCCCGCCGACAACCGGTACGATCGCTATTTTACGGTCATATCTGACGGTTTGTCTGATTGTCATATGTCCTGAAATAGCCTGCTTCTCTGCCAGGTCCCTTCTAAATCAGAAACCCCTTTCTATGACCTCCGTTAAAAATGGGGGGATTACCGAATAACTCATTCACGATGGTATACTAACGTTGGTTATTAGTTTTTGAGCGATAGATTACAGGGGTATAATCATGAGTATGGATTTATCACATCTGGCCGAAATGACGCCATCTGAGGAAGCAAGGTTCTTTACCATTTTTGATCGACAACTGGAATATGATGACGGTGAAGAGTCCCGCGCCAATCTCCGTAGTGGCGTCGCAATTTATTACGCCGAACGAAATACGCCAGAAGGATGCGTTATCAAGGAGTATCCAGATGGACGTAAGGAACTGGTTAGCTTTATGACCGGCACTGAAAAAGTAGTTGAGGTTAAAGCCTGATGCGTCCCCAGCTGTGGGTTATTGCTGCCCCCAACGGGGCCGGTAAATCAACCTTAGTTAAACGTCATATCATGGGAAAGATGGCGGTTGTTATTCCTGATGATATTGCTCATTAGAAGGGGATAAGCAATCTTTACAGTTTTGCATGATTTTAGCGGCTAACATACTACAATACATAGCTAAAAAATTTTAAACGGAAGGGCTCATGTCAAACAGTGCAATCAGGATAAGAGGATTTCAAAAAGCAGAGGCGAGTCTGGAACTTGAAGGCATGAACCCAAACGGTACTCCTCTGTATGAAGATATTAAAAAGCGTATTATTTCCGGTGAAATATCCTACGAGCAGGGCAAAGCAGAAGTTTTTGAGTACCATTCCCGCCGTGCTAAACAATATCAAGCATGAATGACAAAAAAGGTCCGTATAAATCTGGTAAACCCTTTTATCGTCTAATCAGTCAATATCAGGAACAGATGGGGTCGTAGTCATCTTTCGATGCTACATACAAGATGTTGCAAGACATGGTCTTCATTCCTATATGATTCCCGCAAGTCTTTTACTCTGCCTCTACTTCTGCATATTCTGCTTATGCATCAGATAAAAATCGGCTAATGATGGAAACGCGTTGCTGGTCAAAATCGATGTTCAGGGTCGCGCCAAGCGGCAATGTCAACATAGGATGCGTATGGCAACAGTCGAATCCATCAATAATCGGCATGGATTGATCGCCCAGCACTTCGCGTAAAACATCATAGGGTTGGCGCCCGCTGCCGGCATGATTAAAAAGCTCGTGTTTACCTAATATGATCGCGCTGACCTTAGCGAAAACACCATTTAGCTTAAGCATGGAAAATGAACGTTCAACGGTGGCGATATTCTTCATACTGTCTTCGATAAAGAGGATGTCGCCGCGACGGATCTCAGGCATCCATTCACTTCCCCAAATTCCCGACAAGGTATTGAGATTCCCGCCGATAACGCGACCTTCAACCTGTCCTGAACCGATAAAGCGGCAGTTATTATCATAGAGTTTTTTGGCGCGTACAGGTTGCTTATCATTCCAGTTCAGGCACTCGTCAGTCCAGCTTTTTGGCAAGGTATAGCGATAGTTGCCGCTCCAGGGGCGTATCAATAGGTCAAAAAACGATTGATAAGTTAAATCAACAAGCGGAGGAAATTCGCCGAAAGAAGCCACCAATGCCGGGCCATAAAAGGTTATCAAACCTGTTTTAGCATAGATACCGGCCAGCAGCGCGGTGGTATCTGAATACCCGATGATGATTTTGGGATCGGCGATCAGCGCATCGTAATCCAAAAACGGCAGCAGAGAGTTACTATTACTGCCGCCAATGGTAGACATCACGCAACGAACCTGTGGATCGCGAAGCAGCGCATTGAACTCATCGGCACGCTCTGCTATTGAACCGGAACGATAATAGTCGGACTTTCCAGTCAAGCTACCGGCTTTAAGCCTAAAGCCTTTTGCTTGCAGATAGCGTCTTCCCCGATTAAAGCGGATGGGGGCTTCCACCGTGGCCGGTGAGGATGAGGAAAAGAAACCGATCGTATCGCCGATTTTTAATCGATTGGCTAATCGCCGAGCGCTTGATCCCAACATCTTAGCTCCTTGTTTTCTCTACTGAAGAGACCAACGGGATTAAATAAGAAGCAGAATATATCAATTGCGAGGCATACCGTCTAACTGGCGCGATTCGATCAATCACCGCCTGTCAGAGAATGAAACATACTATGCAGGGGAGGGGCGTCACTTGCGATAACAAGTGACAGGTTCTTGTATCCGGTTAATTTTTATGATTATTTTATTTTCCGGCACAAGAATTTATCTTTTATCACCCCATCAAAAAAGCGGCCTTTAGAGACAACCGCGGCAGAAATAAATTTCCCATGGGTACGAACAGGAACACCAATGTACTGATAAATATCTTTATTAATAAATTCTATTTCAAGAATGCGTTTTTCCGGATCGTATCCAATCGAACGAATCCTTGATGATGACACCAATTGCCGCTGCAATGACTGTCCCTCCTTTGTATGGAACGTTAGGTGAAACTATAAAGGATTTTAAGCGCGTCGTGTTGTCAATGATCAGGCTTATTTGTTGAATAACCATCAGAGTTTCGTTTTGCTATCGATTTGAATAAGGGAAATTCCAATGCGTTGGCGAGCGATATGCGGGCGATATCGCCCGCATGCGTGTCGGTTAAAAGGTTTCCCAATTGGTGTTATCGGTACTGGTTTTTTTGGACGCGGTTGAGGTTGAGGTCAGCGTCGGCATTGGCTTTATGGTTTTTTTCCCTCCCGGTTTTTCTACCGAGTCGGAAAGTTTGAAAATAGAGACGATTTCAGTCAAACGGCGCGCCTGCTCTTCAAGAGACGCGGATGCGGCGGTCGATTCTTCAACCAGCGCGGCGTTTTGCTGAGTAACGCTATCCATTTCGACAACGGCCTGACCAACCTGACTGATCCCTTTGCTCTGTTCATTCGACGCGGATGCGATTTCACCCATGATATCGGTGACGTTGGTTACGGCTTTCACAATGTTTTCCATGGCGTCGCCGGCAAGCGTTACCTGGTCAGAACCGGTTTTGACGTTATTAACCGATTCATCGATTAGCCCTTCAATCTCTTTTGCTGCCTGCGCACTACGCTGAGCCAGACTACGAACTTCACTGGCAACCACGGCAAATCCGCGCCCCTGTTCTCCGGCGCGCGCCGCCTCGACGGCCGCGTTCAGCGCGAGAATGTTGGTTTGAAAAGCAATGCTATTGATAACATTGATGATATCGGCGATTTTCTGCGAGCTGTTGGTGATTTGTCCCATTGTCTTGATGACATCATTGACAATATCTCCGCCATTGTTCGCCAGTTTCGACGCATTCTGCGCCAAAACGCTGGCCTGACTGGCGTTATCCGCATTCTGTTTAACGACGGCGCTGAGTTGCTCCATGCTGGCCGCGGTCTGTTCCAATGCCGATGCCTGTTCTTCCGTACGGGAAGATAAGTCCGTGTTGCCGGAGGCGATTTCACCTGAACCACGATAGATGGCGCCTGCGCTGTCGCGGATATCCGATACCGTCGTCACCCAGTTGTTCTGCATTTGCTGGAGAAAAGGAATCAACCGTCCGACACAGTTGTTGCCCATATCAATAATATGGGTATGTAAATGACCAACCGAAAGAACCTGGAGATGTTGTTTAATTATTTCAAGCGGTTTGACCACGAAAATGGCCAGATAGCGATCGGTGAGCAGTACGATAGCCAGACCAATAACCAGCGCGACAATCAGGATCTTCTGGCACCAGCTAACCCAGGCATCAATCCGGTGTTGCGCATCGCTTTTCAAGCCATCGATAACGACGTTGTATTTATCAATCGCGTTGGTGAAATTTTGGCGCAGAGGACGATAGGTCTGGGTGGCATAACTCACGAAGTCGTCAATACGGTCGGCTTTGACGGCTTCATAAAGCGGCAGTACGCCGTTGCTGTATAATTGATATGAGCTGTTATATATATCGTCAATGGTGGCGGGAGCGATATTGGCATGATCGGTCGTTTTGAACTCATTCAGACCGTTCCTGATTTGTTCTAACTCACTGCTCACTAATTGAAGTTCCGTATCCGCTTCAGCCGCATTGTTGTTCTGTTTTGCGCGTACGGCTCGCTCAAGCGCGCTGATAATACGGTAATACTGCCCGTTAGCGCCATTAATGATATCGCCGTTATTTTGCTGCACGTTGGTTAATTTCAGTTCAGACGTTAACTGACTCAGTGAATACAATGCAAACGCTGAAACTCCCCCCCAAAGTAGAGAAAAGAGTATAAGGATCAGAATCATCATGGTTCTGATTTTGATGTCGCGTATCAAGTGCATAGTTTAAATCCTGGTGGTAAATGATAAAACGATAATCCTAATGAAGACAGGATCGCTATTCGCGTGTCCCTTCGGGGGTCAGCCTGTCTGTAACCCAGCAGGCTGATCAATTGTCCATGGCGGTATATCTCTTGCGTTTTTGTTATCGGCAGGTAAATGGCTAATTCCATCAGCATTTACAATTATTTATTCTGATTAATGTTAATTTTTGTTACCGATGAGAATGACAGCCGAGACAGCGATACCGGGGAAGCAACGAATGGTCTAATCCGTCGCTAAATCAGGGTATCGCCGGGGGATAATTATCGATAGGGGAGAACAGGAAGATGAATGATTACTCCTGTGAGAGCGCTATGCGGTTCCTGCCATTGGCTTTTGCCTGATAAAGCGCGACATCGGCCGCATTTATCAAATATTCATAATCAGGATGCCCGTTGTACTCCGCAATGCCCGCACTAATGGTTATCGTGACTACCTCATTGTTTTGCAATCGGATTTTGTGGTTTTGAATTTTTTCTCTAAGCCGCTCGATAAAGGTATAGGCCGCATCTTTCGACGTTTCAATGAGGACGAACATAAACTCTTCTCCACCATAGCGAAATATGTAATCACTGCTTCTGGTGTTTTCATAAAAAAGTTCCGCCGTTTTCTTCAACACCGTATCGCCGACCGTATGACCGTAGGTATCGTTAATGGCTTTAAAATGGTCAATGTCGATCATCGCGATAGTGAGAGGGGCGCTTTTACGCATGGCCAACGAGGTTTCATGCCGCAAGATGGTCGGCAGAAAACGGCGATTCAGTAATAGCGTTAATGTATCCTTGCCGCTTTCCAACTTTTGTACTTCATCAAATAAAGATCCGATAAAAACGCGGATTTTATGGATCCTGTTTCTCACCGACTTAAGTAATGGCGCGTAGGCATCCTGCGTCAGAGGAATATTGTTATTAAAATGTCCGATATCTTCATCAACGGCGTTTATCATATCGCTGATCGCCTGCGCATCCGGCGTATTGCCGAAGTAAGGCTTCCCTTTGTGGTAAAACCATAAGCCGAAATCTGAATCCGTCAAGGATTGAACGGTTATCAGCGGCGCGCCGGTGGCGATATTAAAAATAAATGTGTTCTCCCAGTTTAACAGCGCCGCGTTTTGACGCTCCCGTTCTATATCGGCGTTATTCAGAAGTGATAACAGGCGGTATGATTCTTCGCTTTTTGCCGCGCTGGCGTGTGAATGCGAATAGGTGGCGCTCATTATCTCCGTTGCGATATCTATGGATATGGATGCAAAGCGCAGCGTTTCGAAACAGATGGATTTGTCGCTCGCCATCTGTGAAACATATTCATAGAGTTTCCATTTTAAGCGCCGGGCGCCGCGCCCGACCAATTCAATCGGAATACCGATGCGGGCATGAATCAGGCCGATTTTTTTCTGGTAGGCGATCAATTCATCCAAATTTTCGCCTGTGTTGGACAAAATCACTGCGATCCATTGCTGCATTGAGGAGAAAAGCCGGCTATGAACCTGCTGACTTGAGAGAAAAAGCGCCGCTTCCGGATCCTTTAGCATATGCGAGTAAAACTCACCCGCCAGCGTGGAGGACTTTTCCCTGGCTAGGGTATGCAACAGATTAAATGCATCTGGCGAGGTTATCGATATCAGTTTTTTCCATTCGGCTAGGGTGACGTGATTATCGTCTGTTTCTTCATTTGCTATTTGTCGATTAGAATTCAATAGTTCGTCCAACTTTCAACCTCTTCTACGGCTAGGAGGAGTGTACCAGATGAAGCTGATTAGTTTAGCCTGAGTGGTTGGCTTATGAAGAGGTATTTCTGCAAAAGCATGAGGGGTGGTAATTAAAGCAACGGTATATCATTTTCTTTATCGTCGGGTTTTCATCGATGGGGAAAATGTCTTTTCCACTGGGTATTTTGAGAAAGAGCTATGAAAGTTAATGATGTAGTTACGGTCAAGACCGACGGAAGAGCGCGCAGGGAAGGCGTTATTCTGGCTGTTGAAACGTTTCAGGAAGGGACCATGTACCTGGTCTCACTGGAAGATTATCCCGACGGCGTGTGGTTTTTCAATGAAGTTGAAAGCAAAGACGGGACGTTTGTCGAGCTTAAGTATCCGTCAGGCGAGTAATTTACGGCCGGTATTGTCCGACTAACGGTCAATACCGGCTGCGAGGAGGACGCCGGGTTAGCCGACGCTGCCGTTTTCGCTGCTCGACCCGACGGGTTAATTACCGCTACGGATCGTGATAACCGCGTCATTTGCTGACAACCGCGCAAAGCCGCCCAGAATAATGACAAATAAAGAAACGAACGATAAATGACTTGGCATACCAGGTTTGCCTTACCGTTCATATATTGCCGCTTTTATCTCCATTCGCTCATAGCCAGAACATGTAATTATATTTATCCTACGGCTGCGGTTCGTGCTGAGATTGTGTATTTAACTGTCGGCGCCGCTTCAGTTTTTCTAAATATTCCATCTGAATATCATCGCCGCATTGCAGTAAATCTGAACCCTGGCTTCTTGCGTTCTCCGTTATGCCGCCTATCCCTTTAACCAGGGAGGGCGTCGCGGGTTATGAATCGCAAAAGGCGGATAACTATTTGATGATAAAATGGAAAGATAGAGTGTTATTACTCAATGCCGGATAGGCGCGGCCGGATATGCTGACGATGCGATGTTATTCATCGTTTTTCTGAATTCAATCATCGGGTATTCCTGCATCAGGATGATGATTTGATTTATCGGTAATTTACCCGACAGATGTCTTGCAGCCTATGGGTAATGAATCCATTGATATCATCTGTCGGCATGATGTTTTAAAATAAAGGGTTTCCCTATTATTTATGGTGTGTATGGAAAAGCATTATCGTTATAGGAATTTATTAAATGACGTTATTTTTGTTGCAACAGTTTTATTCCAAAAGTTAACAATGTTGAGTGAGGATGATTTATAAAGGTTAATTAGCGTTATTTAGCGCTTTTTTATTAATTTATCCGCGAGATTGCGCCATCATGCGAAACTTGCCGAGCCACTTTCGATAATGCATCTTACCTTATCAATTCGCCTGGCGGAGGTCGGCTCGCGGAAGGCGATAATTGGCAGAAATTTACATTTACTGACAATTAAATGACTGGTGCTAACACCGGCTGTGGGTTGGCGTTAGTTTTATGTAAATAATGTAATTATTCATATTAATATAAAATATTCTTAACTTTTTTGTTTGATATTTCTGCTTATTTATCAGTCAAATACAAATATGCGAGCGTTTTTTGATCATCGGTTATACCGATTTGTAACATTTAATGGCGTTTTGCTGTATTAAAAATGCAGGATAAAAAACGACTGTCGGCGGAAAAGTTGTTCACGGCGCTTCCAATTTTGTGATCTGTATCACATAATCATCAAAATCACTCGTCGGCCGCGTTGTATGTGCTAAGGATTAGGCGGTACAGTTGCATTGATTTAGGATTAATCCTATGCTGTGGCTTTGCAGATGTAAGCTTGAACGATTTTAATGTACAAGATGGCGAATGGAGTCGACGCATAATGGATAAAGTTGACAGATGTGCATACGGTCTAAATAAATATAAGAAGAGATAACCAGCATTTGGCTGGTGCTTTTATGCCATCCATGGAGAGTGATTTTTGAACTGGGCGATATGCTCTATCACCTAACTTATGTGTTAAACGTAGCCTGTTGGGATGGGAATTATGGGTACCTCTGAATTACTCAAACACATTTACGACATTAATCTGTCTTATTTGTTACTGGCACAGCGTTTAATTAACGACGAAAAGGCTTCGGCTATGTTTCGTTTAGGCATTGATGAAGAGATGGCCGATATGCTGATGAATCTCACTTTGCCGCAAATGGTTAAATTAGCTGAAACCAATCAACTGATATGTCATTTCCGTTTTAATGATCACAATACCATCAAACTCTTGACTCAGGAATCGCGTGTGGACGATCTGCAACAGATACATACGGGGATTCTGCTGTCGAGCCATTTATTACAACAGTTGACTTCGAAAGAAGAAAATCTGCCTAAGAAAAGGGCATTGTAATGGCGGAAAAAAGTATTGTTCAGGAAGCGAAAGATATCCAGTTAGCAATGGAGCTCATTTCTCTGGGTGCTCGTTTGCAGATGTTGGAAAGTGAAACACAGTTAAGCCGCGGCCGCTTAATCAAGTTATACAAAGAACTTAGGGGAAATCCGCCGCCGAAAGGCATGCTGCCTTTTTCAACGGATTGGTTTATGACCTGGGAACAGAATATTCACTCATCGATGTTCTACAACGCCTATAGTTTTTTGTTAAAAAGCGGTCAGTGCTGCGGCGTCGAGGCGGTAATTCGCGCCTATCGTCTCTATCTGGAGCAATGTCCGCCGCAAAATGATACGCCATTGCTGGCGTTAACCCGCGCATGGACGTTAGTGCGTTTTGTCGACAGCGGTATGTTGCAACTCTCTGCGTGCAGCTGCTGTAACGGTATGTTTATCACTCACGCGCATCAACCCAAAAACAGTTTTGCCTGTAGCCTGTGCCAACCCCCTTCCAGAGCGGTAAAAAGACGTAAACTTTCACAAAACCTTGCCGATATTATACCTCAACTGCTGGATGAACAGGTAAAACACGCAGTCTGAGCCTGGTAGCGATTTGTGAATCTATCACTGTTTGTTATTGAGGGCAGTGATAGATATCTTCTCAAGTAATTCCTGCCGTCGCGCTGCGTTTTATCTCTCTCCAGCCCACCTTTTGTTTATAAGGATCTCTTGTGCTGGTTATATTGGGTTATATCGTAATTATGGGGTCGGTACTTGGCGGTTATCTCATGGTCGGTGGGGCCCTGGGCGCGCTTTATCAACCTTCTGAACTATTGATCATCGGTGGGGCCGCCGTTGGCGCCTTTATCGTTGGTAACAATGGTAAAGCGATAAAAGCCACGTTGCGCGCGTTACCGCTTTTAATGAAAAAATCTAAATACAACAAAGGGTTGTATATGGATTTGATGGCGGTTCTTTTTCGACTGATGGCCAAGTCGCGTCAACAGGGCATGCTTTCGCTGGAGTTTGACATCGATAACCCCAATGAGAGCGAAATCTTCTCCAGCTATCCCAACATTTTGTCTGATAGCAACCTTATCGAATTCATCACCGACTATCTCCGTCTGATGGTGAGCGGCAACATGAACGCGTTTGAAATTGAAACGCTGATGGATGAGGAAATCGAGACCGTCGAACACGAAAGCGAAGTGCCGGCAACCAGCCTGACCATGATGGGGGACGGCTTGCCCGCGTTTGGTATCGTGGCGGCGGTAATGGGAGTGGTGCATTCTCTGGCCTATGTTGACCGCCCGGCGGCGGAACTGGGGATGATGATCGCGCATGCGATGGTTGGGACCTTCCTGGGGATCCTGCTGGCCTACGGCTTCGTTTCTCCACTTGCCGCGCTGTTACGGCAGAAAAATGCCGAGAAGATCAAAATATTGCAGTGCATCAAGGTGACGCTGCTTTCCAGCCTGAATGGCTATGCGCCGCAGATCGCCGTCGAATTTGGCCGCAAAACCCTCTATTCGACGGAGCGTCCTTCGTTCACCGAACTGGAAGAGCACATCCGCCGCGTGAAAGCGCCGGCTCAGCAGAAAACGTCGGAAAGTGACGCATGAAACACCAACACCCCATTATTCGCAAAAAGCGTAAATCCGGTCATGCCGGCCATCACGGCGGCTCCTGGAAAATCGCCTATGCCGATTTTATGACGGCCATGATGGCGCTGTTTTTGGTGATGTGGTTGATTGCGATTTCCACGCCGATGCAGCTTGCGCAGATCGCGGAATACTTTCGCACGCCATTAAAAATAGCCTTGACCGGCGGCACCAAGGCCAGCGAAAGCGAAAGTCCCATTCCCGGCGGCGGGGATGATCCGACCCAGCAGCAGGGCGAAGTGAAAAAAAATATAAAAATAGACTCGCCGGAACGTCGGTTGGATGAAATCAGGCTGAATCGTCTGCGCGAGCGGTTGGATCAGCTTATTGAATCCGATCCGCGCTTGCGGGCCTTGCGTCCCCATTTGCTGATTGAAATGGTGGATGAAGGGCTGCGTATCCAGATTATTGATAGCCAAAACCGCCCGATGTTCAAAACAGGCAGCTCGCAGGTCGAGCCTTATATGCGGGATATTTTGCGCGCCATTGCCCCCATTTTGAATGATATTCCCAACAAACTGAGTATTTCCGGGCATACCGATGACGTTCCCTACGCTATGGGCGAGCGCGGCTACAGCAACTGGGAATTGTCCGCCGATCGCGCCAATGCGTCACGCCGGGAGTTGATCATCGGCGGGTTGTCCGAGGGGAAAGTTCTGCGGGTGGTCGGCATGGCGTCAACCATGAGCCTGAAGCAGGCCGCTACCAGCACGGATGAGATAAATCGCCGTATCAGTCTGTTAGTGCTGACCAGAGAGGCGCAGAGAAATATCGAGCATGAGAATGCCGAACAAGCGACGAAAGATTTGGGATCGCCGGAAGATTTACGCAATATGGGGCTGGAAAATCCTAAACCTACCGCTTCATCTGCCGACAATAATAGTGATGTGGATAAAAGGGATGAAATTTCACCACAACCCGTAAATGGAGTTCCTGCTCCAGAGCGTCAACAGCCGACTACTGAGTTGCCTGCTGCGCCAGACAGTCAGGCGACGCCTTCTCAATAAGCCGCGATTCACAAGAGGTGACCACGTGAGCATGGACATGAGCGCTTTCTATCAAACATTTTTTGATGAAGCCGATGAATTACTGGCGGATATGGAACAGCATCTGCTGTTGCTCGATCCGCAAGATCCTGATACGGAACAAATGAATGCCATTTTTCGGGCGGCTCACTCGATAAAGGGGGGCGCCGGGACATTCGGCTTTACCGTTTTACAGGAAACCACGCATCTTTTAGAAAACCTACTCGATGGTGCCAGACGCGGTGAAATGCGTCTTAGCACCGACATTATCAACCTGTTTTTGGAAACTAAAGACATTATGCAGGAACAGTTGGACGCCTATAAAACCGCGCAGGAGCCCAATGCCGAGAGCTTTGAGTATATCTGTCAGGCTCTGCGCCAACTGGCATTAGAGTCTCAGGCGGAAAGCGCCGCGCCGCAGACGCCGACCGCGCCGGCCGCTGAGAATAATCCAGCCGCGCCTGCGTCAGTCGGGCAGGGCGAGATGCGAATTTCCCTGACTGGTCTTAAGCCGCAGGAAATTCCGCAAATGCTGGAAGAACTCGGCAACCTGGGTACCGTGAAGGATCCGCACCAGACGGATAACAGCCTGGAAGTCACGTTGGCGACATCGGACAGTGAAGATGATATCAGCGCGGTTTTGTGTTTCGTGCTGGAGCCTGAGCAAATCCACTTTCACGCGGTGACGGCCACGGCCGGTCAACAGGAAACCGCGCCAGCGCAAGACGAAGCGAAACCAGCTGTAGAAGCGCCAGCGGCACCAGCAGCACCGGCTCCCGCCGCCGCCGCCAAGCCGCAGCACGTCCCCAGCGCCGCGAAACACAAAACCGGCGACACCAGTATTCGCGTAGCGGTGGAGAAGGTTGATCAGTTGATAAACCTGGTCGGCGAATTGGTCATTACCCAGTCCATGCTGGCCCAGCGTTCCAGCGAACTTGACCCCGTCGCACATGGCGACTTGCTCAATAGCATGGGGCAATTGGAGCGTAATGCCCGTGATTTGCAAGAGTCGGTGATGTCCATCCGTATGATGCCGATGGAGTACGTGTTCAGTCGCTTCCCGCGTCTGGTTCGCGATTTGGCGGCCAAGCTAGACAAACAGGTGGAACTGACATTGCTCGGCAGCTCTACCGAGTTGGATAAGAGCCTGATTGAACGAATTATTGACCCGCTTACCCATCTGGTGCGCAACAGTCTTGATCACGGTATCGAATCACCGGAGAAACGCATCGCGGCGGGTAAATCGGAAGTCGGCAATCTGACGCTGTCCGCCGAACATCAGGGCGGCAATATCTGCATTGAAGTCGTCGATGACGGCGCCGGTCTTAACCGTGAAAAGATTTTGGCGAAAGCGCTTTCGCAAGGACTGGCGGTCAGCGACAGCATGTCCGATGAGGAAGTCGGCATGTTGATCTTCGCCCCCGGCTTCTCTACCGCGGAGAAAGTGACCGACGTTTCCGGGCGGGGCGTTGGCATGGATGTGGTGAAACGTAACATTCAGGAAATGGGCGGCCATGTCGAAATCCATTTCCAGGCGGGGAAAGGCACCACGATCCGCATTTTGTTGCCGTTAACCCTGGCGATCCTCGACGGCATGTCGGTGAAGGTTAATAACGATGTCTTTATCCTGCCGCTTAACGCGGTGATGGAATCGCTACAGCCGCAGGCCGAGGACTTATACCCGCTGGCCGGCGGAGAACGCGTGTTGCAAGTGCGCGGCGAGTACTTGCCGCTGGTTGAGCTGTTCCATATCTTTGATGTGGATGGCGCGAAAACCGATCCGACCCAGGGCATTGTGGTGATATTGCAAAGCGCAGGGCGTCGTTATGCGCTGTTGGTGGATCAGTTAATCGGCCAGCATCAGGTTGTCGTCAAGAACCTGGAAAGTAATTATCGCAAGGTGCCGGGCGTTTCCGCCGCGACTATTTTGGGTGACGGCAGTGTCGCGCTGATTGTGGATGTTTCGGCGTTACAGGCGCTTAATCGTGAAAAACGCGTGGTTGAAACCGCTGCTTAACAATAAATAGAAGGTTGATGAAAGGTGGAAAACATGACTGGACTTGCAAACGTCACGAAATTAGCGGGTGAAACGGTGGGACAGGAATTCCTGATTTTTACTCTGGGTGACGAAGAGTACGGCGTTGATATCTTAAAGGTACAGGAAATCCGCGGTTATGATCAGGTAACCCGCATCGCCAATACGCCCGCCTTTATTAAAGGCGTGACCAATCTGCGTGGCGTGATTGTTCCGATTGTCGATTTGCGTATTAAATTTGCCCAGCAGGAAGTGGATTACGACGACAACACCGTGGTTATCGTTTTGAATCTCGGGCAGCGCGTGGTCGGCATCGTTGTCGATGGCGTATCCGATGTGCTTTCTTTAACCGCCGATCAGATTCGCCCTGCGCCGGAATTTGCCGTCACGCTGTCAACCGAGTACCTGACGGGATTAGGTTCATTGGGCGAAAGAATGCTGATCCTGGTCGATATAGAAAAACTGCTCAGCAGTGAAGAAATGGCGCTGGTCGACAGCGTGACGAAAATCTGAGTGCATTGTTGATCCGCGGGGCCATCTGCCGGCCCCGCGCTTTTCCCTTCGTATTTCTCCCGCCATTCGAAAAATCATAAAGATTTTCGTCGTCATGCCGATACTAGCGACAGGTGATCTACTCAAGGGAAATGAATATGTTCAATCGCATGAAAGTTGTTACAAGTTTGATCCTGATATTGGTGTTATTTGGCGCGCTTCAGCTGGTTTCGGCTGGTTTGTTTTTTGGCTCGCTAAAAAATGATAAAGATATTTTCAGTTCAACGCAGGTTATCAATCAGAAGAAAGCAGACTTAGATGCCGCGTGGTCATACTTGCTACAAACGCGAAATACATTAAACCGGGCGGGCATTCGCGTTGCCCTGGATAAGGAAGGGCAAGGCGTGGGCGCCGCGTTTGATGAACTGCTCGCCCTGGCCAAAACGCAGTTGGACTCGGCCGGTGCGCATTTTAGCAACTATGAAAAAACGGCGCTGGTCGAGCAACAGGATCCGGCGGTCGCCCGCGCGGTGAAAGAGAACTATGCGGCGCTGCATCAGGCTCTGTCTGAACTGGTCCAGTTTCTGGCCAACGATGAGTTCGCAAAATTCGTCGAACAGCCCACCCAGGGATTTCAGGATAACTTTGAAAAGGCCTATTACGCCTATCAGGCGGATAGTGAGAGGTTGCATCAGTCGGGGATCGCTGAAAACGACTCGGCTTATGATTCTGCGCTTTGGGTATTAGGCGCCATCGTTATTTTGGTTCTCGCCCTGGTGCTGATTGCCTGGTTCGGCGTTCAAAAATTAATCACCCGGCCGCTCCATACCCTTGTCGAGCATATCCGCCATCTGGCCCGGGGCGATCTGACGAAGGCGATCGATTTTCACAGCAAAAATGAAATGGGGATATTGGCGGACAGTATCCGGAATATGCAAAGCGAGTTTATTACCACGGTAGGCGCGGTGCGTCAGGGCGCGGATGCCATTTATAGCGGCGCCGGCGAAATCAGCGCGGGCAATCACAATCTTTCCTCGCGCACCGAGCAGCAGGCAGCCTCTCTGGAGGAAACGGCGGCCAGTATGGAGCAACTGACTTCCACCGTGAAACAGAACGCCGAGAATGCCCGTCAGGCCAGCCAATTGGCGTTAAGCGCGTCGGAAACCGCGCAGCGGGGCGGCAAGGTCGTCGATAACGTGGTCAAAACGATGCACAACATTGCCGGCAGCTCGCAAAAAATTGCCGATATCACCAGCGTGATCGACGGCATTGCTTTCCAGACCAACATTCTGGCATTGAACGCGGCCGTTGAAGCGGCGCGGGCCGGGGAGCAGGGGCGCGGTTTTGCGGTGGTGGCCGGTGAAGTGCGTAATCTGGCGCAGCGCAGCGCCCAGGCGGCAAAAGAAATTAAAGGTTTGATTGAAGATTCTGTAAATCGTGTCGATGAAGGATCTGTGCTGGTTGAAAGCGCGGGTGAAACGATGGAGGAAATCGTCAGCGCGGTAACCCGCGTAACGGACATCATGGGTGAGATTGCCTCCGCTTCCGATGAGCAAAGTAAAGGTATCGATCAGGTCAGCCAGGCGATCACCGAGATGGACAGCGTGACGCAGCAAAATGCGTCGTTAGTCGAAGAGTCCGCTTCCGCCGCCGTGGCGCTGGAAGAGCAGGTGAAGCTGCTTAATGAGGCTGTCGCGGCATTTCGTATTGCCGATACCGATACCGGTGGCAATGTTTCCCCAACCGCACAGGCGGAAAGCCGGCAGAAACCGGCTTTGTTGGCGGTCGCCGGGAATACGGATAAAAAGTCGAAAGGAAGTCCGTCGGCGGAGAATTGGGAAACGTTCTGATAAAGAGCGTCGCCACGGGATAAGGCGAGAATGCCTGCCGATATGCGCGTCAGTCGCATGGCGAGTTTGTCGGCCGGCGCTTCAGGGCGCGCGTTCATGGGCAATCGAGTAAATCGTGCAGGCTGTTACTGAGATGGGTAGCGCCACAATACAGCGTTAGTAGAACAAGTATCGCGTTCGCTCGCGGAGCGGGTCGCGTTACTGACCATACAGAGTCAGTTTTGATCTTGTCTCGCCACAAGATGACTATCTGATAAATGATAACAAAGACAAACCTGCTACAGCTGTAAGGGAAGTTCAGATTGGAAAAGACCATAGCAAACATAGATATTCGGGCGGTCTAACATGAAGAGTATACCATCGCCAAATCGCCCGGAGCCTGCATCTATCTTGACGCAGATGGTAGACCGGTTGCCGTTGTCGGACGTCCATTTCCGCCGCATCAGCCAGTTAATTTATCAGCGTGCCGGTATCGTGTTGGCCGACCACAAAAGAGAAATGGTTTACAACCGTTTGGTGAGGCGTTTGCGTTTGCTTGGGATCAATGATTTCGGTCAGTACCTGGCATTGTTGGAATCCGATCCCAACAGCGCTGAATGGCAGGCATTCATTAATGCGCTAACGACCAACCTGACGGCATTTTTCCGTGAAGCGCATCATTTCCCGATATTGGCCGAACATGCCCGTCAGCGGCCCAATGGCTACAGCATCTGGAGTACCGCGGCGTCGACGGGGGAGGAACCCTATTCTCTGGCGATGACGCTGGCCGAAGTATTTGGTCATCGTGCCAACAGCAGTTGTCAGGTCGTCGCCAGCGATATCGACACGCAGGTATTGGAAAAAGCCTCGGCCGGTATCTACCGGCAGGAAGAACTGCGTTCGCTTTCTCCGCAGCAACTACAGCGTTTCTTTTTGCGGGGGACCGGCCCACACAGCGGATTGGTGCGGGTGCGGCCGGAACTGGCGTCGATGGTGCATTTTCAGCAACTGAATTTGTTGGCGCCGGAGTGGCCGGTTCCTGCGCCGTTTGATGCTATTTTTTGCCGTAACATAATGATTTATTTTGATAAAGAAACGCAGGAACGTATTTTGCGTCGCTTTGTCCCGTTACTTAAGCCAGGCGGATTGCTATTTGCCGGTCATTCAGAGAATTTCAGCCAGATTAGTCGAGAGTTCTATTTGCGCGGGCAGACTGTCTATGGACTGGCTAAGGAAAGATAATGAATAAAATTAAAGTATTATGCGTTGATGACTCTGCCCTTATGCGCCAGATCATGACCGAAATCATTAACAGCCACCCCGATATGGAGGTGGTCGCGACGGCGCCCGATCCGCTGGTCGCCCGCGACCTGATTAAAAAATTTAATCCGCAGGTATTAACGCTGGATGTCGAAATGCCGCGTATGGACGGATTGGATTTTCTCGAAAAGTTAATGCGTTTGCGTCCGATGCCGGTGGTGATGGTGTCGTCTCTGACCGGTAAAGGATCTGAAATCACCTTACGCGCCCTGGAATTGGGGGCGATCGATTTTGTCACCAAACCGCAGTTGGGCATTCGCGAAGGCATGCTGGCATACAGCGAATTGATCGCTGAAAAAATTCGCATGGCCGCCAAGGCGCGCCTGCCGCAGCGCAGACAGTCCAATGAGCCGATGGCGATTATTCAACATACGCCATTGCTCAGTAGTGAAAAGCTCATTGCGATAGGGGCATCGACCGGGGGAACCGAGGCGATACGTCACGTATTGCAGCCTTTGCCGCCGACCAGCCCGGCGTTGCTGATTACCCAGCATATGCCGCCCGGATTTACCAAATCTTTCGCCGAACGGCTGAATAAATTATGTCAGATCACCGTAAAGGAAGCCGAGGATGGCGAGCGCGTTTTGCCCGGTCATGCCTATATTGCGCCGGGAGCGCGGCATCTTGAACTGGCGCGCAGCGGCGCTAATTACCAGGTGCGCTTAAATGACGGCCCGCCGGTTAACCGTCACCGTCCATCGGTTGATGTATTGTTTCGTTCGGTTGCGCAGTATGCCGGGCGAAATGCCGTAGGGGTCATCCTTACGGGAATGGGAAACGACGGAGCTGCCGGTTTGTTGGAACTTCATCAGGCCGGTGCCTACACCCTGGCACAAAACGAAGCAAGTTGCGTGGTATTCGGTATGCCGCGTGAAGCTATCGCTATGGGGGGCGTCGACGAAGTGGTGGATTTGCACCAGGTTAGCCAGCGGATGTTGGCTCAAATCTCTGCCGGACAGGCATTACGTATATAAGCAGCTCCCGGTGAGCAATAAATATTTTAGGAGTAGGTATGGCCGATAAAGAACTCAGGTTTTTAGTAGTGGATGATTTTTCGACAATGCGCCGAATTGTTCGCAACCTACTAAAGGAGCTGGGCTTTAATAATGTGGAAGAGGCGGAAGATGGTGCCGATGCACTGAACAAATTGCGCGCCGGTGCTTTCGATTTCGTTATTTCCGACTGGAATATGCCCAATATGGATGGTTTGGAGTTGCTGCAAACCATTCGCGCCGACGCGGCGCTTTCAAAACTTCCGGTGCTGATGGTCACGGCGGAAGCGAAGAAAGAAAACATTATCGCCGCCGCACAGGCGGGTGCCAGCGGTTATGTCGTTAAACCATTTACTGCGGCTACCCTGGAAGAGAAGCTGGGTAAGATATTTGAAAAACTGGGTATGTAAGGGGATCTTATGAAGCCACATCCAATGCCGCCCGTAAACGATACTGCCTCCGCTACCGAGATTATTTCCCGTATCGGCCAATTGACCCGTATGCTGCGCGACAGTCTGCGGGAACTGGGTCTGGACAACGCGATAGCCGAAGCGGCGGAAGCGATTCCGGATGCGCGCGATCGCCTTGATTACGTCGTCCAAATGACGGCTCAGGCGGCGGAACGGGCGTTGAGCAGCGTCGAAGCCGCGCAACCGCGTCAGAACCAGCTAGAGGCCGAAGCCAAATCCCTGAAGTCGCGCTGGGATGAGTGGTTTGAAAATCCCATTGAGCTGGCTGACGCGCGCGAACTGGTGACCGACACCCGCAAATACCTGGAAGAGGTGCCGGAACATACTTCATTCACCAATGCGCAACTGCTGGAAATCATGATGGCGCAGGATTTCCAGGATCTGACCGGTCAGGTTATCAAACGCATGATGGCTGTTATTCAGGAAATAGAGAAACAGCTGCTGATGGTGCTGTTGGAAAATATACCTGAAAAATCGGCGGAGCCGAAACGCGCCAATGATGGTTTGTTAAATGGTCCCCAGGTGGATAAAAGCGCGGCGGGGGTTGTTTCCAGCCAGGATCAGGTTGACGACCTGTTGGACAGTTTGGGGTTCTAGTTTTGTCGAACAAAACCGGCGTGTGCGGCGGCGATACCGCGTACACGTTGGTACGAGATTCACTCCCTGTCATTTCCGGCTATGCCTATGGTCGCTTTATCGGGCCGCACTCAGCCGAACCCTGTTTCTCTTGCGCGCCTGCGGCGACTATCCAGCAAAGAAACATAGGTTTTCCCCGTTGTTCCAGCCATAAAGTTTTTTCATATTTGTCATGCTAAGCAGCAAAATCCTCTCCTAAGTAGTCATAACAGGAAGCGGCATTGGCTGAAGATAGCGATCTGGAAAAAACAGAATCCCCCACTCCCCATAAAGAGGAGAAGGCTCGCGAAGAGGGGCAGATCCCCCGATCCCGGGAACTGAGCTCTATTCTGATGATGATGGCGGGGTTGGCCATATTATGGATGGGCGGGGAATCGATGTCGCGCAAGTTGGCCTTAATGGTTAGCCAGGGACTGTCTTTTAATTACGAAACCATCGGCGATGAGACCCAGATGCTGCGCCATATCGGCGTATTACTCAAGCTGGGGGCGATGGCGCTGATCCCCATTATGTTGGGGGCGGTGTTGGTCGCTTTATCCGCGCCGATGCTATTGGGCGGGGTATTGTTCAGCGCTAAATCAATCAAATTTGATTTAAAAAAGCTAAATCCGTTATCTGGTTTAAAACGGTTATTTTCGTCTCAGTCATTAGCTGAACTGTTCAAAGCGATATTGAAATCACTGATGGTGGGGATAGTAACGACATGGTTTTTATTGCATAACTGGCCAAAGATGCTGCATTTGATATCAGAGCCGCCGATGGCTGCGCTGGGGGATGCATTAGATCTGGCGGCAATTTGCGGCTTTCTTGTCATCATGAGTCTTGTGCCAATGGTGGCATTTGATGTGTTCTGGCAAATCTGGAGCCATATCAAAAAATTGCGCATGACCAAGCAGGAGATCCGTGACGAACATAAGGAAAGCGAAGGCGACCCGCATGTCAAAGGTCGCATTCGTCAACAGCAACGGGCCATGGCGCAGCGCAGAATGATGGCGGATGTACCTAAAGCCGATGTCATCGTCACTAACCCGACCCATTACGCCGTCGCATTGCAATATAATGAGAAAAAAATGAATGCGCCCAAAGTGTTGGCGAAAGGGGCGGGCGAAATCGCCGCGCGCATTCGCGAACTGGGCGCAGAGCATCGGATACCGATGCTGGAAGCGCCGCCGCTGGCTCGCGCGTTGTATCGTCATTCCGAAGTCGGACACCATATTCCGGCTGCGTTATATGCTGCTGTTGCAGAGGTTTTGGCTTGGGTTTACCAATTGAAACGCTGGAAGCGCGAAGGTGGATTAATCCCGAGAAAACCTAAACACCTACCGGTGCCGGATGCACTGGATTTTGCTAAAGAGAATACTGCTGATGGCTAATTTGGCCTCTATATTACGTTTACCGAGTAATTTTAAAAGCACACAGTGGCAAATATTAGCCGGGCCGGTTCTGATCCTGCTGATTTTGTCCATGATGGTGCTGCCGCTGCCGCCGTTTGTCCTGGATCTGTTATTTACTTTTAACATCGCGCTTTCCATCATGGTGCTGCTGGTCGCCATGTTTACCCAGCGTACGCTGGAGTTTGCCGCTTTTCCCACCATCTTGTTGTTCTCAACGCTGCTGCGGTTATCCCTTAACGTGGCGTCGACACGTATCATCCTGCTGGAAGGCCATACCGGAACCGCGGCGGCGGGACGAGTCGTTGAAGCGTTCGGCCATTTTCTGGTAGGCGGTAATTTCGCCATCGGTATCGTGGTTTTCATCATCCTGGTGCTGATTAACTTTATGGTGATAACCAAAGGCGCCGGACGTATCGCCGAGGTGGGCGCGCGCTTTGTACTGGATGGGATGCCAGGCAAACAGATGGCCATTGATGCCGATCTCAACGCCGGCTTGATTGGTGAGGAGGAAGCTAAAAAGCGGCGTTCTGAAGTAACGCAGGAAGCCGACTTTTATGGTTCGATGGACGGTGCGAGTAAGTTTGTGCGCGGCGATGCCATTGCCGGCCTGATGATTATGGTGATCAATATTATCGGCGGATTATTGGTCGGCGTTATTCAGCATAATATGCCGGTAGGTCAGGCTGCTGAAAGTTATACGCTACTGACCATCGGCGATGGCTTGGTGGCTCAAATTCCGGCGTTGGTTATTTCGACCGCCGCAGGGGTAATTGTGACGCGCGTCAGCACCGATCAGGATGTCGGCCAGCAGATGGTTACCCAGTTGTTCAACAATCCTCGGGTGATGGTATTAAGCGCGGCCGTACTGGGATTGATAGGCCTGGTGCCAGGTATGCCTAATTTCGTGTTTCTGCTATTCACGGCGACGCTGCTGGGACTGGCCTGGTGGATGCGCGGCGATCAACAGAAAATGCCGGCAGTGACCCCCGAACCTTCAGCCATGGAAAAGCATAAGGTGGTTGAGGCCAGTTGGGCGGATGTTCAACTGGAAGACCCGCTAGGCATGGAAGTGGGGTATCGACTGATTCCTATGGTGGATTTTCAGCAGGATGGCGAGTTGCTCGGCAGAATCCGCAGTATCAGAAAGAAATTCGCGCAGGAAATGGGCTATCTGCCGCCGGTTGTGCATATTCGTGACAATCTGGAACTTCAGCCGGCAAGCTATCGTATTTTGATGAAAGGGGTTGAGGTCGGTCACGGCGAGGCCTATCCGGGCCGCTGGATGGCGATTAATCCCGGTAATGCGGTAGGCGATCTCCCTGGCGAGGTAACCAAAGATCCCGCATTCGGACTGCCCGCCGTATGGATAGAAAGCGGAATAAAAGAGCAGGCGCAAACGCAGGGATACACGGTAGTCGAAGCCAGTACGGTCGTTGCTACGCATCTTAATCATTTAATTAGCATGCATGCCAGCGAACTGTTTGGACGGCAAGAAGCGCAGCAGTTGATGGATCGCGTCGCGCAGGAAATGCCGAAACTGGCGGAAGACTTTATTCCGGGCGTCGTGACGTTAACGACCTTGCATAAGGTTTTACAGAATCTACTGAGCGAAAACGTTTCGATTCGTGATATGCGAACCATTATGGAAACCCTGGCCGAACATGCGCCGGTGCAGCCCGATCCATACGAGTTAACCACCGTTGTTCGAGTCGCGCTGGGGCGCGCCATAACCCAGCAGTGGTTCCCGGGCGATGGCGAGCTTCAGGTCATTGGCTTGGACGGCTCATTGGAACGTTTGCTGCTTCAGGCGTTACAAGGCGGCGGGGGACTTGAGCCGGGTCTGGCCGACAGGTTGTTGGCACAGGCGAAACAGGCGTTGCAGCGGCAGGAAATGTTGGGCGCGCCGCCTGTGTTATTGGTCAATCACGCATTGCGCGGATTGCTGGCTCGTTTTCTGCATCGCAGTTTGCCGAATATGGCGGTGCTTTCTAATCTGGAAATCAGTGACCAGCGGCAGATCCGCATGACTTCGATTATCGGAGAGGCGCAATGAGATTTGCCCGGATAGCCGTCGCCGCACTCTTTTTCGTTGTTCCTGCCGCGGTTTTTGCTACGCCGGGCGCCTGGAATGCCAGTAAAAGAGGGGTCGTGCTGGAGCATCGCGGCGTCACCGCCTCTTCTCCCGCTTTTTTACCTAGCCCTAATATGGCGGTTGGCGTCGATAAGCGCGTTACCCTGATCTACTGGCGTTATGAGTCTTTGTCTCCTGAACCTGTCGGGTTGATTGTCCGGCTTTGCACGCTGCGGCGGTGTGTGAAGTTGGATGGCGCAAGCGGGCAGACGCGGGGCTTGAGCGGGGAACCCGCTAATAGTGAATTTCGCTTTATATACTACATTGAGGGCGGCGGAAGGCTTCACCGGGCGTTTAACGTAAACAGCATCAGCCTGGCGGTTAACTATAAGTGATAACGGCTATCGGAGAAGTGAATGTCTCTATACGGCAAGAGACATTCAGATGCTGATTTTACGGCCGGAATAATTGGCGCCTTTTGCTTGACCGTCCGGTCCATATAGCGACTGTCCGTGACGCGGCTTGAGTATTTCGAGCGCTTTATCAGTGTGGGAAATATGCTGATTGAGCAGCATGCCATTATGTTGATTTTTGTTTCGCAGACTTTTCGTTAGCTGCTGTATCTGTTGCCAGCGCTCTGCCAATGCTTCCATATCGTCATAAGGCGCCTGAAGTTTTTTCAATGATTCTTCTTCATGACGGCATGTCTCCAGATATTGCATTGTTGCCAACAGCGAACTTTTTTTCTCGGTCACTTGCTGAAGCGCGCTGCTATTGATGTGGCCGGCACAAAGCTGTGCTTGCTCATCCGACATAACCTGCTGTAGGTCATTCAGATTATGCAACAACTTATCCAGTATCGTTTGTAGTTTTTCCATCGTGATTAATTACTTGCTAAGAAGTCCTGAGTATCTTTGATTAACGCGTCAGCGATTTTTTCGACATCGATTTTCAGCGAACCATCACGAATAGCTTGTTTCAACGTTTCGACCCGATTCAGATCAATATCGCTGGCGCCAGGCTGCATCAACTTAGCCTGTGCATCGCTGAGTTTTACCTGCGTGGCGCTGATTTCAGTCTGCGCCTCGGTCTGTTTACGTTTGGGCTTGGATACCTCGCCCGGTTCGCGCTGCTGGACCTGACTGACGGGCTTCAGCGGCTGGGTACGATCAATACTCATAAAATCAATCCCTCTGAGATGAGGATAAAATAAGTTAATTATCAATCTGATACATGTAGCTCTAGGCTACGGTTCAGTTGGGAAAAATAAGGCCGACAACCATCTTGTGAATATCATCGGCAAATGGCAAAAAACCTTTAATAAATTACTGTGGAATAAGAATAATCCCATCCTCGCCGGCGACGCCGCTTATGACCTGACCTGATGCGGTTCTGACTCTGACCGACTGACCCACCGCCGCGTTATTCATCGCCTTACCCTCGCTGTTGATGGTAAAGCCTTCTCCCTGCGCAAAAACCTGCACGTTTTGTCCTGCCTTTATTATCCATGCTCTGCGCAGCATTGAGGCGGTTATTGGTTGTCCCGGCGTCAGATCGCGCAGGGTAATCGCGCCTTCCGCCTCGCTCAGCGTATGTATGGCGCGCGGCGGCAACTGGTCAAGGCGGCCTTTGGTCAGGCGTAAATCACGGTTTTCCAGTTTTGCTCCGCGATTGACGATACGGCTACTCACCACATAGTGTCCGGTTACCTGAACCTCGGTCTGGATGAATTTGCGCTGCTGACCGCAACGAACCGAAACGCTGATATTACCCCAGGTCCGCGTACTTGTCGGTAAGGATATTTGCGGCCTTTCGCACTGCGGCCACTGTGATTGCGGCGATTTAACCACGACCTTAACCGTCGTATTGGGGCTTGCTTTATAACGCGCGGAAAAAAATTCATTTATCTGTGTCGCAAGATCGGACGGGGCAGCGTGACCGAACGGCGATACTGACAAGCAGATCAGTAGCCATATGAGGTTACTTTGTCTTTTCATATGCGATCTCCAGATAACGGTATATCCGTGCGCCAGTGTAATGGCTTCCGCCTGAGGTTAAGGCAATAAATAGCGCCGCATTTTATGTCTATTCATTCGATGGCATTGCCATAATGAGAATTATCCTATCCGCTCTAAATTCTAACTTGCGGAGGGAGCATGCTCGATAAATTAAGCGCCTCGTTGCAGTTTCAACAGGAAGCGTTGAACTTGCGTGCCCAGCGGCAGGAAATTCTGGCCGCAAATATAGCCAATGCGGACACCCCTGGCTACCAGGCAAGGGATATCGATTTCGCCAGTCAGCTCAATAAGGTTATGGAACAGGGCCGTGCGGAAGGTACAGGTATTGCTTTAAAAACCACCTCTGTACGGCATATTCCCGCACAGAATTTCCAGCCGCCGGAGCTTGATCTGTTATACCGCGTTCCCGACCAGCCGGCATTGGACGGCAACACCGTGGACATGGATCGCGAGCGCACCAATTTTGCCGATAACAGCCTGAAATATCAATCCAGTCTGACGGTTCTGAGCGGTCAAATCAAAGGCATGATGTCGGTTCTACAGTCTGGCTCATGATAGTAACGTGATAAAAGGCAAGGTTTTATGTCGTTATTGAATATATTCGAGATTTCTGGTTCCGCGCTTGCTGCGCAATCGCAGCGTATGAACGTGAGCGCCAGCAACCTGGCGAATGCCGACAGCGTTACCGGCCCGGATGGAGAACCTTATCGCGCCAAACAGGTGGTGTTTGAGGTGAATGCGGCGCCGGGGCAGTCCACCGGCGGCGTGCGTGTCTCCGGCGTTGTTGATGATCCGTCGCCCGCTCGTTTGGTCTATGAACCAGGCAATCCTTTAGCGGATGCTCAGGGATATGTGCGTATGCCGAATGTCGATCCGGTGTCGGAAATGGTTAACACCATTTCAGCATCACGCAGTTATCAGGCAAACGTAGAAGTATTGAACACCACGAAAACGATGATGTTGAAAACGCTGACGATTGGACAATAAACCGGGGGAATGGCATGTCAATTACCGTTAACGATACGAGCTCGGCAACGCAAACAGCGGCCAGTTCGACAACGACGACAAACGGCACTAGCAGTGTCGATCTGCAAAATCAGTTTCTGACGCTGCTGGTTGCTCAGTTGCAGAATCAGGATCCCACCAACCCGATGGATAACGACCAGTTGGTCAGTCAGTTGGCGCAGATTAATACCGTAAGCGGTATTGAAAAACTGAATACGACGCTGGGGTCTATCTCCGGTCAGATCAATAACAATCAGTCGTTGCAGGCAACGACCCTGATTGGCCATGGCGTGATGGTGCCCGGAAGCGAGGTGTTGGTCGGGAGTGAGACGACTACGCCGTTCGGACTGGAACTGGAGCAAGCGTCGGACACGGTTACGGCAACGATTACCGATAGCACCGGCAAAGTGGTACAGACTCTGGATCTGGGCGCGTTGTCCGCCGGCGTCCACTCTTTTAACTGGGACGGCAAGACCTCGGACGGCACAGTCGCGCCGGATGGCGCCTACACCGTGTCTATCGCCGCCAGCGCCAACGGCGCTCAGCAGGTGGTGCAACCGCTGAATTATGCGCTGGTCAACAGCGTGACCAACAGCGATTCCGGCGCATTGCTGGATCTCGGCCTGCGCGGTAAAGCCTCGCTGGAAGATGTCCGGCAGATCCTGTAACAGTCATCGAACGCCATAGTATTCCAGCGCGACGGTATGACTGGAATACGGTGTAATCAATTTATCTGGAGAGAGTAACATGGGTTTTTCACAGGCGGTCAGCGGATTAAACGCCGCATCCAATAACCTGGATGTCATCGGCAACAACATCGCCAACTCGGCAACGGTAGGATTCAAGACCGGTACGGTATCTTTTGCCGATATGTTCGCCGGCTCTAAAGTCGGGATGGGGACCCAGGTCGCCGCCGTGATGCAGGATTTCAGCAACGGTACGGTCACCAGCAGTTCGCGCGCGCTGGATATCGCCATCAGCGGCAGCGGTTTTTTCCGCGTCCAGGATACCAACGGTTCTGTTTATTACAGCCGTAACGGTCAGTTCACGCTGGATAGCGCCCGTAATATCGTCAATATGCAGGGCATGCAGTTGACCGGCTATCCGGCGACGGGTACGCCGCCGACCATTCAGCAGGGGGCCGATCCCGTCGGGCTGACTATTCCGGAAGATGCCATGGCCGCTCAGGCGACCACCGTGGCTTCCATTATCGCCAACCTGAACTCTTCCGATGCGGTCAAGACCTGGGATGAAGCCAACGCGGCTGACACCTCCAACTATAAAGGTGCGATCACCACCTACGACAGCCTGGGTAACGCCCATGAGTTCGCACTCTATTTCGTCAAAACGGGCGACAATCAGTGGAGCGCGTACGCAAAAGATACCAGCGACAGCACCTCTGATTACCAGAAACTCGATCTTGAGTTCTCCAGCAACGGCGCGGTGACGACGCCGGGGCCGTTTACGCTGGCCATGAATTCGCTGAACGGTTCGGCGGCAAGTACGTTTACGCTGAACTTCGCCGGCAGCATGCAGCAAAACAGCGATAGCAACACCAAAGCGCCGACCCAGAACGGTTATGCGCCCGGTGAACTGACCGGCTACAGCATTAATGACGACGGCACCGTCGTCGGTACTTATTCCAACGAGAAACAACAGGTTCTGGGGCAGATTGTATTAGCCAACTTCTCCAACCCTGAGGGGTTATCTCCCGAGGGCGATAACGTCTGGTCGGCGACCGATAACTCCGGGCAGGCGGTGGTTAACCTGGCCGGCACCGGCAACCTGGGTAAGCTGATCGGTCAGGCGACGGAAAGCTCCAACGTCGATATGAGTCAAGAGCTGGTTAATATGATTGTGGCTCAGCGCAACTATCAGGCCAATTCGCAGACCATCAAAACGCAGGATGCCATTCTGCAAACGCTGATCAGCCTGCGTTAATTGTTTTAACGGAGATATTGCATGGATCACGCTATTTACACGGCGATGGGCGCGGCCAGTCAGACGCTGGAACAGCAGGCGGTTACCGCTCACAATCTGGCCAATGCGTCGACGCCGGGTTTTCGCGCTCAACTTTCGGCGCTGCGCGCAGTGCCGGTAAATGGGTTGTCTTTACCCACCCGCACGCTGGTTGTCGCCTCGACGCCCGGCGCGGATATGACGCAAGGGGTAATGGACTATACCGGTCGGGCGATGGATGTCGCCCTTGCGAAAGACGGTTGGCTGGCCGTTCAGGCGGCGGACGGCAATGAAGCCTATACCCGTAACGGTAATATCGAGATCAATGCCGACGGTCAGTTGATGGTCCAGGGGCATTTGGTGCAAGGTGACGGCGGACCGATTGAAGTTCCTCCTCAGGCTCAGATCACGATTGCGTCAGACGGAACCATCTCCGCATTGAACGCGGGCGATCCGCCAAACACCATCGCTCAGCTCGGGCGTTTGAAACTGGTACAGGCGACAGGGCAGGAAGTGACGCGCTCTGATGATGGCCTGTTCCGTCTTACGCCAGAGGCGCAACAACAACGCGGCAACGTGCTGCCTAACGATCCGACCATGCAAGTGATGCCCGGCGTATTGGAAGGCAGTAACGTCAACCCGGTTGATACCATGGTGGATATGATCGCCAACGCCCGCCGCTTCGAAATGCAGATGAAAGTGATCAGCAGCGTCGATGATAATGCCCAACGCGCTAATCAGATATTAGCAATGAGTTAAGCGCCAAGCGCGCACAGGAGTGACTAGATGATCCGTTCTTTGTGGATTGCGAAAACCGGTCTGAACGCCCAGCAAACCAATATGGATGTTATTTCCAATAACCTGGCAAACGTCAGCACCAACGGTTTTAAGCGTCAGCGTGCGGTGTTTGAAGATTTGCTGTATCAAACTGTTCGCCAGCCGGGCGCGCAGTCATCCGAGCAGACAATGCTGCCTTCTGGCTTGCAGTTAGGCACTGGCGTTCGTCCGGTATCGACCGAACGTATACATACTCAGGGGACGTTCTCGGAAACGGGAAACTCCAAGGATGTGGCGATTAGCGGGCAGGGTTTTTTCCAGGTGCAGTTGCCGGATGGCACCACCGCCTATACCCGCGACGGCTCTTTCCAACTCGACGGCAACGGGCAGTTGGTGACCTCCAGCGGTTTTCAAGTGCAACCGGCGATCACCATTCCCGCCAACGCCATCGAAATGACGATTGGCCGCGACGGTATTGTCAGCGTCACCCAGCAGGGCCAGACCGCCGCGACGCAGGTGGGTCAATTAACGCTGACGACCTTTATCAATGATAGCGGGCTGGAAAGCATGGGTGAGAATTTGTATCTGGAAACCGAGAGCTCCGGCGCGCCGAATGAAAGTAATCCGGGTCTCAACGGCGCCGGTTTATTGCGTCAGAAGTATGTCGAAACCTCGAACGTCAACGTGGCCGAAGAGCTGGTTTCCATGATTCAGACCCAACGTGCTTATGAGATTAACAGTAAGGCGATTTCATCTTCTGACCAAATGTTGCAGAAGCTGACCCAGCTGTAATAAGTCATGGTAAAAAAGGGTAACGGCATGGCGCGTTCAGAATATCCGGCGAGAGCGTTCAGTGTCGCTGTTACCCTATGAATATCTTGAAATATTTTTACTTTAAGGCGATATCCGTAGTGATGATGAATGCAAAGTCGGTTGCTATCCAACAATTCCGCCGACCTCGTCCGTTGGTCTTGTTCATGATGTTGACACTCAACGGCTGCGCCTATATTCCACACGATAAAGTGGTGACTGGTCCGACAACGGCTCAACCGACTTCGCTGGTGATGACTGCGTCTAACGGATCTATTTTTCAGACGACTCAGCCGATGAACTATGGCTATCAGCCGATGTTTGAAGATCGCCGGCCGCGTAATGTGGGAGATACCCTGACCATCGTGTTGCAGGAAAACGTGAGTGCCAGCAAGAGTTCGTCGGCCAACGCAAGCCGTGATGGGTCATCCACTTTTGGCCTCGGCACCACGCCGCGTTATCTGGAAGGCCTGTTCGGCAATAACCGGGCGACGCTGGATGCATCGGGAACCAATGAGTTTAGCGGTCAGGGCGGGGCGAATGCCAACAACACATTCAGCGGTACGATAACCGTTACCGTTAATCAGGTTTTACCGAACGGCAACCTGAATGTGGTGGGTGAAAAACAGATTGCGATCAATCAGGGAACTGAATTTATCCGTTTTTCCGGCGTGGTGAATCCCAGAACCATTAGCGGCACTAACTCTGTGCCATCAACGCAGGTTGCCGACGCGCGTATAGAATATGTGGGCAACGGTTATATCAACGAAGCGCAAAACATGGGCTGGTTGCAGCGGTTCTTCCTTAATGTTTCTCCGTTCTAAGTTAATAAAGAGGCGCCTGATGCGGATTACTTCATTTTTCACCGTTCTGTTTGCCCTGCTGGCGCTGACCAGTATGCCCGTTTCGGCAGAGCGGATTCGCGATCTGGTGAGTGTCCAGGGGGTGCGTGATAACGCACTGATTGGTTACGGATTAGTGGTAGGGCTTGATGGGTCGGGTGACCAAACCATGCAGACCCCCTTTACGACTCAGAGCCTGAATAACATGCTTTCCCAGTTGGGAATTACCGTCCCGACCGGAACCAATATGCAGCTTAAGAATGTCGCAGCGGTAATGGTTACGGCAAAGTTGCCGCCGTTTGCCCGCGCCGGGCAAAACATTGACGTCGTGGTCTCCTCAATGGGGAACGCCAAAAGTCTGCGTGGCGGTACATTGTTGATGACGCCATTAAAGGGCGTTGATAACCAGGTTTATGCATTAGCGCAAGGCAACGTACTGGTCGGCGGCGCAGGCGCCGCCGCCGGCGGCAGCAGCGTTCAGGTTAACCAGCTTGCCGGCGGTCGCATCAGCAACGGCGCGATTATTGAGCGTGAATTACCGAACACGTTCGGCTCGACGAATACTATCATGCTGCAACTGAACGAAGATGATTTTACCATGGCGCAACGCATCAGCGACGCCATCAATCGTTCTGGTCTTAGCGGCAGCGCGACGCCGTTGGATTCACGTACCGTCCAGGTCATGGTTCCACATGGCAATAGTTCGCAGGTGCGTTTCCTGGCGGATGTTCAAAATATCGAAATCAATATGGGCGTACAGGACGCCAAGGTAATTATTAATTCCCGTACCGGCTCGGTGGTGATGAACCGCGACGTCGTACTGGATAGCTGCGCCGTTGCTCAGGGCAATCTATCGGTGACGATCAACCAGCAGGCGAATGTCAATCAGCCCGATACGCCATTCGCCGGCGGGCAGACGGTGGTTACGCCACAAACTGAAATCGCCGTCCAGCAGAGCGGCGGCGCGTTGCAGCGCGTTAACGCTAGCGCCAATTTGAATAATGTGGTGCGTACGTTGAACTCGTTAGGCGCGACGCCAATGGAACTGATGTCCATCTTACAGGCAATGCAAAGCGCGGGTTGTCTGCGCGCCAAGTTGGAAATTATCTGATGAGCAACGATGTGCAAATGCAGAGCAGCGCCGCTTATGACGCTCAGTCGCTGAATGCGCTCAAAAGGCAGGTGGCCGGTAATCCTCAGAGTCAGGAAGGGATCCGGGCGGTGGCTCAACAAATGGAAGGCGTTTTTGTCCAGATGATGATGAAGAGTATGCGCGCCGCGTTGCCGCAGGACGGGCTCTTCAGCAGCGAGCAGACGCGTCTTTTTACATCCATGTACGATCAGCAAATCGGTCAACAGGTCGCAGGAAAAGGGTTGGGACTGGCCGATGTGATGGTTCGGCAACTGTCCGGCGGGCGAACCGCGCCGACCGAGCCCAAAGCGTCCGCGCCATTAACATTTGACCGCGTCGCGGTGCAAAACATGCCGGCGGCGGCGGTCGAGCAAATTGTACGTCGCGCCATGCCCAGACTGCCTGCGGAAGGCTCCGCTCTGCCGCTGTCCAGCGATAACTTCGTTTCCCGCCTGTCGATCCCGGCGCAAATGGCCAGTCAGCAAAGCGGCATTCCCCATCACTTGATTATTGCCCAGGCGGCGCTGGAATCAGGCTGGGGACAGCGTGAAATTCCCACCGAAGACGGGCGCCCGAGTCATAACCTGTTCGGCATCAAGGCGGGCAGCCGTTGGGATGGCCCGGTGACGGAGATAACCACGACGGAATATGAACAAGGGGTGGCGAAAAAGGTCAAGGCCAGTTTCCGGGTTTACGACTCCTATACGGAGGCTATCGCTGATTATGTGAAACTGCTGACGCAAAATCCCCGTTATGCCAATGTGGCGAATGCCGGCAGCGCCGAGCAGGCCGCTCACGCCTTGCAGAATGCCGGTTATGCCACCGATCCGCAATACGCTAAAAAGCTGGTCGGCATGATTCAGCAGATGAAAAGCGCGGGTGAAAAAGCGGTCAAAGCCTATACCCATGATTTAAGCCAACTGTTTTGATTTTTCTTTTAAGTTTTGCCGTTTCCGGTCGATAACTTATTCAGGCAAAGCGAGTGTGGCATAGCCATTCGCGGCACATTTATTTAATAAGCGCACGGCATTTCGTCAACGCCTTGTGTACAAGGAACTTCCACATGTCCAATTTGATTAATACCGCGATGAGTGGCTTAAAAGGCGCTCAGGCGGCGCTGAGCACGGTGAGTAATAACATCAGTAATCAGGCCGTGACAGGATACAGCCGACAGAATGTGCTGCTGTCACAGGCGGTAAGCACCAGCACCTCAGCCGGTTATATTGGCACCGGCGTGAATGTGGTCGGCATTAACCGCGAATATAATGATTTCATTTCGACGCAATTACGTTCTGCGCAAACGAAAAGCAGTTCAATAAACAGCTATTACGAACAAATCTCCAAGATTGATAACTTACTGGCGGATAGCACCACCAGCCTTTCGACAACGTTGCAGGCTTTTTTTACCAATTTGCAGAGCCTGACCAGTAATGCGGGCGACTCATCGACCCGTCAGACTGTGCTGGGCAAGGCAGAGGGATTGGTCAATCAGTTCAAGGTGACCGATAAATATCTGAAGGACACCGCCGAGGGGCTGAATACGCAAATTCAGAGTACGGTCGGACAGATCAACACCTACGCCAGTCAGATTGCCGAGTTGAATAACCAGATTACCCGCCTGACGGGAGCGAATCAGGGCCAGGCGCCGAATGATCTGCTCGATCAGCGCGATCAATTGGTCAATGAGCTGAATAAACTGGTGGGTGTCGATGTCGCCGTTCAGGATGGCAGCGTTTATAACGTTACGCTCAAAAACGGCCTCAATCTGGTGCAGGGAACACGTAACAATGAGCTGGTCGCGGTCAGTTCCAGCAGCGATCCTGCTCGTATTACGGTTGGTTATAACGACAAGATTGCCGGTGTCAGCGAAGTCAGAGAAAGCGCAATCACAGGCGGCTCCCTCAGTGGCTTGCTTTCCTTCCGTTCCGAGACGTTAGATAACGTCGGCAACCAACTGGGCCAGATGGCTTTGGCCTTTGCCGATGCGTTTAATACCCAGCATAAGGCCGGATACGACCTGAATGGCGAGGTCGGTGAGGACTTTTTCTCGTTTGGCGGCGCCTCGGTGCTGAAAAACTCGGCAAATACAGGGAGTGCGGAACTGAGCGCCGGCTATACGGCGACAAATGAAGTCAAAGCCTCGGATTATACGATCAAATACGACGGCGCCGACTGGCAGGTTACCCGCATCTCTGATAATGCCACCTTCACCGCCGCCGTCGACACCTCTGATTCCAGCCTGAATTTTGATGGATTGAAGGTGACGATTTCAGGTACACCTTCCGCCAACGATAGCTTTACGCTGAAACCGCTGGCCAACGTTATCACCAATATGAGCGTCGCCATCACGGATTCCAGTAAAATCGCCGCGGCTTCCGTCAAGCTGGATGAAGACGGCAATCAGGTGCTGGATAGCAACGGAGACCCGGTATTTGGCGGCGCCAGCGACAATACGAACGCCAAGGCGTTATTGGCGTTACAGAGCGAAAAAGTCATTGAGGGTAAATCCACCCTGACCAGCGCTTATGCCAGCCTGATTGCTGATGTCGGCAACCAGACGAGCACCCTGAAAATCAATAATACGTCGCAATCCGGCGTCGTGACCCAGCTTACTGCCGAGCAGCAATCAGTGTCCGGGGTGAATCTGGATGAGGAATATGGCGAGTTGATGCGTTATCAACAGTATTACCAGGCAAATGCCGCCGTTATCCAAACCGCATCAACCATTTTTGATGCTTTGTTATCGATTCGTAGTTAACCCACTGCTTAGAAAGAGGAATTGATACCATGCGCTTAAGCACCAGCATGATATATCAGCAGAATATGCAAGGCATATTGAACGGTCAGTCTGTCTGGCAGAAAAGCGGTGAGCAGCTTTCTACGGGAAAACGCGTTGTTAATCCATCGGATGATCCCATCGCCGCCGCCCAGGTGGTAATGCTCGGTCAGGCCGAGTCGGAAAACAGTCAGTATACGCTGGCGCGCACATTCGCCAGGCAGAGTATGTCTTTGGAAGAGTCAGTGCTGACAAAAGTTGCGGACTCCGTTATCGCGGCAAGCACTCAGGTTATCAGCGGCGGCGGGGTGAAAAGCGATGATGATCGTCAGTCGCTGGCGACGGAGTTGCGCGGCATCAAAGCGCAACTGCTGAATATGGCCAACAGCACCGACGGCAACGGCAATTATATTTTTGCCGGTTATGAAACCGAAAGCGCGCCGTATGTACAGGGGACGAGCAGTGTGGACTATGTCGGCGGATACCAGGCTATTGAGCAACAGGTTGATGCCGCGCGCTTAATGACCATCGGTCATATCGGATCGGCGGTGTTTAACGGCGTAACGGGTGATGCGCAAAAAGAGCCTGACGGCAGCGTGCAATCCGACCTGTTCGCGACGCTGGATCTGGCGATCGGCGCCCTTGAAACCCCGCTTGACGGCGCCGATGACGCCACCAAAGCCGCGGTTACAGCGGCAATGGACACAGCCGGCCGTGGTTTAACCAACGCATTAAACAATGTTTCCTCCGTGCGTGCCGAACTTGGCGTTCAGCTTAATGAGCTGGATAACCTGGATTCTATCGGCAGCGACCGGACGCTGGCCAATAAGACCGCGCTGTCTCAGCTGCAAGATACGGATTGGTATGATGCTATTTCAACTTATACGATGCAGCAAGCCTCGTTGAATGCGTCTTACCAGGTGTTTAATAATATGCAAACCATGTCTTTGTTTCAGTTAAATAAATAGCGTCCGCATCATCCGGGCGCAACGGATTTGAATACGCTTAAACCGGGCGTATTTTTTGGGCATGTCACCTTGATGAAGATGACATGCCGTTTTTTTATTCTATCCGTTTGAATCCTCTCCCCCGATTTAACGTCACCGCCGCACCCGGCAAAAATACCGTTAGCTAATCGTCAAAATCGAGGTGGCGGGGCTATCGGCAGGTAAAAAGCGATGCTCAGGAGGTGGATAACTGGGTGAGAACGTCGGCCAATAAATCGAAAACTTCGCTGAATAAACGTTCCGTGAATGGGGCGAGCAACGGAATCAACAGACCGAGCGTCATGATGCCCACCGTTAACGTGACGGGGAAGCCGACAACGAAAATGGAGAGCTGGGGGGCAACGCGATTGAGGAGTCCCAACGAAAGGTTGATGGTCAGCAGCAGGGTTACGATCGGCAATGCCAGCATCAATCCATTGATGAAAATCAATCCGCCGGCACGGGCAATGGCCAGAAAAGCATGGCTGTTTAACGGCGTGGCGCTTATCGGTAAGGTATAAAAGCTATCGGCCAGCAGTGAAATCAGCCAGAGGTGTCCGTCAAAGGTGAGGAAAAGTAAAATCGCCAGGATGTTAAGAAAGCGGGCCAATACTTGCATATTCGGACCGCCTGTCGGGTCAAAAAAAGTGGCGAACGCCAACCCCATTTGCAGCCCGATCAGTTCTCCCGCATGGCGGACCGCGGCGAACGCCAACTGCATGGAGAGTCCTAATGCGATACCGATTAAAATCTGTTGAATCAATACCCATATACCAATCACTGAGAAGATAGGCGTGTCATTCAACGGCAAATAGGGCGCTACAAGCAGGGTAATAAACAGCGCCAATCCGATTTTTACCCGATTGCTGATCGATCGTTCATTGAATACCGGAGCGGTGCTGATAAGCGCCAGGATCCTGACAAAAGGCCAGAAAAACTGACTGACCCAGTTAAGCATGTCCCAACTATTAAACGTCAGCATGTTTAACCGATGATGTAGGGAAGCTGGCCGAACAGGGTACGCATATAGTCCAGCATAAGATTTAACATCCAGGGGCCGGCAATAACCAGCGTAAAGAATACCGTCAGGATTTTAGGGATAAACGACAGCGTCATTTCGTTTACCTGCGTCGCCGCCTGCAACAAACTGATAATCAAGCCGCTGAGCAGCGCGGATAACAGCGGAGGCGCCGCCAGCGCCAGTGCAATTTTCATGGCTTCATAGCCAAGCGCCATTACTGATTCTGGCGTCATTTTAGCGTTCCTCTGTCAAGCGAATGCAATATGCGGATATGTCTATTTCCGGTAGTCAACACCGCTAACTGTAAAAACTTTGAGCGAGCGAGCCGAGCAGTAATTGCCAGCCGTCTACCAACACAAACAGCATCAGTTTGAAGGGAAGCGATATGGTGGCTGGCGGCACCATCATCATCCCCAGCGCCATCAGAACGCTGGCAACTACCAGGTCGATGATCAAAAACGGAATAAAGACGGTAAAGCCAATCTGGAAAGCCGTTTTCAACTCGCTGGTGACAAACGCCGGCAATAAGACGCGCATCGGCACTGCTTCCGGCCCCTGTATCTGCGGGATTTCCGCGAGTCGGGTGAACAACGCCAGATCGGATTCCCGCGTTTGGCGCAGCATAAATTCCCGCAATGGTTCCGCTCCGCGCTCAATGGCCAGTTCCATACTGATTTGATCCTGACTGAATGGAACATAGGCTTCTTCATAGACGCGGTTCAATACCGGCGACATTACGAAGAACGTCAGGAACAGCGTTAATCCCAGCAGCACCTGGTTAGGCGGCGCCGTGGGAGTGCCAAGGGCGTTACGCAACAGACTGAGGACAATGATGATGCGGGTGAAACTGGTCATCATCAACAACGCGGCGGGAATAAAGGTCAGCGAGGTTAAAAAAACCAGCGTCTGTACCGGCAGCGTCCAGCTCTGTCCGCCGTTCGCCAGCGGTTGGGTGACGATCCCGGGTAGCTGCGCCCACACCGAAGGCGTCAAAAACAGTAATCCGGCGGTTAATACATAGCGCAGAGAACGGTACAACACGGGGCTGAACGATTGACGAGATAACACGGTCATGCCGATTTTTCCGGACGTTTGAGAACTTTTTTGAATAATTGCTGAAAATCAAGCGGCTTAATGACGCCGGACGACGTACTGCCGTTATCAATCGGTTGCGCCGGCAAGGTATGCAGCGGCGTAACCTGTTGCGCGGTAACGCCCAGCACCAGCCAGGTGTCGTCAACTTCCACAATAACCACGCGCTCACGCTGCCCGACCGGACAACTGGAGACCACTTTCAACAACTTATTCTGTTTTGCCTGCGGGGCAAAGCCGAGTTTGCGCACCAGCCAGGCAATAAACAAAATAAGTAGCAATATTCCGCCCAGGACGCTGCCGACCTGAGTCAACAGCATGCTGCCGGTGAGCGGCGGCTCGGCCGCCAGCGTAGATGGCTGACCTGTGGTCGCGCTCTGGGTGGACGGCGTCTGGAGCGTGGTCATCAGCGACTCAGACGGCGCATACGTTCGGACGGCGTGATGATGTCCGTAATACGTACGCCGTACTTATCGGCGACCACCACCACCTCGCCCTGCGCGATCAGATAACCATTAATGAGAATATCCAATGGTTCGCCCGCCAGTCCGTCGAGCGCGACGACAGAACCTTGAGATAATCTCAGCAGCTCTTTGATGGTCATTTTGGTGCGACCCAGTTCGACAGTCAGTTTTACCGGGATATCCAGGATCAAATCGATATCCTGCAACGAGCCGATGGACTCCTGACCTTCCAATGTCTTAAATACGCCTTCCGTCGTCGCAGCGCTTTTTTCCGCAGTCTGTTGCTCGTTGAATGCATCAGCCCACAGATCGTCCACTGATTCCTTGTCGTCGGACGGTTTCTTGGTGTCACTCATTGGGCTGTTCCTCATTATCCAGAGAATTCAAAATTGGGTTAATCAAGTGTTCAACACGTAAGGCATACTGCCCGTTGAGCGTGCCGTACTGGCTAGTCAGAACCGGTACGCCGTCGACATGGGCGATCAGGCGTTCTGGCTTATCGATAGGTAAAACATCGCCTGGTTTCAGTTGCAAAACTTTGGATAAGCGCAAAGGGATATCGACAAAATTCGCCACCAGTTCGAGTTCGGAATGCTGTACCTGTTTAGCTAATGTTTCCCGCCAGCTCTGGTCTTCCAGACGCGAATTTTCCAGCGGCGGGTTGGCCAGTAACTCACGCAACGGTTCAATCATGGAGAAGGGAATGCAGATATTAAATTCGCCGGTCAGCGAGCCGATCTCGACATGGAACGGCGTTGTGACCACTATGTCGTTAGGCGAGGTCGTTATGTTGGTGAATTTAACCTGCATTTCCGAACGAACGTACTCTACTTCCAGCTTGTAGATGGCATTCCAGGCGTCGCTGTAGGCCTCAAGAGCCAGACGCAGCATACGTTTGACGACGCGCTGTTCCGTGTGAGTGAACTCCCGACCTTCCACTTTTGTCGGGAATCTGCCGTCGCCGCCGAACAGGTTATCCACAGCGATAAAGACCAGACTGGGGGAAAAAACAAACAGCGCCGTGCCGCGCAATGGCTTCAGATGCACCAGATTGAGATTGGTCGGTACGGGAAGATTTCTCGCAAAATCGTGATAAGGCTGAATTTTAATGGGGCCTACCGTGATGTCGGGACTACGGCGCAGGAGGTTAAACAAGCCCATCCGGAACTGACGGCCGAAACGTTCATTAATAATTTCCAGCGCATGTAAACGTTCACGGATGACTCGACGCTGCGTATTGGGATCGTAAGGTCTCACGTCCCCATCTGAAGATTTAGTCGACGCGTTGGCATCAGCGGCGCTATCGCCGCTGTCGCCATTTAATAGCGCGTCTATTTCTGCTTGAGAAAGAATGCTATCGCCCATAATGATTATCGCAGTATAAAGGCAGTGAACAGGACATCAGTAACCACCTGATTCGGTTGACCGGGGATCAATGGCGGGCTTAACACTTGTTTGATATTTTCTATTAATTTCTGTTTACCCTGTTCGTTTGCAAGCTCAGTCGCATTCTGACGGGACAGAAGCAGCAGCAAACGACTGCGGACCTCGGGCAGATAATTATTGAACCGAGTGCGGGTCGCCTCATCCGGCAAACGCAAGGTAAAGCCAACGTATAACACGCGATCGGGATCGTTATCCGCATTGACTAAATTAACAGTGAACGTGTCCAGGGGCATGAACACGGGTTCGGGCGGCGGTGGCGCCTCCTGTTCAGCGTTCGCGGCGTTTTTCTGATGCAATAGCCACCAGCCAACACCCGCAGCCCCGGTGGCTACAAGAGCAACGATAATCAGTAGTATTAACCAGAAAGAGCTTTTTCGTCCCGGCCGGACTTGTATATCAGACATAGCCAAAGAGAGTTCCTGTTACTTATTGATATTTATTACTGATGCAAACCAATAATAAATACATCATGTTAATGATTATCTCGTCTATTCACACGATCAATACGGCGAATAGACAAGAAAAAACGTGTTAACTTATTTCTTTACCCCGTTATCAGGCAAAAATATCAACGCCATTTGCTGAAGACGCCATTGATTGCAAATGCGCTGGAACCTCTAATGGTTTAGCGATATTTCCCGATGAATCGCCAAATTGCTGCTGATAAGAAGAGCCGTTATTCCCTTCGCCGCTGTTATTTGCCGTTTGTTGCTGCGCTTGCCAACTGGAGGCGTCGCTGCCCACGCTGCTTTGTCCCAGATTAATGCCGCTTTCCGCCATCGCGTTACGCAGGTGGGGCAGCGCGGCTTCCAGTGCCGAGCGCACCTGGCTATTTGCGGATGCCAGGTGAATTTGCGCTTGATTATCGTCAATTTTCAAACTGATATGCAGCGGCCCCAACTCCTGCGGATTCAGGCGTAGCTCGGCATTCTGCTGTCCATTGCGGCTGAACATCACCACCTGCTGACTCAGCGCGTCCTGCCACTGAGGCGAGCCAAACGGCGTTGCTAATTGATGCGACGGCGTCGCAGCACTGCCGGCAAGCGTTGATTGAGCAGGCGGCGTCAGCGATATATGCGGCGTCGGCGCGCTCTGACTACCGGAAATCAGCGGAGAATCCTGACTATTGCGATCGCTGGCAATCAACGGCGATGTGGTGGCGAATTTGGCTGAATCATCAGCTTGATCGACCGCCGCCGAGCGTTTGAGCGAATCGCTCGATGTTAACGTCGCATCGGCGTCTTTTAATGTGATGCCTGCAATGCCGATGCGCGTCGATGACGAATTCTCATCCCCGGCATCATCTGCTGTCGTGCGAGCATCAGACAAAAGGGGAGCGTCCTGTTTTTTCCCGGTGATCAAGCCGGAAAGGGCAGGGGCGACATTTTGCGCATCATCAGCGCCGTTCGCGGGCGCTGTGATTCCCGGCGGCAACATGGCAAGTAATGCCTGCATAACCACCGCTTGATTGTCGCTATCGCTATCTTTTTCATCCGATAGCGCGGTCTTATCCGCTTTGACCGTTGCGTCGGTAGGTTCAATGTCCGCTGGCGCCACTGAGCCGGTTAACGAGCCGAATGAGGCCAACAGGGCATTTAAATCATCACTATTCAAATCAGCGACGGCGTCTTTTCCAAGCGCGTTGAGCAGCGCTTCTTTATCATCCATCGCTGTAAGCGATTTGTTGACTGACGGGTCTGAAGACAGAGACAACTGTTTGCCCAGCAGCGCGATAAAATCTTTGGGTAACTCGCCCTGCGTCAACAGGGAAGATGCGGTAGAACTACCGGTATCGCCGGCGCTTGTCGTTATGGGTAATGCGGACAGCTTCATAGCTCTGTTTTCCTCTGTGAGGCCCGTTGGGCGAACTCGTCCATCTGTTTTTGTTCTATACGGTTTTCTCTGGCGACTTGCCTGGTTGCTTCGCGATCCTGTAATGTTTCAAACGCGTTTAACCGTTGCTGTTTTTCCCGCCATGCCTTCATTGCCAGATCCAAACGCGATGTCCACTGTAAAAGCTGTTGCCGATGCTGTTCAATCGCTTTATCCAGTGTCTGAATAAATTGCTGATAATTCTGCCAGCTATTGTTCGCCATTCCGCCGGACATGGTGGTGTTTAATTTTTGGCGATAATCATCCTGATAGTTCAATAGCATATTCAACTGCTGTTCAGCCTGCTGATGCGCCTGGCGCACCTGACCTAATTGACCGACGGCTTTCTCGACCTCTTTCTGCGCCAAATCACGCAGCGTAATTAAAGGAGACGTGTTTTTCATCTGCTCTCCTGATTGTTACGAGGGAAAATAGTATTCAGCGCCTGACAAGCCTCGTCATAGCCGCTGCGCTCGAACATACCCTGCTGTAAAAAGGCTTCCATCTGCGGGTACAGGCGAATGGCTTTATCAAGCAATGGATCGCTGCCGGCGGCATAAGCGCCGACGCTGACCAAATCGCGGTTGCGCTGGTAGCTGGATAGCAGTTGTTTAAACTGGCGGACTTCAGCGTAGTGATTTTCATCAATCAATGCAGTCATGGCGCGGCTGATTGAGGCTTCTATATCAATCGCCGGATAGTGACCGGACTCCGCCAACTGACGCGACAGAACGATATGTCCGTCAAGAATGGCACGCGCGGAATCCGCGATGGGATCCTGCTGGTCGTCCCCTTCGGTTAATACGGTATAGAAAGCCGTGATAGAACCGCCGCCGTGAATGCCGTTGCCGGCGCGCTCCACCAGCGCCGGTAATTTGGCGAAGACGGAGGGCGGATAGCCTTTGGTGGCCGGCGGTTCGCCAATCGCCAGTGCGATTTCACGCTGAGCCATGGCATAGCGCGTCAGTGAATCCATGATTAACAAAACATGTTGACCCCGGTCGCGAAAATCTTCCGCAATGCGCGTCGCATACGCGGCGCCCTGCATCCTCAACAGCGGCGACACGTCGGCGGGGGCGGCAATAACGACGGATCTGGCGCGCCCTTCGGCGCCCAGAATATTTTCAATGAAGTCTTTGACTTCACGACCACGCTCGCCGATCAGACCGACGACAATGACGTCCGCCTGGGTATAGCGCGCCATCATGCCTAATAATACGCTTTTACCAACGCCGGAGCCGGCGAATAGCCCCATACGTTGACCGCGCCCCACGGTCAGCAGGGCATTAATGGCACGGACGCCCACATCCAGCACGTGTTCAATCGGCGTTCTTTGCAACGGGTTGAACGGCGCGGTAATTAACGGCGCGCGATAGCCGGTATCCGGCGACGGCAATCCGTCCAATGGTTTGGCGCTGCCGTCCAATACGCGACCCAATAGCTCCGGCCCCAGCGGAAGTTGTTTGCCCTGCGAACTGTTATCTAAATCAACGCGGGCATAAACGCGGGCGCCGGGGGTGATGCCTTCGACCTCTTCCAAAGGCATCAGGAAAAGCCGTTGTCCATTAAAGCCAACGACTTCGCTTTCCACTTCGTCTACCTGACTGCCGTTTTTACGTTCGATAAGGCAGGTCGCGCCCAGCGGCATATGCAAGCCGGTCGCTTCCAAAACCAACCCCGTAGCCCGGGTCAGACGGCCGTAGCGACGTGTGGATGGCGTGCCGCCAATCCGATTCTCAAATGAATCCAGAGCGTCGAGCCAACGCCCGAGGCGCGAGGTCATCATAGTTCTCCCGGCGCCGCCAGGCGGCAGAGTTCATGCCAGCGGGTAGCCAGGCTGGCATCCAGATCGCCTTCCTCGGCGCTGACTTTACAGCCGCCGGGATGCAGTTGATTATCCGCTAACAGTTTCCAGCCGTGCAGACTGAGCGTCGGCCCCAATGTCTGTTCGACTCGCTCAAGATCCGCAGGATGCACACGCAATTGCGGCTTACCGGAAAACATCGGTTCCTGTTGGATCAACTGTTGGATTTGGCTGAGCAGCGCGGTGCCGTCACAGACCGGCGGCTGCCCCAGAATTTGTTTGGCCGCGGTTAAAGCCAGTTGCATCAGTCGGGCAGGGATGACGCTGTCCAGCGCATCCAGCGTCTGCTGGAATTCGGTAACCATCTGCTGCATCTGTTCAACCATTGGCTGCTGCTGCTGAGAAGCATCCAGCAACCCTTGCTGCCGACCGGCGTTTAAACCTTCCTGATAACCAGCGTCATAACCCTGCTGGCGGCCTTGGGTAAATCCTTCTTCGCGGCCTTGTTGCATCGCCTGCTGACGCAGCGAAATCAGTTCATCGTCTGCCAATGGACTCACGTCGGTCACGACTTCCGGCTCAATGATCTCCGGTTCTTTGACAGCCGGTTTGTTGGGCTCGGACAAATCATTCAACTGCCAGGGTTGCCAGTCGAGATTGATAGAGGCATTAGACATAAGCATCCTCGCCGCCGCCAATGATCATTTCCCCGCTGTCCGCCAGACGACGAACAATAAGCAGAATGGCTTTCTGTTCGTTTTCCACCTGCGACATGCGCACAGGGCCACGGGTGGCCAGGTCGTCGCGCAGGATTTCCGCCGCGCGCTGGGACATATTGCGCAGGAACTTCTCGCGTAAAGGTTCGTCGGCGCCTTTCAATGCCAGCAACAGGGATTCGGATTCGACTTCCTGCAACAAACGCTGAATGCTGCGGTCGTCCACATCCACCAAATTCTCGAACAGGAACATTTCGTCGATGATTTTCTGCGCCAGTTCGCCGTCGAATTCCCGCACCGCATCGATAACCGCTTCTTCCTGCTGTGCTTTCATCAGGTTGATAATCTCGGCTGCGGTACGCACCCCGCCCATCTTGCTGCGTTTGAGATTCTGGCCGTCCAGCAGGCCGTTCAGTACATCGGTCAGTTCGGCCAATGCCGCCGGCTGTATGCCGCCAAAGGTGGCGATACGCAACATGACGTCATTACGCAGACGCTCGTCAAATAGCGCAAGGATATCGGCCGCCTGCGCACGTTTCAGATGCACCAATATGGTGGCGATAATCTGCGGATGCTCGTCGCGAATCAAATCGGCGGCGGATTGCGGCTCCATGAAATTGAGCGTTTCCATACCGGTCGTGGTTTCGCGGCTTTCCAGGATATCTTCCAGCAGGCTTGACGCGCGCTCTTCTCCCAGCGCTTTGACCAGGACCGAGCGCAGATAGTCGCTCGCGTTGATGCTCAGCGCCGCGAATTGTTCCGAATTCGCTTCAAACTCTTTCAGTACTTCCATTAACTGCTGTTGTGAAACCTGACGAACATTCGCCATCGCCGCGCTGAGGTGCTGCACCTCTCTGGTCGAAAGGTGGGTAAATACCTCCGCGGCTCGGTCTTCACCGATGGTCATCAATAAGATGGCGCTTTTCTCTGTTCCTGTCAGGCTCATAGTTCACTACTCATCCATTCACGAATGACCAACGCGACGACGCGCGGATCGTTCTCTGCCAGTTCACGTATGCGCTGGCTTTGCAGCTCCGCGCTGATACGTTGTTGCGATTTTCTCTGCTGTTCTGCTTCTGAACTGCTCAGGTTGACGACGACATCGTCATCTCCGCCTTTAGCCATGGCTGCCGCCGTCTCGGCCGCTTCTTGTTGCTGAGCTTTCTTCTGCAACTGCGGGCGAACCAGTTTGCGCCATAATATCCAGGCGACAATCAGTACCAGCAACCAGCGACCCGCCTCGATCAGCAGATCGAAAAACGCCTGTTGTTGCCAGAAGGGGAGTTCGCCGGTGCCTTCCGCTGAATCCATAAACGGCGTATTAACCACGTTCAAGGAGTCGCCGCGTTCAGCCGAGAACCCCATCGCTTCACGGGCAACGCTTTCAATCTGCTTGATTTGATCTTCAGTCAGCGCGACCGGTTTACCATCTTCGCCGGGAGGTAAATAGTTAACGATGATTGCCGCGGATAACCGTTTTACGCCGCCGCTGCTGTGCTTGGTATGCAGAATGGTTTTATCGACTTCGTAGTTTGTCGTGGCATCGTTACGGATGTTGGACGTCTGCATAGCGGTATTGGCGCTGGTATTGGCCTGAGCGCCCGCTGCATTATTATTTTGCTGTCCGGCCTGATTATTGGCGTTGGCGTTATTATTCGGTTGCGTCTGGATGGGCGCGGTAGGCGCGGGAGCCGGTTGATTAGACAACGCGCCAGGCACGCCGCCGACGTTTGGGCCGCCTCTTTGTTCGCTTTGGCTGGTTTGCTGCGAGCGAATCGCGGCCTTATCGGGCGACTTATTGGGCTGATACTGCTCATCGGTCTGTTCGCGGGCGGCAAAGTCGATTTGCGCGGTCACCTGCGCATGCACGTTGCCCATGCCGACGATAGGCGCGATGATGGCCTCTATGCGACGCTGATACATGGCTTCGACTTCGTTGCTGTATTTGAGCTGCGCCGCGTTCAGGTCGCGGCCGCTGCCGCCGGCCTGGGTGAGCAGACGCCCTGTCTGGTCAACGACGGTAACGTTGTCCGGGGGCAATCCTGCAACGCTGCTGGAAACCATATAGACGATGGAATTAATTTGTCCTTCATCCAGGGCCCGGCCTGGTTGCAGTGTCAAGGTTACCGCGGATGACGGGGATTTCTGCTCGCGAACAAAGAGCGAGGGCTTGGGAATAGCCAAATGTACGCGCGCGTTTTGCACCGGCCCCAGCGTTTCAATGGTTCTGGCAAGCTCGCCTTCCAACGCGCGTTGATAATTGATCTGCTCGCTGAATTGGCTGATGCCGAATTTTTCCTGATCGAGCAGTTCAAACCCGACGGCGCCGCCCTTAGGCAAGCCCAGTTGCGCCAGGCGCAAACGTGTTTCATGAACATTTTCGGCCGGGATCATTATCGCGCCGCCGCCATCGGCAAAGCGATAAGGAATATTAAGTTTTGTCAATTCGCTGACGATAGCGCCGCCATCACGGTCATTGACATTACTATACAGCACCCGATAGTCGGGCCCTTTGGCCCATAAGGCCAGCGCGACGACAATAGCGATAGCTGCCGCCGCTGCAATCAATAGAGGAACCTTCGGATTGGCGCGTAAGCGGTTGAGTATTTCGCCAAAGCCGCTTTTACCGGTAGCTGTGCCGGTTATCGAGGCGCTCATACCCGATCTCTGCTTGGTTGTTGAACGGTATACTTAACGTTGTTACGTAACAAAACAGAACTCCCTGAATGCCAATCAATAAAACAAGTCACCTACATTTGCAGGCATGTCATTATTTTCCGTAAAAGAAAAATCGATGGGTCGATAAGCCCCTCTTTTTCACGCTAATTGGGCGATTTAGTACAAAAAGGATGTGATAGGGTGTTTGACCTAAAGTAGCGATAGCAAAGATCCGCTGATTTCACGACGTAATATCGCCGGTAACCGCTTCACTTCATTCAACTATCGCCGTTTGCGGCAATGAAAATAACGTACTTTATAATTAGCGAGGGGATATGTCCGTTCAAGGTATCGAAGGGGTATTACAGCAATTGCAGGTTAACGCTTTGCAGGCTGCAAACACGTCGGTTTCCCGACCTGCGGTAGAACCCGGTTTCGCCACCGAGCTCAGGTCGGCAATCGATAAAATCAGCGAAGTGCAGCAGCAGTCCCGTGCGCAGGCGCAGGCTTTTACCCTGGGCAAGCCCGGCGTGGCGCTGAATGACGTGATGGTCGATCTGCAAAAATCCTCAATATCCATGCAGATGGGCATTCAGGTGCGCAATAAACTGGTTTCGGCATACCAGGAAGTGATGAATATGAGCGTGTAGGATAATAATCAATTTATTTATAAGTTAAGCCATTATCCTGTTGTCGAGTTCATTACAGGTCGCTCAGTGGCGGATGTTTTCCAGCTCTTCTTCGGTCAGGCCAGTGGCTTCCTAATCCGTTGCCAGTGGTATCCCGTCGTTTAATCAACGGCAGGTTTCGCGGTATTTTCATGTTACGCTGAAAAACCAGCTTATCCGTTTGCTGGTTTCAGAGGCGGGATTCAGTTTTACTATTTCGGTTCATCGGATAATAGCTCGCCGGGCAGTACCTGATGTCCGGCGAGTCCGCTGTATTTGCTATTGAGCGTTTTTTGTCTCAATGATTGCCCCATCAGCGAACTTAATTCATCCATTCGTTTTTGCAGCAGCAGCTTTGTTTGTGCTTCATTATCCAGAATTTGCTGCAAAACCTGACGAAAATGTAATTGCATTACACCATCAAGATTAGCCGGGATTGGCGTTTTGCTCAGCTTTTCCACCGACTGGATATAAACAATCTCTTGCTCAACCAGGGCATCCCATTGTCCGCTTCTCGCCAAACCGAGGATGGCCTCACTGAGCGTCAGAAGTTGCTGATAGTTTCTGAGAAGCTGAAGGTTATCCATATTAACCAGCTTCCTGCTCGGGTTGATAATGAGGGCTAATTTGCCGCCAGGCGTCGGCTATATTGTCGAGTAATGACTCCACTTCCACGATCGCCTGTTGGTCATTATTCAAATTAGCCTGTAACAGACGCCGCGTCATATAGTCATACAGGTCGGCCAGGTTTTTTGCCAGTTCGCCGCCTTGTTCCATATCCAGACCTACTTTCAGGCCATTGGTAATGATATTAATGGCTTTAGACAGCGCCATGCCTTTACCGGCAATATCACCCTGTTGCATCAGGATACGCGCTCTGACCATCGCGCTTTTCGCGCCGTCAAACAACAACACGATCAACTGATGCGGACTGGCGCTCATCACCGCGCTTTCAAGGCCCACTTTGGCGTAGGCCTGACTGGCATTTCTTGTATACATTATGTTACCTCGTTACCTACTTACTGTTGCTAATCGCAGTGAACTGCGAAGTAAGGTAGCTTGCCGTGCTATCCAATTGAGAAACAAGCAAGTCCAACTGGGTAAACTGCGTTTGATAGCGGGCGATGGTGGCAGTAATACTATCGTTAACCTGAGTATATTGTTTTTCCAGTTTTTTCAATGTGCTGTTAATACCATCCTCTGTGGCTTTGATCACGCCGTCGGTGCTGTCCAGCACGGTCGTCAGATAGCTGCGCATCTGGGTGGAAAAACCGGTATCTTTACCGTCGCCGGCAAAAAACGCCTTCACATTGGCAGGCTCTTCTTTCAGGGCTTTTTCCAATTCGGTATCGTTGACTTCGAGCTTGCCGGTCTTGTAGTTCTGGGTAATGCCCAGATCGGCCAGAATACGAATATCACCGCTGTCGCTTTGCAGGTTGGTGAGCTGTTTTTTTAACTGGCTCTGAATACTACGAACGGTACTGTCGCCCAGCAGGGCGCCGTTGCTGCTGCTCTGGTCTTCACCGGCATCAACGGCCGTATACTGGGTTTGGGTGGCGATGGTATCCAGTACGGCGTTATAGGCATCTACCCAGGCTTTTATCGCGTCTTTCATACCGCTGGTATCCTGGGCGATTTCCAGCGTTTCGGGCGTATCCGTAGCCGTAGTGCTTTGCAGCGACAAAGTTACGCCTTCCAGCGCATCGTCAATGGTGTTGCTCTGGCGTTCGATCTCAATGCCGTTCACCGAGATAAGCGCATTCTGCGCCGCCACTTTTTGCTCAATGGTACCCAGTACGCCGCTGTCGTCGGTGACTGTGATTTGCCCCTCGGTGCCGGTATCTTTCGACGTCAGCATTAAATAGTAGCTGTTGTCATTGGCCTTAACGATACTGGCGCTTACGCCGCCATCGGCCTTATTAATAGCATCACGCACATCGGTCAGCGAGGTTTCACCGCCGGTAATTTGCACATCAATACTTTCCCCATTCGCCTGGGCGATCTTCAGCGTGGCGTCACTGCTGCTTAATGCAGTCGTGGCGCTGGTAGAGACGGATGAAATCACCGAGTGCGCCTGGGCTAGCTGGCTAACGCTGACGCTATAGCTTCCCGCGACTGCCTTACCATCTGTCGTCGCGGTGAAGGCTTTATTGGTGCTTTTCACCGACGTGGTGCTGATGGCGTCAATGGAACCGGCATTACTTAGAACGGTGTCCGACTTCGCCAGCGCCTTGGTGGCGGTATCCAGTTTATCCAGCGCGCTTTTTACCGTGCTGAAGGCGGATAATTTCGCGTTGTAGCTGCTTTGCTGGGTCGTTATCGGCGTCAGCCTGGCTTTTTCCGCTGTTTCCAACTGGGTTAACAGACCGCTTAAATCCATACCGGAACCAACGCCTAAAGAAGTAATACTTGCCATGATGAGTCCTTAATTCGGTTCACAGAAAAACGCATGAAAATAATATCGGCAGATAATGAAGGAAGTTTAGTAAAAGAAAAAGAGCGCGCAGGGTAGGTAATAGTAAGAAACGGATTGGCATCTAAGGTAACGGAAAGTCGAAGATAAGTAGAGATAAAAAAGGTGATGAAAAAAATTAAAGGTTCTTTTGCCTGCGCCGATACAGCTTAGGACGGTGATAAAACCCGTGGGTCTAACCCGAAACCTACAATTGATTAAGGAATCATGATTATGGCAGTAATTAATACTAATACCATGTCTCTGGTTACCCAGAACAACCTGAACAAATCTCAGTCTTCTCTGGGTACCGCTATTGAGCGTCTGTCTTCCGGCCTGCGTATCAACAGCGCCAAAGACGATGCCGCCGGTCAGGCGATTGCCAACCGTATGACCGCTCAGGTTAAAGGTTTGACTCAGGCGGCTCGTAACGCCAACGACGGTATTTCTCTTGCCCAGACTGCGGAAGGCAGCCTGAGCGAAATCAACAACAACCTGCAACGTATTCGTGAACTGGCGGTGCAGGCGGCGAGTGATACTAACACCTCAACTGACCGTGCATCAATCGAAACGGAAATGAACGCTCGTTTGGCGGAGATTGATCGTGTTGCCACCTCTTCCAAATTTAACGGTACTTCTCTGCTAGATGGTACCGCCAGCGGCGGCATCCAGATTCAGGTCGGCGCCAACAGTGGTGCTACCGAATCAATTACCATCACTAGTGGTTCATTGATTAATGCAGCTTCTGGTAGCTCGACTATGAGTGGTGTTGCCGGTAACATTAGTGGTGTTGCTACTGCTTCTGGTGCTCAGGCGCTGATTTCTGCTGTTGATGACGCGCTGGCATCTGTTGATACCGCACGTAGTAACCTGGGTGCGATTCAAAACCGTTTTGAATCTACCATCACTAACCTGAATAACACGGTGAATAACCTGTCTTCTGCTCGCAGCCGTATCGAAGATGCGGATTACGCGACGGAAGTGTCAAATATGAGTCGAGCACAGATCCTGCAACAGGCAGGTACGTCTGTACTATCTCAGGCCAACCAGGTTCCGCAGACCGTTCTGTCTTTGCTGCAATAATCAAGAGCAACAGACTTTTTTGTCTAACCCGGCCATGTGCCGGGTTTTTTTATGATGTAATAAAGAGGGTAATTACACGATTTATCGGTGGGTTAATTTTTCTCCTCTTTTATTACAATGATCAAATCTAGATTTTATCCCCGACAGAGTATTTCGCTTATGCCTCGCGTTTTCATCAGTACCCTTCAGTTTGTCGATTTTCAGGATGCAGAGTTGGCAACGCTGGATTTGATCGGTGCATTTATTGAACAGAACTGGCAGGTTGACGTCTACTGCCACCGATATAGTGATGAAGCTAGATCAGAAGTGGAAAGGCGTTATGCCGATCGGCCGTTATTCATTACCGATGATGATACATATGACTTTTCTGTCGATTATGATTTGCTATGGCTGCAATATACCTCTGCAAACGCTAGCGTTCTGAAACGGCTACTGAATGGTGGGATACACGCAAATTTCATCGTGAATCATCTGTCATTGCAAAGTAATGAAGAAATGTCGGCTGATGTTCACCTGGAAAACCGTCTGGCCGATTATGCATTAGTAACCATCAAGCGACTCCCCGATTTTTTGCATGACAATGGTATCCTTCCTGTTCTTGGTACTGTATTTCCTTCACCAGTGCCGGACAACCAATTTCGCATTGCCTCTACGCCTTCATTGGATAGGCTAAGAAAGGTGCTGGTTGTCACTAATGAGTTGACCCCTGTTCTGGAAGCTTTGCCGGATGTGTTGGCGGATGTCGGGGTGCAGTGCGATCAAGTGAACAATGAGCAGGTAATACGGCAACCGAATATTTTTCAACATTATGATGCGGTGGTGGCCACAGGGCGAATGGCCCAATATGCCCTTTGTGCAGGGGTGCCGGTTTACCTGTATCAGGATGATCGCCAATTTCTGGGGTATGTTTGCTCGGAGAGGTTAGAGAATAATGTCTTTCGTAGTGAAAGTGTCAGAAATAAAACTCTTACATCGTTTGAACTGGCAGATGAGTTAGTTAAAGGATACTCTCAGGCGGCAAACTATGTGGCGCAACGCCTGAGTTTTTATGAGTCCCACTGGCGGCTCTCTTCCTGCCTGGCGTTGTTATTATCTTCGCTGCCCCCTAAAAAATGTATAACGATAACCGAGCAGGAGTTACAACATTTAGAACTACATAACCTGACGTTGCGTGACAAGGTCAAGCCAGGTTATTCGGTGGATAAATGGCTGAGTGAACGCCAGATAACGCCTGCGCGCAGCGCAATGTTGCAGGCATATATTCATAATACCCCTGAACTTGGAAATGTCGCTGTAGTAGTGATGGATGATAGTGATTCTTCAGCGAATGAACATGGTATTGCCGCCTCGCTTTGCAGTGTACAAGAACAGTTATATGGGCCGCAGGAGGTCTATGTCATCACACGTCATCCGGTAGCGACGATGGAAGAAGATGGCATTGTCTGGATGTCTGACCAGGCGGGAGCGATGGAAATGTTAAATCAACTGATAACATTGTCTTCGGCCTCCTTTTTGCTGGTACTGGCAGCTGGAGATCGCCTGTTGCCGCATATGCTATTGTTGTTAGCTGAGTACCGTTTGCGATTTCCCACAGCGAGCGCCTTTTATTTCGACGAAACGGTACTGATTGACGGCAAAGCGCAAAACCCGATTCTGAAACCTAAATGCAACATCGATATGTTGCGTAGCTACCCTTATATCGGTCGAAACTTGGCGCTGGATGTTCAACGTTTACGCCAATTAGGCGATGTATGCACTGAATATCAACAGTTGGGTTTGCTGGATGTCGTCTATCAATTGATAGAACAAGAAGGACCGGAAGCTGTCGGGCATATACCGGAAGTGGTGGTATATACTGAGCAGGCATTCTTTGAGTGGGTAGGCAGCGAAGCGGTGTCGCGTGGTTATCCAATGCTTGTGCAGCGCCATTTGCAGCGTTGTCATGTTCCTGCGACGGTCGTGGAAGGACCGAAACAAGGGGGCTTCAACGTGAATTATCAGCACGATGTTCATCCTTTGGTGTCGATCATTATTCCTACTCGAGATAATTTGCCGCTGCTTAGCCGGTGTATTGAAACATTGATGGAGAAAACCCGCTATACGCGGTATGAATTGCTGATCGTGGATAACCATTCCTCTGAGCCAGATGCTTGTCAGTACTTATCGCATTTGGCCGCCATGGCGCTCCCCAATGTCCGGGTATTGCAGTGGCCTCATTCCTTCAATTTTTCAGCGATCAATAACTATGCAGCGGAACAGGCTAGTGGAGAGGTTTTGCTGTTTCTTAATAACGATACCGAGATTGTTGACGGCCAGTGGTTGAACACCATGTTACAGCATGCTCTTCGACCTGAAGTCGGTATTGTCGGTGCAAGACTGGAGTTTAGCGACGGCCGGATCCAACACGGCGGCATTGCGCTAGGTTTAAATGATTATGCGGGTATCGTATTTCAGGGAGCGGCTGCCTCAGCGTCTGGCTATATGAACCGTTTACAGACAACGCATAACGTCAGTGCGGTAAGCGCCGCTTGCATGATGATGCGCCGGGATGTTTTTAATGAATTGGGCGGGTATGACGCGGAACATTTCCCCTTGTATTTCGGCGATGTGGATCTCGGTATCAAAGCGCGGCAGAATGGATATTTGGTGGTCTGGGCGGCGGAAGCGAGAGTTGTGCATCTGGGCGGAGCATCTCGTTTATTACAAAAATTTGAACTGCCGCCGTTGCCTCAAGAATCGGATATCGATGCGCTCTACCAGCAATGGCTTCCCCAACTGACAGATGATCCTTGCTACCATCCGGCCTATAGTAAATATGCACCAGGATTTGCGTTGGTACCCGAGATGGCTCGTTGTCAGTTGCCATTGCCTGGGCGTCCATTGCCGGTGATTCTGGGGATGCATGCTGACTTGTTTGGATGCGGGCATTATCGAGTCATTCATCCATTCAAAGCGTTAGAGCGTGAGTTTCATATTGAAGGTGGACTGATTTCACCCTTATCGGGGGTACTGGATTTAAAACGTATCGAACCTGATGTCACAGTTGTACAGAGAGCTGCGTCTAAAAGTATTTCTGAGTATATAAAGAAATACCAGAAATATTCACAATCGCAAATTGTGCTCGAGTATGACGACTACTTGCCTAACGTTCCTTTAAAATCAATACATAGAAAGGATTTTTCTCAGTCTGTTATTGGCGGATTACGTCGTTGTATAGAAGTGGCAGACTGGATCGTAGTATCAACAGCCCCGTTGGCTGAAGAACTCTCTAAGTTTCATCAAGATATTCGTATTGCGCAGAATCGACTGGATCCTTTTTGGTGGAGGAATCTCCATAGCCAACGTCGGGTTGGAAAGAAAATACGCATTGGTTGGGCTGGGGGAAGTAGTCATTCCGGTGATTTAGATATTTTGCGACCAGTGATAAAAGCACTGGAAAATGAAGTTGAATGGGTCTTTATGGGAATGAAGCCTGAAGGTGTAGCATGTGAATTTCATGCTGGTGTGCCAATCGAATTTTATCCACAAAAAATAGCGAGCTTAAATCTGGATTTGGCATTGGTTCCGTTAGAGTATAACCAGTTCAATGCGTGTAAGAGTAACCTACGATTATTGGAATTGGGTGCATGCGGTGTCCCCGTTATTTGTACGGATATAGAGCCCTATCGGTGTGATTTGCCTGTTACGCTCGTCAATAATCGTTTTATAGACTGGATGGAAGCTATTCGTTCTCATTTGGCAGATATGGATGAGGCAGCAAGGTTAGGCGATGAGTTGCGTGAGGCTGTTTTAACACATTGGATGTTAGAAGAAAGCGGGTTAGATGATTGGTTGTATGCATGGCTACCACGATAAAAATTTTATTATATCCGTGATACCTACCATGGATGCTATTCGTTGTGACTATTTTACGGTAGGCAAGGAATAAGAATAGAAAATTCATGGGTGTATATGATTACAATATTAAATTTTGTTTTTTATAAAATATAGTGGTGTAACTAATCTAAAATGAGGTGTGTAAATCATGAGTGAAAATACAGCAATCAATATAGTATTGATGCAAAAAATGAGTAGTTCTAGTGTGGCTAATCCTCATTTTTTAGCATTTTTAGATGTTGCCTTATTTTATAAATATCAGTTTGAAAGTTTAGGAAAGATAGTTACCCTCACTAAAAATAGGCTAAAATATGATGCAGTAAATATCATTTTTGGTGCAAATGATATGGTTCCCACCGGCTGGGAGAATTATTGCTGCTTATTTGTAAACCTTGAGCAGTTAGCTAAAGGCGGATGTCATATCGACGATGAATATAAAGAATTACAAAAAAATGTTCAGTTTATAGATTACAGTAAGGTTAATATAAGAGAATATAGTGGTAATGTTAATGATGTGATCTATGCTCCTTTAGGCTATGCTCCATATTTAAGGAAGGAATTTATTCCTATTGAGAAAAGAGAGATTGATGTTTTATTTATTGGATCAATGAATGAAAAAAGAAAGCGGGTATTAGAACTAATTGAATCTAATGGTGTTAGTGTAAGCTTTTTTAGTAGTCCACTATATGGTCCTGAAAGAGATTACTTTATACAAAATTCAAAATGCGTATTTAATTGTCACTATTATGATTCAGCCATTTTTGAAGAGGTCAGAGCATTCAATTCTTTGTCTATTGGTACCCCGTTTGTTTCCTTGCTTGATGATAATGAAGTTATTCCACCGAATTATAATGATAGTGTCTTTTTCATCAAAGAAAATGAATTGGTTGACTTCTTTAAGAGTAAAATAAAAAGCAAAGAGTTTTATTCGGAAAGTTATGCGAAGCTTGATTGCTTTAAATTGAAAGATCCATCTGATTACTATAAGGAAATTATAAAAATTTCCGATGATTTGATTAGTCAAAAAAAGCCAAGTAACTTTTCTGAGGAAATAAATAAAATACATATAGGTTCAGGGAAGGATTATAGGGCTGGATGGATTAATATAGATATATCTGAAGAAGCGTTGCCAGATATTATCTTAGACCTGAGTAGTGAGCATTCTTGGCCTGTAAAACTAAAATCCCCTTTTTTAGGTGATGTGACAATAAAACAAGAATCATATGATTTCATCTATGCAAATAATGTCCTAGAGCATGTGCCCAATCTTGTTAGAATGATGAGTAATTGTCTTGACCTTCTAAAAGTTGGCGGCCGATTTTTTATCGAAGTACCTTATGAGAAGTCTGTTACGGCATGGCAGGACCCAACCCACGTAAGAGCAATGAATGCTAACTCATGGGTATATTATACAGAGTGGTTTTGGTATTTAGGTTGGTTTGAATATAAATTCATAATGAAAGAATCTTGTTTCTTAGATATTAATTTATCAGAGTGTCAGGAAAGTAATGCAGCATTTATGCGGGTCTTATTGGAGAAAGCACCCTCAACATTTCATGAGAAATGTGTAGCAAGAGCTATGCAGGCTAATATGGGTGGGATTGGCGACTCTTTCGTATACTAAATATATTAATTTAAACTAAATATGACAGTTATTAATTCTTGCATTGGTAACTGTCAACTTAAATCTGAGTTTTTATTTTCGCTAAGATACTTAAAATTCTATTGTCACTGATAGTTGTGGAATACTATCGAACACGATTTATCCCCTCAAGCGCAAGTTTATAATCTCCGCATTTTTGATAATATTCGAGTGCTTGAGGCATCATGCCAAAACACTCTAATATTACTGCAATATTATAATTGGCCTTATACGTATTAACTCCTTTTTTACGACCAGCTTCCATTCTTGTACATAATTGAAATGTGTCTATTGCGCTCTGGAAGTCCGCATTATTCATCAGTATTAATGCCTTTAAGAACATGAAATCAGTAGAGGGGCAATAGTCTTCATACTTTAAAATATCTAACGCTTTTTTATATTGTGCTGTGTTAATCAGACAATAACCATAACACTCTATTAGCACTTCATTATAGTCATGATAGCGCTCTTTCTGTAAATGAAGAGATGCTTCAAAGCTTTTTTCTGCCAATGCATAATTTTTTCCTAAATAATAACTTTTTCCTAGCTGATAATGGAGGTAAGGGTCATCTTTTGATTTATCTATAGCTCGTTGAAGTAATACAATGTTTCGATTAATCTTATCTTTACTCTCTATTATATCTTTTGTGTAACCGCTATGTATGAATGAGAGTGGTGCGTCAAAACGCCCATCGGGTATTTCGTCGGTTGTTTTTTTGCATATCTGTTCGTGAATAATGCCAAAGAATTCATAGTGGGATTTATCAAAAAGGCGACTGACACGTTCTTTGATGAAATCTTTTTCACTCGCACTTTCATCGTTAGTGATACTGATGATCTCTACCGTACCTACGTTGGTTGAATAGCTGCTAATTTGTTCTAAAAGCAGAGCAATATCAATCTTATCGAGCTCTTCATCAGCATCCACAACCAGCACCCAATCATATTTTGCAAATTGCAAGGAGTAATTTCTGGCTGCGGAGAAATCGGATATCCATGGAAAATCATAAATTTTATTGGTGAAACGGCCCGCGATTTGCTTTGACCTATCAGTCGAACCCGTATCAACAACGACAATGTCATCAAAATATTGAGCAAGGGCGCGGAGTGAATTCTCCAGGTGCTGAGCCTCATCTTTAACAATCATACAGACCGATATCATAATGGGGTCGTTATCGTTGGCGGGATTTTGAAGATTTTGCATATCAGACGATACCCATAAAATAAAAATTTCGCTGAAGAACCAGCCTGAGAACATTGTTTACTATTAGCGAGCTAATTGCTCCGGTGCTCAATTGATTTATCATATCGTAAATCCTGAGAATAGTACTATTCATAAGTTGAAATATTTTGTAATCTGAATTGCCTACAATCTTCGGTCTTACTTGTAGTGCTTTTTTATTCACATTTCATATGAAGATTATGCAGGTGTTGTCGGGGCTTACGGGCATCGCTGGCAGCATAATATAAGCAGGTACATTATGGCCTCTATTAATACTAATCCTCTCTCTTTAATTGCTCAGAACCAAAAAAATCGCTCGTTGTCATCATTGAGCCAAGCTATTGAACGCTTGTCATCCGGTATGCGCATTAATAGCGCCAAGGATGATGCCGCGGGGCAGGCGATAGCCAATCGTATGAGCGCTAACCTGAACGCTAATGATGTTATCGCTCGTGGGATAAATGATGGTATCGGCCTGATGGAGACGGCGGAAGGCGGGTTGGATGAAATCAACAATCTGGTGCAGCGGTCAAGGGAATTGGCGGTACAGGCGGCGAACGGTACTCTGTCGGATGCCGATCGTGCCAGTTTAAACGCTGAATATAGGCAACTGCGTGATGAAATCGATCGTATTGCCTACTCTACCGAGGCATTTGGCAAGTACCCTTTGGCGCCTTCCAGTCAGCGTGAGCAGCCCGTTAATCTTGGAAATACGCCGCCGCTGGCGGAAAAATTTCCGGTTAGCGGCTCCAGCCGCACATTTTCTTCCGGTATCGTTTCTCTAGCCTATATTCCTTCTGGCGCTAAAAATTTAACTATTACCATCGACTCACTGGGTGCGGATGATGATATCCAGATCTTTAGTCGCGATGGTAGTCATTTGGTCGGGACGCCGCTGGAAGGTACGGACGCAGATATTGTCTGGCGCCAAAACGGGATAACAGATTCGGCATTAGCGGATGCGCTAGTCTTGACTGAAGATAATGGTTTTTTGCCTACGGCGGCGTATTCGGCTACTGGATTGCTGGAAGGGGGGGCCGGTTTTAATTTAAATGGCGGGGCGACAACGGTCTATAACGGCATGACCATGACCTATAGCGGAGACGGCGATCGCTATGAGGATGTCGCCAGCGGTGGATTTAACAATGGCAGCAATGGGGCAGAGCGGCAAGAGCGTATCCATATCGATGAAACGACGGAAGATTTAATCATTATGGTAATAGGGCAGGGCGCATTTACCGGCGTCGCAACCTGGGATGATTTGCCTAATCCAACACAACTACCGCCGCCGCCGTTGCCACCGGTCAGTACGCCGACGGATATTGTGGTCGGCGCCGATTATGGCGAAGAAGTACAAGCGGTGACTATCAACCCGACGCCGTCGGATAGCGAGTCTCTGGGGCTGAAAGATGTTGGTTTGGATCCGATTGAGGAGGCGCGTAAAGCCTTGGCTTCTTTTGATCAGGCATTGGAAAAAATAAACGGCTATCGCAGTGAGTATGGCGGCCAGGTGAACCGTTTTGAATCGATCCGATCAAATCTGGCGCAGACATCATTAGCCACTTCCGCCGCACGCTCGCGTATCCTGGATGCGGATTATGCGCAGGAAGTTTCCGCCATGGCGAAACAGCAAATATTGCAACAGGCGTCTTCTTCCGTGTTGACGCAGGCAAATCAGGTGCCGGAAACGGTGCTGACGTTGTTGCAGCGGTAAAGATTTTTCCTTTTAGGTCGATAGTACATATGTCAGCTTAAATAAAGAAGTGATGTATTCGTTCGATGGTAGTAATTTTTAAAAAGGAACTGTTCTATGGCTGAAGCAAAAGAAATATATGGTCCGACTATCACTCTCCATTGGCATAAGCCGATTGATGTTGGAGATATTGAATACGATAAACACCATCCTGAAGTAAAAGATATTGTTGATGATGCTGGTATCTATCTTTTTTTAAGGGAATATGGTGACTCACAAGAGATCCTTTATGTAGGGAAAGCGAGCCAATTGCGCCGCCGTATTATGCAGCAGCTTAATGCCAGAGAGTTAGTAGAGCATATCCAAAATAGCAAAAGAGGTAAAAAAATTCTGCGATATGCAACCATAGAGATGAATGGTAATGCAAATAAAGAAAAGTACCTTGACGAAGTTGAATCAAAATTTATTTCTATGGCATTGGATTTGCAGGACGATATTTTCAATAAGCGAAAAACTACCTACTATATCAATGTGATTGTTAATTCTGGTAACTACAAACCGGGAAAAGTTGATAGGAATATATACCTGGTTAAATAAAATTGTGTACTTGGCGTATGAATTTTAAGTACAGAGTTTGTGATACTAACTGAATCTAGTGACAAGAAGAGAGCTCAAAACGAATATGGGGATTGAGAATGGCTGATCTAAAAATTGACAGAAATAGGCTGGAAGATACATTAGATCAATTACGCACTAAAGTGCGTAATGAAAAAATTGACGTCTATACTACTGATATAATTGATAGTTATATGGGCGGTGTTCATCGGAACAAAGGGGTTCCTGCTGGAATTTCATGGAATGCACAGTTTGGTAAATACCTGAAGCGTCATGCTGATGAGTTAGGCATCCGGGAATTAAGCTCTAAAAATCCGCTTATAATCGATGGCGGTAATACCCGCGCTTCTTTATGGGATTTATTGCTTGAGGTAGATAACCATAATTTATGAATACACGATAAAATAGATAAACAAGAGCTATTTCTTGTATTTCTGCGAAGCGCCTCCACACTTCATATCCTACCGCTTCCCTGAACTTGCCGAACCGCTAAAGTAATCGGCAATCACCACCACAGGGACGCGGCGCCATGTCATCGCACGATGCGATCTTTAAGCAGTTTCTCAGCGATACTGAAATCGCGCGAGATTTTCTTTCTATCCATCTGCCGCCGGAAATCCGACAACATTGTGACTTCACGACGCTGCAACGGGAATCGGCCTCGTTTGTGGATGAAGAGTTGCGCTCGCGGGTGTCGGATATGCTTTATTCTTGCCGTACTTCGGCAGGTCGAGGTTACATTTATTGCGTGATCGAACACCAGAGTTCGCCGGATCGCTTGATGGCGTTCCGGCTTCTGCGTTACTGTCTGTCGGCGATGCAGCAGCATCTGTCGCAAGGGCATAAAACCCTGCCGCTGGTCGTGCCGCTGTTGTTCTATCACGGCGATCGCCGCCCGTATCCGTATAGCCTGAACTGGCTGGATGGTTTTACCGATCAGGTGCTGGCGCGGCAGATTTACACCACGGCATTCCCATTGCTGGATCTGACGGTCACCCCGGATGAGGAAATTAAAACCCATCGTCGGGCAGCCTTGCTGGAACTGGTGCTGAAACATATTCGCACGCGGGATATGCTGGAGCTGGCGCGGGATATCGGTATGTTGATGGAAATGTGGACACTGCCCTTGACGCAGCAGCGGGCGTTGATGTTTTATATTGCCCATATGGGGCGGACATCTGATGTGCCGTCATTTATTGCAACGCTGAAAACGTATCCAGGAGGGGAGCAGATGGCAACCATCGCGCAGGAACTGATGCAGCAGGGAAAGGAAAAGTGGCTGGCTGAAGGTTTGGAGCAAGGCATAGAGCAGGGGGTGGAGCAAGGCATGAGAGCCAGCGCATTACGCATCGCCCGTCAGATGCTGAAAAACGGTATGCCGCCGCAGCAGGTGCAGCAAATGACCGATCTGTCCGATGACGATATGCAGGCGGTGATGTTAGTCACCGACGAATAATTTTCTGCAAAGCGCCTCCACACTTTTTACTTTACCGCTTTCCTGAACTTGCCGAACCGCTAAAGTGATCGGCAATCACCACCACAGGGATGCGGCGCCATGCCATCGCACGATGCGATCTTTAAGCAGTTTCTCAGCGATACCGAAATCGCGCGCGATTTCCTTTCTATCCATCTGCCGCCGGAAATCCGACAACACTGTGATTTCGCTACGCTGCAACGGGAGTCGGCCTCGTTTGTGGATGAAGAGTTGCGCTCGCGGGTGTCGGATATGCTTTATTCGTGCCGAACTTCGGCAGGTCGTGGTTACATTTATTGCGTGATCGAACACCAGAGTTCGCCGGACCGCGTGATGGCGTTCCGGCTTCTGCGTTACTGTCTGTCGGCGATGCAGCAGCATCTGTCGCAAGGGCATAAAACCTTGCCGCTGGTCGTGCCGCTGCTGTTCTATCACGGCGATCGCCGCCCGTATCCGTATAGCCTGAACTGGCTGGATGGTTTTACCGATCCGGTGCTGGCGCGGCAGATTTACACCACGGCATTCCCGTTGCTGGACTTGACGGTCACCCCGGATGAGGAAATTAAAACCCATCGTCGGGCAGCCTTGCTGGAACTGGTGCTGAAACATATTCGCACGCGGGATATGCTGGAGCTGGCGCGGGATATCGGTATGTTGATGGAAATGTGGACACTGCCCTTGACGCAGCAGCGGGCGTTGATGTTTTATATTGCTCATATGGGGCGGACATCTGATGTACCGTCATTTATTGCAACGCTGAAAACGTATTCGGGAGGGGAGCAAATGGCAACCATCGCGCAGGAACTGATGCAGCAGGGAAAGGAAAAGTGGCTGGCTGAAGGTCTGGAGCAAGGCATGAAAGCCAGCGCATTACACATCGCCCGCCAGATGCTGAAAAACGGTATGCCGCCACAGCAGGTGCAGCAAATGACCGATTTGTCCGATGACGATATGCAGACGGTGATGTCAATCGCCGACGAATAATTTTCTGCGCAGCGCCGCCATGCTTTTTACCGTACCGCTTTCCTGATATTACCGATCCGCTAAGGTAGCGGTTAAGCAACCGCTACAGAGATGCGGCGCTATACAATCAATCCATTTGTTGTGTTAGATTTCTCCACAAGAGAACCTGTCTGTTTGCCTGAACTCTTCACCTGATCCCTTGAAAAGACGCATTGACTGTGTCATAAACGATCGCATTGATGATACGTATTGGGAGTGTGTATGAGTGGTATCAATAGTTCAACGGCTAAAAAGAGAGCAAATGTTACCGTGAATGCAGCGCTTCTGTCTGAAGCCAAAGCCTGTGGTATCAATCTTTCCTCTTTGCTTGAGGAATCGCTCAAAGAAAGATTGCGTCAGCATCGTCGCCAAAAATTTATTGCTGAAAATAAAGAGGCTTTTGAGTCTCATAATGCGTTTGTAGAAGCGGCCGGGTTATTTTCTGACGGTCACGGAGTGCTTTGATGGCACAGTTTGATGTTTACCGTAATCACGGCAAGGGTAAGGACTTTTATCCTTACTATATTGACATACAAAATGATCTTTTCAATGCATTGACCAGTCGTGTGGTCATTCCCATGACGGATATTAAAAACATATCGCCGATCAGAGGATTACATCCTGTGATTACTCTACAGGGGAAACCGTATGTGGTAGTCACTGATCTGATGACCAGCGTATTAGACAAGGATTTCAAACAGACTCCTGTTGCCAATGCCGTGTCGATTAGAAATGAAATTATCAGTGCCTTGGATTTACTGATTACGGGGATCTAAGATTGCTGGCAAGCATCAATGATGCCGTGTAGAACAACCCGGCAGAATCATTTTCTGCGCAGCGCTTCCACACTTCATATCCTACCGCTTCCCTGTAAAAGATAACCCGCTAAGCTAATCGGCAACCATCACCACAGGGACGCGGCGCCATGCCATCGCACGATGCGATCTTTAAACAGTTTCTCAGCGATACCGAAATCGCGCGCGATTTCCTTTCTATCCATCTGCCGCCGGAAATCCGGCAACATTGTGACTTCACGACGCTGCAACGGGAGTCGGCCTCGTTTGTGGATGAAGAGTTGCGCTCGCGGGTGTCGGATATGCTTTATTCTTGCCGAACGTCGGCAGGTCGAGGTTACATTTATTGCGTGATCGAGCACCAGAGTTCGCCGGATCGCTTGATGGCGTTTCGATTGCTGCGCTACAGTTTGGCGGCGATGCAGCAGCATCTGTCGCAAGGGCATAAAACCCTGCCGCTGGTCGTGCCGCTGCTGTTTTATCACGGCGATCGCCGCCCGTATCCGTATAGCCTGAACTGGCTGGATGGCTTTACCGATCAGGTGCTGGCGCGGCAGATCTACACCACGGCGTTCCCGTTGCTGGACTTGACGGTCACCCCGGATGAGGAAATTAAAACCCATCGTCGGGCCGCCTTGCTGGAACTGGTGCTGAAACATATTCGCACGCGGGATATGCTGGAGCTGGCGCGGGATATCGGCATGTTGATGGAAATGTGGACACTGCCCTTGACGCAGCAGCGGGCGTTGATGTTTTATATTGCCCATATGGGGCGGACATCCGATTATCGGGCCTTTATTGATGGGGTAACCGAACCTTTAACCGGCGCACGGGAGGAAAATATGGAAACCATCGCGAACCAACTGAAACGTGAAGGTTTTGAGAAAGGGCTTCAGCAGGGAAAGGAAAAGTGGCTGGCTGAAGGTCTGGAGCAAGGCCTGGAGCAAGGCATGAGAGCCAGCGCATTACGCATCGCCCGCCAGATGCTGAAAAACGGTATGCCGCCGCAGCAGGTGCAGCAAATGACCGATCTGTCCGATGACGATATGCAGACGGCGATGTCAGTCGCCGACGAATAATTTTCTGCAAAGCGCCTCCACACTTCTACCATACCGCTGCCTTCAGATTGCCGAGCCGTCACGGTAGTCGGCAACCACCACAGGGACGCGTTGCCATACCATCGCACGATGCGATCTTTAAATCGCCGGGGAGATATTCCTCAAACCCTCATTCCCAATAATTCAAAATAAGCGAGTGAACTCTGTTCGCCTGCGGCGTTATCATGTCATCCATAATCCGTAGCTGTTTGATTTTTTAACTAATAATCACTTAACGGAATGAGGTATGTTATGACTGATAGTGCTTTCACATCCATAGATAAGGTACCGGCGCGCAAAGGCGCGGAAATTCTGCTCGAGATACTGGCCAGCGAAGGGGTCGAATATATTTTTGGTAATCCGGGTACGACTGAGCTGCCGCTGATGGATGCGCTGGTAGGCAAACCCGATATCAGCTATATCCTGGCGTTGCAGGAGGCAAGCGCGGTCGCCATGGCGGACGGTTATGCGCAGGCGGCCCGTAAGCCCGGCTTTCTGAATTTGCATACGGCCGGCGGTCTGGGACACGGCATGGGTAATTTGCTCAACGCCAAGATTTCCCATACGCCGCTGGTCGTGACGGCCGGTCAGCAGGATCTGCGCCACGCCATTACCGATCCGTTATTGTTCGGCGATCTGGTGCAGTTGGCTCAGCCAGCGGTCAAGTGGGCGCAGGAAGTATCGCATCCCGCGCAGTTGCCGGTCTTATTGCGACGCGCGTTTCACGACGTGGTGGCGCCGCCGCCGGGGCCGGTAATGCTGTCGCTGCCGATGAACGTTATGGAGGAGATGAGCGATACGCCGTTGCTGTCGCGCTCGGTGATTGATACGCATAGCGTGGCCTCATCGCTGGAGCCGTTGGCTAAGGAACTGGCGCATATTCCGCCCGGACGGTTGGCGATTATCGCCGGCGATGAGCTGTACAGCAGTCAGGCGGCGCCGCAGGCCGTCGAGTTGGCCGAGATGCTGGGCGCGCCGGTGTACGGTTCTTCCTGGCCGTCGCGGATTCCGTTTCCGACGTCGCATCCGCTGTGGGCGGGAAATATGCCCACTCAGGCCGCGGCGATTGCGGACGTGCTCAGTAACTATGATGCGATTTTCGCGCTGGGCGGCAAATCGCTGATTTCCATTCTGTACACCTCGTCATCCGCCGTGCCGGACAACTGTGCGGTTTATCAGTTGTCGTCCGACGTGGGCGATCTCGGCAGAACTTATCCCACGCGCCTTTCGTTGGTTGGTCATTTGCGCGCCTCGCTTGAGGCATTGTTGCCGATCTTGGCCGAATGCACGCAGCCGACCCGCGCGAACAGAGACGCCAACAGCGACGCATTGCGAAGACAACGCGAGACGAACAGAAATACGCTATGCGCGCAGGCCGAAAATGATTTTACGGCGGGGATTATTTCACCGCTGGTGGCGGCCCGAGAAGTGATGCGGGTTATCGGACACGATGTGGCCATTGTCGATGAAGCGATCGTCACGTCTTCCGCGGTGCGTCAGTTTTTGCACAGTCCTTCGTATGAGCAATATTCCTTTTTAAGAGGCGGGGCGCTGGGCTGGGGCATGCCGGCGGCGGTCGGCTGTTCTCTTGGCCTGGGACGTACGCCGGTCGTTTCGCTGGTGGGAGACGGCGCCGCGCTTTATTCGCCTCAGTCGCTGTGGACGGCGGCGCATGAGAACCTTCCCGTCACCTTTATCGTCATGAATAACCGGCAATATAATGTGCTGAAAAATTTCATGCGCGGCCAGCAGCATTACCTGGCGGCTCAAACCGAGAAGTTTATCGCCATGGATTTAGTCAATCCCGAGATTGATTATCAGGCGCTGGCCCGTTCGATGGGCGTAAACGCCAGACGCATCACCCGCGCCGGCGATATCGCGCCGGCGGTGGAGGCGGGCATTCATTCCGGTCGGGCAAATCTGATCGAAATCGTGCTCGCAGAGGAGTGACTGAAATTCGCCTCGCTTGTGGATGAGGAACGACTCCGTTCGTGGGCGTCGTATCTTCACCACAGGGAAGCCGCGCCATCGCATCAATAAACAGGGCGGACGATATACGCCGCCTTTCACCATCCGATATGTTTCTCGTATCTTAAATAACCCCTCTTTTACATCCCTATTCAGGCAATTGGCTACCCTCATCAAAAGCATAATAGTGTCGATAACATAATTATCGTAGGTATTTGTCACTGTGAGCGATCTGTATACCGCCGAAGGCACAATGGATAAAAGCGCGTTGTGGAAGCGCTATGTCCCTTTAGTCCGCCATGAAGCTTTACGGCTACAGGTTCGTCTCCCCGCGAGCGTCGAACTCGACGATCTGTTGCAGGCCGGTGGTATCGGCTTGCTTAGCGCCGTCGAACGTTATGATTCGCTGCAAGGTACGGCGTTTACCACCTATGCCGTGCAACGTATTCGGGGCGCGATGCTGGATGAGTTACGCAGCCGCGATTGGGCCCCACGCAGCGTGCGGCGTAATGCGCGGGAAGTGGCACAAGCGATGCAACAGGCTGAACAGCAGCTTGGCCGTGCTCCAACAGAGCCGGAGGTTGCGCAATTCCTGAATATTACGCTGGAAGAATATCGTCAGATATTGCTGGATACCAATAATAGCCAGCTTTTTTCTTACGATGAATGGCGTGAAGAACATGGCGATAGCGCGGAAGCGTTGTTGGAAGGCAGTGAAGACGCCAATCCCTTGCATCAACTGATGGAGGGTAATTTACGCCATCGGGTGATGGAGGCGATAGAAAACCTGCCTGAGCGCGAGAAGCTGGTGTTAACGCTTTACTATCAGGAAGAGCTGAATTTAAAAGAGATCGGCGCGGTTCTGGAAGTAGGGGAGTCACGGGTCAGTCAGTTGCATAGCCAGGCGATAAAGCGTCTGCGCGTCAAATTAATGAATGATGTTTAATTTAACCGCGTGGGAATAATGTTATCTCAGTATATTGTCATGGAATGGATTCATGCTTCAATCAACTCGGAAGAAACAACGCCTCAGTCGTTATCTGAAAGATTTCAAACATAAGCAAACCCATTGTTCTCACTGTAATAGAGAACTGGATCGCGTGTCGCTGGCATATCGCCATCAGTTGGTTAATAAAAAATCGATGAGTTTTATCGATAGCCTGATTGATGACGAAACATGGCAGCGTCTGCAACAGGATCTGATTCCGCTGTGCCGTTTCTGTAGCGAAATAATATGCAATACGCATACGATCTATTTTGATATTAAAGCCTTTACTCAATATCTGATCGATCAGACGGAAGTCAGGCATAGTACGATGCGTGAGTATGTCATTCGCTTGCGTCGGCTGGATGAATTGCTGGCGGCGAAAAATTATCCAAAGGAAGATTTTGTCAGCGATAACATACAGCAGCATATTTATGATTATCTGCCCGATATAGAATCCGATACCTATAGAAGCGCGCTGCGCAAATATGGCCAGTATCTGGATTGGCATAAATATTATCGATAATCAGCCATTTAATGGTGGTCATCTCCTTGATTTTCCTGCTAATGGCCGAACGGCGGGGCTTTCTCCGTCGGTCGCGCCGGGGGAGCGGTATAATACCGCTGTCGTATCAACTTCGCGAAATAAACGCATTTCAGCCATATGTAAATGTTATGGCAGTGTAAAAAAAACTTGCAAAGTGGGCGCAAAGTATTGCACTGTCATACTACTGAAATCATTCGGCACTAATTTTTAGTCAGATGATTAACAGTGGTTCTTAATACGGTCAATCATTATTCATTGGAATAGTTGTTGTCACAGTGAGGAACGCGGATGGTAGTGTCCTGTTTGGGACTAAATAGTCAAAAGCGAAATGCTGGTTTGCTGACTCGCCGAAGCGAGGGATGTCCTCGCCGCCCATTTTCTACACTGTGTCATTCATCGTTAACCTCATTTTCTCTTCTTGTCCGTCCGGTCTGTTTACGCCCCGTCCATTATTCCGCCAACCGGTTTTTATATGAAGCCGGCCTGTACGTTATCTATTCTGTTCGTCATCGGCTTAATAAGGAAGCCAACCTCGTTTGTGAGTGAAACGTCACGCGCTGCCAGGCAGTGCGGTAAGTGAAACAAACTGTAAGGTGCCACTATGGGAAGACAAAAAGCAGTGATCAAAGCACGTCGTGAAGCGAAACGCGTTATTCGGCGCGAGTCGCGCAGTCATCGTCAGCGTGAGGAAGAATCGGTCACTTCTCTGGTTCAAATGGGTGGGATTGAATCGATAGGGATGGCGCGGGAAAACCGCGATACCTCCGTTATTGAAGCCAGAACCACCGCCCAGGAGCATTACTTGTCTGCAATAGAGAATAAACAGTTAATCTTTGCCACCGGCGAAGCAGGGTGCGGCAAAACGTTTCTGAGTGCGGCCAAAGCGGCGGAAGCGCTTATTCATAAAGAGGTTGATCGTATTATCGTGACCAGGCCGGTATTACAGGCCGATGAAGATTTAGGCTTTTTACCCGGAGATATCGCCGAGAAGTTTGCGCCTTATTTCCGCCCGGTGTATGACGTGCTGCTACGGCGATTAGGCGCATCGTTCATGCAGTATTGTTTACGACCGGAAATCGCCAAAGTGGAAATCGCGCCGTTTGCTTATATGCGCGGTCGGACGTTTGAAAATGCGGTCGTGATTCTGGATGAAGCTCAGAACGTAACGGTTAACCAGATGAAGATGTTTCTTACCCGTCTGGGGGAAAATGTGACGGTAATCGTGAATGGCGATGTCACCCAGTGCGATCTGCCTTCAGGGGTTAAATCCGGATTGCGTGACGCGCTGGAGCGTTTTACGGAGGATGATATGATCGGCGTCGTATCTTTCGGTAAACAAGACTGCGTACGTTCGGAATTGTGTCAGCGCACGCTTAATGCGTATGGCTGATATTTAACAAAAAACGCCGCATAAGCGGCGTTTTTCTTTCCGGCGTCCCGGATTAACTCCAACGCGGGATTAAGCGCGAACGAAGTCAATATGAGTCAGTTTCGGCTTGAACGGGTGACGCTGTACAGCCTGAACCTTGACTTTGGTTTCTTTTCCATCGACAGACAGAATCACAACTTCACCGTAGAAACCTTCTTTCAGTTCCTGGTTTTTAACGCTGTCGTGATCCAGTTCGATAGCAACCGGCGCTTCCGCTCCACCATAAACGATGGCTGGGAATTTACCAGCGCGACGCAGGCGGCGGCTCGCACCCTTACCCTGATCTTTACGTGCTTCTGCTTTGATAGTAATCATTTTTTACTCTACTTAAGATAAGTAATCCTGCTACAGGCGACCCAGCAGCAAGTTGGGTTATTCAGCTTTTGCGGTACAAAAGCGGGCTGAATTCTAGCGGAATATGGCTCTGCGGGCAAATAAAACCGCGAATTACTTAACCCCGCAGCTCGTTCGCCCGGCGAAAGCGGCCCTGATAATCGAATATTTTTTCCCGTATCTGCCAGAATTTCCCCTGACGCCGGGCGACGACAAAATCGGGCGCGCGCAGCAGCTGTTGCTGGGCCAGAATATCCGCGGCCTGTCGCCAGTTGAAGGGAACGCCCGGCGCCCGCTGGTGGATACGCAAGAAGTTCAACTGAAACACATGGCGCTGTGCGGGCGTATGCAGGCGAAAGCGTTCGCTGACGTCCGCGCCATCTTCATCATAATAGGTGATATTGAGCCATTCTCCTTTGGCATCCCCGCCTGAGGTCAGACTCATGCCGCTACAGCGCAGCACCAGCGCGTCTTTCAGCTTCAACGCCGCTTTCAGCATGTCATCGGGATCGACCAGCACGTTTTCACACTGGTGACAACGACGGGCGGCAATGTCGTTCTCCGCGCCGCAGTGAGGGCAGGTTTTGAAACGAAAGCGAAAGTCGCATTGCCGGCGCTGGCCGTCGTCCAACGTTTCCCACCCCTGACAGCGTCGGCCGTAATGCTCGATCACGCTGCCGTCCTCCGTGGTTTTCCCCCAAAACAGATTGGCGAAACCGCATTGCGGGCAAAAAATCTGCACCGGCTGGCTGTCGCGATGGGGCTTGCTGTGGCCGACCTCGGGCGTATAGAGATCGTGGGGGTTTCCGGCGTAATCCAGAATCAAACACGATGTTTTGCCCGGAAACAAACGTAAACCGCGGCCGACGATTTGTTGATACAGGCTGACGGATTCCGTCGGGCGCAAGATGGCGATCAGGTCAACGTGCGGGGCATCAAATCCGGTCGTCAGTACCGCAACGTTAACCAGGTAATGCAACTTTTGCTGTTTAAAAGCCTCGATCAGCGCGTCACGCTCCGCCGAAGGGGTATCGGCACTGACCAGCGCCGCCTGGCCTTCAGGCAGCAACTGATGAATTTCACGGGCATGTTCAACCGTGGCGGCGAAGATCATCACCCCGCGGCGCGTCTGAGCGTAGTCGACTATCTGGCTAACGATGTGCGGCGTAATCCGCTGCTGATGTTTTAACTCATGATTCAGCTCCGACTCGCTGAACAAGCCGTTGCTTCTGGCCGCCAGCTTGCTGAAGTCATATTTGACGATCGGCATATCCAGCCGTTCTGGCGGCACCAGAAATCCATGCTTGATCATGTAGCGCAGCGGCAGTTCATAGATACAGTCGCGAAACAGGCTGTTCTCATCACCGCGCATCATACCGTGATAGTGATATTGATAAATCCAGCCTTTTCCCAGACGGTAAGGGGTGGCGGTCAGACCCAACAACCGCAGTTGAGGATTGGTTTGCCGCAAGTGCTGGATGATTTGCTGATATTGGCTGTCGTCGTCGTCGCTGATGCGATGGCATTCATCGATGATCAGCAAGGAAAAGGATTGTTCGAACCGATCAAGATTGCGCGCGACGGACTGTACGCTGCCAAATACCACTTTCCCCTGACTTTTCCGTTGCTGTAGTCCAGCGGCAAAGATGTCCGCATCCAGCCCCCAGGCGCAGTATTTGGCGTGATTTTGCGCCACCAGCTCTTTGACATGCGCCAATACCAGCACGCGACCGCGGGCGAGTTTGGCTAGTTCGGCAATAACCAAACTTTTCCCGGCGCCCGTCGGTAAGACAATGACGGCCGGCTGGGCATGGCGTCGAAAATAGTCGAGCGTGGCGGATACCGCCTCACGTTGGTAAGGCCGTAAGGTAAAGGGCATTGACTCAGTGCTGACAGATTTTACTGGCGCTGGTGGTGAAACCGGCCTCGGACGGAATAAATTTGCCGCGATCGGCCAGAAACTGAACCAGCGCCGCCGCTGTCATGTCGGTGGCCGAACAGGTATGGAAACGCGCCGCGCTGCCGAAACGTTTTTCAATAGCGGCAATCAATTGTTCAGTGGTAAAAGACTCGCCGGAGTCGATCATCATCTGCAAGACTTCATGACCGTGGATAGAAGACATGCCTTAACCCTCAAAAGAAATCATCGCCGTCTATTATGCCCCGTGATAATCGCCAACGCGAGTAACGCCGGCGCCATATTCGCAATTACTGTTGCAACATTCGTCACGAGCCGATCTTCCCCGTCGTTCCGCAGGCTTTCGCCCGCAGTGTGGCTGGCGAAAGCCTGCGGAACGACAAAAATTCGTGAATTCTAGGATGTCGACTAAAGCCCCGGTATACTGGGCTGCTCTGGCAGCGGTTCACGCTGCTCTTCTTCATCTTCATGAGTCTTGACGCGTTGGCGCCTGGTCCTGCGTGAGTCGGCTTCATGGTTTAAAAAGGCAGTTGGTCTTTAATGCGATTGGACAAATTTTTATCTCAGCAGTTGGCAATCAGCCGTTCGCTGGTGATTCATGAGTTGCGCGCGCAACGGGTGACCGTTGACGGCGAGGTGGTAAAAAGCGGTTCTTTTAAACTGTTGCCCGAGCATCAGGTGGCGTTTGATGGCAACCCGTTAGCGCAGCAGAATGGGCCGCGTTATTTTATGCTGAATAAACCGCAGGGTTATGTGTGTTCGACGGAAGATCCCGATCATCCGACCATCCTGTATTTTATGGATGTGCCGGTCGCGCATAAGCTGCATGCGGCGGGGCGGCTGGATATTGATACCACGGGGCTGGTGCTGTTGACTGACGACGGCCAGTGGTCGCATCGCATTACCTCCCCTAAACATCACTGCGAGAAGACGTATCTGGTGACGTTGGAGCAGCCTTTAAGCGACGATACCGCCGGGCAGTTTGCCGCCGGCGTGCAGCTGCATGGCGAGAAGCATTTAACCAAACCGGCGACGCTGGAGAAAATAACGGAATATCAGGTGCGTCTGACTATCAGCGAAGGGCGCTATCATCAGGTGAAAAGGATGTTTGCTGCGGTCGGTAACCGGGTCGTGCAGTTACATCGTGAGCGTATCGGCGCCATTTGTCTGGACAGCGAGTTAGCGCCGGGTGAATATCGGGCGCTAAGCAGTCAGGAAGTCGCGAGTATCGGGCGGTAACCAGGAGCCTCCTCTGTGCAACAGAACCAGCCTTCCTATATCGGGTTGATTTTTATCCTCGGCCTGATCTCGATGCTCATGCCGCTGGCGATTGATATGTATTTGCCGGCGTTGCCGACCATTGCGACGGAATTCGGCGTTGAGGCCGGCCGTGTCCAGATGACGCTCAGTGCGTATGTATTGGGCTTTTCTCTTGGTCAGATGTTCTATGGGCCGATGGCCGACAGCCTGGGGCGTAAACCGGTCATTCTGGGCGGGACGCTGATTTTCGCGATTGCGGGCGCGGCCTGTGCATTGGCGCAGAGTATCGATCAACTGATTTATATGCGCTTTCTGCACGGTATGGCGGCGGCTGCGGCGGCCGTGGTGATCAACGCCTTGATGCGTGATATGTTCACGAAAGATGATTTTTCCCGCATGATGTCGTTTGTCATACTGGTGATGACCGTGGCGCCGCTGGTCGCGCCGATTTTAGGCGGCGCGCTGTTGGTGTGGTTTAGCTGGCATGCGATTTTCTGGGCAATGTCGGGCGCCGCCTTATTGGCGACGGCGCTGGTCTTCTTCTTTATCCAGGAAACGCTGCCGCCGGCAAGGCGACAAAAGTTCCATCTGCGAACGACGGTCGGTAATTTTGTCAGTCTTTTTCGCCACAAGCGGGTTTTTAGCTACATGGTGGCCGGGGGACTCTCTTTCTGCGGCATGTTTTCTTTCCTCAGCGCCGGGCCGTTTGTCTATATCAATCTGCACGGCGTTTCCCCGCAGAATTTTGGTTATTACTTTGCCCTGAACATTGTTTTCCTGGTTCTGATGACGTTATTCAACAGCCGAAATGTCCGGCGTCTGGGGGCGGTCATTCTGTTTCGCATCGGGTTGACGATCCAGTTTTCGATGGGAATATTTCTGCTGCTGGTGTGCGCATTTGATCTGGGTTTTCCCGCGTTGGTGCTTGGCGTCGCCATCTTTGTCGGTTGTACGGCCATGGTGGGATCCAATGCGATGGCGGTGATTCTGGATGAGTTCCCTCATATGGCGGGGACCGCATCGTCGTTGGCGGGGACGCTGCGTTTCGGTTTTGGCGCGATAACCGGGAGTATTCTATCGATGATGGCGTTTACCAGCGCCTGGCCGATGGCCATTTCCATGGCGGTATGTTCAATGGGCGCGCTTCTGGCATACCTGTACGCCAGCCGACCGGGTAAAGCCTGATATCCGCGACGGCGGGTTTCCTCATGTGAAAGCAATATTTCCGTAACGCTGCTTCGCCAGTGAAAGCCGGCGGCGGCATCGAAATAACCAGACATCTCGCCACTCCGCCGCCGGGCTCACTGAGCGCGATGGTTGATGCGCATATTTGTTCTATTCATGTAAAATATATAAAACAAAAGTGAATAAAAGGAGAGAAATGAGTTGAGATATTACATGAAAAGAGTTACATATAGCCTGATAAAGAATAGTAATTTATAACAGTCCCGACATTAATTGTTCTTATATACCCACCGTTATCGTGGTGCGGCAAGGCGTCTGATTCTTCAGGAACGAATTTGATCGGCCAACGCGCCGGCAGAATTCAGGAGACGGGGATTTATCACGGCAGATAGCGATGAGTCACCGTATGGCTTTTTTTCGCTAGAAAAGTGGTAAAAGCGCGGGCGTTGGGGCTACTATGATAAATGTTATTTTTTTGTGAATTCACAGTAAGGATTAACCTGAAGGAAAACAGTAGTGAATAGTTTCCAACTTTCGGTAGTGCATCGTTTGCCGCAAAGTTACCGCTGGTTATCGGGGTTTGCAGGTATAAACGTTGAGCCCATTCCGCTGAGTGGCAGGGATGAGGACAATAATCTGATTGGTTTGAAATTATTGAGCCATGACGGTGATGATGCATGGCAGGTCATGCGCCAATTGAACCAATCTTTGAATGAGATTCAGGTCGAGAGTTCTGTTTTGGAGTGGGAAGGCGAACCTTGCTTGTTTCTACACCGTAATGATGAAAGCACCGCCATGTGCCGTTTAAAGAATATCGGCGTAGCGATTGCCGAGCCGGTTTCCGCACAATATCCGTTTTAAGCAGCAACGCCGATGCCGACGTTGCCGCGCTTTCCTATGCATGTCGCCGAATCATTGAGCAAACCGGCAACGGTCAACTGTTAAGATTTTGATGAATTTTGTTTTATTTTCAATGTGATAACTGCAACAGTTCTTGCGTATACGCCTGCGATGGATGCGTAAACACGGTCTGACAATCCCCTTGCTCCACCACTTCGCCCTGTCTTAATACAATCACCTGATGGCATAACGCCCGCACCACCTGGAGATCGTGACTGATAAACAAGTAAGCCAGTTGGTGCTTTTGTTGCAGCGATTTCAACAATGCCAGGATCTGCGCCTGCACCGTTCTGTCCAATGACGATGTCGGCTCATCGAGGATAAGCAGTTCGGGTTGCAGAATCAGCGCCCGGGCAATCGCAATACGCTGGCGTTGTCCGCCTGAGAATTCGGACGGATAACGATGGCGAGTGGCCGGATCCAATCCCACTTCCTGCATCGCTTCAATCACGCGTTGCTCCCGCGCCTGAGGCGTCAATTTCTGATGTACGGTCAGCCCTTCGGCGATAATCTGCTCGGCATTCAGTCGTGGATTCAACGACGAGTTGGGATCCTGGAACACCACCTGGATCCGGCGGCGGAAGGGCAACATCTGCTTGCGGGTAAATTCATGCAAGGGTTGATTATCGAACCAGATTTCTCCGCGTGAACGCAGTAACCGCAACAGCGCCAGGCCGGTTGTGCTTTTCCCAGAACCCGACTCGCCGACTAAACCCAGACTTTCACCGCGACGCAGGCTAAAGCTGATGTTTTTAACCACCTTTTTTTCATCGACCGCGCGTTGCAGCAACCCGCGTTTGACCGGGAAGGCGATCTGTAATTGTTCAACGCGCAAAAGGGGCTGGATATCGCTGGTGAGCGGTATCGGCTCGCCGGCAGGTTCGGCATCCAGCAACTGACGCGTATAAGGATGCTGCGGCGCGTGGAATAATTGGGCGCAGGTGTTGTATTCCACGCGTTGGCCGGACTTCATGACGGCAACGTTATCCGCCAGCCGGCGCACAATATTCAGGTTGTGCGTGATGAACAGCAGGCTCATGCCTAATTCCTGTTTCAGTTCATCCAACAACGTCAGTATTTGCGCCTGTACGGTAACATCCAGCGCGGTGGTGGGTTCATCGGCGATCAGCAGGTCGGGTTGCGTCAGCAGCGCCATGGCAATCATTACCCGCTGGCGCTCTCCGCCGGAAAGCTGGTGGGGGAAATCCTTCAACCGGCTTTTTGCCTGCCGAATGCCCACGCGATCCAGACAGGCGACAACCTCGCTGCGGGCGACGTCATTATGCATGCCGCGGTGCAGCGCCAGCACTTCAATCAGCTGTTTTTCGATGCTTTGCAACGGATTGAGCGACACCATCGGTTCCTGAAAAATCATCGCGATGCGATCGCCGCGGATCTGACGCAGCGTTTTTTCATCCGCATGCAGCAGCGATTGACCGGCAAACAGGATATCGCCCTGTGGATAGACAACGGGGGGCGACGGCAACAAGCGCAGGATGGAGAGGGCGGTCACGCTTTTTCCCGATCCCGATTCCCCCACCAGCGCCAGCGTTTCGCCCGCATTAACGGCAAGCGAGATTTGGTCGACGACCCGCTGTTCGCTCTCTCCGCTGCGAAAGGCGATGCTGAGGTTTTCAATTTGTAGTAATGGTGAAGTTGTCATATTAATGCGCCTTGCTGGGGTCAAAGGCGTCGCGCACCGCTTCGCCGATAAAAATAAGTAAAGACAGCACAATAGAGAGCACCATAAATACGGTAATGCCCAACCAGGGAGCCTGGAGGTTATTTTTCCCTTCCAGCAGTAACGTTCCTAACGAGGGCGACCCCATGGGTAAACCAAATCCCAGGAAGTCCAGCGAAGTCAGCGTGGTGATGGATCCGCAGAGAATAAACGGCAGGTAGGTCAGGGTGGCGACCATCGCATTGGGCAGCATGCAGCGGTACATAATCGCCCGATCGCTGACGCCCATCGCCTGCGCCGCGCGGATATAGTCAAAATTGCGGGTGCGTAGAAATTCGGCCCGCACCACCCCTACCAGACTCATCCAGCCGAATAGCACCGTAATGCCCAGCAGCCACCAGAAATCGGGCTGGATCACGCTGGAAAGCAGAATAATCAGAAACAGGGTCGGCATCCCGGACCAGACCTCAATAAAGCGTTGGCCCCATAGATCCAGCCGGCCGCCGTAATAGCCCTGCGTGGCGCCGACGGTAATGCCGATCAGGCTGGAAATTATCGTCAGCGCCAGGCCGAACAGCATGGATATGCGGAATCCGTACATGACCTGGGCCACGACGTCTTTCCCCTGGCTGTCGGTTCCCAGCAGGTTTTGCCATGACGGCGGCGAGGGGAAAGAGACGGTGGTTGCGTAATTTATGCTGTCATAGCTATAGCGAATCATCGGCCATAAGGCCCAGCCGTGGCTGTCGATGCGCTGGGCGATGTAGGGATCGCGAAAATCGGCGGAGGTGTCGAATTGACCGCCGAATGTCTGCTCGCTGTAGTCGACGATGAACGGCGTGTAGAAGCGGTCGTCATATTTCACCAACAGCGGTTTATCATTCGCAATCAGTTCGGAAAAGAGCGTGACGACAAATAGCGCCAGGAAAATCCACAGCGACCAGTAGCCGCGGCGGTTGCTTTTAAAGCGCGCCCAGCGCGCCTGATTAATCGGGCTTAATCGGCTCATTGGCGTCCCTCGAAATCAATACGCGGGTCAACCAGCGTATAGGTCATATCGCTGATGATATTCAGCAACAGACCGATCAGCGTAAAAATATACAGCGTGCCGAACATCACCGGATAGTCGCGTTGCAATGTGGCGTCATAGCCCAGAAGCCCCAAACCGTTCAGCGAAAACATCACTTCGATCAATAGCGAACCGGTAAAAAACATGCTGATAAAGGTGGCGGGGAAGCCGGCAATCACCAATAGCATGGCGTTGCGAAACACATGACGGTAGAGAATGCTTTTTTCATCCAGCCCCTTGGCGCGGGCCGTCACCACATACTGCTTGCGGATTTCATCCATAAACGAGTTTTTCGTCAGCATGGTCAAGGTGGCGAAACCGCCAATCACCGTAGCGAACACCGGCAAGGCGATGTGCCACAGATAATCGGTGATTTTTTGGTACCAGGGCAAGGTATCAAAATTGCTGGATACCAACCCGCGCAGCGGGAACCAGTCCAGATAACTGCCGCCGGCAAACACCACAATAAGCAAAATGGCGAACAGAAAGGCGGGAATGGCGTAGCCGATGATAATCAGCGTACTGCTCCAGGTATCAAAGGCGGTGCCGTTTTTAACCGCTTTTTTGATCCCCAGCGGGATGGAAACCAGATAGATAATCAGCGTGCTCCATAATCCCAGCGAGATGGAAACCGGCATACTTTCCTTGACCAACTGTATGACGGAAGAGCCCCGGAACAGGCTATCTCCGAAGTCGAAACGCGCATAGTCCCACAGCAGTTTGAAATAGCGTTCGTGGATGGGTTTATCAAAACCGTAGCGTTTGGTGATCTCCTCAATCACCTCAGGGTCCAACCCGCGGGCGCCGCGATAGGTGTTCTCGATATTGGGCGCGCCTGCGCTGCCGGAACGGGCCATGCCCGCATCGAGACCGCCGCTGGCGGTATAGCCGCCGCCGTGTCCCATTTCGATATTGGCGATCGCCTGATCGACCGGCCCGCCGGGGGCGATTTGCACGATAAAGAAGTTAATGGTGATAATCGCCCACAGTGTCGGGATCACCAATAAAAGGCGGCGTAACAGGTAAGTTCCCACGTTGACTCCTTAACTTAACGTCGCTCTGCCGGCAGCGTGGCGGCCTGTTTAACATCGTACCACCAGCCGTCGAAACCCAGTGAATAGGCCGGACGCACCGCCGGCATGGCGAACTTGTTCCAGTAGGCGAAACGGTCATGATTGGAATACCACATCGGGATCATAAACTGATTCCAGGTCAGTACGCGGTCCAGCGCCCGTCCTAACGACAGCAAAGGGCCGGCCTGTCCCTGATGGGCGACGATTTGCTCAACCAGGGTATCGATCGCCGCATCCTGCACGCCGGAGGTATTGTAGGAGGAGTCGATATAATGTGAATGCCATTCCGTTTGCAAATTGGTGTTGGGGTAAATGTAGGCGCTATACAGCGTGGGGATCATATCGAAATCGCGTTTGCGCAGGCGGCTGTTAAACTGGGCGCTGTCGATATTGCGCACCGTCATGGTGATGCCCAGCTTTTTCAGATTTTGCTGGAAAGGCAGCACATACTGGGAATTTCCCGCACTCTGTAGCAACAGTTCAAAGGTAAACGGTTTTCCCGTGCGGCGGTTGATTAACTGCCGATCTTTCAGTTCCCAGCCGGCTTCATTGAGCAGCGCCAACGCCTTGAGCCAGTTTTCCCGGTCGTAGCCGCTGCCGTCGGATGACGGCGGCTGATAGCGCGGGCCGAACACCTCCGGCGGCACTTTCTCTTTCAACGGCGTCAGCCAGACAAGTTCATCCGCGCTCGGTTCGCCTTTTGCGGCATAGACGGTATTTTGGAAATAGCTGTCGGGGCGTTGGTAAGCATTGTAATACAGCGCTTTGTTCATCCAGTTAAAATCAAACGCCAGCGTCAGCGCCTGGCGAACCCGGCGATCGCTGAAAATCGGGCGCTGGATATTGAACGCCAGCCACCGCGTGTCCTGTGCGGACTGATTCTCCTGATCCTGCTTGATGATGTAGCCCCGGTTGAAGTTGCCGCCGTGATATTGCGTCGCCCAATGTTTTGGCGAGCCTTCGCTACGCAGATCGAAGGCGCCGGCTTTAAAGGCCTCCAGCGCGACGCTGTCATCCAGATAGTAGTCGTAGCGGATCTTATCGAAGTTGTACTGGCCTTTATTTACCGGCAGGTCGGCGCCCCAGTAATCCTGCACGCGCGAGTAGGTAACATATTGCCCGGTGCGGTAGGCGGTAATACGGTAAGGGCCGCTGGCCGGCGGCGGGTAGGGCAATGGTTCGTTTAGCTTATGATTTTTCCAGAATTTCTCCGGCATAATCGGCAGCGAAAGCAGGCTGAACATGCGGTTTTTATCGGGGACGGGAAAATCAAAACGCACCGTCAGCGGCGCGACGGCTTTGGCCGTCACCCCTTTAAAGTAAATGCGAAACTGGGGGACGCCCTGCGTCATAAACATATTGTAGGTGAACGCAACGTCGGCCGCGGTAATCGGCGTACCGTCATGAAAGCGTGCGCTGGGGTTGAGATCGACTTCTATCCAGTGAAAATCAGCGTCATGGCGGGTGGATTGGGCGACTAACGGATAATAGCTGCCGGGCTCATCGTCGGAGCTGACGAACAGGGCGTCATAGAGCCGCTCGGTGCGGGCCGCTGCTACGCCGCGTAGAGCGTAACGGTTAAAGTTGTCAAAGGTGCCGAGCGCGCTGAGCGTGATGCTGCCGCCTTTCGGCGCATCGGGATTGACATAGTCAAAATGGCGAAAGTCCGCGCCGTATTTAGGTTCTCCTAAAATAGCGAAAGACGTGCTGTGTTCGATCGTTTCGGCATGCAGCCCCAGAGGCAGGGCGCAAAGTAATACGGCGGTAACGACGCTTTTCAACATCTTGACGGTAATCTCCTGCGGACCAACAAGGATTTATCGGATACCTGCATGCAGGCATGGTTTTCCAGAGCGGTTTGGGCGACATAAAGTTGTTGAAATAACAGACATTACCTCCCGTAAACGCGATTTTCCCTTTTTACCATGAATGGCAGCAATAAACCTACCATAATCACTGCCTTGCAAGTTGCAACCTCTGTAAGAAATTGTTTGGGAAATTTTAATTAAAAAACGTCGCTGGCGACGGCCCTCAGGGAGATCCCCAGGGATGGGGCGAATAAAAAAACGCCGGGAGCGTTTTTCAACGTCGCTGGCGACGGCCCGCAGGGTGAGTCCCAGGGATGGGACGAATAAAAAAACGCCGCTTATTGCTAAGCGGCGTTTGCTGTCTCGTTTGGCATCGGGATACATCAGGGATGAAAATCGGTTAGCTGTTGGTTCCTTTACTCAGCACGCGACGGGCTTCCCGGTAGCGTTTTTTCCAATAGCTGTCATCCAGGTTGGAAATCATGACGCCGCTGCTGGTGGAGGCATGAACAAACTGTCCATTGCCGACATAGATGCCGACGTGGCGACCGGTTGAACCGGCGCGGAACAACACCAGATCGCCGGGACTCAGCTTGGCGGGTTGCACCTTCTGACCGATTGCTTGCTGTTCGGAGGTTGAACGGGGCAAATCCATACCAAACTGTTCACGGAAAGTGCGTCGAACAAATGCGGAGCAATCAATGCCGCCTTTGCTGTCGCCGCCTAAGCGGTAACGTACGCCTTTCCAACTGGCATATTGGTTAAGTAATTTGGATTTGATATCCACGTTACGAACCAATGCTTCAAATTCATCCTGAGAGGCTTGCAGTAAAAGGCCGTCTTTATCATTAACTGCATGCATCTCAGTTTGTGGGTTTTGGTTGTTAGATACACTGTTGTTACTACATGCGGTAAGCGTCATCGCTATCGCAAAAGCAGGCAACGCCCGCCAGATATATCTCAGAATCGGTTGAGATTTGACCATTAGTGTTATGCTTCCTTGATGTCCTTAACGATAAATACCGTTATCAATGCCAAACGAAAACGAGATTCAGACTAAAACAGGGCTTGCGCTTCGCCAAACACTGAACAAAGAAAGTGTGTTGGAATGCACATTATTTTCCTTATGCCGCTAGCTTAAAGAGAGGCAAAAAGCAAACTTTACCGAGACTACCGTATTGATCGGCAGATTGCGAGCGGTTTTAACTATTTTATTTATAAGATTTAATGATGTGATTAGCAAAAAAGCGGCGATGTAAAAAATCTTAAGCGGAGGGCTTTTTCCTTTAAAAAATGTGTCGGAAAAAGGCGTGATGTCGGCAGTGCCATGACGGGGTTTTAGATAATAAGGGAAAAATTAGCGGGCGACGCCGACCGCTTAAGCGGCCGGCAAAAAGATCCGCAAGTTGGATAAGATTACGACGTTTTTTTCCGCGGGGAAAAACGGCCGGGTAAATAACGATGCAACAGATTGATTAATGTATCGCTGGCCGGCGTCAGCAGCCACCAGCTCAATCCCACCAAAACGACGGAAAGCGAACCTACTGCAATATCAGTAAACCAGTGAGCGCCGATCATCACGCGCGGCAGTGAAAAAATAATCACGATAGCCACGGCAATGGCGAATGCGGTACGGCTAAAATAGCGCAACATAAATGCGGCGAACACCATCAGCATCATCCCGTGATCGCCCGGGAAGCTGTCTTTGGAGGCATCTTTCGCCGGAATATCGGTCAAGTCGCTCACCCGGTAAATATCATGAAAATAGAGGGTGGGGCTGGTATGCCGAACCGGCAATAAATGTCCCAGTTGATTTAAGACCAGGGCGCTGATCAGCATAACGATGCCGATAATCAGTAAACGCCGACGTTCGGGAGGCGCCGCCTTCAGATAAAATGACAGATACAACAATCCCATCACAATCAGCGCACAGGCATCAAATGCCCGCAGGTTGGCGATCGCCACCAGTTTCAGGAACAGCGTGCTTTGGGTTAGCTGATGATTAAAATAGAAGAAAATATGACGATCTAAACTAAACCAAAAGCCGTGATCCGGCGGTAAATACCAGGATAAAAAAAGTCCGATGCCTACTATGTTGAGCAGCAAAATAGATAAAGCGTTGCGCCAAGACATGAAACAAATCACTCAATATAACAATTAAACCAAACGACTATTCTATCCTATATTGGTTAAACGGGCCTTTAACAACACCGACTGTAGTTTATTCCACTCCGCAGGGGCGTCGTTGATGAGTTCAATACGGCTATCGATCGGCGCGACGGCTTTCGTTTCGATACGCAGATCGGCCCCCTGGCGGTTGACGATCAGCGTGCCTTCTTTAATGCGCATAACGCCTTTGACCCGGCTGACCGGCGACAGGCGAACCCAGTCCAGCAGCGCCGCGGTATCAAAGATGGTTTCCGCGTTGAAAATCCAGCCGCAGGCGTGATAGCCCTGGCCCTGGTTTAATGATCGACGCCAGGGTTCATTGCCCGGTAGCCGCAGCGCAGCCAGACCTTGCGATGCGTTATGCTGATGGTGATGAGCGCCGTCGGGCAGTTCGCGTAGATTACGGCGAGGTTGATCCAGTAGCTGCCGATCGATTTGTCCCTGGCTGACCATCACTACCTGACGCGTATCGTTATTGTCCTGTCGCCACTTCTGCAACATGTCGCGATCCGCCTCAAGGTAGGTATCCTGCTTGTTGGCGACGATGATATCGGCGGCGGCCAACTGGTCGCGGAAATTTTCATTTTCGGTATAGCGTGATTCGCTGAGTTGACGCGCATCCAGCAGACATAATGTCGCCTGCAACGTCAGCCACGGTCGGTAACTTTCGCCCGTCAGCAGTGCGAGGATCTGCTTCGGATGGCCCAAACCGGTAGGTTCGATCAACAGGCGGTGCGGTTTTTTTTGCTGCAATAACATATTCAGGCCTACCTGCATGGGTAAACCGTTCACGCAGCACATACAGCCGCCGGGGATCTCTTTCAATACGGCGCCGCTGTCCGCCAGCAGTGCGCCGTCAATGCCGATTTCACCAAACTCGTTAACCAAGACGGCCCAGACTTCATCTTCGGGTTTCTGAGCAAGAAGGTGACGGATGGTGGTGGTTTTCCCGCTGCCAAGAAATCCGGTGATGAGATTGATTTTGGTGAGCAACATAAACTCCTAATCGAAACATAGTTAGAAAACCAGTGTGGGCAGGCGCCGATCTTGCTTATGTTACATCAGAAATAATATTGAATTAATTAATGTTCAGCCTACCTTTTGCCGATACCCGGATCGTATCCAGAAAAAACGGAGCGGTTTATGCGTAGATTAAAGCAATGGGCACTATTCAGCGGACTGACGCTGTGTTCGCTGGCGGCTGGGGCGACATCGGCATCAACCGGCGCTGCCGGGGGGATTATCCGATTTACCGGCGCAATCGTTGAAGGACCTTGCGTCGTCAGCACTAAACAGGCGGCTGTCGGCCTGTCTTGCCACCATGGCGGCAAGCAGGCTTCTTATCAATACAACGCGCGCTCTGCGAAAGCGTTCAGCAAGGGGTTACCTGAGTTTATTGATAATGCGCGACTGCAATGGATTAATCCTGAGCGGACGCAGAGCGTGCTGACGATTACTTATCTGTAATGAAGTGCCGACATGTTTACAAGCCACGACGCGAGGTCGCGCCCTGGCTTGTAACGCATATTTAGCGATTATTCAGCTCGTCCCATATAGCGACGTTCTGGAATATGAATGCGGATTTTTTCACCGGCGCTCAGATATTCCGGCACCTGGATAGTCAGACCGGTGGCCATCGTCGCCGGTTTGTTGCGGGCGCTGGCCGATGCGCCTTTGATGCCGGGCGCCGTGTCGACGATTTCCATATCCACCGTTTGCGGCAGTTCAAGCGCAATGATTTCGCCATCCCAGCTCAGTACCTGAATACCCGGCATGCCGCCTTCGGGAATGAACAGCAGTTCTTCTTCGATCTGATCTTTTTTGAAGTTGTATGGCGTGTAATCTTCATCATCCATAAAGACATACTCGTCGCCGTCAATATAAGAGAAGGTAACCGTCCGGCGCGTCAAGGAGATGGTGTCGAGAATATCATCGCCTTTAAAGCGTTCTTCAACCTTTAATCCGGTGCGCACGTCGGAAAAACGCATTTTATACAGCGTGCTGGCGCCGCGGGCGCTGGGACTCTGGATATCGATGTCCTTCACCAGCAGCAATTTGCCATTATAGTTAACGGCCATACCGCGTTTAATTTCGTTCGCTCTTGCCATAAAAATTACCTGTTATGAGGAGTGAGATTTTTGTGGCGACACGTTACTCGCGCCGCCGGATTCAGGCAAGCAGGATTTCATGCGGCGCGTATCGTTGTCAGCATTAATTGTCGATAACATGAACAAACGTTGGCGTGCGTCTTAATCGCTGTTATGGTGACGGACGATCTTTTCTTTCTTGCCAGCCCGCCGGAGAGCCTGCTGATGGACTGTCGTTCCGGTTGCGGCGCATGCTGCATCGCCCCATCAATCTCGACCCCGCTGCCGGGCATGCCGAATGGCAAACCGGCCAATACGCCATGTATTCATCTGGATGCGCACATGCGTTGCGGAATATTCGGTTCGCCGCTCAGACCGGCGGTTTGTTCAGGGCTTCAGGCGCGGGCGGATATGTGCTTTAGCCATCGTGACGAGGCGCTTGTTTACCTGGTCAAACTGGAGGCCGATACGGCGCCTGATAATGATCGCCGCGCTACGCGTCTTTAATTCGCCACATGCAGTATCCGGAACCGGCGATCATCATCAATGCGATAAAGAAGACGGCGTGATAATTCCAGATTTCCGCGACGATACCCGCCAGCGAACCGGAAATAATCCAGCCCACGCGGCTGGTATTGGTGAAAAGCGTGGTTGCCGCCCCTGCCTGACCGGGCATGAGATCCTGAAAATACAGCATGCCGATCCCGGCGAGAATGCCGATAAAAATCGCGTTCAGCAGTTGCATCGTCAGCAGGGCGATTTCGCTGTCGAGAAACAATAATCCGACATAAAACAGCAAGCCGGAGGCGATGGCCAGTCGCATCAGAAAGCGTTTGCCAAAACGTTTGGCGACATAACCCGCGATCAGCATGGCCGGGATTTCCAACCCGGCGGCGGTACCCATCATGATCCCCGCCAGTTTTTCCGGCAGATTAAGCTCGCGAACCAAATAGAGCGGCATGTTGATGATGTAAATGCCGTTGCACGCCCACATCAACGTACAGGCGGTGAACAACAGCAGCGTATCCCGTCGGTTGTTGCGCGGAGACTCCAGCGTGGCGGCGGTTTTGATCGCCTGTTTCGGCATGGACGGAAGAAAAATCCTGACCAGTATCCCGCAGAGCACAAATACCACGCCTGCCGTCAGATACATCGTGGTGAAGCCGAATCCCAGCGCCAGAGCAAAGGCGATCGGGGGGCCGATCACCCAGGAAAGCGAAATCTGGGCGCGTAATACGGAACTGAACATCGCGGCTTCGCGGCCGGTGCGATCGGCATGTTCCCGCGCCAGCGCGAATAGCTGGGGATTCGCCGTCGAGCCAAAACTGCTGAGCAGCACGCCGACAAACAGCAGAATAAAGTAGTTGCGATTCCAGGCGAATAAGACGCAGGCCAGCGCACCAAGTAAACAGCACTGAAAAATCAGCGTCTTGCGGTCGCCTTGCCGGTCTGAGCGCGCCGCCAATATCTGGCTGACGATAATGCCGATGACCGCGCTGCCGGTATAAAACATGCCAACCAGAAACGGCCGCACCTGAACTTCATTCGAAAGAAAGAGACTGAGCGTCGGGAGTTGCAATGCGCCGGCAATCCCGGTCAGAAAAGCGATAACCAAGAACGCCGGCGAGGTCAGATCGGGCTGACGTCGGGCGGAGCTGACGGATGTGTGCATAGGGTGATAGCGCTTAAAAAGCAGACAAAAAGTGAAGTGGACGCGTCATACTACGCCGGTTTATAAAAAAACAGAAAAGCTGTTTTGATATTTTTCTTCAGCAGCGCTTCAGCTAAAGGCGATTTTTTATCTTACCAGGGCGTCGCGTGGCGACTAAAATGTGCGTGACGTCATAAATTCGTTACGACAATGATGCGGAATGCTTGCATAAATGACGTAATGGAAACAGACTCATTGAAACGTTTCAGCGATACTTTTTTTGAAACGCTTTTCTCAATAGACACATTTTTTCTCATAAAAGCTGAAACGATTCAACTTTCAGCAAGCGAGGAGAGCCATGTTCCAGTTGTCACAACAAGATATTCATTTAGGCGCGGTCGCCGGCAGTAAGCAGGAAGCTATACAGCTTGTTGCTTCAGCTCTGACTCAGGCCGGGTGCGTCAGCGCGGCATACGTTGACGGTATGTTGAAGCGCGAGACGCAAACATCCACTTATTTGGGCAATGGCATCGCCATCCCTCACGGCACCACGGATACCCGCGATCTGGTATTGAAAACGGGCGTTCAGGTATTTCAATTTCCGCAGGGCATCGCCTGGGGCGACGATCAAACGGCCTATGTGGTATTAGGCATCGCGGCGCGCTCGGATGAGCATCTGGCGCTGCTGCGCCAGTTGACGCATGTGCTGAGCGACGATCGCGTCGCGGCCCGTCTGGCGAGCACCACCTCGGTGGAAGAGCTGCGCAGTCTGCTGATGGGCGAGCAGCAAATGCCGGAGTTTCGTTTTGATACCTCGCTGATTTCGCTTGATGTGGCGACAGACAATCTGTTGACGCTACAAGCGCTGAATGCCGGTCGCCTGCAACAGATCGGCGCCGCGGACGCCAGCTTCGTCAGCCATGTCGTGAGCAATAAGCCGCTGAATCTGGGGCAGGGCGTCTGGTTCAGCGACAGCGCTGAAGGCAACCTCGGCAGCGCCGCGGCCGTCGCTCGTCCCGCTGCGCCTTTCGAGGCGGATGGCGAATCCGTCGCGTTGCTCGTGACGGTCGCTGCGACGGACGATCAGGCCTACGCGCCGATCGATTATCTGACGAAACTGCTGGCCGAACAGAAAGCTGAACGCTTGCTGAAAGCCGATGCCGCTACCTTGCTGGCCTTGCTGACCAGCGACGTGCCGGAAGAGAGCGGCGTGCAGACGGCGGAATTTACCGTGCGTAACGAGCATGGTCTGCACGCGCGTCCGGGGACGACGCTGGTTAATGTCATTAAGCAGTTCAGCAGCGATATCACCGTCGCGAATCTTAACGGCACGGGCAAACCGGTGAACGGACGCAGCCTGATGAAAGTTATCGCATTGGGCGTGAAGAAAGGTCACAAACTACGCTTTACGGCGAGCGGCGACGATGCCGAACAGGCGCTGGCCGCTATCGGTGAAGCAATTAATTCTGGCTTAGGCGAGGGGGCAGCATGAGCAGGCGAGTCGCCACCATTACCCTGAATCCGGCTTATGATCTGGTCGGCTATTGCCCAGAAGTTGAAAAGGGCGAAGTCAACCTGGTTCAGACAGCGGGTCTGCATGCCGCAGGCAAAGGCATTAACGTTGCCAAGGTACTGAAAGACCTCGGGATTGATGTCACGGTGGGTGGGTTCCTGGGAAAAGACAATCAGGATGGTTTCCAGCAGTTGTTCAGTGAACTGGGCATTGCAAACCGTTTTCAGGTTGTACCGGGACGTACGCGTATCAATGTCAAACTGACGGAAAAAGACGGAGACGTTACCGATCTCAACTTTTCGGGCTTTGAAGTCACGTCGCAAGACTGGCAGCGCTTTGTTAATGACTCCCTGAGTTGGCTCGGGCAGTTCGATATGGTCGCCGTCAGCGGGAGTTTGCCTGCCGGCGTTGATCCGGATGCCTTCACCGACTGGATGTCCCGCTTACGCAGTCATTGTCCGTGCATTATTTTTGACAGCAGTCGCGATGCGCTGGTGGCGGGGTTGAAAGCCTCTCCCTGGCTGGTGAAACCGAACCGCCGCGAATTGGAAATCTGGGCGGGACGTAAATTACCTACGCTGGATGATGTGGTCGATGCCGCGCACGCGCTGCGCGAGCAAGGGATCGCTCATGTGGTGATCTCGCTGGGCGCCGAAGGCGCGCTGTGGGTCAACGCATCGGGCGCATGGCTGGCAAAACCGCCTGCATGTGAAGTAGTCAGTACGGTGGGCGCCGGCGACTCCATGGTCGGGGGGCTGATTTATGGCTTATTAATGCGTGAGTCCAGTGAACATACTTTGCGTCTGGCGACGGCGGTTGCCGCACTTGCCGTGAGCCAAAGTAATGTTGGTATTACCGACCGGCCTCAGTTGGCTGCAATGATGGCGCGCGTCGATCTGAAACCTTTTAACTGACAGCAGGAGACGAATAATGAAAACGCTGCTGATTTTAGATAAATCACTGGGCCTGGCAAGAAGCCGTCTGGTGAAAAATCTACTCGGCTCAGCCGCCGCGAAAGCGGGGCTGACGTTTACAGAACAGGCTGATGAGGCCGAATTGGCGATCATTCTTGGCGCGGCTGCGGCGGCGGACTCGACGCTGAACGGCAAACAGGTCTATGTCGGCGATGTCGAACTGGCCGCGAGCCAACCGGACGCTTTCCTGGAGAAAGCGAAAGCGGAGGCTGCGACTTATCAGGCGGCCGCCGCCGCGCCGGCGGTTCCGTCTGGCTCTTCAGTAAAACGCATCGTCGCCGTAACGGCATGTCCGACCGGCGTGGCGCATACCTTCATGGCCGCCGAAGCCATTGAAACCGAAGCGAAAAAACGTGGATGGTGGGTGAAAGTGGAAACCCGCGGTTCCGTCGGGGCAGGCAATCCCATCACGCCGGAAGAAGTGGAGCAGGCGGATGTGGTGATCGTCGCCGCGGATATTGAAGTCGATCTGAGCAAATTCGCCGGCAAGAAAATGTACCGCACCTCTACCGGTCTGGCGCTGAAAAAGACCGCGCAGGAGTTGGATAAGGCGCTGGCGGAAGCGACGGTTTATCAGCCGGGCGGACAAAACGGCGCCGAGGCGACCGGTCAGACCAAAAAAGGCGGCACTGGTCCTTATAGCCACCTGTTGACCGGCGTGTCTTACATGCTGCCGGTGGTGGTCGCCGGCGGGTTATGTATCGCGCTGTCGTTTATGTTCGGTATCGAAGCCTTTAAGGTTGAAGGCACGCTGGCCGCGCACTTGAAAATGATTGGCGACGCGGCCTTTATGCTTATGGTTCCGGTTCTGGCCGGCTATATCGCGTTTTCCATTGCCGACCGTCCCGGTTTGGCGCCGGGTTTGGTCGGCGGCGTGCTGGCCAATGCCATGGGTGCCGGCTTCCTGGGCGGGATTATCGCCGGTTTCCTGGCCGGTTATATCGCCAGAGCCATCAATAAGCATATTCAATTGCCGCAGAGTATGTCGGCTCTGAAGCCGATTTTGATTATTCCGCTGTTAGCCACTTTGCTGATGGGATTGATCATGGTCTACGGCGTCGGCACGCCGGTCGCCAAGATCCTGACCGGTTTAACCGACTGGTTGCAATCCATGGGTACGGCGAATGCGGTGATCCTGGGCGCTATCCTGGGCGGCATGATGTGTACCGATATGGGCGGGCCGGTGAACAAAGTGGCCTACGTGTTCGGCACCACGCTGCTGAGCAGCCAGATTTATGGCCCGATGGCCGCCATTATGGCCGGCGGGATGGTGCCGCCGCTAGCGATGGGCCTGGCGACGCTGCTGGCCGGCAAGAAATTCAACCCGACGGAACGTGAAGGCGGTAAAGCGGCGCTGGTTCTGGGGCTGTGCTTCATCTCCGAAGGGGCGATTCCTTTCGCCGCCCGCGATCCGATACGCGTACTGCCATGCTGCATCGTTGGCGGCGCGTTGACCGGCGCCATTTCGATGGCGGTCGGCGCCAAGCTGATGGCGCCGCACGGCGGTCTGTTTGTGCTGTTGATCCCCAGCGCGATTACGCCGGTATTAGGTTATTTGTTCGCTATTATCGCAGGGACCGTGGTGGCCGGCGTGCTGTACGCGTTCCTGAAACGTCCGGATGACCAACTGGTGAAAGCAGCGGCTTAACGGAACGAGCCGCTATACAGGGAAGTAGGGAAAAGGCGCCGCTGGGGTTGACTCAGCGGCGCCTTTTAGCTTTTAGTGTCGGCAATCCTGTGATTTGAGCCAGGCGATTTCTTCGGCCCAGATATCCGGATTCACGGTTTCCAGAATGAGCGGAATGCCATCGAAGCGGGCATCGCCCATGATGTAACTGAAGGCGGTTTTGCCGATGTTTCCTTCTCCCAGGCTGTGGTGGCGGTCTACCCGGCTGTTGAATTCGCTTTTAGCATCATTCAGATGCATACCGCGCAGATAGTGAAATCCGACCACCCGATCGAATTCGGCAAAGGTTTTTTCACAGGCTTCCCTGGTACGTAAATCATAGCCGCCGGCAAAGGCATGACAGGTGTCGATGCAGACTCCCACGCGACTTTTGTCTTCGACGCCGTCGATAATGGCGGCCAGATGTTCAAAACGGAATCCCAGGTTACTGCCTTGCCCGGCGGTATTTTCGATAACCGCCGTCACGCCTTCCGTTGCCGCCAGCGCAAGATTAATCGACTCGGCGATACGGGCCAGACAGCTTGCCTCATCAATCTGTTTCAGATGACTGCCGGGGTGAAAATTCAGCAGCGTCAGCCCCAGTTGCCGGCAACGCGACATTTCGTCAATGAAGGCGGCGCGTGATTTTTCCAGCGCTTCGCTCTCTGGGTGGCCCAGGTTAATCAGATAGCTGTCGTGCGGCAAAATCTGCGCCGGGGTATAGGCATAGGTCGCACACGCGGTTTTAAATCGTTCAATCACCTCCGGCGTCAATGGCGCAGCCTGCCACTGCCGTTGATTTTTGGTGAATAAGGCGAAAGCCGTGGCTTCCAGCTCATGAGCGCGTATGACCGCCTGATCGACACCGCCGGCCGCACTGACATGCGCACCTACGTATTTCATGATGTATCTATATGAACGCATCCCGTTTGCAAGGCTTCCGTTGTGTTGACGTTGACGGATAAGTCGCAGCTCTATATCCGGCCTTGTTGCAGCCTGCGCCGCGGGCCTCGATGAGATTCGCCGACTTGCTCCTCATTCTCCTGACGGGCTTTATGCCCGACACATCATTCAGGTTTGGCAAGTCCCGGTCTTACCTGTCTTCGTCATCACTCTGGCTGCCCTCGCAACCTTTCCGCATTCACCCTTTTGTTTATAGGTTAATGGGTTCCAGCGCCCTGCCTTAATATGGCCTGACGCTGACGTAATCTTTCCGGTACTCTCGTTCGTGCGCCGCGACCGCCCACACCGTACGCGCCAGCTTGTTGGCCATCGCGACTATCGCCACACTGGTCGGTCGCCGTTTTTTCAGCTCCGTTATCCACGGCCCCGGCTCTTTCGCCAGCAGGCTCGCCGCCCTCGCTCCATGGATAAACAGCGTGCGCAGATACGCGTCTCCCCGCTTGCTTATCCCCAGTAGCCGTACCTTGCCACCCGTGCCGGTTTGCTTCGGCACCAGGCCCACATAGGCCGCGAACTCCCGTCCCGACCGGAACGCGCGGGCGTCGCCCATCGTGGCCATCGCCGCCGTCGCTATCAGCGGCCCCACTCCGGGGATATCCATCAGCCGCCGGCAGGTCTCGTTCTGTTTCGCCAGCGCCGTCAACTGTTTCTCGAGAGCGCCAATCTGCTCGTCCAGGTCGCTCAGGCGGCGGTGCTGTTCTGCAATCTGGGTGATGAGAAACGGCGGCAGCTTCTCCTTCAGTCGCTCCAGCGCCACAGGCAACGCTTTGTCCAGCGCGGCACGACCTTTACGTACCGTTTCGCCAAACTCCAGCAGCAAGCCATGCAGAGCATTGGTCTGAGCGGTGCGGAACTTCACCCACTGGCGACGCATGCGGTGCAGGGCCAGAACCGCCTGCTGCTGCTCGCTCTTTACCGCTATCGCCCGGCCCGGCTGCTGTACCGCCATCCATATGGCGCGGGCATCCATGACGTCGTTCTTGTTGCCCATCAGGGACGCCTTGACGAACTTCGCCTGTAGCAGGCGTACCTGATGCCCCAGTTTTTCCAACTCCCTGGCCCAGTGCTGTGCGCCGCCGCAGGCTTCCATACCAATCAGGCAAGGCTCGCGGTTGCTGAAGAAAGTCAGGACATCCTGACGGCGTAGTTGCTTGTCCACCACTTCGCCGCTGAGAGTATCGATGAAGTGAACCTGAATCAGATTTTTTGCGATATCAACGCCAACCGGGGTATATTTCGACATGTGTGGAGCCTCCAGTCTGAGGGAGCGATATGCATCCCGTTATTGGGCACGATGATGCCGGAAATCTGCGGGGCTCCACACCCCGCCTTTCAGCCTCTGCGCCACTCGTCAAAGAGTTGGGATGCGTTCATCTCATTCTCCTCTTCGTGACGGCGCATTATGGCATTGTCGCTCAGGTTAACCAGCCATTAACCGGTAATTTATTGACGTCCGGCTGAATAAGCGGTCAAAAGTCAGATTAATCACGCGCCGGTTAAATCAGCCCGATGAATAACAGCGTTTTTGTCCCGGCATGATGAGTGTCGCTAATGCGGGTAGTCAGCCTCAATGCTATCATCGCCATGGCAAGCGGCATATTATCCAACCCGATGAGTTCGCCGGCCGGCGCCGGGGAATACCTGTGGGTGAGTTTAGCGCGGCGACAATCCGGGCAACCTTGCGTAGCGTCGATCCGAGGTATTGCCGCAGGTTTGCGGATTGAAAGACAACCAGTGATAATGCAGATGAAGCCGTTATCGTCGGGGGAAAGGGACATCGCCATCGCGGCAAAAATGACGCGGTTGTCACCGCGATTTATCTCTCCGGATGCTTGCATAAAGTATAATTCCCCTGCGCGGCAGATGGCGTTTTACCCACTGCGCGATCGGGACGTAAAATAAATTAAGTCATGGATATACCGTATTACCCAGTATGACGCCTGCCACGATTGCCAGTGTTAATGCGCCTGGTCCCCGCAGTAGTATGAATTTCGCCATAGTTGCCAGTTAAAAGAAGGAGATATGTCAGCAAACCTATTATCAATAAACCCGGGAGAATTTGTATCGTTCGATAGCGACGCTGAGTAAGCTGCCGAACGGCGGGAATAGCCATCATTTTATTTACCTGTTCTGAGAATAACGGGCCGACGGCCAATCCTATTATCAGAGTAGTTAAAAGATTAATTGATTATAAATTTATAATTTATAGATATTTTAGATAAAGAGCCTGCTATGCATATCACATTACGTCAGTTGGAAGTGTTTACTGAAGTCCTGAAAAGTGGTTCAACCACTCAGGCCTCGGTCGTACTCGCTCTTTCTCAATCAGCAGTCAGTGCCGCACTGGCTGATCTGGAAGGGCAATTGGGCGTTCAATTATTTGATCGTGTGGGTAAACGATTAGTGGTAAATGAGCATGGGCGCTTACTTTATCCCAAAGCATTGTCGCTGCTTGAGCAATCAACGGAGATTGAGCAGCTTTTTCGCCGAGATAACGGGGCGTTGCGTATCTACGCCAGCAGCACAATCGGCAATTACCTGTTGCCCGCCATGATTGCCCGCTATCGTCATGATTTTCCCGAAATCCCTTTGGAATTACACGTTGGCAATACTCAGGATGTGATTACCAGCGTGTCGGAGTTCAGCGTCGATCTCGGGTTGATCGAAGGGCCTTGTCATCATCCCGATCTGGTCACGCAACCCTGGCTGGAAGATGAGCTGGTGGTATTCTGCGCGCCGACGCATCCGCTCAGCCGGCAGACATTGTCTTTATCGGCGTTGAGCGACGTTCCCTGGGTGCTGCGCGAGCAGGGTTCCGGCACGCGCGAGGTACTGGATCACCTGCTATTGGCGCACTTGCCGCGTTTTCATTTGGTGATGGAGCTGGGTAATTCCGAGGCAATTAAACACGCGGTGCGCCATGGTATCGGCGTGAGTTGCCTGTCCCGCCATGTTATCGCCGAACAGTTGGAGATGGGCACCCTGGTGGAGTTGCCGATTCCGCTGCCCAAATTTATGCGCACGCTGTACCTGGTACATCATCGTCAGAAACATCTTTCCAATGTTTTGCAGCGTTTCCTGAGCTATTGCCACGAGGCGGTATAACGGGGGCGGAGAGACGGTGTATTGCTAATGATCGGTCTTGAGTTATGAACCTAACTTATAATTCAACGATCCCGGCTATCCTGGTTAAGGCTATTTGTTACAATCCCGCCTCAATTTTTTAGCAAGAGCAGTCAGGACAATAATGGCTCAGCAAGATATGCAAAATTCTGCTCAGGGTAGAACATCCCTGCGCCGTGAGCTTAAAGCACGGCATTTGACGATGATCGCGATTGGCGGTTCGATTGGCACCGGATTGTTTGTGGCTTCCGGCGCAACGGTTTCACAGGCCGGGCCGGGTGGGGCGTTGTTATCCTACGCGCTCATCGGCCTGATGGTCTATTTTCTGATGACCAGTCTGGGTGAACTGGCGGCATTTATGCCGGTGTCCGGATCGTTCGCAACTTATGGCTCCCGCTATGTTGAAGAAGGCTTCGGTTTCGCGCTGGGCTGGAATTATTGGTACAACTGGGCGGTCACGATTGCGGTTGACCTGGTCGCCGCACAGTTGGTTATGGGCTATTGGTTTCCAGACGTCCCCGGTTGGATATGGAGCGCGCTATTTTTGGCGGTGATGGTGTTATTGAACATCATTTCAGTAAAAGGATTCGGTGAAGCTGAATATTGGTTCTCGCTGATCAAAGTGGTGACGGTGGTGATATTTATCGCCGTCGGCATCCTGATGATTGTGGGGATTTTGCGCGGCGCCGAAAATGCCGGGGTACATAACTGGCAGATTGGCGATGCGCCTTTTGCGGGCGGATTTTCCGCCATGATCGGCGTGGCGATGATTGTCGGTTTTTCATTCCAGGGTACTGAGTTGATCGGCGTGGCGGCCGGAGAGTCGGAAGATCCGCAGAAAAATATTCCGCGCGCGATTCGTCAGGTATTCTGGCGTATTCTGCTGTTTTATATCTTCGCCATTTTGATCATCAGCCTGATTATCCCGTATACCGACCCCAATCTGCTGCGCAACGATGTCAAAGATATCGCCGTCAGCCCGTTTACGCTGGTGTTCCAGCATGCCGGCTTGCTGTCGGCGGCGGCGGTGATGAATGCCGTTATTCTCACCTCGGTGTTGTCGGCGGGCAACTCCGGCATGTATGCCTGTACCCGTATGCTGTTTACGCTGGCTTCCGAGGGGAAAGCGCCGCGTATTTTCGCCACCCTGTCAAAGAGCGGGGTGCCGCGTAATGCGCTGTATGCGACCAGTATCGTGGCCGCATTGTGCTTCCTGTCATCCATGTACGGCAACCAGACGGTTTATCTCTGGCTGCTTAACACGTCCGGTATGACGGGTTTTATCGCCTGGCTGGGGATTGCCATCAGTCACTATCGTTTCCGCCGCGGTTATGTGAAGGCCGGACACGATTTGAGCCGTCTTCCTTACCTCTCCAGTTTCTTCCCGCTGGGGCCGCTGTTTGCCTTCGTGCTCTGTCTGGTGATTACACTGGGGCAAAACTATCAGGCCTTCCTGGAGGATAAAATCGACTGGTACGGCGTGACGGCAACCTACATCGGCATTCCGCTGTTTCTGTTGATTTGGTTCGGCTACAAGTTTTCCCGCGGTACGCATTTTATCAAGTATCAGGATATGACCTTTCCTGAAAGCAAATAGCGCCTGTCGCGCGAGGCGTTCGTCTTCCCCCTCTAAACGGCGAGGGCGATAGTTTTATCGGGTTGTTTCACTGCGGTGAAACAACCTTTTTTTATGCCGTTTATCCTTCCTGATTACTCTCCCATTATTGGTTGTTATCTGCTCGCCACCTGACTGACATTATCGAAATCAGGCAAGTTTATTCAATTGATTTGTTGAGTGTTTTTTATGCTCATCTGTATTTTTGTTATTAACGATTTTCTATCTCATTGTTTTATATGGTTTTGATTTTACTGGTTGCGTATGGGAATGATTTTGTAAATGATATTTATTTATATTTACAATTTGATTGAATTAATTACACTGGTTCTGACAAAAAAACTCAACGTGGTTTATCCGTTTTTAGAAGGACAATAAACATGTCAATCAATATAAGAAAATCAGTGGCATTGGCGCTCGCAGCAGGCGCATCGGCATCCGTTATCGGCGCGCCGCAGGAGGATGTGCTGGTCGTTACGGCCTCCGGCTATGAACAAAAGATCACCGACGCCGCGGCCAGTATTTCGGTGATAAGTCAGGACGATCTGAGTAAACGTAAATACAACGATCTGGCCGAGGCGCTGAGCGACGTGGAAGGCGTTGACGTGCGCAGCACCACCGGGAAAACGGGCGGGCTGGATATCAGTATTCGCGGCATGTCCAGCAGCTATACGCTGATTCTAATTGACGGCATCCGTCAGAACGGCACCTCGGACGTTACGCCGAACGGCTTCGGCGCCATGAACACCAGCTTTATGCCGCCGCTGTCCGCCATCGAACGCATCGAAGTCATTCGCGGACCGATGTCCACGCTGTACGGCTCCGAGGCGATGGGCGGGGTGGTGAATATCATTACTAAAAAGGTGGCGCAGGCGTGGTCCGGCAGCGCTACGCTGGAACACGCCTTCCAGGAAGACACTAAATACGGCGATACCTCTAAATTCTCCTTCTACTCCGGTGGCGCGCTGATCGAAGATAAGCTGGGGCTGGCGCTGCGCGGCAGTATTTTCCGCCGCGATGCCTCAAACGTGGAATCCTCGTCCGGAGAACTGTTGAACCGGCGCGGAGCCAATCCGGTCAAATCGGATAACTACCTGCTTGGCGGTAAACTGACCTGGGCGCTGGACGACAAAAACGCGCTGTGGCTGGACGGCGAAATCGCCAACCAGAAATACGACAACGCGGAAAATCAGCTGGGTACGATCGGCGCCGCCGGCGGTTATGAAGATACGCTGCGCTACCAGCGCCGCAAGGTGACGTTGGGCAGCGACAACCAACTGGACTTCGGCATCTGGAACTCCAGTCTGTCCTATAACCAAACGGAAAACAAAGGCCGCCTTATTACTACGGATTCCGTTTTGCCCGGCTCAAGCGCCGCCGGTGAGAAACGGCTGCTGAAAAATACCAATATCATTCTAGATACCAAGCTGACGGCGCCGCTGGGCGACAGCCATTTGTTGAGCGTCGGCGGTCAGTACTGGAATGCGACGATGAAGGACGGCATCGTACTGGCGAATACCGGGGAGAAATTCGAACAGGACGCTTGGGCGCTGTTTGCCGAGGATGAGTGGCGGCTGCTGGATTCCCTGGCGCTGACCTACGGCGCTCGCTACGAGTATCAGGATACCTTTGGCGGACACGTCAGCCCGCGTTCCTACCTGGTCTGGAACGCCTCGGACGACTGGACGGTGAAGGGCGGCGTCAGTACCGGCTACAAAACCCCTTCGCTGGCCCAGTTGCATAACGGGGTGAGCGGGGTGACCAGTCAGGGAACGGTGACCACCATCGGTAATCCGGATCTGGAACCGGAAGAGAGCACCAATACCGAACTGGGGGTTTATTACGAGAACGACAGCGGATTCGGCGCCAACGCCACTCTGTTTCATAACCGTTATCGCAATATGATCTCTTCCCAGGAGATCGATGACTTCAGCAGCACTTATACCAACATTGGCAAAGCGGTAACTCAGGGCCTGGAACTGGCGACCATCGTGCCGTTATGGTCGGAGGACTGGAAACTCAATCTTAACTACACCTTTACCGACAGCGAACAGAAAGACGGCGACAATCAAGGCGCACGCCTGACCAATACGCCGAAACATATGGCCAATGCCCGTCTGAACTGGAACGTTAATGAGAAGTTTTCCACCTGGCTGAAGGCGGAATACCGCGGCAAGACCGCGCGCTATACGCAGAATTACGATACCTTGTCAGTCCCGCAACAGGCCGCTTACGACGAAAAGGGCGCGTATTTTAAATCCTATACGGTCTTCAATCTGGGCGGCTCCTATAAGCTGTCTCCGGATGTCACCGTCAATGGCGCGATCAACAACCTGTTCGATAGGGACTTCTCCAGCGGCGTACGCACCTACGGTACGGGCAGAAGCGCGTTCACGACGGGGGATTATTATTCCTTCAGCCGTTCGACCAGCGGCTCGGTAGTAACGGGTCGTAACTACTGGGTATCGGTAAATGTAACCTTCTGATATGCCGGCGATGCGGGCGCCTGAAGCCCACATCGCCATTCCCTGTTTCCGCTTGCTCCCATCACTTGCCAATCGCCGTTAATCCGCCTGCGCGCCGCGCTATGCCTACCACTTTTTTATAAAAGCGATAATTAAGGGAATTCATTATCTCTGGCGTTGTTAATCGTGTAAATACGGTTTACGCTAATGGCAAGCTGTATATCAGCGTCTAATAATAATGAGACGGGTCATAATTTAATTGCAATAATATATCATTAGTTAACTATTCTTGAGCGTGTCGAGGAACAGTGTCGCTGTTATTTTTGCAGAGCGATTTATGTGATTTAGTTGTGGTAAATAAATTTTGTTGCTATCGATATTCAGGTCTTGCCGTATAAATAACAGTCAGAGTGGACGCTATGCTGGAAATTATTTTTTTGGACAAGAGAGCGTTGCCTGAAACTATTTTTTTAAAAAAGAACAGTTTCAGGCGGCCGCAATGCCGCCATGAATGGATCGAATATAGCTATACCGCGCCCGATCAGGTTATTGCCCGGGCGAAAAACAGCGATATCATTATCACCAATAAAACCGTATTAAGCCGGGAAACCCTGTTGGCGCTACCCTGTTTAAAACTGATTGCGGTGGCCGCGACGGGGACGAATACCATTGATACCGAGGCCGCCGCCGAACTGGGCATCGCTGTGAAGAACGTGCCGAACTGTTTTACCCAGGCGGTTTCCGAACACGCCATTGCCATGATTTTCGCGCTGAAACATAGCCTGATCGCCTGGTATCGCGACCAGCTTAGCGATCGCTGGGCGCGGGAGTTACGGTTTTCTTATTTCGACCATCCGGTAAAAGACATCGCCGGCTCAACGCTTGGCATCATCGGCGCCGGCGCGGTGGGTCGTGAGGTCGCTCGCCTGGCGACGGCGCTGGGGATGAAGCCGGTATTCGCCGAACGCAAAGGGGCGGCGACGTGCCGCCAGGGCTATTTGCCGTTTGAACAGGTGTTGCAAACGGCGGACATTATTTCGCTACACTGCCCGCTGAGTGATGAAAGCCGAGCTCTGATTAACGCGCAAACGCTGGCGTTGTGTAAGCCGACGGCGGTCATCGTCAACACGGCCGCCGGCGGACTGATAGATGAAGCGGCGCTGTTGTCCGCCTTGCAGCAGCGTACTATCGCGGGAGCCGCGTTGGATTGTCTGACGCAAGAGCCGCCTTTGCGGGATCATTCGTTGATGACTGCGGCAAAGACACTACCTAACTTATTGATTACTCCGCATATTGGTTGGACGTCGGCTTCCGCTTTGCAAATATTAATGGAAAAGACGATTGAAAATATTGATGAATTTGTTCAGCAAAAAGGATATTGATAGTCTCGTACAGCCGAATATTCAGCACAGCAACCGGATATATTGTTTGGCTTTTGTAGGTTGAGAACATCAGCGCAGGAATTTTTATCCGTCATCGTCAGACAATAATAATTTCCTGATATTGATTGAACTGTTTTTACTGCGGTTAATTAAAATGATTTTTATTCATACCATTAACGTGAAGTTATTAGATGACGCCTTATTAAATAAGCTGCGTTAATGTTTTTTTCGATTTCATGTTTTGTTTTTTATATTCGCCACGGCGATTGATGTCCCGCTTATCCCAATTGCTAACGCCGCGTTATCCCGGACGCTGGTGAAGCCAGCGTCCGGGAATGAACTTCGCAGGAATTATTTCAGCGTTTCTGGATATAGGTCATGGCGAGGGCCAGGGCCAGCACCAGGCCTTTGATGATATCCATGGCATAGTAAGGCACGGAAAGCATCACCAGCCCGTTTTGCAGTACGCCGAGGATGACCGCGCCGACCAGCGTGCCTAATGCGTTGGGTTTGCCTGAACCGGCCAACGAGAAGCCGATATAGGCGGCGGCGACGGCATCCATTAAATAGCCGCCGCCGGCATTGACCTGTGAGGAGCCGATCCGCGAGGCCAATAAAATGCCGCCCAGCGCCGCCAGCAATGAAGACAGCAGATAGGCCTGAATCCGATAGCGGGACGTTCTGATGCCGGCCAGACGCGCCGCTTCAGGGTTGCCGCCGATGGCGTACATGCGGCGTCCGTGCTTGGTGAGCGACAGATACAGCTGGACGATGACGGTCACCGCCAGCATGATGACGACAATGACGGGAACCTGCCCCAGCGTGGCGAAAAACTCCGGAATGACGCCCTCGGCCATTTCACCGCTCGGCAGCACCATATTCTGCGTGATGGAGCCGCCGTAGCTGTAGGTCATGGCGACGCCCTGAATGACGAACAGGCTGGCCAGCGTTGCCAGCATATCGGGAATTTTCAGCACCACGATAAGAAATGCGTTAAACAAGCCAACCAGCATACACAGCAGCAGCGTCAGGACGATCGCCCCCGTGGTGCCGAAGCCGTGCCAGACGAACAGCGAAATCACCAGCGCATTGGCCAGCGACGCGGTCGAGCCGACGGAAAGATCGAATCCCCCCACCGACAGCGAGATGGATACGCCAATCGCAATCACGGTGACGATGGCGATTGAGCGCAGGATATTGATGATGTTATAGGGATCGAGAAAGTTGTCCGACGCCAGGCCGAAAAGCGCAATCAGCGCGACGACGGTGATCAGCATGCCCCATTTGTACAAAAATTCGAAAAAGCGGTGACGCAAGGGGAGAACCCCGTTAGGTGATAGTTGGTGACTCACGCGGGAGTTCCTCCAGTTGAATACAAAAGTAGTGTTTCTTCATCAATGGCTGATGCATCCAGTTCGGCGACAATGCGTCCATCCCATAATACGCAGATGCGATCGCACAGACCGATGAGCTCGGAAAATTCGCCCGAGGCGTAAATAATGCCTTTGCCCTGCTGGGCCAGACCGTCAATCAGCGAGAACAGATCCTGTTTGGCTTTGATATCGACGCCTTTGGTGGGTTCATCAAAGATCAGCACCTGCGCTTCACTGCGCAGCCATTTGCCGATAGCCACCTTTTGCTGATTGCCGCCCGACAGCCGCCGCAGTTTTTGCAGCGGCCCGGTGGTGCGGATGGTCAAGCGCGTAATGATCTGTTTAGCCCAGGACAGCGCCTGCCGGTGGCTGAACACGCCCCAGCGGGAAAAGCTGCTGCTGGCGCTGACGCTGAGATTCATGGCGACGGACTCTTCAATAAAAATGCCTTCCTTACGTCGTTCTTCCGGCACCAGGGCGATGCCCTGTTCGACGGACTGATACGGCGAATGCGGGCGCCAGGGCGCGCCGTTATATTCGCCTTGCTCGATTTTGCTGGGCGTGGCGCCGAACAGGGCTTTACACAGTTCGGTTTTTCCCGCGCCCGCCAGGCCGGCGATGCCGAGAATTTCGCCTTTACGCAGCGTCAGCGAGATATCCCGCAGCAAGGTTTCGTCATGCAGTCCTTTAACCCGGATCAAGGGATCGGGCGATGGCGTGCGGCGTCGCGGCGGGAAGATATCATCCAGCCGGTGTCCCAGCATTTTCTCGACGATTTGCTCGCCGCTTAGCCCTTGCATCGCGCCGCTGCTGACGAATTGGCCGTCGCGCAGCACCGTCAGCGTATCGCAAATCTCGCTTAATTCATGAATACGGTGAGAAATGAAAACGATACCGATGCCCGCGGCCTGTAAACGGCGTACGACCTGGAACAGGCGCGCGCTTTCCGCCTGATCGAGCGGCGCCGTGGGTTCATCTAAAATTAAAAAGCGACATTCGTGGGATAAGGCTCTGGCTAACAGAATTTGTTGTTTTTCCGCCAGCGAACAGCGATCCAGACGTTGGCGAACATCCAGATGGATGCCGAGCTGGTCGAGCAGCGCCTGCGCCTGGCGATAAACCTGCGGCCAGTTGAGGATGTGTCCGTGCTGAGCCAGCGTATCCAGCATAATATTTTCCGCCACGGACAGCGTAGGCACCAGGGCGACGTCCACTTCCTGTTGTACCAGATGGATGCCATACTGTTTGGCCGCGCGGGGCGAATGAATATCGACCCGGCAGCCATCGATCAGGATGTCGCCGCTATAATGGCGGTACACACCGGACAGAATGGTCATCAGGGTCGATTTGCCCGCGCCGTTTGCGCCGGTTAATGCATGAATAGAACCGCCCTCTAGCGTAAAATCAACCTGCTTCAGTGCATGAAAGCCAGAAAATGAGATGGAAATGTTGCGCATTTCCAATCGTGTTCGTTGGGGGGTAGATATCATGTTCAGTAACGCTCTTGGCGGTGATTGTCATCAAAAAACCGGCCTGAAATGTAACACAGAACTAACATTATTTAATTCAGATTCAGCGTGATAAAGGCGCGAATCTACGAATGAAAAAGAATAAGTTAAGCAAAAAAATTCTTAAACCGCGCCGGGTAAGTGAATAAGATAGCGCTATCAATCACTCTCCTTATTACCGCCATCGCTCACGTTCAACGTGGCGCCGCGAGGAACATCAGACCATGAACACAACGGCAATCCGTGTACAGACCGGTCCGGCCAACTATTTTTCTTTTGCCGGCGCCATCGATAAGCTGCTGGATTTTTATTCGCCGGAGGCGCTGAACAACGCGTTATGGATATATGGCGATCGGGCGTTAACGGCGGCCCGGCCTTATCTGCCCGCTGAATTTGATGCGCCGTCGGCGCGGCGCGCGTTGTTCGCGGCGCACTGTAGTCGGGGCGAAGTGGCAAAACTGGCGGCGCTGGCGGGCGACGACTGTCGGGTGGTCATCGGTATCGGCGGCGGCGCGGTGCTGGATACGGCGAAAGTGGTGGCGCGCGAAGTCGGCGCGCCGCTGGTGGCGATCCCGACGATTGCCGCGACCTGCGCCGCCTGGACGCCGCTTTCCGTCTGGTATACCGACGAAGGCCAGGCGCTGCGCTTCGAGATCTTTACCGACGCCAATCATCTGGTGCTGGTGGAACCGCGCATTATCCTCGCGGCGCCCGTCGAGTATTTGCTGGCCGGCGTGGGCGATACCCTGGCCAAGTGGTATGAGGCGGTGGTGCTAAGCCCTCAGCCTGAAAGTTTGCCGCTGACCGTGCGGCTTGGGCTGCAAACCGCGTTGGATATCCGCGATGTGTTGCTGCAAAAAAGCGAATCTGCTTTGCAAGCGGCGGCCAGCGGTACGTTAACGCAGGACTTTCTTGATGTCGTCGATGCCATTATCGCCGGCGGCGGCATGGTCGGCGGACTGGGTGAACGCTACACGCGGGTGGCCGCCGCGCATGCGGTGCATAATGGATTGACGGTGTTGCCGCAGACTGAGCGCTTTTTGCATGGCACTAAAGTCGCTTACGGCATTCTGGTGCAAACCGCGCTGCAAGGGGATATCGAGACGCTACGCCAGTTGAAGGCCGCATTTAAGGTCTTTGGACTGCCGACGTCGCTGGCGGAACTGAATGTGGACATTAACGACGGCCCGTCTATTCAGGCCGTGGTGGAGCGCACCTTGCAACCGAGCGAATCCATTCATTATCTGCCGTTAACGTTGAATGCGTCTGTCTTGCTGGACGCGCTCAGGACGGTGGAAAGCATTAAGGCGGCGGAAACGGCGGCAGGTTGAGCAGGGTGACAACGGGCGGATCAGGCGGCTGTCGCAACAAGCGCCTGATTCGCCTATTGATCACTGAATTTTTTCGTAGGGAAATGAGCTTTTGATGTAGCGGGAGTAATATTGGGATTTAGCGGCACTCGCCATTAACTCTTCATAAATCATTCGGGCCACGCCGCGATATTGATAGATGCTGCCATTCAGCAATTCTATTTCCAGCACATGCTTTTCCTCGTTGTAGCCGACGGAAAACAATTCTGATGATGAAACTCGTTTTCTTTGCAAAATCAAATACTCCCACTAAATTTTTTGTTCGGCGACCACGGGCTGTTTGACAATAGGCGCCGCGCGCCCGTAATGATACGCCTCTGCAAAGATGTTTTATCGGCATGCCGACGCTTTTCTTTACCTGTGGAAAAGCGATCGGGCGGCGATTAATTCCGCCGCCCGATCGTCTCGCGCAAACAAACTCGTCTGAACCGATCAATGTCCCGATTATTGCTGCCGCAAATAGCGGGCGTGAAAGCGCAGGTGATCTTCAATAAAGCTGGCGATGAAAAAATAACTGTGGTCATAGCCGGGCTGAATTCTCAGCGTAAACGGCCAGTCGCGCCGCTTCGCCGGTTCGGCCAGCTTTTCCGGCTGCAACTGCTCAGGTAAAAACCGATCGCCGTCACCCTGATCGATCAGAATAGGGCGTTTGTATTGACTGTTGGCCAGCAAATGGCAACTGTCATACTGCAACCACTGCGTTTCGTCTTCGCCCAGATAAGCGCTTAACGCTTTGCGGCCCCAGGGAACCTGACTGGGATTGACGATAGGCGCGAAAGCGGAAACGGACAGATAACGCTCCGGATTGCGCAATGCCAGCATCAGCGCGCCGTGTCCGCCCATCGAGTGTCCGCTGATGGACTGACGACGGTTGACGTTGAAATGCCGTTGAACCAGCGCCGGCAGTTCATCACGCACGTAATCATACATCTGGTAATGGGCGGCCCAGGGCTGTTGGACGGCATTGACGTAAAATCCGGCGCCCTGACCCAGATCGTAGCCGGCGTCATCCGCGACGTTTTCCCCGCGCGGGCTGGTATCCGCCATAACCAGCACCACGCCCAGCTCGGCGGCGACGCGTTGCGCGCCGGCTTTGATGGTGAAATTTTCATCGTTGCAGGTTAATCCCGATAGCCAGTACAGCACCGGCCGCGGGGCATCATCGACGGTCGGCGGCAGATAGATACTGAACGTCATGTCGCAATGCAACGTGTCCGACGCATGACGGTAGCGCCGTTGCCAGCCGCCAAACAGGCGGTATTCTTCCAGAAGTTCCAGTGACGTGCTCATCGCGCGCAGTCTCCTTGTTCGCCGTTAGCGGAAATGGATGACGGAGCGGATCGACTTACCTTCATGCATTAAATCGAAGGCGGTATTGATCTCTTCCAGCCCCATGGTGTGAGTAATAAAATCACTGAGCTGAAATTCGCCATCCATATAGCGCTGCACAATGCCCGGCAATTGGCTGCGGCCTTTCACGCCGCCGAAGGCGGACCCGCGCCACACGCGTCCGGTCACCAGTTGGAACGGGCGGGTGGCGATCTCTTCGCCCGCGCCGGCGACGCCGATAATCACCGATTCGCCCCAGCCTTTGTGGCAGCATTCCAGCGCCGAACGCATCACGTTAACGTTGCCGATACACTCAAAGGAGAAATCGACGCCGCCGTCAGTGAGCTCGACAATCACCTCCTGAATGGGTTTATCGTAGTCTTTGGGATTAATCAGGTCGGTGGCGCCCAGCTTACGCGCCAGATCGAATTTGCTGGTATTGATATCAATGCCGATGATCCGTCCGGCGCCGGCCATCTGCGCGCCGATAATCGCCGACAGCCCGATGCCGCCGAGTCCGAAGATCGCCACGCTGTCGCCGGGTTGCACTTTGGCGGTGTTGATAACGGCGCCCATGCCGGTGGTGACGCCGCAGCCGAGCAGGCAGACTTCTTCCAGCGGCGCTTCCTTGCTGATTTTAGCCAGCGAGATTTCAGGTACCACGGTGAGCTCGGAGAACGTGGAGGTCCCCATATAGTGGAAAATCGGCTGACCGTCTTTGGAAAAGCGGGTGGTGCCGTCGGGCATCAGCCCTTTTCCCTGCGTGGTGCGGATTGCCTGGCACAGATTGGTCTTGCCGGAGCGACAGAATTTACATTCGCCGCATTCGGGGGTGTACAGGGGGATCACGTGATCGCCGACGGCGACGCTGGTCACGCCTTCGCCGACGGCTTCGACGATACCGCCGCCCTCATGTCCGAGGATGGCCGGGAAAACGCCTTCCGGGTCTTTACCCGAAAGCGTGTAGGCATCGGTATGGCAAACGCCGCTGGCAATGATGCGGACCAGCACTTCACCTTTCTGCGGCGGCATCAGATCCACTTCCTCAATGGACAGCGGTTGGTTTGGTCCCCAGGCGACGGCGGCACGGGTTTTAATCATTTGCATGGTGTGAGATCTCTCATGTCGGCAGTATGTTGCAGGAAAGTTTAACCTTAGTTGCCAAATTATTTTAGTGAAGATTATCTTTAAAGTGGAATTCCTTGCTGATGCGTTTTCCTGGGCTGCCGCATCAGCATCGTCAGACCCGCCGCCGAGGTTTTGTCATTGCGACTGATGCAACATCATTCCGCCGGCCCGCATACTGAGGGGGGCTTCGCCGCGGCTCGCGTCAATAATCAATCATTGCCTGATTATTTAAAGGCTTTTATGAAAAATAGCATTGAGTTATGAAAAAGAGTGTGTTGAGTCATTTTTATTATTATGCAGACGATTTCAGTTTGAGGGAATTTGGCTATCGAGAATTAAACGGGCATGAAATAAATGAACGGGTTGGTTTATTATCTCATCAAACACCGCTAATTATTTTCCTAATATTCAAATAAATAACAGCAAACAAATAATAGTCATTGGCTATTGTTTTTGTGATTGTCATCGAATTTGTTGATCAAAAGAAGTAAACCCCTCGCGATTACTGCCGATAACGAAAAGGAAAAACAGGATTATGCCGCCAAAAATGTAACAAAAGGTTTGCTTTTGTGTTAAAAATTAGCATTGAGTAAATAAAAGTGTTCGTTAAATAATGAATAAGGGGTTTTTCTGTGAGATTTTTAAAAAATATCACCATCAGGGCCATGCTTTTAAGCATTCTGGGAATATTCCTACTTTTATGGGGCGGGGTATCGCTCTATATGTCGTCATCACTGAGCGAAATGACCAATTTATTAGAATCGGGGGAAATACAGAAAAAAAATGCCGACACCATCGCCGACGGCAGCGATCAATATTTTCGCGCCGCTATCCGTTTAATTCGGGCAATGGATTATAACCAGAGCGGCGAAACCGCCGAGGTGGACAAGTTGCTCGTCTCGGCGGATGAAGCGATAAAAAACACCTTGGCCAAGCTGGCGGAATTTAAAGCCGCCGATCACGGCGATGTCGATCAGGCCATGGTCGAAGAGATGGCGGGAAACTGGACGCGGCTGATTGAGAACGGGTTGCAACCGCTGTTCGCATCGGTTCGCGACAATCGTCCCGAGGCGTTTCGTCATCTGTTCAGAGATGTTTATCCTAATCTGAGTATCACCTTCGGCGGCAGCATGGACAAATATCAGGCCAATGCTATCGCCTCCTCCGGCAGCTCGTTTGCCCGCGTACACGATCTGGTCGGCTGGAACAAAACTATCCTGCTGGTCGCGGCCATCGTCGGTCTGTTGATTTTGCTACTGACCGACCGCTATCTGGCGAATTATCTGGTCAAGCCGTTGGACATGATTAAAGGCCACTTCAAGGTGCTGGCGGATGGCCAGCTAGGCATACATCTTGATGACTTTGGCCGCAACTGCGTCGGCCAATTGATCCCTTTCTTGCGGGATATGCAAAGTAGCCTGATCAATACGGTTTCAACCATTCGCGATAGCGCCTCGTCGATCTATCAAGGCGCGAGTGAAATCAAAGGCGGCAATAACGATCTCTCTTCCCGTACCGAGCAGCAGGCCGCGGCGTTGGAACAAACGGCCGCCAGTATGGAACAGCTCGGCGCCACGGTGAAGCAAAACGCGGAGAACGTTCATCAGGCCAGCAAACTGGCTCAGGATGCCGCCATCGCCGCCAAAAAGGGGGGCGAAGTCACCACGGGGGTGGTGGGAACGATGGCCAATATCGCCACCAGCTCGAAAAAAATCGCCGATATTACCAGCGTCATCAACGGCATAGCCTTCCAAACCAATATCCTGGCGCTTAACGCCGCGGTGGAAGCGGCCAGAGCCGGCGAGCAAGGGCGAGGTTTTGCGGTGGTTGCGGGGGAAGTGCGTAATCTGGCACAGCGTAGCGCGCAGGCCGCCAAGGAAATCGAGGGGTTGATCGCCGAGTCGGTGGAGCGGGTAAATACCGGTTCGCATCAGGTCACGCAAACCGGTGAAGCGATGGAGTCCATCATTACCGCCATTACCCGGGTCAACGATCTGATGGGCGAGATTGCCTCGGCTTCCGACGAACAAAGCCGCGGTATCAGCCAGATCGGTCAGGCGGTGACGGAAATGGATGGCGTAACCCAGCAGAATGCCGCATTGGTGCAGGAGTCCGCCGCCGCCGCCGCCTCTCTGGAAGATCAAGCCCGTCAGTTAACCGCGGCGGTATCCGTCTTCCAACTGTCCGTCAATGAAACGCGTCGGCAGGGCGGCAATCAGCAGCCGGCAAAAACGCTGCCGACAGCCACGCCCGTGTTGCTTGCCGCAGACAAAAGCAAGAAGAACGCAAGCGGCAGTGATAATTGGGAAACCTTCTGATGAAAAGCCGGAAAAACCGTTATCGAAAGCCGTCCCGGCGGTGGTTGCGGTAGCGAACGCCGTTGCAACCTGAAAGGGGAAACGTATAAACTCTCAGCAAGCACCGGCGTCGCGGCCGGTGCTTTTGTTTTTTCTCATCCCACAGGGTTGGCAAGGGAATAGCCGGTGAATGATAAGCTGAATCTATTTCAACTATCATGAGGCACTATCACTGGATAATCGTTTCTCTCTCAACTACAGTGGTGGCGCGTATTGGCCCGGCCAACGTCAAGATGAGTAACACCTGCTGGAGAATAATAATGTCATCCTTAAGTAAAGAAGCCGTCATGGTTCATGAAGCGTTGATGGCGCGAGGTCTTGAAACGCCGCTGCGTGGAGAGTTGTTAGATCGGGATACGCGGAAAAAGCGGATTGCCGCGCATATGACGGAAGTGATGAATCTGCTCAGTCTTGATTTGGAAGATGACAGTCTGGCAGAGACCCCGCATCGCATTGCGAAAATGTATGTTGATGAAATATTCTCCGGTCTGGATTATGCCAATTTTCCTAAAATCACCATCATTGAGAACAAGATGAAGGTGGATGAAATGGTCACCGTCCGGGATATCACCTTGACCAGCACCTGTGAACATCATTTCGTGACCATCGACGGCAAGGCGACGGTCGCCTATATTCCGAAAGATGGGGTGATTGGCTTATCAAAAATCAACCGTATCGTGCAGTTCTTTTCTCAACGTCCGCAGGTGCAGGAACGCTTGACGCAGCAAATCCTGATTGCCCTGCAAACGCTGTTGGGTACCAATAATGTCGCCGTATCGATTGACGCCGTGCATTATTGCGTCAAAGCGCGCGGCATCCGCGACGCCACCAGTGCGACGACCACCACGTCGCTGGGCGGACTATTCAAATCCAGTCAGAACACCCGTCAGGAATTTCTACGCGCGGTACGTCATCACGGTTAATTCATTCTTCGGCGGGCGCGATGCTAAATAAGCGCCCGTCTATCAACAAAATGCGTATTATTTCTGGCCGTCTGTTAATACAATCATCTATTCCGATGATTTGATACGTAGACGCTATGCCTTCTAAACCCACACCGTCATCACGTATTGCGACGCTGGATTTTGCGCGAGGTGTCGCGGTACTTGGTATTTTACTGATGAATATCACGGCGTTCGGCTTACCGAAGGCCGCCTATCTCAATCCCGCCTATCAGGGATTGCCCGCGCCGAGCGATGTCTGGACCTGGGCCATTATGGATCTGACGGTGCAGGCGAAATTTCTGACGCTATTTTCGCTGCTGTTTGGCGCGGGATTGCAGCTTTTGTTGTCGCGCGGCACGGCGTGGATCCATGCCCGGCTGTTCTGGCTGATGATCATGGGGCTGATCCATACCATTTTCTTCTGGGATGGCGACATTCTGCTGGATTATGGCCTGATTGGGCTGGTGTGTTACGGCATGATTCGCCATGCGCAGGGCAGTCGGATCTTGCTGCGCAGCGGCGCGATCATGTATGTCGTCGGGATTGGCGTGTTGCTGGTGTTAAGCCAGTTGCTCAACCTGCAACCGGGACGTTTCTGGCAGCCGGCGGCGGCGGATATCGCCTATGAGGTCCATTGGCAGACATCGGGCGGGCCGGAGGCGTGGCGTAACCGGGTGGATCTGCTTATCGACAGCTTATTGTCGCTGGGCGTTCAATACGGCTGGTTATTGGCGGGTTCCATGTTGTTTGGCGCGGGATTGATGCGCAGCGGCTGGCTAAAGGGCGCGTTTCGTCTGACGCATTATCGCCGACTGGCCTTATGGATAATTCCTCTGGCGCTGTTTATCAACGGCGCCGGGGTGGCGGCGCAATGGCTGGTTCACTGGGAATATCGCTGGAGCGGCCTGTTATTGCAGATCCCGCGCGAACTGAGCGCGCCGTTACAGGCGATAGGGTATCTGGCTCTGTGTTATGGATTCTGGCCGACATTATGCCGGTGGCGTATCACATACTGGATCGCCGATATCGGCCGCATGGCGCTGACAAACTATTTATTGCAAACCCTGGTATGCACGGTGCTGTTTAATCATCTCGGGCTGTTTATGCGTTTGGATCGCCTGCAACTGGCGGCGATCGTTCCCGTGGTCTGGGGGATAAATCTGCTCTTTTCCCACTACTGGCTGAAATCGTTTCAACAAGGGCCGTTCGAATGGCTGTGGCGCAAGCTGACTGCGGCGGTTACGCGCGCGCCGCGATGATTCTTCTTCGCGCGGGCGACGTTATTGCGCCGTTCTTTCCGCCGCGTCGTCCGGCGCGCTTGCCGGCCGCTCTGAAACGGCGGGCGCGATATTCGGCAGTTGTTCAGGCAGCACCGCGGGGTAGTCCTGCGCATCATCAGGAATATTATGCTGGGCGGGAATAGAGATGGTGGGGCCGAGAAAGCGGGGCTCGCGTTTCAGGATATACAAATCAAACAACGCGCCCAGTCTGGCGCCAAACTCCCGCACACGCACCATCATGATATTTTTCGGCGACGGCACCGCATAACATTGCGCCTGAATGCCAAGATGCAAAGCGATGAATAACGCGCGTTCACAATGAAAACGTTGGGTGATAATGGTGAAATCATTGGTATCGAACACTTTTCGTGTCCTGACGATCGAATCCAGCGTCCGAAATCCCGCATAATCCAGCACGATGTCCGTCGGCGGTACGCCGGCGGCGATTAAGTCGCGACGCATGGTCATGGGTTCGTTATAGCTTTGCTGGGCGTTGTCGCCGCTCAGCAACAGGTAACTGACTTTACCGCTGTTATAGGCATTCAACGCGCCCTGAATACGGAAGAGGTAATACTGATTGATAACCCCGGTGCGGTAATACTTGGCGGTACCCAGCACCACGCCAACCTGGCGTGACGGCAGATCCTGGAGTTCGTCGTAGACAAAAGGAGCGGTTTTCCAACTGATCCAGCGATCGAGAACAAAAGCAGACAGCAACAGCGCGCCAATGATTGTTAACAGGCTGTATACCAAGCGTTTCCACATGCTTATGCCTCGGATAAGGCGATCGGAGTAGTCATGACCCAAGGCTACTTTACCTGAAAGTCAGACGCAAGGCGCAGGCGTCACAGGGGGATGATTATTGATGAATTTTACCGCAACAGGGTGAAAAGCGGACAGGTTGAATAACCATGCCGGTCTTGTCTTGAACAAAAGACCGGCAAAGAGAGAGGGACGATCAGATCCGGCTGCCCCACAAATCGTACTCGTCTGCGTGTTCTATCTTCACGCTCACGATATCGCCGACCTTAACGTCGGTCTCGCCATTCAGGTACACCACGCCGTCGATCTCCGGCGCATCGGCCATACTGCGGCCAATCGCGCCTTCAGCGTCGATTTCATCGATCAGCACCAGCAACTGCCGACCGATTTTTTCCTGTAGGCGTTGCGAGGAAATTTTCTGCTGAAGCTGCATGAAGCGGTGATAACGTTCTTCCTTGACCTCTTCCGGCACCTGGTCGGGCAGTTCGTTCGCCGCCGCGCCTTCCACCGGGCTGTATTTGAAACAACCGACGCGATCCAGTCTGGCCTGTTGCAGGAAATCCAGCAGCATCTGGAAATCCTCTTCCGTTTCACCCGGAAAGCCGACGATAAACGTTGAGCGTAACGTCAGTTCCGGGCAGATTTCCCGCCAGCGTTTGATGCGCTCCAGCGTTCTTTCCACCGCGCCGGGGCGTTTCATCAGCTTGAGGATGCGAGGGCTGGCGTGTTGCAAAGGAATATCCAGATACGGCAGGATTTTCCCTTCGGCCATCAACGGAATGACGTCATCCACGTACGGATAAGGGTAGACGTAATGCAGGCGCACCCACACGCCCAATGTGGCAAGCTGTTCGCACAGGCTGACCATACTGGTTTTCACCGGTTGTCCGTTCCAGAAGCCGGTGCGTTGCTTGACATCGGCGCCGTAGGCGGAGGTATCCTGAGAAATCACCAGCAATTCTTTGACGCCCGCCTCGACCAGTCGTTTCGCCTCATCCAGCACCGAGCCAATCGGACGGCTGTCCAGATCGCCGCGCATGGAGGGAATAATGCAGAAGGTGCAGCGATGGTTGCAGCCTTCCGATATTTTTAAATAAGCGTAATGACGCGGCGTCAGCTTCACGCCCTGCGCCGGAACCAGGCTGGTGAACGGATGGTGCTCCGGTTTGGGCGCATATTGATGCACATGCGCCAGTACCTGCTCATAGCTGTGCGGCCCGGTGATTTCCAACACCTTGGGATGGACTTCCCGGATTTGGTTCTCTTTGGCGCCCAGACAGCCGGTGACGATAACCTTGCCGTTTTCATTCAGTGCTTCGCCGATGGCTTCCAGCGACTCTTGCACGGCGCTGTCGATAAAACCACAGGTATTGACGATCACCAGTTCGGCATCGTCGTAGCGCGGCACCACCTGGTAACCTTCAGTACGCAATTCGGTCAGGATCCTCTCGGAGTCCACCAGATTTTTCGGGCAGCCCAGGCTTACGAAGCCAATGCGGGGTTGTTGCATGTTATTTGCTCACAATGTATTCAAAAAGGAAAACCGCCGAATTCTACACCATAGTCGGTGTGGCTTATAGTCATACGACTAAAGTCAGCGGGCGATTATATGCTGGTCGGCTTGTTCGCATGGACGGGCATTTTCTATATCGGCGCCGGCATGACGCTCGCGGATAGCCGTGCGATTCAACGGCGGCATCCACTTTATGAAATAACGGGACATCAATAGCATCAGAACGATCGAGTCACGATAATCTGTACCGGTAAGGCTCGCACAGGATATCGTTCCTCCCTTTCTTCAGAAAATGTAAAGCTGTCGTCGATTTTTTGCACAAACATTCCCCGCCGCCTAAATTTACAGAACTTTTGTTGAATGGAGACAACGCCATGCCTTACCGCCCGCTATCGTTATCCCTACCGCCGCTGAGCCGCTGGTTATTTCTGGCCGCTGCATTGCTGTTTTCCGCCTCGTTGTTCGCCGCGCCGCTCAAGGTGACGGAGTTGCAGGATAAACTCGATCATCCCTGGTCATTGGCTTTTTTGCCGAACGAACAGGGGATTCTGATTACCGAACGGGCGGGTAATTTACGCCGCTGGCAGGCGGCAGGCGGGCTCTCCGAGCCTATCGCCGGCGTGCCGAAGGTGTATGCCAAATCGCAGGGCGGGCTGCTGGACGTGACGTTGTCGCCTGATTTTGCCCAGAACCGGCGCATCTATCTGAGTTTTGCCGAAGAGGGCGAAGATGGAAAAGCGGGAACGGCGGTGGGCTATGGTCGTTTGTCGGATGACTATACGCAGTTGGAGAATTTTACGGTTTTCTTCCGCCAGCAGCCCAAGTTGTCCACCGGAAACCATTTCGGCGGCAGGCTGGCGTTCGACCGTCAGGGATATCTGTTTATTGCCTTAGGTGAGAATAATCAACGGCCGACGGCGCAGGAACTGGACAAACTCCAGGGGAAAATTGTCCGTCTGAGCGCGGACGGGGAAATTCCGCCGGATAATCCGTTGGTTAACCGACCCGGCGTCCGACCGGAAATCTGGTCATACGGTCATCGCAACCCGCAGGGGATGGCGCTGAATCCCTGGTCGGGCGCGCTGTGGGAAAATGAGCACGGGCCGCGCGGCGGCGACGAAATCAATATTCCCCAAGCCGGCGAGAACTACGGCTGGCCGCTAGCCACCTACGGCATCAACTATTCCGGGCTGAAGATCCCCGAGGCCAAAGGCGAACAGGTGGCGGGCATGGCGAATCCCATTTTTTACTGGCAGAAATCCCCGGCCGTCAGCGGTATGGCGTTTTATAACAGCGACCGATTCCCACAGTGGAAAAACTCGCTGTTTATCGGCGCGCTGGCGGAGCGGAATTTGATCCGCCTGACGCTGGATGGCGATAAGGTGGCGGCGGAGGAGCGATTGCTGAATGAGCGCGATGAACGTATTCGCGACGTGCGGGTAGGGCCGGACGGCTATCTTTACGTGCTGACCGATCATGATAACGGCAAGCTGCTAAAAGTAGGGCCAGGCACCTGACGGTGCCTGCTATTTCAGGATAACGGGATCATGACGTGTGTTTGATAGGCCGGACGCGCCGTGAGCTGTTGATACCAGCGCGCCAGATTGGGATGCGCCTGGCGCTCGATGGGCATGTTAAGCCAGCCATAGGCGATGCAGCCCAGCGGAATGTCGCCGATGCCGAATTTATCGCCCGATAACCAGGTTTGGTTCGCCAGCGCCGCATCAGCAATGCTCAATAGCCGCTCACATTCCGTCATCCCTTTTTCCACCAGCGCCATATCGCGTTTGTCCGCCGCGACGCGCACCATATTGATAAAGACAGGACCAAACGCGCTCGCCAGCGTAATCGACCAGTCCATCCACTTTTCGGCGTTCGCCCTTGCGCCGGCATCCGTAATATACAGCGAGTTTTCTCCGTATTGCGCGGCCAGATAACGCACTATCGTGTTGGACTCCCACAGCACCAGCTCGCCGTCCTGTAAACAGGGAACCAGTCCGTTAGGGTTCATCGCCAGATAATGCGCATCCTGATTGCGGCCGAACTGCCCGCCGGCCGGGATATGTTGGTAAGGCAGCGCCAATTCCGCCGCGCACCAAAGCACTTTCTTGACGTTAGTCGAGTTTTCACGTCCCCAAATCGTTACCATTCGGTATCTCCGGAAAGAAAAAGTTTATGCTGTGAAGGATAAAGTAAACTACCCAGCGAGTCGTAGATGAGAAATAATGATATGCCTTTTTAATCTTTATGATTTAACTTGTTATTCTCAATAATGACGAAAAGTCGTGTTCTGACAGGAAATATTTCAATGAAATTGACACACTCTCTTCGTGCAACGTTGGGTGTTGCACTATTGGCGGCCGGTATTCAAGCGGCCTGCGCCAACAGCGATCCGCACACTATTGTCTTCGGCGTGGCGCCGGGGCCTTATGGCGATATGGTTAATCAGGCGATTAAACCTGAACTGGCGAAAAAAGGTTACAAAGTGGTAGTGCGCGAATTCAGCGACTACGTTCAGCCCAATCTCGCTCTCGCCAACGGCAGTATTGACGCCAACCTGTTCCAGCACACGCTGTATCTGGAAAAATTCGCGGCGGATAAAAACCTGAAAATCAGTCGGTTGATCGTGGTGCCGACGGCCAGCATGGGGCTTTACTCCAATAAAATCAAATCATTGGATGAACTGAAAAAGGGCGACGTCATCACCTTGTCCAACGATGCCACCAACCTTGCCCGCGGCCTGCGTTTTTTACAATCGCTGGGTCTGATCACCATTAAGCCCGATATCGATGCCACCAAAGCATCGGAAAAGGATATTGTCGAAAATCCGCGCGGTTTGGTTTTCAAACCGCTGGAGGCCGCGCAGTTACCCAGAACGCTGGACAGCGTGACCGGTTCGCTGGTTAATGGCAATTTCGCCTTTGCGGCGGGACTCAAGCTGTCTTCCGCCATCAAGCTGGAAACGCTGGATGAAAATCTGAAGAATGTGATTGCGGTGCGCACGGAAGATCTGGATAAGCCGTTTGTCAAAGATACCAAGGCCGTTGTTGAATCGCCCGCCTATGCTGCGGTGATTAACCAGCCGGGGTCGATGTTCAGTCAGTTCCAGAAACCGGAATGGATGCTGGCGACCACGCCCGCGCCCGCACAATAAGCGCGAGCCGGTATCGCCTGATAGCCGTGCGTTTCGTTCGAGAAGCGATATGCTCGGGGAAAATCCCAACGGAGCGGGTAATATCAGGCCAGGCGAGCGAGAGCAGGCGGCGCCGGCAATTAACCTGTGGTATTTGTCTGGCCGGTCAGTGACCGGCTTTCTTCTTTTCCGCTAATGCCAGGAGTTTGCGGATAATGATTCAGTTAGAAGGGGTATGTGTTGACTTCTCTCACGGGAAGCAGCAGGGAAATCGCGCCGTTGATAATGTGACGCTGCATATCAAACCGGGAGAAGTTTTCGGGATTGTCGGCACCAGCGGGGCGGGGAAGAGCACGCTGTTGCGGACGATCAATGTATTGCAACGGCCCACGGACGGGTTTGTGCTCGTTAATGGCGTAAAAATCAGCGACCTGCATGGCAAGAGTTTGCGTGAACAGCGCCAGAAAATCGGCATGATTTTCCAGCATTTTAATTTGATGCAAACGCGCACCGTGGCGGAAAACGTGGCGTTCAGCCTGAAGTCGGCCGGCAAGTCCAGCGAGGAAATCGCGCAGCGGGTGCCGGAGATTCTGAATCTGGTGGGACTGGGCGATAAGGCCGGCGCGTTTCCTTCTCAGCTTAGCGGCGGGCAGAAACAGCGCGTAGGCATTGCCAGAGCCATCGCCAATCGTCCGGAAGTGCTGTTGTGCGATGAACCGACGTCCGCGCTTGATTTGGAAACCTCCGCGTCGATTCTGGTGTTGCTCAAAGAGATTAACCAGAAGCTGGGTATCACCATCGTGCTGATTTCGCATGAGATGAGCGTGATCAAGTCGATCTGTGACCGCGTCGCGGTGATGACCGGCGGCAAAGTGGTGGAAGAAGGCGATGTGTTTGATATTTTCGCCGCGCCGCAGCATGCCTTTACTCGTCAACTGGTGGCGCATACGCTGAATCTTGAGCTTCCTCCTCGTCTGCTGGAGGATTTACAGGGTACATTGCTGAAAATCCTGTTTGTCGGCGATTCGGCGGAACAGCCGGTGCTGTCTGATGTGGCGACCCGTTATGGCGTCTCCGTCAATATCCTGCATGGCAAAATCGAGTATATCGGCAATCGCGCATTAGGCATTCTGGTCGCGCTGTTAACCCATCCGGCCAGTCCGGAAAAAGTGGCGGAAGCGATAGCGCATATTCAGGCCACGACGGCGCAGGTGGAGGTGTTACATGGCTGATTTATGGATCGATCTGGTCGCGGCGTTTGGCGAAACGTTCCAGATGGTGGGGATTTCGACCCTGTTCGCGGTGATCGGCGGGCTGCCGCTGGGGTTCCTGATCTACGTGACCGATCGGCACCTGTTTTGGGAGAACCGGGCGCTTTACCTGCTCAGCACCGTGGTGGTGAACATCATCCGTTCCATTCCGTTTGTCATTCTGCTGGTGCTGTTATTGCCGCTGACGCAGATCCTGCTGGGCAGCACCATCGGGCCGGTGGCGGCCGCGGTACCGATGTCGGTCGCGGCGATCGCTTTTTACGCCCGTTTGGTCGATAGCGCGCTGCGCGAGGTCGAGCCGGGGATTATCGAAGCGGCGGAAGCCTTTGGCGCCAGCCCGATGCGTATCATCTGTACCGTATTGCTGCCGGAGGCCAAAGCCGGTTTATTACGCGGACTGACGATTACGCTGGTCAGCCTTATCGGCTACTCGGCCATGGCCGGGATTGTCGGCGGCGGCGGCGTCGGCGATCTGGCGATCCGCTTTGGTTATTATCGCTATGAAACCGAAGTGATGATTATCACCGTGATCGCGTTGGTCATCCTGGTGCAGATTGTGCAAACGCTGGGCGACTGGCTGTCGAAACAGGCGGACAAACGCGAACGCCGCTGATTGTCTGTCTTGTATTAATCTGATGCGGCACCCTATCCGGTGCCGCATGGCGTTATCCCGACCAGCGCTGTCGGCGCCATTGCCGATTGTCTGATTTTTTTCCCGCCGGCGCGTCTTTTTTAGACCTTTTCATTTCTTTGATTATCTTTACAAAGTGAATTGTTTCCTTGAGGGAGATGACGGGCTACCTTGGCTGTGTCTAAAGTTTTCAAAACATATTGAAAGTTAAATCTTTTAAATGAATTGTGGATATCCGGCGATCTCATGAAGAAAACGTTTCTCTTTGCCCATCTCAAATCTTACACACTAAGCGCGGTATTGCTGACGGGATTGATGCCGTTGGCGCATGCCGAACAGATCCCAACCGTCCCGCAGATTGAAGCGAGGGCATTTATCCTATTGGATTATCACAGCGGAAAAGTGCTGGCCGAATCTAACGCGGATGAACGTCTTGACCCGGCGAGCCTGACAAAAATGATGGCGAGTTATGCCATCGGACAGGCGATAAAAGCCGGGAAAATACGCACGACGGATGAGGTCACCGTCGGGAAAGACGCCTGGGCGACCGGCAATCCGGTGCTGCGCGGATCGTCGCTGATGTTTCTGAAGCCCGGCGATCGCGTTCCGGTTTCGGAATTGAATAAAGGCATCGTCATTCAATCGGGCAATGATGCCAGTATTGCGCTGGCGGATTATGTGGCCGGCAGTCAGGATGCGTTCGTCAGCCTGATGAACAACTATGTTAAAACGCTGGGATTGACCAATACCCATTTTCTTACCGTTCATGGACTGGATGCGGCGGGACAGTACAGCACCGCGCGCGATATGGCGTTACTGGGTCAGGCGCTGATTCGCGACGTGCCGGACGAGTATGCGCTGCATAAAGAAAAAGAGTTTACCTTCAACAACATTCGCCAGCCTAATCGAAACCGCCTGCTGTGGAGCTCCAATCTCAATGTGGACGGCATCAAAACCGGTCATACCAGCGGCGCCGGACATAATCTGGTGGCATCAGCCACCGAAGGCCCAATGCGCTTAATCTCCGTGGTGCTGGGCGCGCCGACGGATGCGACCCGTTTCCGCGAGAGTGAGAAACTGCTTACCTGGGGATTTCGCTTTTATGAAACCATCACGCCGATCAAGACGGGCGCGCCTTTTACCACGCAGCGCGTCTGGTACGGCACGCAGAAAGAGGCCCGGCTTGGTGTGGCGCAGGATGCCGCATTGACGATCCCAAAAGGGCAGATGAAAAATTTGAAAGCCAGCTTTACGCTGCTTCAGCCGCAGTTGTCGGCGCCTTTGGCGAAGAATCAGGTCGTCGGCGCCATTGATTTTCAGCTTGACGGCAAGAGCATCGGGCAGCATCAACTGGTGGCGCTGGACGAGATCCCGGAAGCGGGATTCTTCAGCCGATTGTGGGATTCGGTAATGCTGAAGTTTCAGCAGTGGTTTGGCGGTCTGTTCGGTTAATGGTCGATGTTCATCAACCGAATGCCATGATCGTTGCAGTAGCGAAGATAGCCGGCCGCCGGTTGGCGATCGGTTATCAGCGTATCGAACAGCGTCAGCGGGCCGATACAGGCGGGTTTAACCAGATCGAACTTGCTGCTATCGGCAACCAGAATGGCGCGCTGCGACATCGCCAGCGCCCGGTGTTTCATACTCAGTTCCGCGAAATTAAAGCAGGTGGCGCCGGCGGCGAGATCGATTCCCGCCGCTGAAATAAACGCTTTATTCGGGCAGACGTTATCAAGCTCGTTGCGCTGGCCGAGCGGCGTGAAAATGGCGTTGTCCGGGTGAAACTGACCGCCGCAGAGGATCGCTTGGCAGGCGTGCTTTCCCTGTAACGCCAGAAAGGTGTTCAGGGAATAACAAATACCGGTAAACGGCAGGTCTTCGGCAATGGCGTCGATAATAAAAGGCGTGGTGGTGCCGCAATCGAAAAATACCGTATCGTTCGCAGCAATCAGACGCGCGGCGACGGCGCCGGCGCTGCGTTTTTCCGCCACATGTTTGTTTTGTTGATCGGAAACAAAATAATTGGTGGCGTTGTTATTCTTCAAATCGCTGACCACATAGCCGCCGAGCAATACCACGGCCGCTGGCTCGGCGCTCAGATCGCGGCGAACGGTCATCTCGGACACGCCCAGTAACTGGGCGGCGTCCTTAAGGTGCAGTTTGTCGGTTGATTTCAAGGCCTGGGCAAGTTTATTAATCCGTTCTTCGCGCCGCGTTTCCATGTGATGTCCTGATAATGGGTCTGCCTAATCGAATAATTCCATACGCACCATGATGATTGATATATTCAGCCTGCGCAGGGAGAGGCGTCCCTGAAGATACCTCATCCGCTTGTTCGCATTGTCATCACGTCGGGGGAAAGCAATTTCATCTATGCGGAATGATAATCAGTAGTTTCCTGCCGCGGACGATTTGCCGGAAACGATAGCGACGCCGGAACTGGTGCCGATTCGGGTCGCGCCGGCGAGGATCATGTTTTCCGCCGTCTGACGGTCGCGAACCGCGCCGGAGGCTTTAACGCCAACCGTTGGGCCTACTGTTTCACGCATCAGTTTCACATGCTCGACGCGCGCGCCGCCGGTGCTGAACCCGGTGGATGTTTTGACGAATGCGACATTCAGCTCACGACACATCTCACAAACCAGCACGATTTGTTCATCGCTAAGCAGGCAGGTTTCCAATATTACCTTCAACGGTATAGCGGCGCAAACCTCGCGCACGGCCTGAATGTCGGCCTTAACGGCGCTGACGTCTCCGCTTTTCAACCAGCCGATATTGATCACCATATCTATTTCTCTGGCGCCGGCGTCAATGGCGGCTTTCGCTTCAAAGGCTTTGGCGGATGTCAGGCCGGCGCCCAGCGGAAAGCCAATCACCGAACAAACCCGCACCGGTGTGCCTTTTAACTGACCGACGGCTAAGGGGACATAACCCGAGTTAACGCAAACCGCATAAAAGCGATGCGTTTTCGCTTCCTCACACAGCTTGATGATTTGTTGTTCGGTGGCATCGGCGGCCAGCAGCGTGTGGTCAATATAGGGGGCGTAATCGCGCGTTTCAGTCGTCATGGTTGGCTCCTTTGACTGTTTAATAAATTATGGATGTTATAATTATAACATTTTAACTGCAATATCAATTTTATCTGTTCTTTTTTCCACGTAAATACCTGCCGCTTGCGATCATTGTCACATTAATAACAAACCATGGTTGTTATTGTTATTAACGTAACATTTAATAATTAAAAAAACCATCCGGGGAAGCTGATTATGGATATCGCAGTCATTGGTTCAAATATGGTGGATCTCATCACTTACATTGATGAGATGCCTAAAACAGGCGAAACGCTGGCGGCGCCGGACTTTGAGATAGGCTGCGGCGGGAAGGGGGCGAATCAAGCGGTTGCTGCCGCCAAGCTGGGGGCGTCCGTCATGATGGTCAGCCGGGTCGGCGACGACCTGTTCGCCGGCAACACCATAGAGAACTTACGGCATTTGGGCGTGGACGTTCGCTATGTTACGCCGGTCGCCGGCATCTCTAGCGGGGTGGCGCCGATCTTTGTCGATAAGTCGTCACATAACCGGATTTTGATTATTAAAGGCGCGAATAACCATCTATCGGCCCGGGACATCGACGCGGCCGCTGAATCACTCAGACAGTGCAAACTGTTTATTCTCCAGTTGGAGATCCCGCTGGAAACCGTCTATTACGCCATTGATTTTGCTCGCCGGCATCACATTCAGGTCATTTTGAATCCAGCGCCGGCTGCGCGCGAGCTGGATATCGACTATGCCTGCCAGTGCGATTTCTTTATGCCGAACGAAACCGAACTGGAAATTCTGACCGGTATGCCGGTTGATACCGAAGAGAACATTTTCAGCGCGGGACGCTTGCTGCTGGCCAGGGGATTGAAAAACCTGATTATCACCATGGGTCACCGCGGCTCGGTGTGGATGACGGGGGAACAGATACATCATGTTAAGCCGGTCAGCGTTCACGCCATTGATACCAGCGGCGCCGGGGATGCTTTTATCGGCTGTTTTGCGCATTACTTTGTGAAGGACGGAAACATAAAACGCGCGATGGAATACGCCTCTGCTTTTGCGGCCTATAGCGTTACGGGAAAAGGCACCCAGCGTGCTTATCCGGATGCGGCGCAATTTCGTGATTTTCTTGCCAATCATTCTCTCGCCAACTAACCGGGGAAAACATCATGCGTCAGGATATTATCCAAATGCCAGATGGCTATCTGAATAAGACGCCATTGTTTCAGTTTATTTTGTTGTCGTGCCTGTTCCCGTTATGGGGATGCGCGGCCAGCTTGAACGATATTTTGATTACGCAATTTAAAAGCGTGTTTGAACTGAGCGACTTCGCCAGTGCGCTGGTGCAAAGCGCATTTTACGGCGGCTATTTTTTGATTGCGATCCCGGCATCGGTAGTGATCCGGAAAAGCAGTTACAAGATCGCGATTTTGATCGGCCTGACGCTCTATATCGCCGGCTGTAGTCTGTTTTATCCGGCATCTCACATGGCGACCTATACCATGTTCCTGGCGGCGATTTTCGCCATAGCCATTGGGTTGAGTTTTCTGGAAACGGCCGCCAACACCTACAGCTCAATGATTGGTCATCGTGATTACGCCACGCTGCGCCTGAATATCAGCCAGACATTTTACCCAGTCGGCGCATTGATGGGGATTGTCCTGGGTAAATATCTGGTATTCCAGGAAGGCGATAGCCTGGAAAGTCAGATGGCGAACATGACGCCGGATCAGATCCACACGTTCCGCCTGCAAATGCTGGAATACACGCTGGAACCCTATAAGTATTTGATTTTCGTGTTACTGATAGTTTTCTTTCTATTCCTGCTGACCCGCTATCCAACCTGTAAGGTGCAAAATGAGGGACAGAACAAGCAGACGCTGCCGTCGCTCGGTGAGACGCTGCGTTATCTGGCGGGCAACAACCATTTCAAACGCGGCATTGTGGCGCAGTTTCTCTATGTCGGTATGCAGGTCGCTGTGTGGTCTTTCACCATTCGTCTGGCGTTAACTTTAGGAGCGGCCAACGAGCGTGATGCTTCTAACTTTATGATTTACAGCTTTATCTGCTTCTTTATCGGTAAGTTTGTCGCCAATTTCCTGATGACGCGCTTCAGCGCCGAAAAAGTCCTGATCGCTTACTCGGCGGCCGGCGTGGCGACGCTGGCTTATGTCGTCATGGTGCCGAATTTTACCGCCGTTTATGCCGCGGTCTTCGTCAGCGTTCTGTTCGGCCCCTGTTGGGCGACGATATATGCCGGTACGCTGGATACCGTCGACAAAAAATACACCGAGGTCGCCGGCGCCATTATCGTGATGTCTATCGTCGGCGCGGCGGTGGTGCCGGCAGTGCAGGGATATGTCTCCGATCATTTGGGTTCTCTGCAAAAATCTTTTGGCGTGTCTCTGTTGTGCTTTGCCTATGTCGGTTTCTATTTCTGGGGCGAAATGCGCAACAAGCGGCATTTGGCCGTCGATCGGCCCGCGACCAGTAATGACGCTTGATGAGAGGGATATTTAATGAGCACGCAAATACATTTATCACGTTCGATGTTTACGGAACAGCCCCGGATACTGCTGGAAAACGCACACTTTTCGGCAACGACGTTTCGCTATGTTTCAGGGATTGAGGCCATCAAATTACAGAATGCGCGCGGGTACATCATCATTTTGCCATTCTACGGGCAGATGATTTGGGATGCCGAATTCGATGGTCATTCTCTGACCATGAGCAATCCTTTTTCGCAGCCGAAGCCGGGCAGTAGCATCATCGATACCTATGGCTGCTTCGCCTTTCATTCCGGTTTGCTAAGCAACGGCTGTCCCGCCGCGGACGATCAACATCCACTGCACGGAGAAATGGCTTGTGCGCCAATGGACGTCGCGCGCTTGATCATCGGCAATGACGCCTTGACGCTGACGGGGGACTATGAGTATGTGAAAGGATTCGGTCATCATTACCGTGCGGCGCCGGCGGTGACTATGACGGCGGGCAGTACGCTGCTGAATATTGAGATGACGGTGACGAATCTGGCGAGCGCGCCTATGCCGTTACAGTATATGTGCCATATGAACTACGCCTATGTGGCCGGGGCGACATTCAGTCAGAACATTCCCGATCGGGCTTTCGCCTTACGCCGCTCCATTCCGGGACATGTACATCCAACGGCGCAGTGGCTGAGTTATACGGAGAAGCTGGCGCAGGCGCCGGAAAGCTTCAATGCGCTGGATGAACCTGGGTTTTACGATCCGGAAATCGTTTTTTTCGCCGATAATCTGTCTCAGTATGCGCAGCAGGTGGAGTTCAGTATGCATGCGCCGCAGGGGCATCGTTTTGTGACCCGTTTTTCCAGCGCGGAGCTGAATTATGCGACTCGCTGGGTTTTGTATAACGGCGATCAAAAAGTAGCGGCCTTTGCGTTACCCGCGACCTGCCGGCCTGAGGGATACAATGCGGCTCGTCGGGCAGGAACCCTGATTGAAATGGCCGCCGGCGAAACACGGCGTTTTCATGTGGAAACCGGGCTGGGTTAAGGGTTTTGGGCGGGATGCAAAAAAGAAAACGCCCATCGTTCTTGAACCTGAAAGGCGGGAACGACGGGCTCCTCAATATGGGGATAACAAAGAAAAGCAGTGGCAGTAATTCAGACTCTGGCCTTAAGGAAAAGTTCTGCCTTTTGTCAGAAATAGTGACAATTTTTTATACTTCCTGTTATCCCGGCAATTCCGGCCAGATGATGATGATCAGCGAACCGGCCAATGTCAGCAATACATTGGCGATGGCATAGGTACCCGCATATCCCAGCGCCGGAATATTGCTGCGGGCGGTATCGCTGATAATCTCCATTGCCGGCGCGCAGGTTCTGGCGCCCATCATGGCGCCAAACAGCAGGGCGCGGTTCATGCGCAGCACATAAGCGCCGAATAAAAAGCAGATAACCACCGGCACCAGGCTGACGATTAAGCCCGAGACCAGCATTTGCATCCCTATTTCGCCGAAGCTGCGGCCGATACTGCTGCCGGCGCTTAATCCGACGCCGGCCATAAACACCATCAGGCCGAATTCTTTCACCATATTCAGCGCCCCTTGCGGGATATAGCCGAACGTCGGGTGGTTGGCGCGCAGAAAGCCGAGCATGATGCCGGCAAACAGTAAACCGGCGGCATTGCCGATGCCGAACGTGAAATTACTGAACTGGATGGTGATCAGGCCGACCATGATGCCGATGATAAAGAATGCGCAGAAGGCCAGCAGATCGGTCACCTGGCTGTGAATGGAAATAAACCCGATTCTGTCCGCAATGCTTTTTACCCGGCGGGCGTCGCCGCTAACCTGCAACACATCCCCTTTATTCAGCACCACGCCGTCATCAATAGGCATTTCAATCTGGCTACGGATAATGCGGTTAAGAAAACAGCCGTGATCGGTAAGTTTCAATTGGCTGAGACGTTTACCGACCGCATTGTGGTTTTTCACCACGATTTCTTCGGTGACGATGCGCATATCCAATAGGTCGCGATCGAACACTTCTTTCCCATCGCGGAAGTTGGGGTTCAGACGGGCATGAGCATCGGGGTAGCCCACCAGAGAGATTTCATCGCCAAGTTGCAGTACGGCGTCGCCATCAGGATTGGCCAAAATGCCATTGCGGCGGATGCGTTCAATATAGCAGCCCGTCTGGCGATAAATGCCCAGTTCCCGCAGATTTTTCCCGTCAGCCCAGGCGACCAGTTCCGGACCGACGCGGTAGGCGCGGATAACCGGCAGGTACACTTTTCGCTGGCTGTCGGTATCAAGCCCACGTTCACGGGCAATCTGCTGCGCGCTGGTCGGCAAGTCCTGATGCTGTAATTTGGGCAGATAGCGCGCGCCGAAGATCAGGCTGACCAGGCCGACAAGATAGGTCAGCGCATAGCCCAGGCTTAGGTGGTCCTGCTCTACGCCTATTTGCGCGCCGAGGCCGGACATGGTGCGCAAGGTGTCGCCGGCGCCGACCAAGACGGGGGTGGATGTCATGGCGCCCGCGAGCATACCGGCCGTCAGCCCGATCCCCCAGCCGAATAACTTGCCTAATCCCAGCGCCAGCAGCATGGCGCTGACCACCATCACCAGGGCAAGCATGAGGTAATTCTTGCCGTCGCGGAAAAAAATTGAAAAGAAATTAGGCCCGGCTTCCACTCCGACGCAAAAAATAAACAACATAAAACCGAGATTGAGCGCTTCGGTGTTAATCGAAAAATGTTGTTGTCCGAGTAATAACGATACCACCAAAACACCAATAGAATTACCGAGTTGTACTGGCCCCAGACGTAACTTCCCAAGGCAAAGTCCTAATGAAAGAACCACGAATAACAGCAGAATGTAATTCCCGTTTAACAAATCAGCGACGTTTATATTCATGGGATGTAACTTGTCATTTACCAGTAAGTGCTTGATATAAATGGTTATAGAGGCTAGATTTAGCCATTAACTGCATAGGTTCCACTGACATCATAAATAACTGTCGGCGAGCAGGAACCCGGCGCGATCAGTCTAATTTATGCTGTACAAATTGTTCATCGCAATTATTGTGGCGTCGCTATTCTAGATGTTTGTTGGTCTTACAACCAGTATTCACTGAATAAATAGTGGCGATACCTCACTTTATGTCATATCGGGGATATTCAGTCATTCATATTTACCGTGTCGAAGTTTAACCCCATCGCTTTTTCAGGCGTGATCGCAGCGCATTCCCGGCGTTATCGTCCGGGGATACGGTCAGGCCGCAGCGTGAAACAGGTGGAGCAGGGCATCGGTCAGATATGACGTGGACGGCATATCAAGAGAGGAAACGTATGGCGAACGATAAAGGTTGGATTGGTTCAGCCTGTTGTTTTTTATTGTTTACCGTGGTCTTTTTAGGTCAGAAAATGAATGTGCCTGATGTGGTCTCTGACGATGGGCTGCGTGGCGATCCCGGAATGTTGCTCTTTTTATTGCCGGGCATCGTGGCAAGCTGTCTGTCCCGGCGCGGACGGCTGCTGTATCCATTGATTGGATCGCTCATCGCGATGCCGGTGTGCCTGCTTATCCTGCATTTTGGCCGCGCGCCCAATCACTCGTTCTGGCAAGAGCTGGCTTATATGTTGAGCGCGGTATTCTGGAGTGTGCTGGGCGCGCTGGGCGTTTTATGCCTGCATGCGACCTATCGGCGGTATTTTCGCTGAATCGGCGTTTATCGCGGATGGGGCTTGCTCCTCTATTCGGACAAAACGCTATCGGTTTGAACAACGCGATAACTGATGGTCGAATTCGTCGGGAACGACGTTGATCAGCAACGGCAGGCCAGCCAGCGGTGAGAGGCAGGATGTCTCTCAATTAACCCTGATACGCTTGCTCAAGTCCGTGATTCAGGTGACTGACAAAGCTGCCGGAGCAGATTTGAACGCTGCTTACAGCAGCCGAGTAACAAAGTCGACGCACAGGCAACTTGCCTTTATGACGAATACATACGGCTAAAATTGATCCATCGGCAAATTATATAAAAAATGTTTAAAGAGACCGCTGGTTATATAATATCAAAATATGTTGAACTGGTTGACGACTAACAGGTTCACCCGGCCAAAATACGCTCAGTCCGACTACTACTGTTGCGGTGATTTATCCTATATTTTTTCTCCACATGTCAGGCATTATTTTAGTAGCAGGCGGATTCGGCATCCGGCACTATCACCTCTGAATATGTTTCCCTGGTGAAGGACATTATTCACATACCCCGATTGATCTGGCATGATATAAATATCTCGAACTTTATGTTCTTATAACGCTGCTTACCATAACGCAATATGCAAATATGAGAACGGGTGAAAACCCCTCTTGTTTCAGAAGACTATTTGTGCTATTGACCAATCATGAATGCTGTAAATATCTTTTATATATAAATAATAAGGATGCGAATAATAAATGAATTTAAATATTACCGATAAGCCGGATCAAAGTGAACAAGACTACGTTATTCAAAGTTTGTGGCAGCACAATGAAAAATATGACGCCGTCGATATTCAGCCATTATTTTTGAACTTCAAGGATCAGACCGGCGCCATCGTGGCGGGTCTGGTGGCCAGAACCTGGTGGGGAGGCCTTGAAGTACAATATCTATGGGTCAGCGAGAAATACCGAAAAACCGGATTAGGCAGCCAACTGATGAAAAAAGCCGAAGAGGAAGCGCTTAAACGCGGTTGCCATCTGGCCTATGTCGATACCTTCAGTTTTCAGGCGCGGGGCTTTTACGAGAAACTGGGATATCGAGAATACGGCAACCTGCCGGGATATGCCCACAAGCATACGCGGCACTATTTAGCAAAACTGATCCGCTGAGTCAGCCTGAGTCTAAAAGGAGGGCAGGATGCCATCGTCATCAAAAAGTATGAATGATTATATCCGCAGCCTTATCACCATGATGGAGTACCTGAATGAGCCCTGGGGGATTAAAGATTTGGAATCCAGGCATATCTATATGAATAAAGCGGCATACCTTTATACCAATACGCCCCTGAATTTTGATATCGAGGGGAAGTTTGATGATGAGTTTCCTGCCGGTTGGGCTGAGTTATCCGATGACCTGAAAGAGCATGATCGCCGTACGGAAAATAGCGCACAGCGCGTTACCGTTATCGAAACCCACTATTGGTACGGCAAAAAAACGCTAACGCCGTTCATTAGCGAGAAAATCCCCATCTTTAATGCAGAGCGGATTTGCATCGCAACCATGTGGAACGCCAGGCCGCTTAATACGCTGTCGCCTCTGGTTTATATTGACCACAAAAAGCCCACGACGTTAAATACCGAATTAACCACCAGCATTTTTACCAAGTCTGAACTTGATATTGTTTTTCTGATCTTGCAACGACTAAGCAATAAAGAGATCGCCAGAAAAATGAACGTTTCCTATAAAACCATTCAGAATAGAGTATATAGCATATATCAAAAGGCGAACGTCCATTCATTGAATCAATTCGAGGAGTTTTGTCGTCATCTGGGACTGGATAATTATGTTCCAAATTCGCTCATAGAGAAAGGCATTCAATTTATTTAAATATAAGGAAGATATTCGGATGGAAAGTATCGATGATTATCCGGTCAGTCGGGTGCCGATGAATGTACGGTTGCCCTTTTTTAATGTGGCATTGGTCCATATAGGGATGCTGACCGCGCTGGATCAATTTATGTTAGGCGCCGTACTGGGCAACGCAATGACGCTGCGCGATGCCTTTATCTCGATTTTTATCGGCAGCTCGATATTCGGGGTGGTAACGTTGGGCCTTGGCTATGCGGGTATGAAAGAGGGATTATCCGGCAGTTTGCTGGCCCGATGGTGCGGTTTCGGCCGCGTGGGTTCCGTATTGATCGGCGTGGTGATAGCCGTCAGCCTGTTGGGCTGGTTCGGCGTGCAAAACGCCGTCTTTGCCAAAGCCCTCAACTTCGCCCTCGGCGACAGGTTAGGCTTTGGCTGGTCGGCCACCCTGTCCGGCGCCGCGCTGACGATTCTGGTCGCCTTTGGCTTCAAGGCGTTAAAATTTACCGCGAAAATAGCCGTTCCGCTGTTTATCTTTATTGTCGGCTATATCTCCGTTATGACCCTCTCGGGGCACAATATCGCCGAGTTGCTGCGTTCCGCTCCCGCCGGCGCGGCCGTTTCCATCAGCGCCGGCGCCACCATGGTGGTCGGCGGCTGTATTGTGGCAAGTTTAATTACCCCCGATATGACCCGTTATTCCCGAAAAGGCAACCACGTTTTCTGGATCACCATTATGTCGATCATCGTGGGGGAATTTATCGTCAACGGGTTGGCGATATTAATTGCCCGGGCGCTGAATACCGCCGATGTGGTGACCATCATGTCGCAAACCGCCGGGGGTATCGGGCTGATCGCGGTCATTTTCTCCACATTGAGAATCAATGACATCAATCTTTATTCGTCATCATTGGGTATTGCCAACGCCATAGAAGGCATGACCGGCAGAAAACTCAGCTATATGTCGATCACGCTGGTGATTGGGTTTATTGGCACCTTCCTTTCCGTGATGGGTATTTTGGATAGGTTCGTGGATTTTCTCACGCTGCTTGGCGTACTTTTCCCGCCGATTATCGGCATCATGCTGGTCGATTATTATATTTTACGCACTCATGGACAATTACTCGCCGCGAGCAGAAAAGCAGGCGAACTGCCGGAAGCCGCCGATACGCCGTTGATCGGTTGGGCGGCCATCGCCGCGAGTGTTGCCGGCGCCATAGTAGGCTTCGCCATAGAATGGGGGATTCCGGCGCTTAATTCGCTATTGGCGGCCAGTCTTCTGTATTGGCTGATTAAACGCGGCAGCAGGGTTTCGACCGGACATTAAACAGGCCGTGCCATCCTTTAAAAAAATGCCGGTCAGCTTAAGCGACCGGCATTCAGCCTGTTGACAAATCTATCCATTCTCACCGCGCGACGTCCTTTGTCATCAGCCTTATTACGCAACATGCGTCTTTTTTGTCGTGCGCCGATTATTTTTGGAACAAACTCAAATTTTCTTTCGCGTAAGCTTCAAAGTCCGTACAGCCGCCGATGTGTTTTTCATCCAGGAATATCTGCGGCACGGTTTCAACCGGTTTGCCTACCGTCTTCGACAAATCGTCTTTCGTGATGCCTTCCGCCCGGATATCGACATAGCGGAAACGGAAGTCATCACGCTGTTCAGCCAGTTTTTCTGCCAACGCTTTGGCGCGCACACAGTATGGACAACCCGGGCGCCCGAAAATAACAGCGAACATGTAAACTCCTTATAAATGGGAAAAGTGTCGTTTTTCTGAAATTGCCGGCGAATGCCTATCTTTAATGCGGTGACTATGCCTGCATTAGCCGATGAAAAAAAGTCGTCGTTGCCTGTCGCAATAATTCGCTTTATCTATCATATACGCTTCCTTTATCGGTTGCAGCCTTGTTGGCCTTGCTTGCCCGACAAGGGCGTGATGGCGGCGGTGGAAGAAAGTTGGTCCGGCGTGTCGGCTGACCTATAATTATCCGCTGGGGTCGGCGGAATATCCTATGCGCGCTCGGCGTCTGTTTGCATTAAGGATCCGCACAGTATAATGACGCCATGCATCAGAACTTTTCATCGGTAAAGTACATAATGCCTGAAGGATATCAGAGTGACGCCCACCATTGATCTATTACGACATCATCGTTCCATTCGTGCTTTTACCTCACAAACGCTGACGGACGAACAGCGCGGCGCGATCGTCGCCGCCGCGCAAAGCGCTTCCAGCTCCAGTTTTTTACAGTGCAGTTCAATTATCCGCATTACCGATCCGGCCATGCGGCAGACGTTGGTTCACTATGCCGGCGAGCAGGGCTATGTTGCGCAGGCGGCGGAGTTTTGGGTGTTTTGCGCCGATTTTTACCGTCATCTGCAAATATTTCCACAGGCCGAAACCGGCTTGGCGGAACAGTTGCTGATAGGCTGCGTGGATACCGCCATCATGGCGCAGAACGCATTGGTCGCCGCAGAGTCATTAGGGTTGGGCGGCGTGTTTATCGGCGGCATCCGCAACAATATCGCTGATGTCACCGCTTTGCTGCAACTGCCGAAACAGGTGCTGCCGTTATTCGGTCTCTGCCTGGGATACCCCGACGCCGATCCGGCGTTAAAACCGCGATTGCCGCCGGCAATGTTAATGCATGAGAATACCTACCAACCGCTCGATCGTGAAAAACTGGCCGAATACGATCGGCAATTGGCGGAGTATTACCTACAGCGCACCCATAATCGGAGTGATAGCTGGAGCGAACATGTCCAGCGCACGCTAAAAAAAGAACTGCGGCCGTTTATGCTGGATTACTTGCATCGGCAGGGATGGGCGATACGTTAGTATCCGCATTGCCGTTATTTTTCAAGACGCAATTGCGTCGGCCCGGAGGCGGGCAGGATAGCCCGCCATCAATCTATTGGGTATGGGACATTTATGAAGATTGCGATTCTGTCTCGTGATGGTTCGTTATATTCCTGCAAACGGCTGCGTGAAGCGGCGGAAGAGCGCAAACATCGGATTGATATCATTGACCCGCTGTCCTGTTACATGAATATCAATTCGGCGGCGCCGTCGGTGCATTATCGCGGGCGTCGGCTGGTTAAATATGATGCGGTTATTCCGCGCATTGGGTCGCAAATTACGTTTTACGGCACGGCGGTGCTGCGCCAGTTCGAATGCTTGGGAAGTTTCCCGCTTAACAACGCCGTCTCGGTTATCCGCGCCCGCGACAAGCTGCATTCGCTTCAGTTGCTGGCCGGCGCCGGCATCGATCTTCCGGTTACCGGTTTTGCCCATTCGCCGGATGATACCAGCGACCTGATAGAAATGGTCGGTGGCGCGCCGCTGGTCGTGAAGCTCGTGGAAGGCACGCAGGGTATCGGCGTGGTGCTGGCGGAAACCCGCCAGGCCGCGGAGAGCGTGATTGACGCTTTTCGCGGCCTGAATGCCCATATTCTGGTGCAGGAGTATGTGCGGGAGGCACGGGGCAGGGATATTCGCTGTCTGGTGATCGGCAACCGGGTGGTGGCAGCCATCGAACGACAGGCTAAAGCGGGCGAGTTTCGGTCCAATTTGCATCGCGGCGGTTCGGCGAGCAGGGTGCAAATTACCGCCCGTGAGCGAGCGGTTGCGCTTAATGCGACCAAAACGTTGGGATTGAATGTCGCCGGAGTGGATATTTTGCGCGCCGAGCGCGGGCCTCTGGTGATGGAAGTGAATGCCTCGCCGGGGCTGGAGGGCATCGAAAGCACCACCGGGATTGATATCGCCGGCATGATCATTGAATTTATCGAGCAACATGTCCGGGCGTTATCGGCGCATAAAGGTTAGCGTTTTGTATCTTGGCCGGCGCGCATCGGTCAAAAAAGGTGGCGGGCATGAACGGCCCGCCATAAAATACGCAACGGGTCGTTGGTGATTTATCGCAATTTAACGCGTGTTTGTCATGGCATCGGGCGGTAATATTCCGTAAGCTATGGACCCTTTTTTAACAACAGTCAGCATGAGGCAAAATAATGGATTCACTCATCGTCCCGGATTTGGCTATGCTACGGCGGTGGCTGGATCAATTAAACATCCTGTTTTTCGAATGCGACTCCTGTCAGGCGCTGCATTTACCGCATATGCAGAATTTTGACGGCGTATTCGACGCCAAGGTTGATCTGGTGGATAACGTAGTGCTGTTTTCGGCCCTGGCCGAGGTGAAACCCAGCGCGTTAATCCCGCTGGTGGGCGACTTGAGTCAAATCAACGCCAGTTCCCTGACGGTAAAAGCCTTTATCGATGTCCAGGATGACAATCTGCCGAAGCTGATCGTTTGTCAGTCGTTCAGCGTTGCCGCGGGTATGACGCTGGAGCAGTTCAGGCACTTCATGCAGCAATCTGAAGAGCAAATATCAATGGTCATTTTAGAGGCCGGGGCAAATAATCTTCTGTTTATTGGTGATGAAGAAGAAACTCCTGCCAGTAGAATGAATACCTCCTTCCTTCATTGAAGCCATTGCTGCCAACGGCAGCAATCAGTTTTACTTATTTTAAGTCATCCGTCATTTATTCTACATTTTTGCTGTTTTTACCGAGCATTAATCGGCGTTTATCGGTAAATGCCCCTATTGCATAGATAAAATATGAATAAATAATCGATAAAAACCATTTTTTCCGTTCGACTATGGTATGACCGGTGCAGTGCGGTTATGCTTAATTTCTGTCACAGTTTTGCGATAGGCTCGCATTTGTAACGGCGTCCGCTATGCTGCATTCAACGCAGATAGCCGGAAAGATGAACAACATAACTATTCATTGCTTGCTGTCGCGATGACATAGACGCAGGAAGATTTTTGTATCCGACGGATATAAGTTTACTCTCATGAATCACATCCTTGTATGGAGGAAGGAACGGATGTTCACCCAACGTAAAAAATGGTTATCGGGTGTTGTTGCTGGCTTAATGATGGCCGCGTCCGTCACCGCGTCTGCGGAAGAGAAAGTGCTGCATGTTTACAACTGGTCTGACTATATCGCGCCGGACACGTTGCAGAATTTCCAGAAGGAAACGGGAATAAAAGTGGTTTATGACGTGTTTGACTCCAATGAAGTATTGGAAGGCAAACTGATGGCGGGCAGCACCGGGTTTGATTTGGTCGTGCCTTCGGCCAGTTTTCTCGAGCGTCAACTCGCTTCCGGCGTTTTCCAGCCATTGGATAAAAGTAAACTGCCGAATTACAAAAATCTCGATCCTGAACTGTTGAAACTGATTGCTCAGCACGATCCGGATAATAAATATGCGTTGCCGTATTTATGGGCGACCACCGGCATCGGCTACAACGTCGATAAGGTCAAAGCGGCGCTTGGCGCCGATGCGCCGGTTGATAGCTGGGATCTGGTATTGAAACCGGAAAATCTGGAAAAGCTGAAAAGCTGCGGCGTCTCTTTCCTGGATGCGCCTGAAGAGATTTTCGCCACCGTCTTGAACTATCAGGGCCAGGATCCTAACAGCACCAAAGCGAACGACTACACGACGTCGGCGACGGAACTGTTGCTGAAACTGCGCCCCAGCATTCGCTACTTCCATTCCTCGCAATATATCAACGATCTGGCGAATGGCGATATCTGCGTCGCTATCGGCTGGGCCGGCGACGTGATGCAAGCGGCCAACCGCGCCAAAGAAGCCAAGAACGGCGTCAACATTCATTACAGTATCCCGAAAGAAGGGGCGCTGGCGTTCTTTGATGTTTTCGCCATTCCGGCGGATGCCAAAAATGTGGATTCCGCCTATCAGTTCCTGAACTATCTGCTGAAGCCGGACGTCATCGCCAATATCAGCAACCATGTGTACTACGCCAGTGCGAATAAAGAAGCGGTGCCGTTGGTGAACGAAGACATTCGCAACGATCCCGGTATCTATCCGCCAGCGGACGTACGCGCCAAGCTGTTTACGCTCAAGGTTCAATCGCCACAAATTGACCGCACGCGTACGCGCGCCTGGACCAGGGTAAAAAGCGGAAAGTAAGCGTTTTTCATCCTGAATATGTATACACAACAGGCGGCCGATACCGCCTGTTTGCACTATTAAGAGTGTCTAATCGTGTCGCCTCATGTGCGTAAAGGCCGTATTCCGCCTGAAGCCAGACGGCGACTTGTTTTGCTTTTGCCGGAGAGCAATGCGAAGTGAGTGAAGCTATTCCCCGTCCCCAACCCAGGCCCCAAAAAGCGGTGACGCCGCTGTTGGAAGTTCGTAACCTGACTAAATCATTCGATGGCCAGGCCGCCGTCGACGACGTGAGTCTGACTATTTACAAGGGTGAAATATTTGCGCTGTTGGGCGCTTCTGGTTGTGGAAAATCCACGCTGTTGCGTATGCTGGCAGGGTTTGAACATCCCACACAGGGCCAGATTGTGCTGGATGGACAGGATCTTTCTTTGGTCCCGCCTTACCAGCGCCCCATCAATATGATGTTTCAGTCATATGCGCTGTTCCCCCATATGACGGTGGAAAAGAATATTGCTTTCGGTTTGAAGCAAGACCGGCTATCGCGTTCCGAGATAAAAGATCGCGTGGAAGAAATGCTGACGCTGGTGCATATGCAGGAGTTTGCCGGACGTAAACCCCATCAGCTTTCCGGCGGTCAGCGTCAGCGCGTAGCGCTGGCGCGCAGTCTGGCCAAACGTCCCAAGCTATTGTTGCTGGATGAACCCATGGGCGCGCTGGATAAAAAACTTCGCGATCGCATGCAGCTTGAAGTCGTCGATATTCTGGAGCGCGTCGGGGTGACCTGCGTCATGGTGACGCACGATCAGGAAGAAGCGATGACGATGGCCGGGCGCATCGCCATCATGAACCGCGGCAAGTTTGTGCAGATTGGCGAGCCGGAAGAGATATACGAGCATCCGAATACCCGCTTCAGCGCCGAGTTTATCGGTTCCGTCAATATGTTTGAAGGCGTGCTGACCGAGCGCCGGGATGACGAGTTGATTATACGCAGCCCCGGACTGGTTCATCCGCTGAAGGTCGATTCCGATGTATCCATCGTTGACGGCGTGCCGGTGTATATCGCGCTCCGGCCGGAGAAAATCATGCTTTGCGATCGGACGCCGGCCGACGGCTGTAATTTCGCCGTCGGGGAAGTGGTACACATTGCTTACCTGGGCGACCTGTCGATTTATCACGTCAGACTGAACAGCGGGCAGATTATCAGCGCGCAGTTGCAGAATGCCGACCGCTATCGCAAAGGCTCGCCGACCTGGGGCGACGAAGTGCGGTTGTGCTGGGACGCTGATAGTTGCGTGGTGCTGACGGTGTAGCGGGGAGTGATAATGACAATGTTTTCTGGACATAACGCCGCCGTACCGCCGGAAGAGCAAAGAGGGCGATTCGCCCTGCTGATTGCGCGCTGGCGCCAGGAGCACGGCCGTAAGCTGGTGATTGCGCTGCCGTATTTCTGGCTGCTGCTGCTGTTTTTGCTGCCGTTCCTGATTGTATTCAAGATCAGCCTGGCGGAGATGGCGCGCGCGGTGCCGCCTTATACCGACCTGATTTCCTGGGCGGATGATAAGCTGGATATTTCGTTGAATCTGGCGAACTATCTGCAATTGCTCGGCGACCCGCTGTATGTCGATGCCTACCTGCAATCCTTGCAGGTTGCGGCGATATCGACGCTGGGCTGTCTGTTGATCGGTTATCCGCTGGCCTGGGCCGTGGCGCACAGCAAGCCTTCCACCCGAAATATTCTGCTGTTATTGGTTATTCTGCCGTCCTGGACATCGTTTCTTATCCGCGTGTATGCCTGGATGGGGATTTTGAAAAATAATGGTATTTTGAATAACTTTCTTTTGTGGCTGGGCGTTATCGATCAGCCGCTGGTGATTCTGCATACCAATCTGGCTGTGTATATCGGCGTGGTGTACTCCTATCTGCCTTTTATGGTCTTGCCGATCTATACCGCGTTAACGCGGCTGGATTATTCACTGGTTGAAGCCTCGCTCGACCTGGGCGCCCGGCCGTTGAAAACCTTTTTCAGCGTTATCGTGCCGTTGACGAAAGGCGGCATCATCGCGGGGTCGATGCTGGTGTTTATCCCCGCCGTGGGCGAGTATGTGATCCCGGAACTGTTGGGCGGACCGGATAGCATTATGATTGGCCGTATTTTGTGGCAGGAGTTCTTTAATAATCGTGACTGGCCGGTAGCTTCCGCGGTGGCGATTATCATGCTGCTGTTGCTGATTATGCCGATCATCTGGTTCCACAAGCATCAAAGCAAAACCGCGGAGGGCGAGCAATGAATAATCTGCCGGTAGTGCGTTCGCCGTGGCGCATTGTGATTTTGGTGCTCTGTTTTACCTTTCTCTACGCGCCGATGCTGATGTTGGTGATCTATTCCTTCAATAGCTCCAAGCTGGTGACGGTATGGGCGGGATGGTCAACGCGCTGGTATGCTGAGCTGTTCCATAATTCGGCGATGATCAGCGCGGTCGTCCTCAGCCTGACGATCGCGGCGGCCTCGGCCACCATGGCCGTGGTGCTGGGAACGCTGGCGGCGGTGGTGATGGTGCGTTTCGGCAGTTTCCGCGGGTCAAACGGCTTTGCATTTATGCTGACCGCGCCGTTGGTGATGCCGGATGTAATCACCGGGCTGTCCCTGTTGCTGCTGTTTGTCGCATTGGGGCATGCCATCGGCTGGCCGGCGGAGCGCGGAATGTTCACCATCTGGCTGGCCCATGTGACGTTTTGCACCGCCTATGTCACGGTGGTGATCAGCGCGCGCTTGCGGGAGCTGGATCGTTCTATTGAAGAGGCGGCGATGGATCTGGGCGCCACGCCGTTAAAAGTGTTCTTCATTATTACGGTGCCGATGATTGCGCCGGCGTTGATCTCCGGCTGGCTGCTGGCGTTTACCCTGTCGCTGGACGATCTGGTTATCGCCAGTTTTGTTGCCGGGCCGGGCTCCACCACGCTGCCGATGCTGGTGTTCTCCAGCGTAAGGATGGGGGTTAATCCACAGATTAACGCGCTTGCTTCTTTGATATTGTTGGTCGTCGGCATTATTGGTTTTATTGCCTGGTGGTTTATGGCCAGGGCCGAGAAACAGCGTCAGCGTGATTTGCAGAAAGCCAGACGGGGTTAATTCGCCGCCGTTTGTTTTTTAGCTGCCGGCCTCGCTGTTAATAACAACGCCACCTTCGTCTGGTGGCGTTGTTGTTCTATATAAAGGGAGAAACTGGCGATTTTGTACAGTAAAAGCAAACGCATACCGCGAAAAAAATATGCGCCCGTGCCGGTAATGGTGGCCGGCATCGCCATCATTGCGCTCCGCGTTGTGGGAATTTTACTGCTGGCCTGGGAGTTGGGCCTGAGTGAACTGGGCGGATGGATAGCAAGCAGCGTGCAGCAATGGGACTCGGCGCTGATCCTGCTGCTGTCGCTGGCGGTGATCGGCACGGAAATTCGCTGTGGTTTGGCCGTACTGGCAGGGGCTAACTGGGGTCGTTGGGGATATGTGATCTGCCAGTGTCTGGTGGCGTTCTATATGCTGCTCGCGTCCTTGAGCGAACATTTTCCGGCGATATTCCATATTTCCGGCGATAATCACCTCGCGGTATTGCACCAGCTGTTATTACAGCAGATCCCCGATCTGCTGGTCGTGATATTGCTTTTTTTGCCGCGCCGCTCCAGGCGTTTTTTTACTCGTCTCATCCCTGAGACTCGCCCTTCGGGCCGCCGCAAGCGGCGTTGAAAAACGCTCCAGGCGTTTTTTTACTCGTCTCATCCCTGAGACTCGCCCTGCGGGCCGCCGCAAGCGGCGTTGAAAAACGCTCCAGGCGTTTTTTTACTCGTCTTCATCCCTGAGACTCGCCCTGCGGGCCGCCGCAAGCGGCGTTGAAAAACGCTCCAGGCGTTTTTTTACTCGTCTTCGTCCCTGAGACTCGCCCTGCGGGCCGCCGCAAGCGGCGTTTTTTTCTGCGGCGGAAATGACGGCGCGGTGGTGGTACAATCCGCGTCATTCTGTTTTCACCTGATAGTTAGATTTTTTATGCATTGTGCGCGGTATAGCGCGGGAACCTGTCGTTCCTGCCAGTGGCTGGAAAAAACCTATCCACAGCAACTCGCTGATAAACAGCAACATCTTACCGACTTACTACAGTCACGCCCGGTTGAACAATGGCTGCCCGTTTGTCCTTCGGCTCAGTCTGCTTTTCGCAATAAAGCGAAAATGGTGGTCAGCGGCAGTGTTGAGCGACCGTTGCTGGGCATGCTGCATCGCGATGGCGAGGCGGTCGACCTGTGCGACTGTCCGCTTTACCCGGACAGTTTCGCGCCGGTGTTTGCCGCCCTGAAGATATTTATCGCCAGAGCCGGGCTGACGCCCTATAACGTCTGCCGTCGGCGCGGCGAGCTAAAGTATTTGCTGCTGACGGAAAGCCGCTGGCGCGGCGCCTTTATGCTGCGCTTTGTTCTGCGCTCAGAAAAAAAACTCGACCAGTTGCGGGCGGCATTGCCCTGGCTGCAACAGCAGCTCCCCCAGCTTGAGGTGATCTCGGTCAATATTCAGCCGGTGCATCAGGCGATTATGGAAGGGGAGACGGAAATTATCCTCAGCGACGCGTCATCGCTGGCGGAACGGCTTAACCATGTCCCGCTCTATATTCGTCCGCAAAGTTTCTTTCAAACCAATCCGCAGGTGGCCGCGGCGCTGTACGCCACCGCCCGCGACTGGGTGGCGGAATTGAATATCCGCAGTATGTGGGATTTATTCTGCGGCGTCGGCGGTTTTGGTCTGCATTGCGCCTCGCCGACCATGCGCTTGACCGGTATAGAGATCAGCGCCGAGGCCATCGCCTGCGCGCGTCTGTCCGCCGAGCAGCTCGGTCTGACGCAACTCGCGTTTCAGGCGCTGGATTCAACGCAGTTCGCCGTCGCTAACGCCCGGATCCCGGATTTGGTGCTGGTCAACCCGCCGCGCCGGGGTATCGGCCGCGAGCTGTGCGACTATCTGAGCCGTATGGCACCGGACTATATCCTTTACTCCAGCTGCAACGCCGAAAGTATGGTGAAAGATATGGACGTTATGACCAACTACCGTGCCGTACGGGTACAGTTGTTCGATATGTTCCCGCATACCGCGCATTATGAGGTATTGACGCTGTTGCAAAGAAACGCGCGGGACTGAGCGAGGGGAAAGCGGTGCACTACGCGGTATGCGCTACCGCGTAGTGCAAGCGGGGATTTATTGCGGGAACCACTTATCGTTAATCGATTGGTACGTGCCGTCGGCTTTGATGGCCTCCAGCGCGTTATTCAGTTTTTCCAGCAGCGCCTTGTCATTCGGGCGAACGGCAATGCCTAACCCGGTTCCGAAGTACTCCGGATCCGTAACGTGTTGGCCGACGGTGGCCAGCGTCGGGTTGGTTTTGATCCACTCGTTCACCACGGCGGTATCGCCGAATACGCCGTCAATACGGCCGTTTTTCAAATCCAGCACCGCATTTTGATAGCTGTCGTAAGCCACGGTTTTCACTTCCGGATGCTTGTCGTTCATGTATTTTTGGTGGGTTGTACCGTTTTCCATACCGATACGTTTCCCCTTCAGAGCGGCAAAATCACTAAATTTGCCTTTCTGTGCGATAACCACCGCCGAGTTGGCATAGTAAGGCTGGGTGAACGCCACTTGTTTGCTGCGCTCCGGGGTGATATCCATCCCGGAAATCACCGCGTCATAGCGACGGAATTTCAGCGCGGGGATCAGGCTATCGAACGCCTGATTCGTGAATGTACAACTGGCCTGCATCTGTTTACACAGCGCTTTCGCCAGATCCATATCGAAACCCACGATTTCGTTATTCGCATCCAGAGACTCGAACGGCGGATAAGTCGCCGATGACGCGAAGCGGATGGTGTCTGCGGCTGCGGCGCTGAATGTCATCCCTGCCAGTAATGTGGCGATCAACAATTTTTTCATGTACATACTCCAGTCTGTTTCTTTTACTCGTACGGCGCGTTATCCGTACGGCAATGCCGGCTCAATGGCGGATACACCAGAAAACCCTGTCAGTTCCTGCGTTCAAACGCCAGCGCGCGTCGCTCGATCAAGCGCATCAGCAACGTCAGTATGCCGTTGACGCAAAGATAGATAACGCCCGCCGCGCCGAATACCATGACGTCATAGGTGCGGCCATACATCAGTTGGCTATACCCCATGACTTCCATCAGGGTAATGGTGTAGGCCAAAGAGGTGCTTTTAAACACCAGCACCACCTCATTTGAATAGGATGACAGCGCCCGTTTAAAAGCAAACGGCAGCAGAATATGCAGCGTTTGTTTCTTCGACATGCCCAGCGCCGCACAGGATTGCCATTGCCCGTCAGGGATGGCTTTTATCGCACCGTAGAATAGCTGGGTAGTGTAGGCGGCGCTATTGAGCGCCAGCGCGACCATGGCGCACAGCCAGGGTTGCGACAGCAGGCGCCATAGCCACGGAATTTGCTGAATAGCGGTAAACTGACCGGGACCGTAGTAGATCAGGAAGATTTGCACCAGCAGCGGCGTGCCGGTAAACAGCGTGATGTAGCCTTTCGTCAGCGCAGACAACACCGGGACTTTTAACGTCAGCACGATGGTCAGCAACAGCGACAGCGCCAGCGCCACGAGGATAGCCACCACGGTCAGCGTCAGGCTGGTGTGCAGACCTTTAAGCAGCTCAGGTATATAAGCGAGCATCAGGACGGCCTCCGTTCAAAACGGGTGGTTCTCTGCTCAATGCGCTTGAGAACGTACTGGCTTAATAGCGTGATCGCTAAATAGACTGCCGCGGCAACCACATACCAGGTAAAGGGTTCCTGTGTCCGGGTGGCGATGCTCTTTGTCTGCAACATCAGATCGTTTACGCTGATGAGCGACACCAGCGCCGTGTCCTTCAGCAATACCAGCCACTGGTTACCCAGGCCGGGCAGGGCATGACGCCACATCTGCGGCATAATCAGGCGGATAAAAACGGCCGATTTGCTCAACCCCAGCGCCTGACCGGATTCCCACTGGCCTTGCGGTACGGCTTTCAGCGCGCCGCGCAGCGTTTGCGAGGCATAAGCGGCGTACAGCAGCGCCAGCGCGATAACGCCGCACAGGAACGGGCTGACCTCAAACGTTTCGATGTTCAATTGAATCGGTATCTGCGCCAGATACAGATTCAGGGTAAAGCCGTCCGCCAGCATCATCAGTAGCTGGGAAGAACCAAAATAGATAAACAGCACCACCAGAATTTCCGGCAGGCCGCGCAATAGCGTCACCAGCATCGTCCCACACCAGCCGAGCGCTCTCCACCGGGCGGTTTCCCAGACGGCGAACAGCATGGCGAGTATAAGCCCCAACGCCAGCGCGGAAAGGGCAAGGCCGACGGTCATGCCGGCGGCGCTTGCAATAGGTTGAAATTCAGTCATTGAGAGTCGGATTACTGCTGAAACCATTTTTGGTAGATGGTCTGATAGGTACCATCCTGCTTGATTTTGTCGAGGGCGTCGTTGAATTTTTTCAACAGCGCCTCGTTATTCTGACGAACGGCGATCCCCAGACCAATGCCGAAATAGTCTTTGTCCGTGACGTTGTGACCGACAGCCGACAGGTTGTCGTTCTGTTTCAGCCATTCATTGACCACGGCGGTATCGCCGAACACCGCGTCCAGACGGCCGTTTTTCAGATCCAGCACCGCGTTCTGGTAGCTGTCGTAGGGTACGGTGTTAATCTCGCGGTGTTTATCCATCAGGTATTTCTGGTGGGTCGAGCCGTTTTGCACGCCGACGCGTTTTCCTTTCAACGCGGCGACATCGGCGATTTTGCCCTTCTGGGCAATGAACAGCGCGGAGTTGTCATAGTAGGGCTGGGTAAACGACACCTGCTGCTGACGTTCCGGCGTAATATCCATTCCGGCGATAACGGCTTCAAAGCGGCGGAATTTCAGACCGGGGATCAGGCTGTCGAAAGCCTGATTGCTGAAAGTGCAGGTAGCCTGTATTTCTTTGCAAAGTGCGTTAGCCAGATCGATATCGAAGCCTTGAATGTTATTGGCGGCGTCGACGAATTCGAACGGCGGGTAGGAGGCTTCGGTGGCGAAACGGATGGTGTCCGCCGCGCTGGCGGAGGTGCCGACGGCAGCGAGCAGGGCGGCAACGATTAATTTCTTCATTGTTATTTTCCTATCATTAATCAGTGGGATAAATAGCCGGCAAACTCTTTGGTCTGGGGCCGGGAGAAATGACTGGCGTCGCCTTGCTCCACAATGCGTCCATTTTCCATGTACACCACTCTGCTGGCCGTTTTGCGCGCAAATTCAACCTCGTGGGTCACAATCGCCTGAGTAATGCCGGTTTGCGTCAGTTCCTGGATAATGCCGACCACCTGAGCGGTAATTTCAGGATCCAGCGCCGCGGTCGGTTCGTCGAACAGCAGCACCTGAGGCTCCATCATCAGCGCACGGGCAATGGCGACGCGCTGTTGCTGGCCGCCGGAAAGATGAAGGGGGTAACGATCGGCGAAATCATTCAAACGCAAACGGGTCAGCAATTTATCCGCTCGCGCTCTGGCCTCGTTTTTTCCCAAACCGAGTACGCGGCAGGGCGCTTCAATCAGATTTTGCGTCACCGTCAGATGGGGCCAGAGATTATATTGCTGGAAGACCATCCCCACGTTTTGGCGTAGTTCGCGAATCGCGTTTTCTGCGGGCGGCTGATTGAAATCAAACTGCTTGCCGGCGATGGATAACGTACCGGAGCGCGGCATTTCCAGCAAGTTGAGGACACGTAGCAGAGAACTCTTCCCGGCACCGCTGGGCCCAAGCAAAACCAGCGTTTCGCCCGCAGGACAGTTGAGTGAGATATCGAACAACGCCTGGTGTGCGCCATAAAAACAATTGATGCCGTCTAGTTGAATACTCATGCGTAAGAATTGAATAGCCATTGATGCCGCGAATGTTAACGTCGGCAGAATAGTTATGCAATCGCCGTAGGTTAAAATTTGCTGATAAGCGGTTTGTTGCTTAAATAATAGCACAAAACACTGGTTTCTCCGCTCACGGACGGACAGGGTCGGCGGTGACGGAAATTATCCGGTCAGATAATTTGCTTATGGCGAAAGCCGCTGCGCGCGATGACGAAAAGCGGCTATGTTAATACCGTCGGTTTTGATACAGCCGTTGCCGTCTAAACGCGCGTTAATATAGGCTGTTACGTTCATCCATCATGCAGGAGCTCATTATGCAATTATCTACCACCCCGGTTCTGGAAGGGTTCACCATTACGGAATATTGCGGCGTCGTGACCGGCGAAGCGATTCTGGGCGCGAATATTTTCCGTGATTTTTTCGCCGGCATTCGCGACATCGTAGGGGGTCGCTCCGGCGCTTATGAAAAGGAATTGCGTAAAGCCAGACAGATTGCGTTCAAAGAATTGCAGGAACAGGCGGCGGATCTGGGCGCCAATGCGGTGGTCGGGATCGATATCGACTATGAAACCGTGGGCAAGGACAGCAGTATGCTGATGGTGTCAATCAGCGGGACCGCGGTGAAAGTCCGCCGTTAATCAATGCGTCATCACTTCAGACAGCAAACTGGCGAGAAATCACAGTGGGAAAGTCATGATCAAATGCCTCGTTATTCTGATGTCGCTATTGCTGGCCGGGTGTCAGTCGGCGTCTTCGCTGAAGGATCTGGGCCGTTATAAAGTCGATAGCGCGCATCATGCGCAGGCTCAGGAATCGCGTATCCGTTTTCTGGTGATCCACTATACGGCGGAGGATTTTTCCTCTTCGCTGAGTACGCTGACGGACGAACACGTCAGCGCGCATTACCTCATCCCGGCGCATCCGCCGCTTGATCAGGGTAAGCCGGTGGTATGGCAACTGGTGCCTGAATCGCAAGCCGCGTGGCATGCCGGGGCCAGCGGCTGGCGTGGATTTACGCGTCTTAATAATTCGTCGATTGGCATTGAACTGGAAAACGCCGGCTATCGACGCACGCTGACCGGCGTAAAATGGGCGCCGTTTCCCCCGCCTCAGATTGCGGTATTGACGGATATGGCCCGACAAATCGTTGCGCGTTATCAGATTGCGCCGCAAAACGTGGTCGCCCATAGCGATATCGCGCCGCTGCGCAAGTTGGATCCGGGGCCGTTGTTTCCCTGGGAGCAACTGGCGCGGGCGGGGATAGGCGCATGGCCGGACGCGAATCGGGTGACGTTTTACCTCCGGGGACGGAAACCGGACGAACCGGTTAACGCGGCGAGTCTGTTGAATAAATTGGCGCGCTACGGCTATCCGATGGCGAATGACATGACCGAACGCCAGAAACAGCAGGTTATCGCCGCTTTCCAGATGCACTTCAGGCCCGGGAATTATCAGGGGAGCGCGGATGCGCAGACGGAAGCGATTGCGGACGCGCTGCTTGAGAAATACGGCTCCGCTGCGGTAACCCGGTAACGGATGGCTACAGGCCGGCGCATCGCACTGGGCGATGTGCCGGCCTTGCAGCTTGCGCATCCGTCCGTGCGGCAGGCGGCGGCTCAGGCGGCCAGAATGTTATTCATGTCTTGTTCTACCGTGGTGATGGCGCGCATGCCGAACTTCTCATTCAGTATCGCCAGCAGATTTTCGCTCAGGAATCCCGGCGCCGTCGGGCCGGTATAGATATTCTTCACGCCGAGGGACAGCAGGGTCAGCAGGATGACGATCGCCTTCTGTTCAAACCATGACAGCACCAGACTGAGGGGCAGATCGTTAACGCCGCAGTCCAGCTTTTCCGCCAGTTTGACCGCCAGCATAATGGCGGAGTAGGCGTCGTTGCACTGACCGACGTCCAGCAAGCGCGGCAGGCCTTCCAGCGTGCCGAAGTCCAGTTTGTTGAAACGGTATTTGCCGCAGGCCAGCGTCATAATCAGACAGTCGTCCGGAACCCTGACGGCGAAGTCGGTAAAATAGCTGCGCGTCTGACGGCTGCCGTCGCAACCGCCCACTAAAAAGATATGGCGAAGTTTCTTTTGCGCGACCAGATCGATAAGCGTGTCCGCGGCGCTCAGCAAGGTTTCCCGTCCGAAACCGACGGTAATCGGATGTTCTATCTCGCTGTAAGGAAACCCGGCCAACTGTCGCGCCTGATCGATAACCGGGCTGAAATCATCTCCCGCCAGGTGGTTGACGCCCGGCCAGCCGACAATGCTGCGCGTCCAGATGCGATCGCCGTAGTTGCCGACATTGGGATCGATAATGCAATTGGACGTCATGACGATGGCGCCGGGGAAGCCGGCGAATTCCGTTTGCTGATTCTGCCAGCCGCTGCCGTAGTTGCCGACCAGATGTTTGAATTTCTTCAATTCAGGGTAACCGTGCGCCGGCAGCATTTCGCCGTGCGTATAGACATTAACGCCGCTGCCTGCGGTCTGTTCCAGCAGCATGCGTAAATCCTTCAGATCATGGCCGGAGATCAAAATCGCTTTGCCGGCGACGGGGCGGACGTTAACCGTCGTGGGTTGCGGATGCCCATACGCCTCGGTTTCACCGCGATCGAGGATCGCCATCACGTTAAAATTCATCGTGCCGATAGCCATCGCGTTGTTCAGCAGCGTGTCCACGTCGGCCGGCCAGGTGCCTAACCAGGCCATAAAAGTGTGGTATTGCGTATAGATAGCCTCATCATATTGGCCCAGAACATGAGCATGTTCCATGTAGGCGGCGGCGCCTTTCAGACCATACAGACACAGCATACGCAGGCCGTGAATGTCGTCGCCGACGCTGGTTTTATCATGGTCCAGCGCAAAGCCGGCCGCCTGCCGCAACAGCGCCGGCATATCGTCGCCGGCCAGTTGGATCGCCGCCATAGGATGCGTGACGGCCACGCCCGAATCCAGCAAACGACAGCGCGTAGCCAGCGACTGACGCAACGTAATGGCTTCCCGCGCGTAGCCGATAATCCGCTGCGAGTCGAAGTTGACGTTGGTTAACGTGGAGAAAAAGGCGCGCGGGGCGAAGCTGTCGATATCATGATCGACGATACCCAACTGGCGGGCTTGCAGCGCCCAGGCGGATAGCCCTTGTAATACGGCGACCAGAAGGTCTTGCAGGTCGGAGGTTTCCGCGCTTTTGCCGCACATTCCCCGCGCGTAAGCGCAGCCATTTCCGGACGGGGTACGAATGGTTTGTTCACATTGCACACAAAACATCATCACATCCTTTTTAAGGTGTATTAAAAATACATGTTTAAAAGCATAGAGGGTGACGACATATCGAAGAAGGCTTTTTTAATGCGACATGAGATAAATTTGATTTAGCGCAATTTCAATGCGTTGCAATGAAAATGAGTCTCAATTGCTCTTCGCCAAAAAGCGACCCGCGCGGCTATGCGGAAAAAAACGCCATCAGGATCGGCGCCGCCAGACTCAGCAGAAAACCATGCACAATGGCCGCCGGCACCATATCCAGCCCTGCGCTGCGCTGTAGCACCGGCAAGGTGAAATCCATGGAGGTTGCGCCGCACAAGCCCAACGCGCAGGCGCGGTGGCGCTGAATCAGCGCCGGGATCAGTATGATGGCCAGCAGTTCACGCAACAGATCGTTAAAAAAGGCCGCGCTGCCGATAACGGGGCCGAAAGCGTCCGTCAACAGAATGCCGGACAGCGAATACCAGCCGTAGCCGGAAGCCATCGCCAGCCCGGTTTTCCACGGTAAGTCGAGCGCCCAGGCGGCCAGCAAACCGCCGACCAGCGCGCTGAAGGCGACGACCAGCGCGACGATCATGCCGCGACGATTCAATACGATCTGACGTAACGACATACCGCTGTTGCGTAGCTGTACGCCGACCAGAAACAGCAGCAGGATCAGCGCATATTCGCTACCCTTATTGGCATAAGACAGTCCGGGCCATTGGGTTAGTCCCAGTAAAAAACCGCCGAATACCACGCCGCACAGCTTGAGCGACTCCAGAAGCATCCGCAGCCGGGATGGCAGGGCTTCCCGTTGCTGAGCGCCATGCCAGGCATGGCGTTTTTCCAGTAACCACAATGCCGCCAGATTGACCGTAATGATGCAGATGGCGCAGATGAGGGTGTAGCGAAAAATCAGCAACAGATTACTGGCGATATTATCCAGAAATGCCAGACTGACGCCCATTAAAAACAGAATGATATAAACCATCCCGCTCAGCGCCTGATTGATTGTCTGCAATGTTTTTGGGGTTCGAAGCGTCACCAGATAACCGAGGAGAAGCGGCAATAAAATGATTAATAAGCCCGAATACATCACAGATTTGGCGTCCTTAGCAAGAAAAGCCGCAGGTGGGAGAGGAGAATGACATAATCTATTAAAATCAAACAAATTATCATCTTGAGCCAAGTATCGCTTGGCGGCGGAACTTATGCAACAGGGTGTTTTATTATGACGTCCGTATCAGCGGGACGACAAAGGAGAGGCGGATGTATCTGGAGAGTGTCGAGATTCTGGGATTTCGGGGCATCAATCGCCTGTCATTGACGCTGGATGATAGCACGGTGCTGATCGGCGAGAATGCATGGGGTAAGTCAAGCCTGCTTGACGCTTTATCTTTGCTGCTATCGCCGACGCTGCCGCTCTATCATTTCGACTTACAGGATTTTCATTTTCCGCCGGGGGATGAAACCAGCCGGGAACATCATTTACAGGTGATTTTCACTTTTTGCGAAACCGGGCCGGGGCATCATCTTGCGCCGCGCTATCGCACGCTGGAAGGAGTATGGGTCGAAGGGAACGGGGGATTGCGGCGGATTTTTTATCGCCTGGAAGGGGAGGTCGATGAGAGTCAGTCGGTGTGTACCTGGCGAAGTTTTCTCGACGCCGACGGACACCCGCTGGCGCTGAATAATATTGATGAACTGGCGCGCGAGGTGATTCGTCTGCATCCGGTGCTGCGTCTGCGCGATGCCCGCTTTATGCGGCGTTTACGTGCTGGAACCCTGGACGCGACCGTGGAGAACAGCAATGAAAAACTGGCTCAACAGTTTGAGACCTTGATGCGGGAACTGGCGCGGAATCCGCAAAAGCTGACCGATAAAGATCTCCGTCAGGGATTGGCGGCCATGCGCCAATTGCTTGAACACTATTTTTCCGAGCAGAACGCCGTCTTGCGCGAGCGGCGTCATCACAAGGATGCCCGGATTCACAACGGTAAGTCCTGGCGCGCGCTGGATAATATCAATCGTCTGGTTGCCGGGCCGAACAGCCGTAGCCGGCGCATTATCCTGCTGGGATTATTTTCCACCCTTCTGCAAGCCAAAGGGGACGTGGCGCTGGATCCGCACGCGCGTCCGCTGCTGTTGATCGAAGACCCGGAAACGCGATTGCATCCCATCATGTTGTCGGTGGCGTGGGGACTGTTGATGCAACTGCCGTTGCAGAAACTCAGCACGACCAACTCCGGCGAACTGTTGTCGCTGGTTCCGATGGAGCGGGTTTGCCGTCTGGTGCGCGAATCATCGCGTGTGGCGACTTATCGTATCGGTCCACAGGGGATGAATGCGGAAGACAGTCGGCGTATTGCTTTCCACATCCGCTTTAATCGGCCTTCGTCGCTGTTTGCCCGCTGCTGGCTGCTGGTGGAAGGCGAAACGGAAGTTTGGATGCTGAATGAACTGGCGCGTCAATGCGGACACCATTTTGAGGCGGAAGGCGTGAAAGTGATCGAGTTTGCGCAGTCGGGACTGAGGCCGTTGCTGAAGTTCGCCCGTCGGATGGGCATAGAGTGGCATGTGCTGGTCGACGGTGATGACGCGGGGAAAAAATATGCCGCGACGGCGCAAAGTCTGCTGACCGCGCAGGGTGAGCGAGAACGGGATCACCTGACGGTTCTACCGGCGCTGGATATGGAACACTATATGTATCGCGCGGGGTTCGGGCATGTTTATCATCGCGTGGCGCAGCTTCCCGAAAAAGTGCCGTTATCAATGCATAAAATTATCGTTAAAGCGATTCACCGTTCATCAAAACCCGATTTAGCCATTGAAGTGGCGATGGAGGCCGCAACAATGGGGAGTGACGCGATCCCGCCGTTAATCCGCGGTATGTTTTCCCGCGTCTTGTGGCTGGCGCGCGGGCGCGCGGATTAAGCGCCGCCGCTTTCACAAGACGAGTGAAAAAATGAATGAGGCGGTTGGGCTTGATTTATTTTTCGCCGCCCCAAAATTGTTGTAAAGAGGGTAGTGTCGGGGCCGGAATAAAATGCCGGTCGGTGAGACCAGCATTTAGAGGTATTAACCTGTGTAGAGGGTAAGAGGTTTTGGGGTAAAGCGCAGACAGTCGGTGTCAGGCAACGGTTTCTTCGCTGACCAGTGGCACGATCAGACTTGCATGATTACCTTTCGGTCCTTGGTGAACATCAAACCTGACAACCTGTCCCGCCTTTAGCGTTCGGTATCCGTCCATTTGAATTGTTGAGTAGTGAGCGAAGATATCTTCACCGCCACCTTCAGGACAGATGAAACCAAAACCTTTGGCGTTATTGAACCATTTAACAGTACCTGTCTCCATGCATGACATCCTTCGCAAGAGTATTTTTATAAGTAAGGTGAGGTTATTTGGTTTACGTGAATACGAATTGATTAAAACCTCATCAATTCAACACTACACTTTAGTTAAATCGATCCCGTCGTCAAGCGATCCCCATTCAAGGCCTGGGTCAGTTTGTCAAAATATGATACAGCTAACGCTATTGATGGCTTTTGCCGGGCGTCATGCAGTCGATTCGAGGGATAAAAGACGGTGAGTCCTGTCAGCGAACAATGATTTCAGTCACTGGATGGTAAAACAAAAAGCAGACGTGGTACTGTAAATATAACTCGGTACGATGATATTCAGATGATGTTGGATAGACAATGGGAAACGACAAGACGTGGTCGCAATCAGAGAACCTGACGGCAGATCAATACAAAGAAAAACTGCAACCGCCATCGATGTATAAGGTGTTGTTGAACAACGATGATTACACGCCGATGGAATTTGTTATTGACGTTCTGCAAAAGTTCTTTTCTTATGATATTGAACGTGCAACGCAACTGATGTTGACAGTTCATTATCAAGGAAAGGCGATCTGCGGCGTGTTCAGCGCTGAAGTCGCTGAGACCAAAGTCGTACAAGTCAATCGTTACGCCAGAGAAAATGAGCACCCGTTGCTCTGCACGCTGGAAAAAGCCTGAAGTCAGGCAATTTATTGGGGGAGGTGCCTATGCTCAATCAAGAACTGGAACTCAGTCTCAACATGGCTTTCGCCAGAGCGCGTGAGCACCGACACGAGTTTATGACTGTGGAGCATTTGTTATTGGCTCTGCTCAGTAACCCGGCCGCCCGAGAAGCGTTGGAAGCCTGTACGGTGGATTTAGCCGCGTTGCGTCAGGAGCTTGAAACATTTATTGAACAAACCACGCCGACGCTGCCGCAGGGCGATGATGAGCGTGAAACTCAGCCGACGCTCAGCTTTCAGCGGGTGTTGCAGCGCGCGGTTTTTCATGTCCAGTCATCCGGTCGCAGCGAGGTTTCAGGCGCGAACGTGCTGGTCGCCATTTTCAGCGAGCAGGAGTCTCAGGCCGCCTACCTGCTGCGCAAACACGATGTCAGTCGTCTGGACGTGGTGAATTTTATTTCGCACGGAACGCGTAAAGAAGAGTCCGGGCAGGCGCCAAACCCGGAAAATCCAGTCAATGAAGAGCAGACCGGAGGGGAAGACCGTATGGAAAACTTCACCACCAATCTGAATCAGCTTGCACGCGTTGGCGGGATTGACCCGCTGATCGGCCGCGATAAAGAACTGGAGCGAACCATTCAGGTATTGTGCCGTCGCCGTAAGAATAACCCGCTGCTGGTCGGGGAGTCCGGCGTTGGTAAAACGGCGATTGCGGAAGGGCTTGCCTGGCGTATCGTGCAGGGCGACGTGCCGGACGTGATGGCGGATTGCACGCTGTATTCGCTGGATATCGGCTCTTTGCTGGCGGGTACAAAATATCGCGGCGACTTCGAAAAACGCTTCAAGGCGCTGTTAAAGCAGCTGGAACAGGATCAGAACAGCATCCTGTTTATTGATGAAATTCATACCATTATCGGCGCAGGCGCCGCTTCCGGCGGTCAGGTCGACGCCGCGAACCTGATTAAACCGCTGTTATCCAGCGGCAAGATCCGCGTGATCGGTTCCACCACGTATCAGGAGTTCAGCAATATCTTTGAAAAGGATCGGGCGCTGGCGCGTCGTTTCCAGAAAATCGATATCACCGAACCGAGCGTGGAAGAAACGGTGCAGATCCTCAACGGACTGAAACCGAAGTATGAAGCGCATCATGACGTACGCTACACGGCGAAAGCGGTGCGCGCCGCCGTCGAGTTAGCCGTGAAATACATCAACGATCGTCATTTGCCGGATAAAGCGATCGACGTCATTGATGAAGCGGGCGCCCGCAGCCGTTTGGTGCCGATCAGCAAGCGCAAGAAGACGGTTAACGTGGCGGATATCGAGTCCGTGGTGGCGCGTATCGCCCGTATTCCGGAAAAAACGGTTTCCGCCAGCGATCGCGATGTGCTGAAAAACCTGAGCGACCGGCTGAAAATGCTGGTGTTCGGTCAGGATAAAGCGATTGAGGCGCTGTCCGAATCCATCAAGATGAGTCGGGCCGGGTTAGGGCAAGACCGCAAACCCGTCGGGTCTTTCCTGTTTGCCGGGCCGACAGGCGTGGGTAAAACGGAGGTGACGCTGCAACTGGCGAAAGCGTTGGATATCGAGCTGTTGCGTTTCGATATGTCCGAGTACATGGAGCGCCATACCGTCAGTCGTCTGATCGGCGCGCCTCCGGGCTATGTCGGCTACGATCAGGGCGGTCTGCTGACCGACGCGGTGATCAAACATCCGCATTCGGTGCTGCTGCTGGATGAAATCGAGAAGGCGCACCCCGATGTGTTCAACCTGCTGTTGCAGGTGATGGATAACGGCACCTTGACGGACAATAACGGCCGTAAAGCCGACTTCCGCAACGTGATCGTGGTGATGACCACCAACGCCGGCGTACGGGAGACCCAGCGCAACTCTATCGGCATTATCCAGCAGGATAACAGCACCGATGCGATGGAAGAGATCAAGAAGGTGTTTACGCCGGAATTCCGTAACCGCCTTGACGGCATCATCTGGTTCAACCATCTGTCTACGGACGTTATTCAGCAGGTGGTGGATAAATTCATCGTTGAGTTGCAGGCGCAACTGGATGCGAAAGGCGTATCGCTGGAAGTCAGCGACGAGGCTCGCGACTGGCTGGCCGAGAAAGGATACGACAAAGCGATGGGCGCGCGGCCGATGGCGAGAGTCATACAGGAAAACCTGAAAAAACCGCTGGCGAATGAACTGCTGTTCGGTTTATTGGTTGACGGCGGCTCCGTCAAGGTTGAACTGGATAAAGAGACTCAGAAGCTCACTTACGGCTTCCAGAGCGCCCAGAAGCGTAAAGCGGAAGGCGCCGTTCATTAGGCTCGCGGCTCCTCCTCCCGGCCTCCCCTTGTCAGGGTGAGGTGCAACTCCCTCCTCTGACAAGGGGAGGGTTGGGTTGGGGTCAACCGGCAAGGCTCGATCAAGGGTGATGCGTAAGCATCGCTCTTTTTTACGCATAAAACGGTTGACGCCGACAGGCGAGTTACCGCCCGAAACGCAAAAGCCCTTGCCGGTAACGGAAAGGGCAGCAGAGGTGGAACATCCTCGGATATCGCTGTTGTCAGCGACGGGCGAGCCGGTTAACGGCTGCGGAAGACAATGCGGCCTTTGCTCAGGTCGTACGGGGTCAGCTCTACAGTGACTTTGTCACCCGTCAGGATGCGGATATAGTTTTTACGCATTTTACCGGAGATATGAGCGGTAACCACGTGCCCGTTTTCCAATTCAACGCGGAACATGGTATTGGGCAGCGTATCAAGCACGGTGCCTTGCATTTCAATGTTGTCTTCTTTGGCCATCGAATCCTCTAGGTGTAACTACCTTTGTTTTTAACCGGCAAGATAATGCCGAAAAACCCACATTATGTAAAGGCGCGTTCATCAACTGATGATTATTTATAAACGGCCGCTGTCTATTATCACTGTGGCTGAGCCAGCGTTTGCGGCTGCCAACAGCTATCAGCCACCGGGTTATCCCGTAGCTGAAAAAGAAATTGCAAAAAGCGATCACGGGGAATTTCGCACACGCCCAATGAAGCGGTATGCGCGTTCAGTACCTGACAGTCGATCAGATACCCGCCATGACGAATAAAATGCTGCTGAAATGTCAGCAGCGCATATTTAGATGCGTTGTCGGTGCGGCTGAACATTGACTCGCCGCAGAACAGGCCGCCTTGCGAAATACCGTATAGCCCACCGACAAGCGTGCCATTCTGCCACACTTCGACGGAATGTGCTTGTCCTGACTGATGAAGTTCACCATAAGACAGAATAATTTCCGGGGTAATCCAGGTTCCGCCCTCACGTTCATCGGCACAAGCGCGAATCACGTCATGAAAGGCATGATTGATGGTGACCTCAAAATCGTGTTTGCGCAGAAACTTCTTCATGCTGCGGCTGATATGAAATTCTCCGGGAAACAATACCGCGCGCGGATTGGGCGACCACCATAAAATCGGTTCGCCGGGCGAATACCAGGGAAATATGCCCTGGCGATAGGCGGCTTTCAGCCGGGCGGGGGAAAGATCGCCGCCGATCGCCAGCAGCCCGTTTGGTTCGTCCAGCGCATATGCCGGGTCAGGAAAGCGGAGCGAATCGGCGGCAAGCTGATACAGTTTCATAATATCCGGATGATTGGTAAACGTCGGCCCGTGCAACAGGCCGCCGATGATTAAATGCGCTGGTGAAATTGCCAATAGCGCCCCTGCAATGCCATCAATGCCTGATGATTTCCTTGTTCAACGATCTGCCCGCCGTCCATAACGCAAATTCGATCCATTGATTCTAACTCATATAGCCGGTGTGTAATCACAATCAGCGTTTTTCCTTCGCAGTGCTGCCGCAATAGCCGCAAAATACGCCGTTCGGTTTCGGCGTCCAGGCCTTCGGTCGGCTCATCCAGCAGCACCAGCGGCGCAGGGTGCAGTAACGCGCGCGCCAGACCGATACGACGCTGTTCGCCGCCGGAGAGCTGACGTCCGCCTTCGCCCAGCCAGGCATTCAGCCCTTCATTTTCCAGTAGTTTATCCAACCCCACCTGTTGTAACACTGTCGCCAGTCGCTCGTCGTGCGCATCGGGCGCGGCCAGCAGCAGATTGTCGCGCAGCGTGGCGCTGAAAATGTGGACGCGCTGCGGCACGACGCTCATCATGCCGCGCAGTTCATCTTCGCGCCATGCGCTAAGCGGATGGCCATTCAGCGTGATGTCGCCTTGCCGGCAATTCCACGCGCGGGTAATTAATTGCAGCAGGGTGGATTTACCGCAGCCGGTCCGGCCAAGCAGCGCCAGGTGTTCACCCGCGCGAATATTCAGCGAAATATCATTCAGCACCGGCAATGGCTGCTCCGGATAGGTGAAACTGAGGTTATTTACAGCAATCGCGGCCGTCGTTGATCGCGCCGGACCTTGTTCGGGGAAAGTGACTTCCGGCGGTTGCCGGATAATCTGGTCGATGCGGGCGGCGGAAGCGATAACCTGTCCCATATGTTGGAATGCGCCCGCTACCGGCCCCAGCGCTTCGAAAACCGCCAGCGTCGCGAAGACAAACAGGGCGATCAACGCGCCGGGCTGCGCGTCTCCGCCAATGCCCGCGGCCGCCAGCCAGAGCATTAACGTCACCGTCATTCCGCTGCACAGCAGCATCAGCGCCTGAGCAAGTCCCGTCAGGTTGGCCTGCTGCTGCTGTCGCTTCTGCCAACGCGTTTCTAACAGCGTCAGTTGGCGGCGTGACGCGGCGAGGGCGCCGAAAACGGTCAATTCCGCCTGGCCCTGTAGCCAGGTCGTCAACTGAAGCCGATACTGAGCCCGTAACGCCGTGAGGTCTTGCCCGATGGACTGGCCTGCCCGGTAGAATATCACCGGTAGCAGCAGTAACAGCACCAGCATGATGGCGCACAGCGTCAGCGCCAGCGAAGCGTCCAGCCAGCTCAGGCCGTAAGTGACGATCAAAATGACCAACAACGCGCTGACAATCGGTGAAATAACGCGCAGGTATAAATGATCGAGCGTATCGACATCCGCGACCAGTCTGTTCAGCAGTTCCGCCTGGCGAAATCGTGCGATGCCGCCGGGCGACAAAGGTAAAATGCGCGCAAAGGTAAAGACGCGCAGATGCTGCAATACGCGGAATGTCGCATCGTGGCTGACCAGCCTTTCCGCGTAACGGCTGGCCGTACGGGCTATCGCCGCGCCTCTCACGCCCGCGGCGGGCAGCATATAGTTAAAAGTATATAGCCCGGCGATGCCGGCCAATGCCGCCCCGGCCAGGAACCAGCCGGACAGCGTAAGCAGCCCGATACTGGCCAGCAGCGTCACAATAGCCAGAATAACGCCCAGACTTAAGCGCCAGATATGGCGGCGATAAAGCAGCAGAAAAGGTTTTAAAACCTGCATGGCCGTTTTTTGAGGAGACATATCACAACACTCCCTGACGTTGGGTGATGAGCTCGGCAAAGGCGCCTGGCCGTGTGCTGAGCGTCTGATAATTCCCCTGTTGTATTAACTGTCCGTCGTTCATCACCCAAATCTCATCGTAATCGATAACGTCATTCAGTTGATGGGTGACTAACAACGTCGTCTGATGACGCGCGGCGGCGTTTAACGCCGCCATTATCCGCTGTTCGCTGTCGGCATCCAGACTGGCGGTCGGTTCATCGAGCAGTAACAGATTGCCTGGCTTGATGAGCGCGCGGGCTACCGCGATACGCTGCGCCTGGCCGACGGAAAGACGCGCCGCGCCATCGCCGACCAGCGTATCCAGACCCTGCGGCAGTTGCGGTAGAAACTCATGCACATAGGCGCGCTCAACGGCTTGTTGCAACTCATCCTCGGTGGCCTGCGGTTTGCCGAGCAAAATATTGTCGCGCAGACTTTGCTCCGGCAGATGCGGATTTTGTCCTACCCAGCTCAGCTGTCGTCGCCATGATGTCGATGACAGCGTATTCAATTCGATGCCGTTAACGCGAAGCGAACCGCGATAGGGCAGAAAGCCGAGCAGCACATTCAGCAAGGAACTTTTTCCTGCGCCGCTGATCCCCACCAGCGCAATTCGCTGGCCGGCGCCCAGCGTGAAGGTCAGCGGCTGTGTGAGCGGGGCGCCATCGGGCGCCAGAACGACCAGTTCGCTGGCCTGGATTTCTATCGCGCTATCATTACTGAATTCATGTTCGCCGAAACCGACCGTTTCGCCTTCCGCCGCCAGAAAGGTTACCAGTGACTCCGCCGCGCCGACGGCCTGGGCCTTCGCGTGGTAAAACGTGCCTAAGTCGCGCAGCGGTTGGAAAAACTCCGGGGCCAGAATTAAAACCAGAAATCCGGCGAACAACGTGACGCCTGCGCCGTAATGACCGAAATTCAGCTCTCCCAGATAGGAGAAACCAAAGTAAACGGCGACCACGGCAATAGATATGGAGGCGAAAAACTCCAGCACGCCGGAAGAGAGAAAAGCCATGCGCAGAACTTCCATGGTGCGGCTGCGGAAGTCTTCGGACGCGTTGCTGATTTGCGCCGTCTCAGCACGTCCCCGGTTAAACAGCCTCAGGGTTTCCAGACCGCGCAACCTGTCCAGGAAATGGCCGCTTAAGCGCGCCAGCGCCAGAAAGTTACGGCGGTTGGCATCCGCGGCGCCCATCCCCACCAGCGCCATAAAGAGAGGGATCAGCGGTGAGGTCAGCAACAGAATCAGGCCCGCCGCCCAGTTAATCGGGAAGATCGTAATCAGGATGAGCAGGGGAATCAGGGCGGCAAGATACATTTGCGGCAGATAGCGGGAATAGTAATCCTGCATATCTTCGATCTGTTCCAGAATCATGCTGGCCCAGCTTCCGGCCGGCTTGCCCTGAACCCAGGCCGGCCCTAATTGTTGTAGCCGATCCAGCACCAATTTACGGATTTGTCGCCGGACGGCCTGACCGCACATAAAGCCGACCTGTTCTCGTAGCAGGCTGTTCAGCGCTCGCAAGACAAAGGTCGCGGCCAGCAAAAGGAAAGAGGAAAGCAGGGAGTCACGCGGCGCGTGCTCGATAATCAAGGCATGCAGCAGAGACGCCAGCAGCCATGCCTGCGCGACAATAAGTATCCCACTCAAAAACCCCAGTAACAGTGAGAGGCGTAACCAACGTTGCGCCAGTTTGCTTTGTTGCTTCAACCAATGAGTGAGTTCTTGCTGTCTGTTTTTTTTCATCAGATGCCGGTTCGTTTTGAGTGCGGGATTGTTGATTGAAAATAACGCTTATATAACCGTTGCTTAACAACCACGGACTTCAATGCTCAGAATGGCGCCATGTTACCTCGACAAAAGCGCTCTGCAAACGAAAAGGCGGGAGATGATCAATTTTTGTGTCGCGTGCGGGGGAAATAGCCATCCGGAGAAAGGGCGCGCCCGGATGGCGAAGGCATGTTATTTGGCGGAGGCTAATCCATCCAGGTAACGTTCTGCGTCAAGCGCGGCCATACAGCCGGTGCCGGCGGATGTAATCGCCTGACGATAAATATGATCCATGACATCGCCGGCGGCAAAGACGCCGGGAATGCTGGTCTGGGTTGCGTTGCCGTGAATACCGGATTGCACCTTGATATAACCATTTTCCAGTTCGAGCTGATCGCCGAATACGCCGGTATTGGGGCTATGGCCGATAGCGATGAATACGCCGGCCAGTTCCAGCTCTTCAGTGGCGTCCGTGCGCGTGTCGCGCAGGCGCACGCCGGTTACGCCCATATCGTCGCCAAGAACTTCATCAAGCGTACGGTCGGTATGCAGGATGATATTGCCGTTTTGCACTTTATCCATGAGGCGATCTATCAGGATTTTTTCTGACCGGAAGCTGTCCCGGCGATGGATCAAATGAACCTCGGCCGCAATATTAGACAAGTACAGCGCTTCTTCAACCGCGGTATTGCCGCCGCCGACCACGGCCACTTTCTGATTGCGATAAAAGAATCCGTCGCAGGTGGCGCAGGCGGACACGCCTTTACCTTTGAACGCTTCCTCGGAAGGCAATCCCAAATAACGCGCGGATGCGCCGGTTGCGATGATCAAGGCGTCGCAGGTGTATTCATCGCTATCGCCAAACAGGCGGAACGGGCGCGTTTGCAAATCTACACGCTGGATGTAGTCGAAGATGATTTCGGTATTGAATTTCTCCGCATGGGCATGCATGCGCTCCATAAGCAGAGGACCAGTTAAATCTTCTGCGTCGCCCGGCCAGTTTTCTACTTCGGTGGTCGTCGTCAACTGACCGCCTTTCTCCAGCCCGGTAATGAGCACCGGCTTTAAATTAGCGCGGGCAGCATAAACTGCGGCGGTGTAGCCTGCCGGGCCTGACCCCAGAATCAATAACTTGTGGTGTTTAACGGTACCCATGAGTTCCTCATTTCACGATGACGGACAATAGCGGTGATTGTAAGGAAATTACCCGAGTAAAAAAAGCGTGTGGCGAAGTTGTTAGCTATTTGTTTAATCGCTGACGACGATGATGGCAATAAATGGCTGATAGATCAGCCATATTCATAAGTAAAATGACTGACAGCGCCCCGGAGCGCAGCTCTGCCTTATTTAATTTGGTACTTTCTTCTGATTTTAGTTGTTTTACTTTGACAATCCGCTGCGCTTTTGCGAAAACATCTGGGTAAGAGGAAATTTTTTGTATGTGAATAGTTGAAAGCTCGGCTTTTTATTCGTTGCCTGTCTGGCTGGTCGTTGCGCCACGGATAAATCGCTTTTGCCTGGTTTGATATTTTCCTATAGCGCATGGCGATAACGGATAGTAACGCAACGGGCTATGACGTTTGATATACAAAATAGACAGCGGGTCTTCTTTAGGGTGGCTCTGATACATTGAAGTCGGTCGGAGTGTAGCAGGAGCAGGGAAGAATGAAGAGAGACAATAATAATGGTAGAGACTAAAAAGCGGCCAGGAAAAGATCTCGATCGTATTGATCGCAACATCCTGAACGAATTACAAAAAGACGGGCGTATTTCCAATGTTGAACTTTCCAAACGGGTTGGCTTATCACCGACGCCTTGTCTGGAACGTGTGCGTCGCCTGGAGCGACAGGGCTTTATTAACGGCTACACCGCGCTGCTGAATCCGCACTATCTGGACGCCTCGCTGCTGGTTTTCGTTGAAATAACGCTAAACCGCGGCGCGCCCGATGTGTTTGAACAATTCAATTCAGCGGTGCAAAAACTTGAAGAAATTCAGGAGTGTCATCTGGTTTCCGGTGATTTCGACTATCTGCTGAAAACCCGCGTGCCGGATATGTCGGCGTACCGTAAGTTGCTGGGTGAAACACTGCTTCGACTGCCGGGCGTCAACGACACCCGCACCTATGTGGTGATGGAAGAAGTTAAGCAAAGCAACCGTCTGGTCATTAAGACCCGATAATTGCATGGGTGCAAAACCCGATAAATTCAGCTACACTCCTGTGAATTTATACAGTTTCAGCGCCGGGTCTTCCTCGGCGCTTTGTCATAACCTTTTACAGGCCCCTGGAGAGACTCTTGAGCCAGGAATATACAGAAGATAAAGTCATTACCCTGAGGAAACTCAGCGGTACCCGCCGTTTACTTGAAGCGATTTTGATCGTCGTGGCGCTGTTTGCCGTGTATATCGGCGTCGCGTTGCTCAGTTTTAGCCCGTCCGATCCCAGTTGGTCCCAGACCGCGTGGCATGAGCCTATCCATAACCTTGGCGGTGTGGCGGGCGCCTGGCTGGCGGATACCCTGTTCTTTGTTTTTGGCGTGCTGGCTTATGCCATTCCGCCGATTATGCTGTGCCTGTGCTGGTCGGCTTTTCGCCAGCGCGATAACCAAAACTCGGTTGACTATTTCACCTTTTCTTTACGCCTCATTGGTACGCTGGCGTTAATTCTGACGTCCTGCGGCTTAGCCGCGTTGAATATCGACGATCTCTACTATTTCGCCTCCGGCGGCGTGCTGGGCAGCCTGCTTGGCAGCGCGATGACGCCCCGTTTTAATAACGTGGGGGCGACGCTGATTCTATTGTGCGTCTGGGGCGCGGGGCTGACGTTGTTTACCGGTTGGTCATGGTTGACGATTGCGGAAAAAATAGGGGCGGCGGTATTGGGCTGCCTGACGTTTATGTCCAACCGTTCACGTCATGATAGCGAGCCTGACGACCAGGTTCTGAACGAGGCCGAGCTTCCGGCGCATCAGTCTGCGCCGGTCGCATCCATAGATAACGAAGATGATGTGTTGTTTTCCGCGCCGTCGGTGAACGATGCCGATCCCGAGGTGCGGGAAAACGCCGCTTCTGCGCCGGAACCGGCGACGGAATCAAGGCCGGCGGAGGGCGAAGCCCGGCATGAACCGACCGAGTCCGTACAGCCCGTCGCGCAACCGATTGATGCCGCATCAACGCTTAATCCGCCGTTGTATTCATTCGAGGTGCCTGAGTCAGCGCCGGCAACGCCTGACGGCGGCGCAGAGGCTTATCATCCCCACGGCAGCGCGGATACGCCGCCGATCGCGCAACCGCAGGTTGAACATCCTATCGATCGCTCGCCCGGCGCGGCGTCGGCTGAAGCCTCAGAAAACGCGAAGATGTCATTTACGGCCAATAATACGTTTATGCCGGCCTTCAGCGCTGATGAAGCGGGGAATCCACAGGTCAAACAGGGCGTCGGCCCTGAGTTGCCGAGACCCAATCCGGTGCGTATTCCAACCCGCCGGGAACTGGCTTCCTACGGCATCAAGCTGCCGTCGCAACGTCTGGCCGAGCAGCAGGCCAGAGCGTCGCAGATGAACAGCGATACCGCCGGCGACCCGGCGCATGATGAGGCGACGCCGGACGATATCGCCCAGCAGGAAGCGGCGCTACAGCAACAATATATTGAGCAACAGCGTCAGCGTTACGGCGAAGAGTATCCTTTGCAGGAAGAAGACGAACAGGCGCTATTGCAGGCTCGACTGGCGGAAGATTTTGCCGCCCAACAGCAGACGCGTTATGACGCGAAGGAAGATCACGCCCAGAAGCATGAGCCGACGTTGGATCGTTCCGCCTTGTCTAATTTACCGGGCAGCCAGGTACTGGGTTTTTCGCCCCTGGCCGATTTGGTCGATGACGGCCCCAGCGAGCCCTTGTTCACGCTGCCTGAGCCTTCAGTACCTGTGCAAACGCCTCACAATGCGCCGACGGCGTCGCGTGTCGATGAAAGCGCTGGCTTCCATCAGCCGGCGCAGGCGATGTCCGCGGCCGAAGATGCGGACTCTGAGGACGAACAGGCGCCGGCGGCGCGCCAATCGATAATGGATAGCCTTATCCATCCGTTCCTGATGCGTAACGATCAGCCTTTGCAAAAACCGACGACGCCGTTGCCGACGCTGGACTTACTGACGCCGCCGCCGGCGAGCGAGGCGCCGGTGGATAATTTCGCGCTTGAGCAAACCGCGCGCCTGATTGAGGCTCGCCTGAGCGATTACCGGGTAAAAGCCGAGGTCGTCGATCATTATCCCGGACCGGTCATTACCCGCTTTGAGCTGGATTTGGCCCCTGGGGTGAAAGCGGCGCGAATTTCCAATCTGTCGCGCGATTTGGCGCGTTCGCTGTCGGTGGTGGCGGTGCGTATTGTCGAGGTAATTCCGGGCAAACCTTATGTGGGGCTGGAGTTGCCGAACAAGCATCGCCAAACGGTTTACCTGCGGGAAGTGCTGGATTGCGCCAAATTCCGCGATAATTCTTCGCCGCTGGCCATCGTGCTGGGTAAAGATATCGCCGGGCAGCCGGTGGTGGCCGATCTGGCGAAAATGCCGCATCTGCTGGTGGCCGGTACCACCGGTTCCGGTAAGTCGGTCGGCGTTAACGCCATGATCATCAGCATGTTGTACAAGGCGACGCCGGAAGAAGTTCGCTTTATCATGATCGACCCGAAAATGCTGGAGCTTTCCGTTTATGAAGGTATTCCGCATCTGTTGACGGAAGTCGTCACCGATATGAAAGATGCCGCGAATGCGTTGCGTTGGTGCGTCGGTGAAATGGAACGCCGCTATAAACTGATGTCGGCGTTAGGGGTGCGTAACCTTGCCGGGTACAATGAGCGGGTAATGGAAGCGAATGCGATGGGGCGTCCGATCCCCGACCCGTTCTGGAAGCCGGGCGACAGTATGGACATGACGCCGCCGGTTTTGGAGAAACTGCCTTATATCGTGGTGATGGTCGATGAATTCGCCGATCTGATGATGGCGGTAGGCAAGAAGGTTGAAGAGCTTATCGCCCGTCTGGCGCAGAAAGCTCGTGCCGCCGGTATTCATCTGGTGTTGGCGACCCAGCGGCCTTCGGTGGATGTGATTACCGGTTTGATTAAAGCCAATATCCCGACCCGTATCGCGTTTACCGTATCCAGTAAGATTGATTCTCGCACCATCCTCGATCAGGGCGGGGCCGAATCTTTGCTGGGAATGGGGGATATGCTATACATGGCGCCCAACTCGTCGATACCGGTGCGCGTACACGGCGCTTTTGTCCGCGATCAGGAAGTTCACGCCGTCGTGCAGGATTGGAAAGCCCGCGGACGACCCCAATATATTGACAATATCGTCAGCGGCGGTGATGACGGAGAAGGCGGCGGACTCAGCCTGGATGGCGATGAAGAGCTGGATCCACTGTTCGATCAGGCGGTGGCGTTTGTGGTGGATAAGCGCAGAGCGTCTATTTCCGGCGTGCAGCGCCAGTTCCGCATCGGTTATAACCGCGCCGCGCGTATAGTCGAACAGATGGAGGCGCAAGGCATCGTCAGTTCGCCCGGACATAACGGCAACCGCGAAGTGTTGGCGCCGCCGCCAGTTGAATAAAGATAATAAGGGCTGCGTTTGCAGCCCTTATGCAAAGAAGCGTAAAAGCGGTCATTAGCAGACAATTCGCCTATCGCTGCCGGAGTGGGTTCAGCTAAAGTATTGACTACGCAGCGAGTCTGATTTCTTCACAGCGATTGCTGTGATGTCGGTAAATTCAAAGGATTTTGTATGATGAAGAAATGGTTGGTCGCCTGTTGCCTGGCGTCAGGAATAACATCCACGGCGGCGTATGCCGATGCCGCCGGTGATTTGCAAAGCCGACTCAGTAAAGTGAACAGTTTTCATGCCAGCTTCAGTCAAACGGTAACGAGCGCTGACGGCGCCGCCGTGCAGGAAGGCGAGGGCGAACTGTGGTTAAAGCGGCCTAATCTATTTAACTGGCAAACGACATCGCCGGATGAAAGCGTATTGGTCTCTGATGGTAAAACGCTCTGGTTTTATAATCCGTTTGTCGAGCAGGTCACCGCCACCTGGTTAAAAGATGCGACCGGCAATACGCCATTTATGCTGATTACGCGTAATGACGCCAGTGACTGGCGCAACTATGACGTGAAGCAAAAGGGTGATGATTTTGAGCTAACGCCAAAGTCGGCCACCGGCAATCTTAAGCAGTTTTCCATCAGCGTAACCAACAACGGCACCATTAAAAAGTTCGTCGCCACCGAGCAGGACGGGCAACGTAGTACCTATGTGCTGAAAAATCAGCAAAATAGCGCAGTTGATTCGGCAAAATTTACGTTTACCCCGCCGCAAGGCGTCGCGTTGGACGATCAGCGTCAGTGAGGTCCAGGTGAGTAATCTGTCACTTGATTTTTCCCGTAATGAGTTCCAGCCGCTGGCCGCGCGTATGCGGCCGGCCACGTTGGATCAATATATTGGTCAGCAGCATATTCTCGGCGCCGGCAAACCCTTGCCGCGAGCGATTGTCGCCGGCCAACTCCACTCCATGATTTTGTGGGGACCGCCAGGAACAGGGAAAACGACGCTGGCAGAATTAATCGGCCATTACGGTCAGGCTGACGTTGAGCGTATTTCGGCGGTGACGTCGGGAATCAAAGAGATCCGCGAGGCCATCGAACGGGCGAGACAAAATCGTCAGGCCGGGCGCCGGACGATCTTGTTTGTCGATGAAGTTCACCGCTTCAATAAAAGTCAGCAGGATGCGTTTTTACCGCATATTGAAGACGGCACCATAACATTTATCGGCGCGACCACCGAAAACCCCTCTTTCGAACTCAACTCGGCGCTGTTGTCCCGCGCCCGCGTCTATTTGCTGAAGGCGTTGACCGCGGCGGATATTGAGCTAGTGCTGCAACAGGCGATGAATGACAAGGAGCGGGGATATGGCGCTCAGAATATCGTATTGACGGATGAGACCCGGCGGATGCTGGCTGAGCTGGTGAATGGCGATGCCCGCAGGGCCTTGAACAGTCTTGAAATGATGGCGGATATGGCTGAGGTTGACGCAAAGGGCATCCGCACCCTAACGCCGGAGCTGCTTAAGGAAGTGTCCGGAGAGCGCAGCGCCCGCTTTGATAACAAAGGCGATCGCTATTACGATCTGATCTCCGCGCTGCATAAATCGGTGCGAGGCTCAGCGCCCGATGCCGCGCTGTACTGGTACGCGCGCATCATCACCGCAGGGGGCGACCCGCTCTATGTCGCCCGTCGTTTGCTGGCCATCGCTTCCGAGGATGTCGGCAATGCCGATCCTCGCGGGATGCAGGTGGCCATCGCCGCCTGGGACTGCTTTACCCGCGTCGGTCCTGCCGAGGGCGAGCGGGCGATTGCCCAGGCGATTGTGTATCTGGCCTGCGCGCCGAAAAGCAATGCGGTGTATACGGCGTTCAAGGCGGCCTTGCATGACGCGCGTGAAAAGCCCGATTATGACGTACCGGAACATCTGCGTAACGCGCCCACTCGCCTGATGAAAGAGATGGGGTTGGGAGCGGAGTATCGTTACGCCCATGATGAACCCAATGCTTACGCGGCCGGTGAGAGCTATTTCCCGCCCGAGATGACGGACGTGCAGTACTATACGCCGTCGCCGCGCGGGCTTGAGGGAAAAATTGGCGAAAAGCTCGCCTGGCTCGCCGCTCAGGATCAAAATAGCCCGACAAAACGCTACCGCTGAACTAAGCGTTGCGGTAAGGTTAGCGAGGTATTTCTGACTCCCGGCCGTGTAACATGCGCCGTGTACGACAACATTCCATTTGATAATCATAAGCACAGGATTAGCATGCTCGATCCCAATTTACTGCGTAACGAGCTAGACGCAGTCGCCGAAAAACTACAGGCTCGTAGAGGCTTTACACTGGACGTTGATACGCTGCGCAAGCAGGAAGAACGCCGTAAAGTTTTACAGGTAGAAACCGAAAATCTACAGGCGGAACGTAATTCCCGATCGAAAGAGATTGGCGCAGCCAAAGCCCGTGGTGAAGATATTGAACCGTTGCGCCGCGAAGTTAACGCGTTGGGTGAAAAACTGGATGCCGCCAAATCAGAATTGGATCAATTGCAAGCCGAGATCCGCGATATAGCTCTGGCTATTCCCAATTTGCCGGATGACGCGGTTCCTCTTGGTAAAGATGAGAATGACAACCAAGAGGTTAGCCGCTGGGGCGAGCCTCGCCAGTTTGATTTCAAGGTACGCGATCATGTGGAACTCGGCGAGATGGCCGCCGGGGTTGATTTTGCCGCCGGCGTCAAGCTGGCAGGCGCCCGCTTTGTCGTCATGAAAGGACAGGTCGCGCGCCTGCATCGTGCGCTGTCTCAATTTATGCTGGATTTACATACCCAGCAGCACGGTTACCAAGAAACCTATGTGCCTTACCTGGTTAACCATGAGACGCTGTACGGTACCGGACAACTGCCGAAATTCGGCGAAGATCTATTCCACACCAAACCATTAAGCGAAGAGGCGGATACCAGCAACTATGCTTTGATCCCTACTGCTGAAGTCCCGCTGACGAATCTGGTGCGCGACGAGATTCTGGAAGAAGAGTCGCTTCCCCTGAAAATGACGGCGCACACGCCCTGTTTCCGTTCGGAAGCCGGTTCTTACGGCCGTGACACGCGCGGTCTGATTCGTATGCACCAGTTCGACAAAGTCGAGCTGGTACAGATTGTACGGCCGGAAGATTCCATGCAGGCGCTGGAGGAATTAACCTCGCAAGCTGAAACCGTGTTGCAGTTGCTGAAACTGCCGTATCGTAAAGTGCTGCTGTGTACCGGAGATATGGGATTCGGATCCTGTAAAACCTACGATCTGGAAGTCTGGTTGCCGGCGCAGGATACGTACCGCGAGATCTCTTCCTGTTCCAACATGTGGGATTTCCAGGCTCGACGTATGCAGGCGCGTTGCCGCAGTAAGAGCGATAAGAAAACCCGTCTGGTTCATACGCTGAATGGCTCCGGTCTGGCGGTAGGCCGTACGCTGGTCGCGGTGTTGGAAAACTATCAGCAGGCCGATGGGCGGATTGAAGTACCCGAAGTGCTGCGGCCCTATATGGGCGGCCTGGAATTTATCGGCTGATAACCGTGTTTTGTCCCCTAAAAAAAGCGCCTGACGGCGCTTTTTTTTTTATAAAAAGACACGGCAATATTTTTTAATCAAGAACGCGATCTTTTTACCTCCCAAAAGGTACCTCGACGTTATCTCTTTAATGAAATCTATTTAAAATCATTGATGTAGATATGGTCTCTCATTCCTGCTTATTACTTTGTAATTCTGTTTGATTAATTATTTAAATCAATGCGGAAATAAACATTTTTTATCCGAATAAACCTGGATTGACTTTTAAATACGCAGTGGCATGATGCGCTCATTCTTTCTGGTTGCATGGTTAACCATTTCATTATGTCTGCTTACTCTCGCCCAGTGCTGTTATTGCTCTGCGGCCTTTTGCTGTTGACGATTTGTATCGCCGTGTTGAATACATTGGTGCCAATTTGGCTAAGTTATCAGCAACTTCCTACCTGGCAGGTTGGGCTCGTTGGGTCATCTTATTTCAGCGGGAATCTGGTTGGGACATTATTGGCCGGCAAGTTAATCAAGCATTACGGATTTAATCGCAGTTATTATTGCGCCGCATTGTTATTCGGCGTCGCGACGATTGGATTGGGCATTTCCGTCGATTTATGGAGTTGGTTATTCTGGCGTTTTCTGGCCGGCATCGGTTGCGCGTTAATTTGGGTTGTGGTTGAAAGCGCATTACTCTGCAGCGGTTCTCCCTCGCACCGCGGACGGCTTTTAGCGTCCTATATGATGGCCTATTACATTGGCAGCGTCGTGGGGCAGTTATTGCTTGGCGTGGTGTCGACCGAATTGCTGAGTGTTTTGCCCTGGGCCGTGGCGTTGATCATCCTGGGGATGCTGCCGTTACTGTTTGCGCATATTCCGGGGCCGGTGACACAAGAACGCAAAGTGCATGTCTGGAAGATGCTGGTCGATCGCCAGGCGCGTTTAGGCGTACATGGCTGCGTGATTTCCGGCGTCATTTTGGGATCGCTATATGGATTAATGCCGCTCTATCTTTCTCATCAGGGAATGAGTGACGCGAGAGTAGGGTATTGGATGGCGCTGCTGATCAGCGCGGGTATTGTCGGCCAGTGGCCTGTCGGACGCATGGCTGACCGCTATGGACGCCTGCTGGTTTTGCGGGTGCTGACTTTCGCTGTGATTGTCGGCTGTCTTGCCATGCTGAGCGTTAGTCATTATGCAATGGCGCCGGCTTTATTTATTTTGGGATGCTCCGGCTTTACGCTGTATCCCGTCGCGATGTCCTGGGCGTGCGAAAAAGTTCGGCCGGATGAACTGGTGGCGATGAATCAGGCGCTGCTGCTGAGCTATACGCTAGGCAGCCTGGTCGGCCCCAGCCTGGCGGCGATCCTGATGCAAACCTATTCCGATCGCCTGTTGTTCGTGCTTATTGCGTTAGTGTCGCTCTGTTATCTGGTCATTTTGTTGAAGAAGGCCGGTCACCATCCGAAACCTCTGGCTACCGCCTGAGGACATAATAATAAACCGGCCAGCGTTTTCGCTGGCCGGTTTATTTTGGTCGGATGCTTGTCGCCTAACGCATCAATACATTACTTTGTGTCCGTAACCTTCCAGGATGGATTTTACGCGATCCATCGTGTCGGCTTTCGGCGGCTTCACGCCATCCAGTTTGTATTCCTCTCCCATCGCAATCCATTTGTGTTTACCCAACTCATGGTAGGGGAGCAATTCTATTTTCTCGATATTTGACATATCCTTGGTGAACTCACCGAGCATGTGCGCGGATTTATCGTCATCAGACCAGCCGGGAACAACAACGTAACGTATCCAGGTACGCTGGTTGCGTTTTGCCAGATAACGGGCAAAGTCGAGGGTGCGGTGGTTAGAAACCCCCACAAGATTCTGATGAATGTCATCGTTCATCTGCTTCAGGTCAAGCATGACCAGATCGCTGACGTCCAGAAGTTCATCAATCACCGGTTCATAACGACGAACAAATCCGTTGGTATCCAGACAGGTATTGATGCCTTCCGCGTGACAAGCGCGGAACCAGTCACGTACGAATTCGGCCTGTAAAATGGCTTCCCCGCCGGAAGCGGTGACGCCGCCGCCTGATGCGTTCATGAAATGGCGATAAGTCACCACCTCTTTCATTAGCTCTTCTACCGTAATTTCCTTACCGGCATGCGTATCCCAGGTATCCCGATTGTGGCAGTACAGGCAGCGCATAAGGCAACCTTGAAAGAACACGATAAAACGAATTCCGGGGCCATCGACGGTACCGCAGGATTCGAAAGAGTGGATGCGACCAATTACTGACATTGCAGGGTTTTCTCCAGGTTTGACCGAACAATAGCGGTCTTTGTAAGCGCAGTCATAAGAGAACGGACGCTATGTTTATCACGGTGAGTGAACAACACATCGTCCGGCTGATGCTGCGAATCTGTTTTGCCAGCCATCTACAGTGCTATAGCGGGCTGGCAAAACAGATTTTAATGCGACGATTTTAACGTTATGCGGGCGAGAAAAAGGCTCCACATACGTGGAGCCTCTATTTTACGCCTTTTCAAACAGTCAGGGAAATTAGATTGACTGAGTGAAAGTACGGGTAATCACATCCTGCTGCTGTTCTTTAGTCAGCGAGTTGAAACGCACTGCGTAGCCGGATACGCGGATGGTTAACTGCGGATATTTTTCCGGGTTTTCCATCGCATCAAGCAGCATTTCGCGATTCATAACGTTGACGTTCAGATGCTGACCACCTTCAATATTGGCGGTTTCATGGTGGAAGTAACCATCCATCAGACCGGCAAGGTTGGCTTTACGCACATCGTCATCTTTACCCAGCGCATTCGGAACGATAGAGAAGGTATAAGAGATACCATCTTTCGCGTAGGCGAACGGCAGTTTGGCAACGGAAGTCAGAGAGGCGACAGCACCTTTCTGGTCACGGCCGTGCATTGGGTTGGCACCAGGTCCGAACGGCGCGCCGGCACGACGACCGTCAGGCGTATTACCGGTTTTCTTACCGTATACCACGTTGGAAGTGATGGTAAGAACAGACTGGGTCGGTACCGCGCCACGGTAAGTATGCAGCTTCTGAATTTTCTTCATGAAGCGTTCAACCAGGTCGCATGCCAGTTCATCAACGCGCGGGTCGTTGTTGCCGAACTGCGGGTATTCGCCTTCGATGTCAAAGTCGACAGCCAGGCCGTCTTCGTCACGGATAGGTTTAACTTTGGCGTATTTGATGGCGGACAGGGAGTCGGCGGCAACGGACAGACCGGCGATACCACAAGCCATGGTGCGATAGACGTCACGGTCATGCAGCGCCATCAGTACGGCTTCGTAGCTGTATTTGTCATGCATGTAGTGGATGACGTTCAGCGCGGTGACGTACTGTTTGGCCAGCCAATCCATGAAGTGGTCCATACGTTCCAGTACTTCGTCGAAGTCCAGGTATTCGCTCTTGATCGGTGCGGATTTCGGACCGACCTGCATCTTCATTTTTTCATCCACGCCGCCGTTGATGGCATACAGCATGGTTTTAGCCAGGTTGGCGCGGGCGCCGAAGAACTGCATTTGTTTACCCACAACCATCGGGCTCACGCAGCAGGCAATGGCGTAATCGTCGCTGTTGAAATCAGGACGCATCAGGTCATCGTTTTCATACTGCAATGAAGAAGTGTCGATGGACACTTTCGCCGCGAATTTTTTGAAGTTCAACGGCAGTTTTTCAGACCACAGAATGGTCATGTTCGGTTCCGGAGACGGCCCCATGGTGTACAGGGTGTTCAGGAAACGGAAGCTGTTTTTGGTAACCAGCGTACGGCCGTCCAGGCCCATACCGCCCAGGGATTCGGTCGCCCAAATCGGGTCGCCGGAGAACAGTTCGTCATATTCAGGCGTACGCAGGAAACGAACCATACGCAGCTTCATGACCAGGTGGTCAATCAGTTCCTGAGCTTGTTCTTCATTGATTTTGCCGGCGGCCAGATCGCGTTCGACGTAGATGTCCAGGAACGTAGAAACACGACCGAAGGACATGGCGGCGCCGTTTTGCGATTTCACCGCGGCCAGGTAGCCGAAGTAAGTCCACTGTACCGCTTCTTGCGCATTAGCGGCCGGACGAGAGATATCGCAGCCGTATTTGGCGGCCATTTCTTTCAGTTGACCAAGCGCGCGGTGTTGTTCGGCGATTTCTTCGCGCAGGCGGATAGTGCCTTCCAGATCTTCACCGTCTTCCAGTTTAGATTGCAGAGAGGTGAACTGGGCGAATTTATCTTTCATCAGGTAGTCGATACCGTACAGCGCAACGCGACGGTAGTCACCGATGATACGGCCGCGGCCGTAGGCATCCGGCAGACCGGTCAGCACGCCGGATTTACGGCAGCGCAGGATATCCGGCGTATAAACGTCGAATACGCCCTGGTTATGGGTTTTACGGTATTCGGTAAAGATTTTTTTCAACTGAGGGTCCAGTTCGCGGTTATACGCTTTACAGGAACCTTCAATCATTTTGATACCGCCGAATGGGATCAGCGCACGTTTCAACGGAGCATCGGTCTGAAGACCTACGATTTTTTCCAGGCTCTTGTTGATATAGCCGGCATCGTGAGAGGTGATGGTCGATGCCAGATTGGTATCGAAATCTACCGGCGCATGAGTGCGGTTTTCCAGCTTAACGCCTTCCATAACCTTATCCCACAGCGCAGTAGTCGCTGCTGTGGCGCCAGACAGGAAGGATTCGTCACCTTCATACGGCGTGTAGTTTTTCTGAATGAAGTCACGAACGTTAACTCCATCCTGCCATTCACCTTTGCTAAAGCCTTGCCATGCGTTGGCCAATTTTTCATTCAGATCGGTCATTTTACACCTACCTTTGATATGGATTTTTTAAATCCGACGTTGCGGCTGATTGCACGTTAGTGCTTGTCTCCGCCGCGCAAATAAATTACCCAGTATGTTAAACCTACTAAAAAGCCACCGCCAATAATGTTTCCTATGGTAACTGGAATCAGATTATCGTTAATAAAGTGGCTAATCGTTAAATGTTCAAACTGGGAGGGCGCCATTTCAATCGCCTGCCAGAATTCCGGCGTCGCGAAGTTTTTGATTACAATGCCCATTGGGATCATAAACATGTTGGCGATACTGTGTTCGAAACCACTGGCGACAAACATGCCGACCGGTAAAATCATCGCAAACATCTTGTCAGTCAGACTATGGCCGGAATAACTCATCCACACGGCCAGGCATACCATCAGGTTTGCTAAAATCCCCAGGCACAGAGCTTCGATAAATGTATGTTCAAGCTTGTGCTCGGCGGTTTGCAGAATATTGAGTCCCCATGCGCCATTGGCGACCATGTGCTCGCCGGAGAACCAAATCAGTGCGACAAAGAAAAGCGCGCCAACCAGGTTGCCGATATAAACATTGACCCAATTACAGGCTAGCTGTTTCCAGGTTATACGTCCACTGGCTTTGGCGATGACGGTCAGCACGGTGGAAGTGAATAAATCCGCGCCGCAAACGACGACCAGCATTAACCCCAGCGAGAAGCAAATACCACCGATGAGTTTGGCGATACCGAAGGGTATCGTGGCCGTGCCGGTGGTGGCGGTAATATAGAAGACGAATGCAATCGAGATAAAAACGCCCGCGGTGATTGCCAAATAAAACGTTACCCACGGTTTTTTTGTTGCTTTATAGACACCGGCGTCTTCAGCGACTTTCGCCATTGCTGCCGGTAATAGCAGAGTGAAGGGGTTGTCAGCTTTCACACTAACTCTCCTTAAAATTTATCAGCGTCGAGATACTAGCAAAGCGGTATAAAGCAAAATTTGACATGGATCATATTGCGCGAAACTAACCCGGGGGTATGGTGGTGCAATATTCGGGTTTTTCCTGTTATCTCATTGATTTTTATAATAAAAAATATTTTAAATATTATAAAATTATTTGAATTTCATGGGGCGCGCAGGCTGAATCATCGTTAATTAATATCATGCCTTGTAGAATTTAAGTGCGCTATTTTTGATGTAATTTAATCATTTTTTTACCATTTAGTAACAAGTGAGTTTTATTTTGTCCGCGTATCGGAACAGCATTATTTTCAAAGCACAATAACCCTTTCAATGAAGGGTTATTGTTGCGCTGATTCAGGAAAACGGCCTATCGTCCTGCGATCTTGAAAAATCGCCAGGCGAATAGACCTGGTGTCCGTCGATGCTATTTTGCCTGCCAGTCGCGGCTTTTCGCGCGTTGTAGCTTCTCATAGGCCGCCAACAATGCCTGATGAGCCGGTAGGGCGGTAAATGCGTCGTCGATGGCAAAGAGTCCGTAGAAACTTTGTTCGCCGGCGATTGCCGCGCTGGCGGCGTCTACCGCTTCACGCCCGTACATTTTGACGAAGGCGTCGTAATACTCGGCGGGATCGCGTTCCGGCTCCAGCGCCAGTTGCAAGAGCGTTTGCAAACAGCGGTAATAATTGCTGCGCTGCGGGTTGAAGACCGAACCGTTGAAATCCTGCGTCCATTCCGCCCAGGTCAACGCCTGTTCCAAATCGCCGCCTGCCAGCGCCAGCATCGATTTCAACTCGCCGATGCGCAACGTGAACCAGCCATTATCTTTACCGGTGGCGATGCCGAGCAGTTCGCGTACCCGCGTGAAATCATCAAAGCCTTCATCATCCAGTTGCTGCAACAGGGCAAGATACGCTTCTTTTTCCCACTGACTATCCGGTAACGCCAACAGCGTTTCGCGCAGATGCGCGCCCATACTGTTATTGGCTAACAGCAGATCTTCAGCAGGATAGATATCGGACATGCCGGGAACCAGAATACGGCAGGCGTAAACGGCGAGGTGCTGATAGTCGGCAATGTACACTTCTTTATCTTCCTGCCGGAAAATGGCCATCAGTGTGGCGAATTCCTCTTCCGTCGTACCGCTGAAGCTCCAGTCTACAAACGCATAATCAGCCTGACGCTTGAACATATCCCAGGAAATCAGACCGCTGGAGTCGATAAAGTGGGTTTCCAGATTGGCATGTTCCGCAACTTCGTCCACATCAAAAGTCGGCGGGGTGAAAACATCCAGATCTTTCAGCCCGCGGCCTTGCAGGAGTTCGGTTACCGTACGCTCCAGCGCTACGCCGAAATCCGGGTGCGCGCCGAATGAAGCGAAACAGGTGCCGTTCGCCGGATTAAACAGCACAACACAGATGACCGGATATCGACCGCCGAGAGAGGCATCGTAAGCGAAGATGGGAAAACCTTCTTCTTCCAGCGTGGCAATGGCTTCCACTACGCCCGGATAGCGATTCAACACCGCCTGCGGAATCTCCGGCAGACTGATTGATTCCGCGATAATCCGATTCTTGATACTGCGTTCAAATACTTCGGACAGCCCCTGGACGCGAGCCTCATTAGGCGTATTCCCCGCGGACATCCCGTTGGATACGTACAGATTGCCGATAATGTTCATGGGAATGTAGACCGCCTGCAAATCGGACTGGCGGATGAACGGCAGCGCGCAGATACCACGAGCGGCATTGCCTGATTGCAGATCGATCAAATCGCTGGCGGCGAGTTCTTTTTCCGCATCGTAAAATTCACGCAGGCGCGCATCCAGAATCCCGTCGGGCAGTGTGTCGTCCGCCGGAATGGGAAACCATTTTTCATTGGGATAATGCACGAAATCGCTTTGTGCGACGGCTTTGCCAAGATAGAAATCCGCAAAGAAATAGTTGGTCGACAAACGTTCAAAATACTCGCCCAGCGCCGAGGCCAGCGCGGCTTTTTTACTGGCGCCTTTGCCATTGGTGAAACAAAGCGGGCAATCACGATCGCGAATATGGACGGACCAGACGTTAGGAACAGGGTTTAACCATGAGGCTTCTTCGATGTTGAACCCCAGATTTTGCAGTTGTTGTTGAAAACGGGCGATGGAGTCTTCCAGGGCGGCGTCTTTGCCTGGGATGAAGGTTTGAGTCATGGTTTTCACTTTTGCAGGTTTGAATAAGAGGTGCATGATACGGGCTTTTCGGCGCAGACTCTATTCATTCTATAACAGCTTGATAACATGGGATGGGATGTCATCGCTCATCAGAGGTTTTGTGGAGCAAAACGCAATAAGCATTGCAGCCATGGGTGTCGAGTGATAAAACCGATAGCAGGGTAAAACAGTGCGTCTTGAACCACTGTGATAGAATAATCGCTGTTTTTTTTAGATGTGGTGAGGGGAAATGACTCAGGTTTTTAATTTTAGCGCCGGTCCAGCCATGCTGCCGGTTGAAGTATTACGTCGGGCTGAACAGGAACTGTGCAATTGGCATGGACTGGGTACATCGGTAATGGAAATCAGCCATCGCAGTAAAGAATTTATGCAGGTTGCCGCCGAGTCCGAGCAGGATCTGCGCGATTTACTGAAAATCCCTTCCAATTATAAAGTGCTTTTCTGTCACGGCGGCGCCCGCGCGCAGTTCGCAGCGGTACCGCTCAATCTGTTGGGCGATAAAACGCAGGCCGATTATATCGACGGCGGTTACTGGGCGCACAGCGCCGTTAAAGAAGCGGAAAAATACTGTACCCCGAATGTCGTGGATGTGAAAACGCGGGTGGACGGTTTACGCAGCGTAAAACCGATGAGCGAGTGGGTGCTGTCGGATGATTCCGCTTTTGTTCACTATTGCCCTAACGAAACCATTGACGGCCTGGCGATCGAAGAAGAGCCTGATTTCGGCGATAAAGTCGTGGTGGCCGACTTCTCTTCCAGTATTTTATCCCGTCCCATTGATGTCAGCCGCTATGGCGTGATCTATGCAGGCGCGCAGAAGAACGTGGGTCCGGCAGGGCTAACGCTGGTGATTGTCCGTGACGATTTACTGGGTAAAGCGCGCCGTGAGTTGCCCTCTATCCTTGATTATCAGATTCTGGCCGACAATGGTTCCATGTTTAACACGCCGCCGACCTTTGCCTGGTATCTGTCCGGCATGGTGTTTAAATGGCTGAAAGAACAGGGCGGCCTGGTTGAAATGGAAAAACGCAATCAGGACAAGGCAGACCTGCTTTATCGTGCGATTGATAACAGCAGCTTCTATAGCAATGATGTGGCCGTGACAAGCCGCTCCCGCATGAATGTGCCTTTCCTGCTGGCTAACGCCGAGCTGGACAAAGTCTTCCTTGAAGAAGCGCAGGCGGCCGGTCTGCACGCGTTGAAAGGACACCGTGCCGTCGGTGGGATGCGCGCATCTATCTATAACGCCATGCCGCTGGAAGGCGTTAAAGCGTTGACCGACTTTATGGCGGATTTCGAGCGCCGCCACGGCTGATGGCTGGCGGTAAAAAAGCGGTTATTGGCAATTGATACAGAAACCCCGGTATAACCGGGGTTTCTCAGACTGTTGACAAAGCCTATAATATGACATTGTCATCCTCCGCTACACGCAGTCATTCCCGCGGTAGTAGGCGGGAATCGCCTACTGAAACCGTAAACCTCCATTGGCTGATTCCCGCTTTCGCGGGAATGACGGGTTTGGAAAGGTTTGTCATCAACCACAGAAACCCCGGTATAACCGGGGTTTCTGTGTTCACGTTTGGAGAATAAGTTTCACATGCAGGAATCCCTGACCCTACAGCCGGTTAAATTAATTAACGGCACGATTAATCTCCCCGGTTCAAAAAGCGTGTCGAATCGTGCGCTTTTGCTGGCAGCCTTGTCTGAAGGGACAACGCGGCTGACGAATCTGCTCGATAGCGATGATGTCCGCCATATGCTGAATGCGCTCCAGACCTTGGGCGTGACTTATCACCTTTCCGCCAGCCGCACCCAGTGTGAAATCATTGGGTTAGGAGGCGCGTTGCGCGCGCAGAAACCGCTTGAACTGTTTCTGGGCAATGCCGGCACGGCCATGCGCCCGCTGGCTGCGGCGTTATGCCTGACCGAGGGCGATATTATTCTGACGGGAGAACCCCGGATGAAGGAGCGTCCGATCGGCCATCTGGTTGATTCCCTGCGTCAGGGCGGCGCGAAAGTGGATTACCTGGAGCAGGAAAATTATCCGCCTTTGCGCCTGCACGGCGGCTTTCAGGGCGGTGAAATCAGCGTTGACGGCAGCGTTTCCAGCCAGTTTTTGACCGCGTTATTGATGGCGGCGCCGTTGGCTCCTCAGGATAGCCATATTCGCATTCAGGGCGATTTGGTCTCCAAACCTTATATCGATATCACGCTGAACATGATGGAAACGTTTGGTGTGCAAGTGCGCAACGACAATTACCAGCAGTTCTACGTCTCCGGTCGTCAGCAATACCGTTCCCCCGGCGATTATCTGGTGGAAGGCGATGCCTCTTCCGCATCTTATTTCCTGGCGGCGGGAGCCATCAGAGGGGGGACGATCCGTGTCACCGGCGTAGGGCGCGCCAGCGTTCAGGGCGATATCCGCTTTGCCGACGTGTTGGAAAAAATGGGCGCCAGGATCCGCTGGGGCGATGATTATATCGAATGTCAGCGCGGCGAACTGCACGCGATTGATATGGATATGAACCATATTCCCGACGCCGCCATGACGATTGCGACGACGGCGCTGTTTGCGCAAGGCGGAACCACCACGTTGCGCAATATTTATAACTGGCGGGTAAAAGAGACCGATCGTCTTACCGCGATGGCCGCCGAGCTGCGAAAAGTCGGCGCGCAGGTCGAGGAGGGGGAAGACTATATTCGTATCACGCCGCCCGCTCATCTGACGTCCGCTGCCATTGAAACCTATAACGACCACCGTATGGCGATGTGTTTTTCGCTGGTCGCGTTATCGGACACGCCCGTTACGATCCTGGATCCAAAGTGTACCGCCAAAACCTTCCCTGATTATTTTGAACAGCTTGCCCGACTGAGCGAATTGGCCTAGTCATGCGTCATCAAGGCGCGGCGTTCGCCGCGTCTCTGCTTGCCAAAATCCGTTCTCGCCTATCAGGCGATGTCTTATTTTTCCTTTTCAGTCCGGCATTAACATGACGTTTCTTATCGTTGATGCGTATAATGAGGCATCGTAATGTCGTGAATGACATCAACGGAATTCCTTGTGTACAGGAGAGAGAAATGACGGTGACTGCACCGGTAATTACGGTTGACGGACCGAGTGGCGCGGGAAAAGGGACGTTGTGTAAGGCGCTGGCGGAAGCACTACAATGGAATTTGCTGGACTCCGGGGCGATCTACCGTGTTCTGGCTCTGGCGGCCTTGCACCATCAGGTGGATATTCAATCGGAAGAAGCGCTGGTTCCTTTGGCCTCCCACCTGGACGTGCGTTTTATTTCCGACGACGGGCAGCTAAAGGTGATTTTAGAAGGCGAGGACGTCAGTAACGAGATCCGCACCGAAGACGTCGGCAATACCGCCTCGCAGGCAGCGGCTTTCCCCCGCGTTCGTGAAGCGTTATTGCGGCGGCAGCGCGCATTTCGTGAAGCGCCGGGACTGATCGCCGACGGCCGTGATATGGGAACGGTGGTGTTCCCTGATGCGCCGGTAAAGATTTTCCTCGACGCCAGCGCGGAGGAACGCGCGCAGCGACGTATGCTACAGTTGCAAGCGCGAGGTTTTAGTGTTAACTTTGAACGTCTTTTGTCTGAGATAAAAGAACGCGATGAACGCGATCGTAATCGACCCGTTGCACCGCTGGTGCCGGCAGCTGACGCGCTGGTGCTGGATTCAACGGAAATGACGATTGATGAAGTGATTGCCCGAGCGCTGGCATATGCCCGTAAAGCGCTCGCTTAGTCATATATAAACCAATGAATTTTTACCTCGCTGTAAGGACGAACAGCGGGGCATGTTAAACAACCCCATCGAGCAGGATGCCAGATGGACGTTAAATTGAAGACTCCTAAGATTATCAACATGACAGAATCTTTTGCTCAACTCTTTGAAGAATCCCTGAAAGAAATCGAAACCCGTCCTGGTTCCATCGTTCGTGGTGTTGTTGTTGCTATTGATAAAGATGTTGTGCTGGTTGACGCCGGTTTGAAATCTGAATCAGCTATTCCGGTAGAGCAATTTAAAAATGCCCAGGGCGAACTGGAAATCCAGGTCGGCGATGAAGTAGACGTAGCGCTGGACGCTGTTGAAGACGGCTTCGGCGAAACCCTGCTGTCTCGTGAAAAAGCTAAACGTCATGAAGCATGGCTGATGCTGGAAAAAGCTTACGAAGAAGCTGCGACTGTTACCGGCGTTATCAACGGTAAGGTTAAAGGCGGCTTCACCGTTGAGCTGAACGGCATTCGCGCGTTCCTGCCAGGTTCTCTGGTAGACGTTCGTCCGGTCCGCGATACGCTGCATCTGGAAGGCAAAGAGCTTGAGTTCAAAGTGATCAAGCTGGATCAGAAACGCAACAACGTTGTGGTTTCCCGCCGTGCGGTTATCGAATCCGAAAACAGCGCTGAACGCGATCAATTGCTGGAAAACCTGCAAGAAGGCATGGAAGTCAAAGGTATCGTCAAGAACCTTACCGACTACGGTGCATTCGTTGATCTGGGCGGCGTCGACGGCCTGCTGCATATCACTGATATGGCTTGGAAACGTGTTAAACATCCGAGCGAAATCGTCAATGTGGGCGACGAAATCACTGTTAAAGTGCTGAAATTCGACCGCGAACGTACGCGTGTTTCCCTGGGCCTGAAACAACTGGGCGAAGATCCATGGGTTGCTATCGCGAAACGTTATCCGGAAAGCACTCGTCTGACTGGCCGCGTAACCAATCTGACCGACTACGGCTGCTTCGTTGAAATCGAAGAAGGCGTTGAAGGTCTGGTACACGTTTCAGAAATGGATTGGACCAACAAAAACATCCATCCGTCCAAAGTTGTCAACGTTGGCGACGTAGTGGAAGTTATGGTTCTGGATATCGACGAAGAACGTCGTCGTATCTCCCTGGGTCTGAAACAATGCAAAGCCAATCCGTGGCAGCAATTTGCTGAAACCCACAACAAAGGCGACCGCGTTGAAGGCAAGATCAAATCCATCACTGATTTCGGTATCTTCATCGGTCTGGATGGCGGCATCGACGGTCTGGTTCACCTGTCCGACATCTCCTGGAACGTGGCTGGCGAAGAAGCCGTGCGCGAATACAAGAAAGGTGATGAAATCGCCGCTGTTGTATTGCAGGTTGACGCAGAACGCGAACGTATCTCCCTGGGCGTGAAGCAACTGGCTGAAGACCCGTTCAATAACTACCTGTCTCTGAACAAGAAAGGTGCTATTGTTACTGGTAAAGTTACGGCAGTTGACGCCAAAGGTGCTACAGTTGAATTAGCTGACGGCGTCGAAGGTTATCTGCGCGCTTCTGAAGCTTCTCGCGACCGCATTGAAGATGCAACGCTGGTATTGAACGTTGGCGACAGCGTTGAAGCGAAATACACCGGTGTTGATCGTAAAAACCGCGTTGTCAGCCTGTCCGTTCGTGCCAAGGACGAAGCCGACGAGAAAGACGCTATCGCTTCTGTTAACAACAAGCAGGAAGAAGGTAACTTCTCCAGCGCTATGGCTGAAGCTTTCAAAGCAGCGAAAGGCGAGTAATAACGGTGGAGTGGGCAACCCCGGTTGCTCACTCTTGAAACGGTAGTAAGTTATCGTGGCGATTTCCCACGCACTTGGAGGAACCATGACCAAGTCTGAACTTATTGAAAGACTTGCTGGACAGCAATCTCATATCCCGGCCAAAACGGTTGAGGATGCAGTGAAAGAGATGCTTGAGCAGATGGCCACAACATTGGCCGAAGGTGATCGCATTGAGATCCGTGGGTTCGGCAGTTTTTCACTTCACTACCGTGCACCACGCGTTGGGCGTAATCCGAAAACGGGCGAGAAAGTTGAGTTGGAAGGCAAGTATGTCCCTCACTTCAAGCCGGGTAAGGAATTGCGTGACCGCGCCAATATCTACGGTTGATTCAGCCTTTAGGGTTACCGTAGTTTTGCCTGCAAGATGATTGATAAAATGGCACCTGAAAAGGTGCCATTTTTTATGTCTATTGCGAGTACCCGCTTATGCGAAAAGCGTCGGTATCAAGACGCTGGCGGCGCGCTTAACCACTCGACGGCGAACATCCCCGCGGCGCTGACGGCATCAATGGCTACGCAGCCTATTTCTTTCCTGATACGCGGCGCCAGCGCGATAGTCGATAGCCCGGTGCAGGAAAAGGCGATCACTTTTGCGCCGTCGCGGTAGAGTTGTTGCGCACAGGCAAATGCGCTTTCTTTGCCTTCCGGGGTAAGCAAATCGGTCGTTTGCGTCACGCCATCCGGTCGCGCATAAGCGACATCTTCTCCCAACAGCCGGCGAAAGGGCGCGGGCGCCTGACTGCCGATGCCGATAACCGCGACGGGCAAGCCAATATTGGCGGCGATGCGGGCGCAGGCGCTGCCTGCGGCGATCACCGGTATTGCGACGGACTGACGAAGCTGTTCCAACCCCGGATCGGCGGCGCAGCTCAGAAAGATGGCACGGCATCCTTGCTGCTGATAAGACTGGCCGAGCGCAATGATCTTGGGAACCGCGACGGTCTCGCTGTCGCGATCGAAAATACCGTGGTATTGATCGGGAATGCAGCGGCTTATGGATGGCAAACCATATTCCTGCTGTAAAAGGCGTCCGTGCTCTTCAAGCAGCGACCGATCCTGCGTAGTGAGTACGCGAATAATGCCGAGCGTCATGATGGTCTCTCCTGAGAAGCGTAAGCATCTGAATTTATGATAACCGGATCTCGCCGCAATCCAGCGTTTCCGGCGCTTGCTGCGCCCTGAACAAGGTGGCCGGGTGGGGGCCGTCCAGACGGATTCGTTTATCGTCAACCGTCAGCCAGTCTCCTTCGGGCAGGCCCACGATGGTGATATCGGGCTGCGCTATTAGCAGCTCGGCTAAGCGCTGATTGCGCGTTTCGCCCTGATGTCCGACAGGGAGTTGATTGGTGTAATGCGGATTGATCTGAAAATCGATCAGGCGCAGCGCATCAAATCCTTGCGGGTCGGTAATGGGCATGTCGTTGGTGGTGCAGATGGTCGGGCAGGCGAGGTTGGCTCCTGCGCTCCAGCCGATATAGGCCGCTCCCTGTTGAACGCGCTGACGGATTGCCGTCAGCAACCCGCGTTCGCGGCAACATTTCAGCAGATTAAAGGTATTTCCGCCGCCGACGATGATGATATCGGCATTGATTACGGCCTGGCGAGGATCTGCCGCGGTGTGAATCGGTGTGATGGCGATATCGATGGCGGATAGCGCCTGGCGCACTTTTTTCGTGTAGTCGTCCCAGCTTATCGTCACGCCGGCAAAAGGAATAAACAGCGCGTGCTTGCGCGTCTTAACCGCGGCGCGGATCGCATCCTGCGCATGTTGCAGATAGCCTTGCCCCGGCAGGCTTGAATTACTGAGCAGTAATAGTTGCATTCGATATTTCCCGTCTTGATTAAATTAGCCCGGCGACCAGGCGGGCGATAAGCGCATTGGCGAGCAATACCGGCAAGCCGGCGGCCTCGGCCACCAGCGTCCGGTGCCGCTCGGTATACCCCATACAATCCATAATGATGACGTCTGCCTGCCGCTCTTTTAACGAAAGCGCCGCCCGCACCAATTCATCCTGACTACCGTTATAGGGCGATACCGCCGCGTAAACGGGCGGATGTTGCATATCGCGCCATTTTTTCCCTTCGCTGACTATCTGTTTTTCCAACGGCACGAGGATGCCGGCCCGGCGTTGGCCGATAAGCGTCGCGGCGACGGGCGGCACCAGCCTGTCCGGTTCAATCAGCCAGGCCTGCCGGCAACTGAGGCCGTGAAACTCGCCGGTGCAAAGCAAGAGGATCAGCGTGCAGCCCTGTTGCTCCAGTTCGAGCAGCTTCTGTCGCACCGCCTGATCTACGGCGTTTTTACCCAGAATAACGGCGCTGCCATCCAGCAGCCGACTGGTCAATAGCGCCTCATCCGGTTGCGGCGCGAATTGCCGCTCAATGGCCGCCTGATCTAAACCGTCCAGCACTCCGGCATGGATACAGCGGGTTCCGGCCGGCAGAAGCGACGTCAGTATGGGCGTAATATCGGCGCGAGGAGCCTGACCAATCGTTAAGGTACCGAGCAGAGGCATCGTCATCTCCTTTATTGGCGTTTTTGCAAATGGGCCAGCGAGCCATAGAGTTCGATCAGACGATCATATTCCGCCTGGTCGAAGAACTGGCAGGTATTGCGGGTAAATTCCTTGGCGACCTCCACCACGAATTTCGCCGTCGCCGCGATATCGACCTCATGGCTGGCGCCGGTTCCGCAACCGGGGACGGCGCTTTCTGTGGTGATGGCCACGCCGACCACCGGCGCGCAGGTGGCGATGGACGGTTGAAGGATGCTGTTCAGATGAAATACGCCGTTGCCGTAAGGCGTAATATCCTGTGTGGTGATCGGGAAGGTGACCGGCGCTCTGCCGCTGGTCATTTCCATAATGCGCAGTAAATCTTCGGAGATGCGCAGAATGTAACCCTGTTTCACCGTGGGAGAAATGGCATATCCCTTATGATTGATAATACGGTTGCCTTTGGTGGTATCAATAGACAGCACCGCGTCCATTTCCGGTATCACTTCCTGCGCGTTCATGTCTTCGGTATCTACCGGCGAGTCCATGAAGTCTACCGGTTCGTGCGGGCGGGTCGGCGCGTCGGGACAGATATGCGTGGTGATAATCACATCGCCCGGCAGCGTATCGCCTTGCGTTTGCATATGGGCCAGTTTTAATGCGGCGGCAATCGCCGCGACGGCGCCATCGCCGTCGGACACCAGACCGATGCGTTCGGGACGCGCGCCGATACCGCCTAATCGGCCCACAATGCCGATTGTGCGGGCTTGACCGCCTTTGCGCTTGCCGTCGCTGCCGGGGATCACGATTTTAACGAAATCCGTTTTCCCTTTTTCCCCTTTGAACTCCGTAACGCTGACGTTGACGGCCGGGTAGGCGGACAGCAGTTCAACGACGGTTTTTCCGCTGGCGGCGGCGCTATCAAGGGCTTCGAATGCCTGTAACGTTTGTAAAAGACTCATCTTACTCTCTCATTTAATTAGTTATACAACGTATAGAGGGTTATGGTTATTTCCCGCTGATTTTGCTGGAAAAAATGGAACTGAAGAAATTAAATATCGCGTCTCCGGCAATCAAACCGGCGGCGAAAACCTCCATCCGGTTACGCATTTTTTCTCCGCCGATCTTGATAATCAGTAAGCGTAGCGCAATCCCCAGCAGTACGGCCCAGCCGGCCAGCGGGTTGGCGATCAGCAGCCCGGTAGCCAGCAGCACGCCCAACTGGCGCCGGGAGCCTCCCAGCCATTGAATCAGCGCGCCCGGCACCGCCCAGATCATCAGCGAGGCGGCGATATCCCTGGACACGCCGGCCTGAATGGTCGCCACATACACCTTGGCGACAGGCGGAACCAAATTATTCTGGAAGTAGCTTTGATAGGAGAAGTAGACCACCGGAATGGCGACAAGGAAGGCAATCAGCGCGGCAAACAGCTGCTGACGACGGCCTTCCAATTCAAAGGCGGCATCCGCGCCGTTGTTGCGCAGGATGAAGCCGGCTTTCAGGTCGTAACCCATATCGGCGAAGGCCGGGCCGGTGGCGACGGAAAAAGCGCACAGAACGGCGAGTCCCACCAGCGGGAAGCCGATCATCATGCCGATGATCAGCGTAATCAGCGCCACGGCGAAGGCCGGGAACCAGCCGGAATGCATCGCCGCCAGTCCGACAATCAGCTCATGAATAAAGGCGGCAAAGGCGGCGTAGGCAATGAACGCCGCCAGCATGCCCACCGACATTTCGCTGTACAGTCCGCTGCCTGCCGCAATCAGCATCGCCAGGACAATATAACCAATCGCGCCCAAACGGATGGCGCTCAGAATGTGCCGGCGGTCGTCATTGGCGGCTTTGAGCGCGTCGGCTGATAAGGTGGTCTGGGTGTTTTTCCGGCCGCGAATCAGCGCGATAACCTGAAAAAGCGCGACAATACCGGCGCCGATCATCATGCCGTGAGGAATGTAATTTTTATTAATATCGACGCCCAAAATAGGCTGGCTATAGCCACGCAACAGCAAGCCGACGCCAAACATCGTCAGCGCCCAGATATTGCCGATAAAAGCCGTACCCAGTGCGGACATCGGTAATTTAAACCAGGAACCGATGGCGCCAATGGTCACGCCGGCGCTGAGAATAGCGGCCTGACTGCCGCCCTGATCGCCGGCCTTGATCGATTCTGCCGCCGCCACGCCGGGCGGCCAGGTGCCGCTAGCCGGAAATATCGACGTATTAAACATGCGGTAAAGCAGGTAGGCGTCCAGCAGCATGGCCAGCGCGACGCCGATAAACACCGGAAGCACCAGGTCGGGTCTGCCGAACAGCCAGATCACGCCGATCGGCAGCAACAGGCTATTGGCCGCGCCAAAGGTCGCGGATGAGATCGCAGACTGAGCCAGATTCTGAACGTGAATCGAACGGAAGCGGCGCAACAGCTGTAGCGGAATTCGGGCAATGATCATGGCTATCAACGCGCCGATAATCGAGGTATTGGGGGTCACCCCCAGCGTGGTCAATAGCTGAATGCCGATGACCGCGCCAAACAGACTCAAAATAACGAGAAACACCAACGTCAGTGGATTAAAACAGCTGTGATGTCGTTGTTTCTCTTTCCCCTGCTGCTGGTGGAGGGATGAATGATCTGACATGGAATATCGCTCCTAAGGTTTAAATAACCCGCTTTTATCGCGGGCTTACTGTAGCCAGTACGGATCGCCATATTTTTTACCAATCAACATGGCCGCATTGGTTAACTGTTTGGCTAGCTGTTGTATTTCCTGCACATTCGCCATGCTGGCCGGAAACGTCAGGCAAAATGCGATGGCTTCGCCGCTTTGCGGATTTTTTACCGAGCAACTGATCGAGGCGGTGCCGGAGACGGCTTCGTTAATCGCGGAAGACCAGCGCTGTTGCTTCACCGTCTGGAGCTGTTCCTGAAGACGATCGAAAGGGATCTGCTCTTTACTTTCCGGCGCCAGCGTTTCCGCAAAATAGGCCTGTAGCTGCGGGTCGCTGTAGCGGGAAAGCAGCGAGCGCCCGGTGGATGTCGCCCACGAAGGAGAGCGGGTGCCGGGATGGGTAATAACCTGCAATGCGTGGCGACCGGGAATAACCCGCAAGACCAGAATATCCGCCCCGTCCAATACCGAAAGGTAGCCGGTATGGCCGGTCGAAAGACACAACGCGCGCAGCGCCTGTTCGATATCGTCCGTCAGGGAGGAGGTGCGATGGGCCAGATAGGCCACTTCCAGCAGCATTAATCCAGGGCTATAGGTCGAGCTGTGTGAGTCCTTGCTCAAAAAGCCGGTTTCACACAGCTGCTTCAGCACTCTGGAGGTCGTGCTTTTAGGCAGTTGTAAATGCGTAATCACATCACTGGCGGTAATGCCGCGTTTGAGTTGACTCATTAAGTTCAGGATGGCGGCGGTGGTATTTAATATGCTCATAACGGGTCTCATAAAATGGAACCGAGTTCCTTTTTATAGAACCAAGCAGGTTTTATGCCACGATTTTGGTTTGCGTGATTATTGTTTGATTGCTAATGAAAAACGGTATTCCGGGGGCGGTCAGCTTGTCTGTTCGGCTGAAAAATCTCATTCGATATGCGCACCAATAGAGTGCCACGCCCTGTTTTGGGCGCTTATCTGCACTGGTATGGCGCAAGTCGGGAGGGGAAAATGAACAAGGGCTATCGGGGCTGGGGAATAGGGCACTCTGCTGACAGAGCGCCCGCAAGAGGGTTATTGGTGGCGTTCGCGCAAACGATTAATGATGGTCGCCAACGAGAGATCCTGATCCTGCAATAACACCAACAGGTGGTACATCAGATCGGCGGCTTCATTGGTCAATTCTTCGCGGTCGTGGACGGTCGCCGCCAGCGCGGTTTCCAGTCCTTCTTCACCGACCTTCTGGGCAATGCGTTTCGTGCCGCTGGCATACAAACGCGCGGTATAAGAACTGGCCGGATCGGCGCTTTTGCGTTCGCCCAGCAGTTGTTCCAGCTCATACAGGAACAGCCATTCGCTGGCCGCCGGGGAGAAGCAGCTGTTCTTGCCCAGGTGACAGGTCGGGCCGATGGGGTTGGCCAAAATAAGCAGGGTGTCGTTATCGCAATCCGGCGTGATAGACACGACGTTGAGGAAGTTGCCGGAGGTCTCTCCCTTGGTCCATAAACGCTGTTTGGTGCGAGAGAAAAACGTCACTTTGCCGCTGTCTTCGGTCGCTTTCAGCGCTTCCTGATTCATATAACCCAACATCAGGACTTCGCCGGAAACAGCATGTTGCACAACCACGGGCATCAGTCCGTCGGTTTTTTCCCAGTCCAGTTGGTTTCTTTGTTCGTCGTTTAAAATACGCTGTTCGCTTAACACACCCGAATCTCCACGCCTTGTTGCTTAAGATAGTGTTTTAGTTCACCAATATTAATGATCTGCTTATGAAAAACCGACGCTGCGAGCGCACCATCAACCTGAGCATCCTGGAAGGCAGCCAGGAAATGCGCCATGGTGCCAGCGCCGCCGGAAGCAATCAGTGGAACCTTGCATACTTCCCGAACCAGCTTTAACTGATCTAAATCATAACCGTTGCGTACGCCGTCCTGATTCATCATGTTCAGAACGATCTCTCCGGCGCCGCGTTTTTGTACTTCTTTTACCCAGTCCAGGGTTTCCCAGGTCGTGACTTTGGTGCGGGTTTCATCGCCGGTGTATTGATTAACCTGATAGCGGCCGGTCGCCGCGTCATGCCAGGTATCAATCCCTACCACGATGCACTGTACGCCGTAACGATCGGCCAGACGGCTAATCAAATCAGGATCGGCCAGCGCCGGCGAGTTGATGGAAATTTTATCCGCGCCGAAAGACAGAATCTGTCCGGCCTCTTCCACGCTTTTTATGCCACCGGCCACGCAGAAGGGGATGTCGATGACTTCCGCCACGCGCGATACCCAGCTTTTATCGACCACGCGGCCGTCGGATGAGGCGGTGATATCGTAAAAGACCAGTTCATCCGCGCCTTCCTGGGCGTAGCGCTGCGCCAGCGGAACGATGTCGCCGATAATTTCATGGTTGCGGAACTGTACACCTTTGACGACCTGTCCGTCACGTACATCCAGACAGGGAATTATCCGTTTTGCCAGCATGAAATGGCCTCCGCTACGTTAAATTTACCTTCCAGCAGCGCGCGTCCGACGATCACGCCCTGTACGCCGCTACCGCGCAAGTTGGCGATATCCGTCAGATTGCCGATGCCGCCGGAGGCCTGAAAGGCGACCTGCGGGTAGCGCTGGCAGACTTCACGGTAGAGTTCGACATTCGAGCCGCTTAACGTGCCGTCCCGCGAGATATCGGTACACAGCACGTGCTTCAGACCAAACGGCAGGTATTGCTCGACGGTCTGTTCCAGCGTGGCCTCCGAGTTTTCCTGCCAGCCGCTGATGGCGACCTGTTTGACGCCGTCGGCATCGATGCGCACGTCCAGCGCCAACACCAGCGCGTCGGCGCCATAGCGGGTAAACCATTGTTGTACCCGTTCCGGCTGTTTGACGGCCGTGGAGCCAATGACCACGCGCGTTGCGCCGGCGTCCAGCAGCGCCTCCACATCTTGCTCGGTGCGGATGCCGCCGCCGACCTGAACCGGCCGGCTTACGCCGGACAGCAGCGTTTTCAGCAGCGGAATCTGACGCGCGGCGGGATCTTTCGCGCCGGTCAGATCAACCAAATGCAATACCTGAGCGCCCTGCTGCTGGTAATCCTGCAACCGGGGCAGGGGATCGCTGCCGTACTGGCGCTGTTGTCCATAATCGCCCTGATGCAAACGGACAACCTGTCCGTCAATCAGATCCAATGCGGGAATAATCATGACGATTTACATCTCCAGAAAGTTTTTCAGCAACTGCGCGCCGGCCGCGCCAGAACGTTCGGGGTGAAACTGCACGCCGAAGAAATTGTCTTTTTCCACGGCGGCGGTGAACGCTTCGCCATAGTTTGCCTGCGCAATCGTGTTCGGACAGACCGGCATGGCGTAGCTATGGACGAAATAGAAGTAAGCGTCGTCTTCAATGTCGCGAAACAGGCGGTGTCCGGCTTGCGGCAGCACCTGATTCCAGCCCATATGCGGCAGCGGCAAACCCTGCTCTTTCATTAGTTTGACCGGGGTATCGACAATCCCCAACGTCGGGACGCCGCCGTTTTCGTCACTGGACGTTCCCAGCAGTTGCATGCCGAGGCAGATGCCCAGCACCGGTTGGGTGCAGGCTTTAATCAAATCGATCAGGTCGCGTTCGGCCAACTGATCCATCGCCGCCTGCGCCGTGCCGACGCCGGGTAAAAACAGCTTATCGGCGTGCAGTACGACGTCGGCCTCCCGGCTGACGATCGGCTGATAGCCTAAACGCTGGACGGCATAGTTGACGGAGGAGAGGTTGGCGCAGCCGGTATCCAGAATGACAACCTTCATCACAGTACTCCTTTTGAACTCGGCAGCGTATCGCCCTCAACTTTGATCGCCTGCCGCAGCGCCCGGCCAAAGACTTTAAACAGACTCTCGACGCGATGGTGGTCGTTACGGCCTTTGGTTTTCAGGTGCAGGGTACAAGCCATGGCATAGGAGAGCGAGCGGAAGAAGTGTTCAACCATTTCGGTGCTCAGATCGCCCACGCGTTGATAGTTGAACTCAGCCTTATATTCCAGATGCGGCCGACCGGAGATATCCAGCGCGCAGCGCGCCAGACACTCATCCATCGGCAGCACGAAGCCGAAACGACCGATGCCGCGTTTATCGCCCAACGCTTTGCTTAGCGCTTCTCCCAGCGCCAGCGCGGTATCTTCCACCGTATGGTGATCGTCGATATACAGGTCGCCTTTGACTTCAATGTTCATGCGAAACCCGCCGTGGGTGGCGATTTGGTCCAGCATGTGATCGAAAAAGCCGACGCCGGTATTGATTTTGCTGCCGCCTTCCTGATCCAGCCAGACGTCGACATCAATGGCGGTTTCACGCGTGATGCGGCTGACATGGGCGTGGCGGTTGCGTTTCGTCAACTGGCTGGTGATGGTATTCCAGTTCAAACCTTCACGCTGATAGCGCAACCCGGTAATGCCCATGTTTTGGGCCAGTTGCAGATCCGTTTCCCGATCGCCGATCACATAGCTGTTTTCAGCATCGATAATGCCGGCTTGCAGATATTCCGTAACCAGCGCCGTTTTCGGTTTACGGCATTCGCAGTCGTCGGTCGGGAAGTGCGGACAGATCAGCACTTTTTCAAAGCGAACGCCTTGCGAAGTGAAAATCTGCATCATCAGATTATGCGGCGGATCGAAGGTTTCCTGTGGGAAACTGGCCGTGCCGAGTCCATCCTGATTGGTGATCATCACCAGTCGGAACCCCGCTTTTTGCAACGCCAGCAGGGACGGAATGACCTCCGGTTCAAACGCCAGCTTATCCAGGCGATCAACCTGAAAATCTTCAGGCGGCTCGGCAATCAATGTTCCGTCACGGTCGATAAAGAGGTATTTCTGGCTCACATTGGCTCCTTGGGATTAAGCGGTGGTACCGGGCAATGACTGCAAGGCGGCGATGACGCGTTCGCATTCATAACGGGTGCCGATGGTGATGCGTAAGCAATCGGCCAGTCCGGGCTGTTTGCTTTGATCGCGCAGAATGATGCCTTGATCCCACAGCGTCTTGAACGCCTGACTGGATGGCGTAAAACGCACCAGCAGATAGTTGCTTTCGCTGGGAAACACGGTTTCCACGCACGCCAACGGCGCTAACCGTTCGGCCAGCCAACTGCGGTTTTCCAGCACCTCGGCCACGTTGCGGCGCATTTTGGCGATGCCCTGGGCGCTCAGCGCCTGACCGGCGATATCGGCGACCGGCAAAGAGAGCGGATAGGGCGCAATCACCTTCAGCAGCAATGCGATGACATCCGCATTCGCCAGCGTAAAGCCGCAGCGCAGGCCGGCCAGCGCAAAGGCTTTTGACAAGGTGCGCAGAATGACCAGATGAGGATAGTCCGACAGCCAGCCGATGGTGGAAGATTGCGGGCTGAACTCGATATAGGCCTCGTCGACGACGACCAGCGCCTTGCCCTGCGTCAAATCCAGCAGGCGACGCAGGTCTTCCTGTTTCACCAGATTGCCGGTTGGGTTGTTCGGGCTGCAAACATACACCAGCTTCACGCCGTCCAACTGTTGTTCGATGGACGCCATGTCCAACTGCCAGTCTTCGGTACTCTGCGCCGTACGCCGCTCCACGCCGAAGGTTTCGGCGCTGACCGCGTACATGCCGTAGGTCGGCGGGCAGAACAGAATGGCGTCTTTGCCCGGCTCGCAAAACGCGCGGATCAGCAACTCAATACCTTCGTCCGCGCCGCGACTGACCAGAACCTGTTCCCGCGGCAGCCCGGCATAGTCGGCATAGCGGTCAATCACCAGCCGCGGTTGACATTCCGGGTAACGGTTCAAGGTGGAAAGCGTCAGTTGATACTCAGGCGCCTGTGGATATTCATTGGCGTTTAACCACACATCGCCGCTGCCGCCCAGACGGCGGGCCGACTGATAGGGCGTCAGCGCGCGTACGTTGGCGCGAGCCAGCTTTTCAATGCTCATGCTTGCTCCTTCAATGCGGCGACACGCAGGGTGACCGCATTTTTGTGGGCGGTGAGTTGCTCGGCCTGCGCCAGCGTTTCGATGGTGGGCGCCAGTTGCAGCAACCCTTGCGGCGTCAACTGTTGCACCGTCATGCGCTTCTGGAAATCGGCCAGCCCCAGACTGGAGTATGTCGCCGTGTAACCGTAAGTCGGCAGAACGTGGTTGGTGCCGGAAGCGTAATCGCCGGCGGATTCCGGCGACCAGTCGCCGAGAAAGACGGAACCGGCGCTGGTAATCTGATCGACCCATTTTTCCGCGTCGCGAGTCTGAATAATCAGGTGTTCCGGCCCGTAGCGGTTACTGATTTCAATACATTGCGCCAGATCGCGCGCCACAATCACCCGGCTGCCGGACAGCGCCTGACGGGCGATATCGGCGCGGGAAAGCAGTTGAAGCTGTTGTTCTACCGCGTCGGCGACGGCTTTGGCCAGCGTCGCATCCGGCGTCAGCAAAATAACCTGCGAGTCGGGGCCGTGTTCCGCCTGGGAAAGCAGATCGGCGGCAACGAATGCCGGGGTGGCGCCGCTGTCGGCGATCACCAGCACTTCTGACGGGCCGGCGGGCATATCAATCGCCGCGCCGGCCAGATCCTGACTGACCTGACGTTTGGCTTCGGTGACGTAGGCATTGCCGGGGCCGAAAATTTTATCGACCTTGGGTACGCTTTCGCTGCCGAAGGCCAGCGCGGCGATCGCCTGGGCGCCGCCCAACTGGAACACTTCCTGAATGCCGCACAGCTGCGCCGCATAGAGAATTTCATCGGCGATGGGGGGAGGCGAACACAGTACAACACGTTTGCAGCCGGCGATACGCGCCGGCGTACCCAGCATTAATACCGTTGAAGGCAGCGGGGCGGATCCGCCGGGGATATATAATCCGACGGTGGCGATCGGCCGGGTCAACTGCTGGCAGCGCACGCCCGGCTGTGTTTCCACATCGACCGTCGGCAGCCGCTGCGCATTGTGAAACGTTTCAATATTACGCACCGCCGTCGCCATCGCCTGTTTTACCTCGTCGTCCAGACGTTCGGACGCGGCGGCGATTTCTTCCGGGCTGACGCGAATCTTATCAACCTGCACTTTATCAAACTGAGCGCTGTATTCACGCAGGGCGCTATCGCCTCGGCTTTTTACGCCGGCCAGGATATCTTCGACGATCCGGGTGATGCGATCCGATGCCGAAATTGCCGGGCGAGTCAGTAACCGGCGCTGTTCCTGCGCGGAGCAAGTCTGCCAGTCGATAATGGTATTAAAGCTGTTTAGCGTGTTGCTGTCTGCCATTGCTATCACTCCATCATTTTTTCAATCGGCAATACCAGAATAGAGCTGGCGCCGAGCGATTTCAGTTTTTCCATGGTTTCCCAGAACAGGGTTTCGCTGCTGACCATGTGCATGGCGACGCGGCTCTGGTCACCGGCCAACGGCAGGATGGTGGGGCGTTCCGCGCCCGGCAGCAGGGCAACCACTTCATCCAGACGTTCGCTAGGCGCGTGCAGCATAATGTATTTGGATTCGCGAGCCTGAATCACGCCCTGCATACGGGTCAGTAATTTATCGATTAGCTGCTGTTTTTCCGCCGGCATTTCACCGTCGCGCTGGATCAGACAGGCTTTGGAACGGTAGATGACCTCAACTTCGCGCAGGCCGTTCGCTTCCAGCGTCGCCCCGGTGGAAACCAGATCGCAAATCGCATCGGCCAGACCGGCGCGCGGCGCGACTTCGACGGAACCATTCAGCAGGCAGGATTTGAAGTTGATATCTTTTTTGTCGAGGTATTGTTTAAGCAGATGCGGGTAGGAGGTGGCGATTCGTTTGTCTTTCAGGCATTCCGGTCCGCTATATGCTTCGTCCAGCGGCACCGCCATGGATAAACGACAGCCGCCGAAGTCCAGACGACGCAGCGTAAAGTAGCGCGGATCTTCGCCTTGCGCCCGGCGGTTGAGCAGTTCTTCCTCCAGTACGTTTTCGCCGATGATCCCCAAATCAACCACGCCGTCCATTACCAGCCCCGGAATATCATCATCACGAACGCGCAGAATATCGATAGGCATGTTTTCGGCGAATGCGATGAGACGCTGTTGATGTAAGTTGATTTTAATACCACAGCGCGCCAGCAGTTCTCGTGAATCATCGCTCAGACGACCTGACTTCTGCATTGCTATCCGTAAACGTGTTTTGTCCAGCATGGAAACCTCATTAACCTGTCAAATTAAAAGCTACTTAAAAGTAGGGCCATAAAAAAACGTCGGGAACGTTTTTTAACGTTGCATGGTAACGGCCCGCAGGGTGGCGCGCCGGGAACGCACGCCATAAAAAAACCCTCGGAAGTCAATCTTCCGAGGGCTCTCTTTGCGTTCTGCGCCACTGGAAGATTAAAACGTCTTCCAGCACCAATCGCCTGAAAGACTAGTCAGGGTGATGGTGATGATGGTGGTTAAACAGAACGTTGGTCATAAAATATCTCTTGGCTGCATCAATATATTCACTGTCTGGCGAATAACCTAAACCATGTGCGGGTATCAGCGCAACTCTTTTTTACATATCATCGCTCGATGGGGCGGGTGGAGCGCCGCAGACTGTGGGTGTAAAATGTATTATGCGGCGGATGTGGGAGAGCTAATGATGAAAAAAGTAGCGATTATCGGTCTGGGTTGGTTGGGGATGCCGCTGGCATTGGCGCTGAACGGACACGGCTATCGGGTCGTGGGCAGTAAAACGACGATCGACGGCGTTGAGGCGGCTCGTCTGAGCGGGATTGAATGCTATCCGCTCCGACTGACGCCGGAACTGGAATGTGACGCGGAGGCGTTAAACGCCTTATTGCAGGTTGATGCGTTGGTGATCACGTTGCCCGCCAGCCGCACGGCGCAAGGGGGCGATAATTACGTTCTGGCGATACAGGCGCTGGTGAATTCGGCGCGGGTTTTTCATGTGCCGAGAATTATCTTCACCAGCTCGACATCCGTATATGGCGAGACCACCGGCACGGTGCGGGAAAATTCGCCGCTGCAACCCGTATCGGTCGCCGGCAAGGTCTTAATGTCGATTGAACAGTGGCTACAGCATTTACCCGATACCTCGGTGGACATCCTGCGGCTGGCGGGACTTGTGGGCATCGATCGCCATCCGGGCCGCTTTCTGGCGGGGAAAACCGGGCTGAGCGGAGGCGGACTTGGCGTCAATCTGGTTCATCAGGAAGATGTGCTGTCGGCAATCCAGTTATTGTTAAAACTGCCGGGCGGCGGACACCTGTATAATTTGTGCGCGCCGGAACATCCCGCCAAACAGGATTATTATTCCAGTCAGGCGCGTAAATTGAATTTAACGCCGCCGCAGTTTGCCGCGGAACACGATGAATCGGCAGGACGTTTGGTCGATGGGCAACGCATCTGTCGCGAACTCGGTTTTGAATATCAGTATCCGGACCCGATGACCATGCCGCTGGAGTGACCTCCGGCGGCGCGCGGCCCTGATTATCCGACCTTCGTCGTATGGCCTTATCTCTGTATCGTCTCGTTAAAATATTTTTTCTGCGCAGTTAGCCTAAAATTGGATGCGGCGCTGCCGATACCGTCTGGAGGACCTGTATTATTTGATTTCGCTGCCGCAGGGAGATAAATCCAATAGCGGAACGGTTTGCTGCGCGTCCTATTGGGCAAAGCCAGTCATTTAGGGACGCCGATGATTTGCAAGATGGCCGGAATAAATCATTGGCTGCATGGTGGAGATAACAGTTGTGGATGAAAATTTGAAAGAGCAGTTTGTAAAGCGTAATAAACTGGCTATTTGTGCCACGCTACGTGAATTAAAGAAAAATGACACAACCGTCATGGTCCATCATTCCCGTGGACAGTTCATCAGTAAAATTCTTGACGTATTACCCGACAACGATGTTTTTATTTTTGATCTCGGCGGCATCGAGCAGGAAAGCAGTCGGGCATCGGAAGCGGGAATGCTGGCGTTTATCGCCGAACCGGCCGGGGCAAGGGTCGAGTTTAAAGCAGAGATTATTAAAACCATTGATTTCCAGGGACTACCGGCTTTCAGCGCTTATATTCCCGCACAGCTTTATCTTATTCAACGCAGAAGCTATTTCCGCATCAACACGCCGTTTTGGCCGCCGCTGTTGTGCCGGGGCGAGCTTCCGGACGACAGCGAGTTTCAATTCACGATTAAGGATCTCTCGCTGGGCGGGTTAAGCCTGTGTACCGATCGGGACGTCAATGGCCTGTTAACCGCGGGAGACCTCATCCGGGATGTGGAGATGGATCTTAATGATTATGGCAATTTCCGCCTGGATTTGCAGTTTGTCGGTCAGTCGACGATTAAAGACCTTGATAATAAAGGCGACGTGAAGATCACTCAGCGCTTGAGTTTCCAATTTCCGTCGCTGTCCGCCGCCCAGGAGCGTGATTTGCAACAGGTTATTTTCGAGCTTGAAAGATTACAGATTGAGAAGAAGAAAAAATTTCAGGATCTGTGATTATTTTCCCGTTGTCGTGCCGATAGCATAACCGGCTGCGCGAGCGAGACCGAGCGGGCATAAAACCGGCGATAATAATGCGATAGACAATAAAATCGGCATCAGGCCTCGCCAAATCTTGTCAGACGGGGGGGACTGGTGCAGAATACGCGCCTTGCAAAATAACCGACGCCTAATCGCGTCGGTTATTTTTTTGCATTTATGTCTACAACGAAGAGGCCGGATAACGATCCGGATAGATAATTCTGCTTGTGTGTGCCAGTGAGCCACGGTGAGGAAAGTAAAAATGGGGCAATCAGTAAATTTCGTGCCGGTGCCCGCCGGCTTGTGCGGCAAAAGCATTGATTATGGCGCTATTCACCGGTCGTCATGTCTGTCTGGCATGGTTTCAGCAATCTCATCTCATCGTTATCCAGGCGTAGCCTGTTCCAGTTATTCGAGGTTTATCTCTTCCCCGTCCAGACAATGTCGCGCCGTATGTATGACGGCTCGCGCATCGGTCATGGGTAAAGGGGAGGTAAGCCATGTCGCTTGATACTCGCGTTTCATCCTCGGCTCGCGCTCAATTAAGTAAAAACCTCACGTTATGGCCGGTGGTCATGATGGGGCTGGCTTATTTGCAACCGATGACGATTTTTGACACCTTCGGCATCGTTTCAGGGTTGACCGACGGACATGTCGCCACCGCCTATGCCTTTGCGTTAGCCGGTATTTTGTTTACCGCATTGAGCTACGGTAAATTGGTTCGTCGTTTCCCGTCCGCCGGTTCGGCGTATACCTATGCCCAAAAAGCCATCAGTCCCCATATTGGTTTTATGGTGGGCTGGTCGTCGTTGCTGGATTATCTGTTTATGCCGATGATAAACATCCTGCTGGCGAAAATTTATCTCGCCGCGATTTTCCCCGGCGTACCGTCCTGGATTTTCGTCGCGGCGCTGGTTGGGCTGATGACGCTGTTTAATCTGCGCGGCATCAAGGTTGTCGCCAACCTGAATTCAATCATCGTGGTTGTTCAGGTGGCGATTATGGCGGTGTTTCTGGGACTGGTGATCCACGGGGTTTCTCAGGGCGAGGGGAGCGGGACGCTGGTGAGCGTCAAACCTTTCTGGTCTGACAATGCGCACGTCGTGCCGATGATAACCGGGGCCACAATACTCTGTTTCTCTTTTCTGGGGTTTGACGGCATCAGCTCGCTGTCAGAGGAGACGAAAGATGCGGGTCGCGTCATTCCGAAAGCGATTTTTCTCACGGCGTTAATCGGCGGCGTGATTTTTATCGTCGTCTCCTACTTCTTACAGCTTTATTTCCCGGATATCTCCCGGTTTAAAGAGCCGGAAGCCTCGCAGCCGGAAATTATGCTGTACGTCGCCGGCAAGTTTTTCCAGTCAATCATTTTGGTATTCTCCTGCGTGACGGTTCTGGCGTCAGGTATGGCGGCGCATGCCGGGGTGTCGCGTCTGATGTACGTTATGGGGCGCGACGGGGTTTTCCCCGAGCGTTTCTTTGGCTACATCCATCCGAAATGGCATACGCCGTCGCTGAATGTATTGCTGGTCGGCGCGATCGCGCTGTCCGCCGTGTCTTTCGAACTGGACACGGCAACCGCGCTGATTAATTTTGGCGCGCTGGTGGCGTTTACCTTTGTGAATCTGTCGGTAATATCGCAGTTTTATATTCGTGAACGCCGCAACCGGACGCTGAAAGAGACGTTCAGCTACCTTATCTTACCGGTGCTGGGGGCGCTGACCGTCGGCGCGCTGTGGGTCAATCTGGAAAAAAGCTCAATGACGCTTGGCCTGATTTGGGCTGCGATTGGCTTGCTTTATCTGGCGTTCGTGACGCGCAGTTTCCGCCAGCCGGTGCCGCAGTGTAGCGAAGATCCGGTCTAAACATCGCAGTAGGCTAGTTGGAAAGCGGAGACATTATTCTCCGCTTTTTGACGAAAGATCAATTCGCCAGTTCTTGCGCATAGGCAAAAAGCGCTTTAAGCAGATCGGTCTTTTGCTTATCGCCGTCATAGCGCTGATATAGCGCATCCAGCTCTGCGAAGTAATCCTGTAAACGTTCGCCGGTAAAAACTTCCCGCCGATGTTGTAACCAGCGCTGCTGTTCGCCGTCGTCCAGCGTGTTGGGATAATTGCGGGCGCGATAGCGGAACAGCAACGGCTCCAGCCGGTCGTCCACGAACTTCAGATCCAATGCCGGCAGGTTCTGCGGCGTGGTTTCCTGAATGATTTTCATCGCCATACGGTCGGCGTCGCCGAAAAAACCGTCATAGATCCGCAAATCGACATCGTCGGGAGCGGCAAAAGCCGGCGCGTCGGCAAACAGCGCCACGACTTTTTCTCTGATCTGACTGTTTTGACGCAGCAGCGTCAGATTATCCAGACAATGCTGACGATCGATACCCAGCCGCAGCGCGTCTTCGGGCCGCAGCGTGCTGGCGGGCGCAAGCACCGGACACTTATTGATATGCACCAGCTTGATGGGAACGGCGCTTTGATTTTCCGTCAGTCGATCCCGGCGGGTATACAGACGTTCGCGCAATGCGTCGGCATCCAGTTCCAGCAGGGGAGTCATGTCGCCGGCCAGATCACACATGATAACGGCGTTGCGATTATCCGGATGCCATGCCAGCGGCGCCACCCAACTGGTGTTGCCTCTGGCCGCGCCGAACATGCCGGAAACGTGCATCAGGGGTTTCATTTGCGGAATATCGATCAGGGCGCTGACTTTATTTTTATTGCGCAACTGGAACAAATAATCGAAAAGTTTGGGTTGCGCTTGTTTCAGCAATTTCGCCATGGCGATGGTGGCGTAAACATCAGACATGGCGTCATGCGCATGTTCATGAGCGATGCCGTTGGCCTTGGTCAAATGCTCAAGACGGAAACTGGGTAGCCCCTCATCATTTTCCGGCCATTCGATCCCCTCGGGCCGCAGCGCATAACAGGCGCGCAGCGCATCCAGCAAATCCCAGCGCGAATTGCCATGCTGCCAGCTATAGGCATAGGGATCGTAGAAATTACGATAAAAAATATTACGACTGACTTCATCATCGAAGCGGATATTGTTGTAGCCCATGATACAGGTGCCGGGCTCGCTGAACGCCGCATGAATCCGGCGGGCGAATTCAGCTTCATTCACGCCTTTGGCCAGGGCGGCCTGCGGCGTGATCCCTGTTATCATGACCGCTTCCGGTTCCGGCAGATAATCATCCGTGGGTTTGCAATAGACGACCAGCGGTTCGCCGATGATATTGAAGTCCATATCGGTTCGTACCCCGGCAAACTGCGCGGGCCGGTCGCGGGCCGGATGTTTACCGAAAGTTTCATAATCATGAATAAAAAACGTGGGTTGTGTTTTATCGGCCATAGTGACATTGAGCTGCATGTTTGTTCTGCGCGCCGGGTTCGGCAGCAACCAGTTGGTAAACGTCAAGGATATCATTGAATCCGTTTTCTGTGGCGCTTTCCTGACGCAGGTCAAATTCCTTACCAGCGTAATTGCTAGGCAGGCGCATTATCCTCGGTTACAATTATTTCCTTTGAATGCGAATGATAATTAAGTTGTTTATTGTCTGGCGTTTTATTCTGGATGATAACCACTGGGAGAAAAAATAATGCAGATGAACGTGGCTTTTGCGGTGAGAACGACATTTTTGGCGTCAATATTTGCGCTGTCTGGTTGCGATCAGTCGGTTTCATCAACGGAAAGCGCGAAAACGATAAGTATTGAGCATGCGCAGGGAACCACTCAGGTGCCGCTGCATCCGCAAAAAGTCATTGTTCTCGACCCGGCCATTTTGGATACGATGGATGCCCTGAAAATCGATGTCGCCGGCGTGCCGCAGACCAGCTCGCACCTCCCTGAATATCTGGCTAAATACCGGGGCAGCGAATATCTCAATGCCGGCACCCTGTTTGAACCTGATTATGAAGCGCTGAGTAGCGCCAAGCCCGATCTGATCATCGCCGGCGGGCGCGCTACCGACGCTTACGACAAGTTGAGCGGCATTGCGCCCACCATCTCGCTGAACGTTGATGCAAAACAGTTTATGACCAGTTTTAGCCAGCGGGTGGAGCAACTGGGATCGATCTTCGGTAAAGAGGAAGAGGCAAAGACGCAGTTGGCGGCGTTTAAACAGCAGATCGCCCAGACCCGGGAAAAAGCCGCCAATGCCGGGCCTGCGCTGGTGCTGATGGTCTCTGGCGGAAAAATGTCGGCCTACGGTCCGGGTTCCCGCTTTGGCTTTATCTTTGACGAACTGGGATTTAAACCCGCCGCAGAGTTTCCTGACGCGGGCGTCGGGCGACATGGGAATGTCGTGACCTCGGAATTTTTACTCAGCGTGAACCCCGAGTGGCTGTTTGTGCTGGATCGCGATAACGCCATCGGGCGGGCGGGCGCCGACGGCGAGTCGGCACGGCAGGTGCTGGATAATCCGCTGATTCATAAAACCAACGCCTGGCAACAAAACCATATTGTCTATCTGGATTCCACCTCGATTTATATTTCAGCCGGGCTGCAAAGTTATAAAAATCTGATTGCGGATGTGAATAACGCATTGGATAAAAAATAGCGGCGGATTGTGGCAGGAATAATGAAATCTCTCTATTTTTCGCTTGGCATCATACTGCTGGCGGCGATGATCGTCGCCAGCCTCTTTCTGGGCGCCGGCCGCGTAAGCCTACAGGCGGTCTGGACCGATCAGGCCATGCGCGATATTTTCTTTATCAGCCGCGTACCCCGAACGCTGGCCTTGCTGTTGGCGGGAAGCGCCATGAGCGTGGCCGGTTTGATCATGCAACTGCTGACCCAAAACCGTTTTGTTGAGCCGTCGCTGGCCGGTACGACCCAGTCGGCGGGATTGGGGCTGTTGGTCGTGATGGTGCTGGCGCCGTCAGCCCCGGTGTTTGTCAAAATGGTGGTCGCCAGTCTGTTTGCGCTGGCCGGTACGCTATTGTTCATGCTGCTGCTGAGACGCATTGTGCTGAAATCCGCGCTGGTCGTGCCGCTGGTGGGCATCATGCTGGGCGCGGTTATCAGCGCGATCACCACCTTCGGCGCCATGTATTACGATCTGTTGCAGGCGCTTGGCAGTTGGGAGTCCGGGGATTTTTCCGGCATCTTGCAGGGGCGTTATGAACTGCTATGGCTGGTCGGTTGCCTGACGCTGGCCGCCTGCTGGATCGCCGACCGCTTTACCGTGGCGGGAATGGGACGGGAATTCTCGGTCAACGTCGGGCTTAACTATCGGCAAGTTATGCTGATGGGGCTGTCGATCGTCGCGGTCATCAGCGGCGTGGTGGTCGTTGTGGTCGGGGCGCTGCCTTTTCTCGGTCTTATTGTTCCTAATCTTATCAGCATGTTATTGGGTGATAACGTGCGTAAAACCATTCCGTGGGTTTGCCTGCTGGGTGGAGGCTTGGTCCTGCTGTGCGACATCATCGGCCGGGTGATTCGGTATCCTTTTGAGATACCGGCCAGCGTCATTCTGGGTGTTATCGGGGCTGTTGTTTTTCTTCTCCTGCTGTTAAGTAAAAAACGCCATGTCAGTTAACAAAGCGAATTCGGCCGCGCCGATCACGACCGCCACGCGACCTGGACTCTCCTCCCGCGCGCGTTTATTGCTGCTTTGCCTGTTGGCGCTGGGCGCGATGGCGATCTTTATGACCATCAACCTCGGCAGCAATCTGCGCTACATCCTGACGCATCGAGGATGGGTGCTGGCCACCATGCTATTGGTGGCATTTGCCGCCAGCGTATCGACCGTGTTGTTTCAGACGGTCACCAATAACCGCATCCTGACGCCTTCGATTATGGGATTCGAAGCGCTATTTATTTTGATTCAAACCGCCATGATTTTCGTTTTCGGCTCACAGGGCGTACCCGATCTGGGCGTTCAGGGGAAGTTTTTCCTGGAAACGCTGCTTATGGTGTTGTTTTCCGCGGTGCTATATCGCTGGTTATTCACCGGTAACCGCAACAATCTGCATCTGGTGCTGTTGGTGGGCATTATCTGCGGCACGCTGTTTCGCAGTATCGCCAACCTGATGCAACGGTTATTGGAGCCCAGTGAATTCGCCATTTTGCAGGGGAGAATGTTCGCCACCTTTACCCGAGCCGCCCCTGAATTGATTGGGCTTTCGGTTGCGATCTCGGCGGTCGTCGGCATCGTGATCTGGCGTATGCGTTTCCAGTTCGATGTGTTGGCGCTCGGGCGCAATACCGCCATTAATCTGGGGATGAATTACAAACGCAGCCTGACGGTGATTTTACTTTTAGTCTCGGTATTGGTCGCCATCTCGACGGCGCTGGTCGGGCCGTTGACCTTTCTGGGCTTCATGGTGGCCAATCTGGCGTATCTGATTATCGGTTCCAGCCAGCATCGCTTTTTGCTGCCCGCGGCGTTTCTGCTGGGCATTATCGCGCTGGTCGGCGGACAACTGGTGCTTGAGCATCTGCTGCATATGTCCGGCGCGTTGTCCGTCGTCATTGAGTTTATCGGTGGTTCACTGTTTATTCTGTTGTTGCTTAGGAAGGTTTCCCTGTGATTGAAATCAGCAATGTAACTAAAACGTACAATAATGTGGCGGTACTGAAAGAGGTGGCGGCCACCATTCCCCGCGGGGGCGTGACTTCAATTATCGGTCCTAACGGCGCAGGAAAATCGACGCTTTTATCCATCATCAGCCGTTTATTGGCGGCCGATCGGGGGCGGGTCAGCGTCAACGGCATGGATGTGACGACGACGCCCAGCGATAAGCTGGCGACCTGTCTGTCGGTATTGCGGCAGGAGAACCAGTTTACCAGCCGGTTAACCGTCGCCGATTTGGTGGGATTCGGCCGTTATCCCTATACCAAAGGGCGCCTGAACGCCGACGATCGCGAACGTATTGAGGCGGCGATGGCGTTTCTCCATCTGACGGAGTTCAGAGATCGTTTTCTGGATGAATTGTCGGGCGGTCAGCGACAGCGCGCCTACGTCGCGATGGTGCTGTGTCAGGACACGGAATATGTGCTGCTGGACGAACCGCTCAATAATCTGGACATGAAGCACGCGGTGGCCATGATGAAACAAATTCGCCGCGCGGCGGATGAGTTGAACAAAACCATCGTGCTGGTCATCCACGATATCAATTTCGCTTCCGCCTATTCGGACTACATTATCGCCATGCGTCAGGGACAAATTATCTATAACGGCACGCCGGAAGAAATCATGGTTTCCACGGTGCTTGAAGATATTTTCGACACGCAGGTCGCGATCGAACAGGTTCATAATCAGCGCATTGCCGTGTATTATCGGTAATTAATGGATTCCGAATAAAACCATCTTGTCGCAGATAGCTGCTAACCTGTATGGTTAGCATATATCGAAATCTGTGTTTGACTTAAGTAAGGGTAGAAAAATGGATAAGGATACTAAGCCTTGTTTCCAGGATGTACTGGAGTTTGTTCGCATGTTCCGTCGTAAAAATAAACTACAGCGTGAAATTATTGATAACGAAAAGAAAATTCGTGATAACCAGAAGCGTGTTTTACTGCTTGATAACCTGAGCGACTACATTAAGCCGGGGATGAGCATTGAAGATATTCAGGGGATCATCGCCAGCATGCGCAGCGATTATGAAGATCGCGTCGACGATTACATCATTAAAAACGCCGACCTGTCGAAAGAGCGTCGCGAATTGTCCAAGAAATTGAAAGCCATGGGTGAAGTGAAATAACCCAGACGGTAATATTGCCGCCATACAGTCAGGGATCGCACAGGCGGTCCCTTTTTGTTTCTCCGCCAGATATTGTCCCGCCGCTTCCCCGACGGCATCCGTTTATCGACAAGCATCAGAGCCGCTGCGCATGCTCTCTGCCCGATGACTGAAACCGTTCGTTTTTATTGCGTAACGCCTTCCAGCGAGAGATTTTACCCCCGCACGGAAAGCCGATGATGTAGCAAGATAACGCATCCGAACCTTGAAAGGGCCGTGCCGCCGTTGCGCTACATGAATAGAATCTCCGCAAGCGCCGTTGCCGTCGCCGCGATCCTCGGTATTTTGCCGCTGTTGATCCTGCCGCAGCTCCCGTCGTCAAGAATGCTGTGGGGCGGGATGCTGCTGGCGGCGACGATGGGGCTGAACGTCCGCCGCTATGGGTTGCGCATCACGGCGATTGCGTTGTTCGGCTTTTGTTGGGCGGGATTAAGCGCGCAAACGCTACTCGAACACATCGACCAGATGACGCGGCAACCGGTCAACGCGATAGTGACGATCGCCGGCATACGCTTTGCCGGCGTTGATGAGCCTCAGGCGATGGTTAAACTGGAAAAAATAAACCAGCGCCGGGTCTTTCCGCCGCTTTATGCCAGAGTGACGTTGTCACATGAAATGCGGGACTGGTGCGGCGGACAACGCTGGCGGATCGTCGCCGGTTTCCGTCCCGTACACAGCCGCCTGAATGAGGGCGGATTTGACAGTCAGCGCTGGGCCGTCGCGAAGCGCCAGCCGCTATCCGGCCGGATTGCCTCCGCCCAGGTTATCGATTCATCCTGCGATCTGCGCCAGCGCATCATTTCTCATGCGGAACAGCGGATAACGGCGCTGCCGTGGCGCGCTATCCTGTTGGCGCTGGCGTTCGGCGAAATGAAAACCGTCAGCCCGGAAAGCAAAATGCTGCTTCAGAAAACCGGCACCATGCACCTGATGGCGATCTCCGGTCTGCATATCGCCCTTGCCGCGCTCTTTGGCTGGGGTATCGCAAGGGCAATCCAGTATTTTCTGCCGGCGCGGGCGATTGGCCATCGCTTCCCGTTATTGATCAGTTGGCTGATGTCTTGGGCGTATGTGTGGCTTGCCGGGGGGAATCCGCCGGCGGTCAGAGCGGCGCTGGCGCTCAGCGTATGGATCCTGCTGCGGGCGAAAGGCGTGATATGCGCGCCGTGGCAGGTGTGGCTATGGTGTATCGCGCTTATTTTGCTCTGCGATCCCCTCAGCGTTTTGTCAGACAGCTTTTGGCTTTCCTGCCTTGCCGTCGCTTCACTGATTTTCTGGTTTCAGTGGGCGCCATTGCCCCAACGATGTCAGCGCGGCGTTTACTGGTGCTGGCTGCGTTGGCTGCATTTGCAAGCGGGAATGACGCTGCTGTTGATGCCGCTGCAACTCGGCATGTTTCACGGCGTCAGTCTGACTTCGCTGCCGGCCAACCTGTGGGCAATCCCCATCGTTTCATTCATTACCACGCCGCTGGTGCTGTTGGCATTGCCCCTGATGTACATCGCCGATCTGGATTATGGGCTGTGGTGGCTGGCGGATGTTTCGTTGAGAGCCGTGTTTGCGCCGCTGGCATCGATGCAGGCCGGGTGGGTCGATCTCGAATCTTCCCTACTGGTCGGCAGCGTTGCCGGCTGGCTGGGCGTGGTTATCTGGCGCTTTGCCTGGTGGCGATGTCATCCCGTCAGCATCGTCAGCCTCATCATGCTGCTGCTGGTTTTCAGAGTGAAAGACGAACAACCGAACTGGCGGGTCGATATGCTGGATGTCGGACACGGGCTGGCGGTGGTGGTTGAGCGCAATGGCAAGGCCCTGCTGTACGATACCGGCAATCGTTGGGACGGCGGCGATATGGCGAGCCGGGAAATCTTGCCCTATCTGCGTTGGCGTGGGTTAGCGGTGGAAAAAATCATTCTCAGCCACAGCCATATGGATCATGTCGGCGGTCTGGATACGCTAAAAACGGTATTTCCGGCCGCGGAAATATTCAGCTCTTTCCAACAGGCCGGCCATTATCCCTGTCGGCGCGGCGAGATTTGGGTCTGGCAAGGCCTGACATTCACGGTATTGTGGCCGGAATCGCTGGTGGTCAGAGCGGAGAATAACGATTCCTGCGTGATTCGCATCGATGATGGCAAATATCGCGTGTTATTGACCGGCGATATCGAGTCGGCGGCGGAGCAAACGCTGGTGAAAGGGCAGAGAAATGCGTTGACTGCTGATTTGTTACAAATTCCCCATCACGGCAGCGGCACGTCGTCTTCGCCGCCGTTTATCCGGGCGGTGAATGCCGGGGGCATTGTCTCTTCCAACGCGCGTTATAATCCGTGGCGACTGCCGGCGGCAAAAGTTGTGGCGCGCTATCGCCGCTATGGCTATGAGTGGCTGGATACGGCGACGTCGGGACAGCTGAGCGCGCGTTTTTTCAACGATTACTGGCGCATAATACGCTTCAGGGAGCAAATATCGCCCCGCTGGTATCATCAGTGGTTTGGCGTAAAGCGGGATAATGAGTAAAATAGGCGGCTATTTCTTATTGGCTCAGGTTTATTGCATGCTGAATGATAAAGATCTCTCCACCTGGCAGACGTTTCGTCGCCTATGGCCGATGATCTCTCCTTTTAAAGCGGGGCTGTTTGCGGCCGCGATCGCGCTGGTTGTTAATGCGGCCGGCGATACGTTAATGCTGTCTCTGCTTAAGCCGCTGCTCGATGAAGGTTTTGGCAAGACCGATCGCTCGGTTCTGGTCTGGATGCCGTTAGTGGTTATCGGTCTGATGCTGATGCGTGGCGCATCAGGTTTTGTTTCAAGCTATTGTGTGGCCTGGGTGTCCGGTAAAGTGGTGATGGCGATGCGCCGTCGCCTGTTTAACCATATCATGGGGATGCCGGTTACCTTTTTTGACCAGCAATCAACGGGTACGCTGTTGTCCCGCATCACTTATGACTCCGAACAGGTCGCCGCATCATCGTCAAACGCGTTGATTACGGTGGTCAGGGAAGGCGCTTCAATCATCGGTCTTTTCATCCTGATGTTTTATTACAGTTGGCAGTTATCGATCATCCTGATCGTCATCGCGCCGATTGTCTCCATCGCTATTCGTCTTGTCTCCAAGCGTTTCCGTGAAATCAGTAAGAATATGCAGAATACCATGGGGATGGTGACCACCAGCGCCGAGCAGATGCTGAAAGGTCACAAAGAGGTCTTGATTTTCGGCGGACAGAAAGTGGAAGCGGAGCGCTTTGATAAGGTCAGCAACCGTATGCGTCGTCAGGGGATGAAACTGGTGTCCGCTTCCTCCATTTCCGACCCGATCATTCAGTTGATCGCGTCGCTGGCGCTGGCTTTTGTTTTGTATGCGGCCAGCTTTCCAAGCGTGATGGAGACGTTGACGGCAGGGACGATTACGGTGGTTTTCTCATCAATGATTGCGCTGATGCGGCCGTTGAAATCCCTGACTAACGTGAACGCCCAGTTCCAGCGGGGGATGGCGGCTTGCCAGACGCTGTTCGCCATTCTGGATATGGAACAGGAAAAAGATACCGGCAAGTTGGAAATCGAGCGCGCCAAGGGCGATCTGGAATTCCGCAATGTCGAGTTCGCCTACGCCGGCAGAGAGAATCTGGCGCTGAAAAACGTCAGCCTGCACATTCCGCCGGGTAAAACCGTCGCGCTGGTCGGTCGTTCAGGCTCCGGTAAATCCACCATCGCTAATCTGATTACCCGTTTTTACGATATCCAGTCCGGCGAAATTCTGCTGGATGGACACGATCTGCGGGAATATACGCTCGCCTCGCTGCGAAATCAGGTGGCGCTGGTGTCGCAGAATGTGCATCTGTTTAATGACACTATCGCCAATAATATCGCCTACGCCAGTCATGAACGCTATAGCCGGGAAGAAATCGAACGGGCGGCTCGTATGGCGCACGCAATGGATTTCATCAGTAAGATGGAAAACGGCCTGGATACCATGATCGGTGAAAATGGCGTGTTGCTCTCCGGCGGACAGCGGCAGCGTATTGCCATTGCGCGCGCATTGTTGCGCAACTGTCCTATTCTGGTGCTGGATGAAGCGACCTCGGCGCTGGATACCGAATCGGAACGCGCTATTCAGTCGGCGCTGGACGAATTGCAAAAAGATCGCACCGCGCTGGTTATCGCACACCGTCTGTCTACCATTGAAAAAGCCGATGAAATTTTGGTGGTGGAAGATGGCCGCATTATCGAACGGGGCGGCCATGACGAGCTGTTGGCGAACAATGGCGCTTACGCCCAATTACATAAAATGCAGTTTGGCGAATGATTGAGCGCATCTGGTCGGGGCGCTCGCCGCTTTACCGGCTGCTCATCCCCTTGTCGCTGTTATACGGGCTTATCACGTTTGTGATACGCCAAAGCTACCGCCGGGGATGGCGCAAAAGCTGGCGAGCGCCGGTGCCGGTGATTGTGGTGGGCAATCTGACGGCCGGCGGGAATGGTAAAACCCCGCTGGTTATCTGGCTGGTGGAACAGTTACAGCGCAGAGGCTACCGGGTAGGGGTGGTTTCCCGCGGCTATGGCGGCAAAGCGGATCGCTATCCGTTGCTGGTTGCCGACGATGTCACCACGGCGCAGGCGGGCGACGAACCGGTGCTGATTTATCAACGTACCGGCGCGCCGGTCGCGGTGGCGCCGGTACGTCGTCTGGCGGTGGAAGCATTGCTGGCGCGTTACCCGCTGGATGCGGTGATAACCGATGACGGGTTACAGCACTATGCGCTGGCCCGCGATATCGAACTGGTGGTGGTGGACGGCATCAGGCGCTTCGGCAATGGCTGGTGGCTGCCCGCCGGGCCAATGCGTGAGCGGGAAAGCCGGTTAGCGTCCGTGGATGCGGTGATCGTCAATGGCGGAACCGCCCGCGGCGGCGAGATCGCGATGCGTCTGACGTCGGGAATGGCGATAAATCTGCTCTCCGGTGAGACCTGTTCGCTCAAACAGTTACAAAACGTCGTGGCGATGGCGGGCATTGGCTACCCCCGGCGTTTTTTCACCACGCTGCGCGACGCCGGCGTGAGCATTGCGCGCGAAGCGGCCTTTGCCGACCATCAGAGTTATCAGTTTGAGCAACTGGAGTCACTGACCGACGACGATCAGCCGCTGCTGATGACGGAAAAAGACGCGGTCAAATGCCGCTCATTCGCCCGTCGGAATTGGTGGTATCTGCCGGTGGATGCGGTATTGTCTGAACCTCAGGCCGCACAGCTGCTGAGTCGGCTGGAGGCGGTGCTGGCGAAGCGTTAGGACGGCCGGCGTTTATTCGTTATACCGGCAGATTTCGAGCCGCCGCCGCGGGGCTTGAAAGATGAGGAAATATAATCTTGTTAGCTTCTTGATGGAGGAAGCATGGATCACCGTTTACTCGAAATTGTTGCTTGTCCCGTCTGTAACGGGCGGTTGTATTTTAATAAAGAAAAACTGGAGCTGATATGCAAGGTCGATGGTCTGGCCTATCCGGTGCGCGACGGTATTCCCGTGTTGCTGGAGCATGAAGCGCGCAAGTTAGGGGCTGACGAGATCACACAATGAATTTCAATGTCATCATCCCCGCGCGTTTCGCTTCAAGCCGGTTGCCCGGTAAACCGCTGGCGGATATCAACGGGAAGCCCATGATTGTGCATGTGATGGAGCGTGCGCAGGAGTCGGGCGCCCAACGCGTGATTGTGGCGACCGATCATCCGGATGTGCAGGCCGTGGTGAGTCAGGCGGGCGGAGAAGTGTGCCTGACCCGTACCGACCACCATTCCGGAACCGAGCGGTTGGCGGAAGTGATTGAGCGCTACGGCTTTCCCGACGATGAAATCATTGTGAATGTTCAGGGCGACGAGCCGTTGATTCCGCCGGTAATCGTTCGTCAGGTCGCTGAAAACCTGGCGGCCTGCCGGGCGGGTATGGCAACGTTGGCCGTACCGATTGAAAGCAGTGAAGAAGCCTTCAATCCCAATGCGGTGAAAGTCGTGACCGATGCGCAGGGATACGCGCTGTATTTTTCCCGTGCGACGATCCCCTGGGAACGCGAGCGCTTTGCCCGTAGCAAAGATACTATCGGCGATCACTTTTTACGTCACATCGGCATCTACGCTTATCGGGCGGGGTTTGTCCGTCGCTATGTCAGTTGGGCGCCCAGTCAGTTGGAGCAAATTGAGCTGCTGGAGCAGCTTCGGGTCTTATGGTACGGCGAGAAAATTCACGTCGCCGTGGCAAAAGCGATCCCCAGCGTCGGGGTGGATACGCCGGAAGATTTGGCCCGCGTGCGTGAAGTCATCGCCCGGCGATGATTTTTCTGTTGGCGGCGTTCGTCGCCAACAACGTCAGCGCTTCATGAGTCCGCATCCTCAGCGCATTTTCTTCGTTATCGTCCTCTCTGGCGTGACCGCCATGGTTTCTGATCCGCCTTTCTTTGATCTGTATTGAAGAAATTACCGTTGGCTAATCGCATGATTGACCGTTAAGCGATTCTGCTAAGCAGAGGTCTGGCTATTTATGGAACAATTGAAAGCTGAATTAAGTACGGTGCTGGGCGAAAGCCTCAGCCGCCTTGAGCGGGTAAGCGAGCAACCTTACGCGCATTTGTATGCGTTGTATGATAAGGAAGGCAATGCCATTCCCTTGCTGGCCAAAAGCTATGTCTGTCAGGGCGTGGCGCAGCAGGAAGCGTATAAACTTTCGATGCTGGCGCGCGAAGGGGACGTTCGGCTTCCGACGGTATACGGTTTGGTGATCACCCAGCAAACGCCCTACAAAGAGCTGTTGTTGATCGAACGTTTGCGCGGCGTTTCCGTTGAAGCGCCGACCCGCACGTCGCAGCGTTGGACATTGCTGATGGACCAAATCGTGGAAAACGTGCTGGCCTGGCATCGTATCGATAGTCACGGCTGCGTCGGAACCGTCGACAGCACGCAGGAAAATGACTGGTTCAGCTGGTATCAACAGCGTCTGGAAGTGCTGTGGTCCACATTATTAAATATCAACGCGCACTTGTTGACGCAACAGGATCGCAGTCTGCTCTTTCGTTCGCGCCAGTGTCTGCCTTCATTATTCGATGATTTCAACGATAGCTGCGTGCTGGTACACGGTAATCTCTCTTTGCGCAGTATGCTGAAGGACTCGCGCAGCGATCAACTGCTGGCGATGATTAATCCCGGGGTGATGCTTTGGGCGCCCAGAGAGTACGAACTGCTGCGGCTGTGCGAGTCGGGCATGCCGGAGCAACTGTTATATCATTACCTCAGTAAAGCGCCTGTCGCCGAGTCATTCGTTTACCGTCGCTGGCTGTACGTTATCTGGGAAGCGGTCGCGCGCTATATCCATACCGGACAGTTGGATCGGTTACTGTTCGACAGAGCTTCCCGCGAACTCTCTCCCTGGCTGGAATAGAGCGCCGTACGCCTTATTGCGGCGGGCTATCCTGCGCGGGTTTGACGCCTTTCAGACGTTGCCAGATTCGTCCCAATGTTTCGTACCATGCCCGCTCGCTGTGGGAGAGCCAATAGGCTGACGGCAATATCTTTTCCCACGGGTTGAGCGCCGTGGTGATGGCCATTTGATTGGCCGGCGCCGGGATGGGGTTCAGCCCCTGAGCCTGGAAAAAACGCATCGCACGGGGAAGATGGCTGGCCGACGTCACCAGCAGAAACGGCTGCCTGCCGACCACTTTTGCGGTGCTGGCGGCTTCTTCTTCCGTGTCCCTTGGCGTATCCAGCGTCAGGATATCCTGCGCCGGGACGCCCAGGCTCTCCGCCACCAGCGCGCCGGCTTTCGCGGTGGTGACCGGGTTGCCTTGCGCCGCGGCGCCGGTAAAAATCATTTTTGCGCCAGGGTTGGCGTGATATAGCCGAACGCCTTCGGTAACGCGCGGCAGGCTGTTATTGATGAGGTTGGAACTCGGCGCCCAATCCGGGTTATAGGTATATCCGCCGCCCAGCACCACAATGTAATCCACTTTGGTCTGGCCCGGCCGCCAGGTCGGATAGCGCGCTTCCAGCGGGAATAAAAACCGATCGGCGACGGGCTGGACGCTGATCAACGTCAGCGTCAGCCAACTGACTAACATCAGCGTCTTACCGCCGCGTTGCCAGCGGGTGAATCCGATTAACAACAGGCCGATCCCCATCAATAGCAGCAGCATTGGCAGAGGCTGCAACAGACTGCCGATAACCTTTTTCGCGATAAACAACATAAAATTACGTTCCTTTTGGATGAAAAAACCGCATCCGGGCAAATATCATCGGGTAAGACGATTTATTCTAAGCCAGCCTGTGCCAAAATAGCAGCTTCACCAAAGCCCGGCGCGCTGAATGTCCGCGCGTTTTTTTATTCGCGATATACGTAATAATTCGAGTCGCAGGCTAGCCGACGACTTGAAGTATGACAGGTATAACCATCATGATGCGGAAAGCTTGACCGATGCAGGATCGCAATTTTAACGATATCGCTGAAAAGTTTGCCCGGAATATTTATGGCACCACTAAGGGGAAGCTGAGGCAAGCGGTGTTATGGCAGGATCTCAGCGGTCTGCTGGCGCAGTTTCCCGATCGGCCTTTAAGGATTCTGGATGCCGGCGGAGGCGAGGGGCATATGGCCTGCCGTCTGGCCGCTTTAGGACATCAGGTATTGTTGTGCGATTTGTCAGATGAGATGATTCAGCGCGCCAAAAATGCCGCGGCGGCGCAAAATGTGAGCCGGAACATGCGTTTTGTACAATGCGCCGCCCAGGATATCGGTCAGTATATGGAAAGGCCGGCCGATCTGATATTGTTTCACGCGGTGCTGGAATGGGTGGCTGAACCCCGGCAGGCGCTTAAAATATTGTATGATTGTTTGTCTCCGGGCGGCGTTTTATCCCTGATGTTCTATAACCAGCATGGTTTGTTGATGCGTAATATGGTGTTGGGTAATTTTGCCTATGTAAACGCGGGGATGCCGAAGCGTAAGCGGCGATCGCTCTCTCCCGATCACCCGCTGGATCCGCAGCAGGTCTATGGCTGGCTGGAGGCGTTGGGGCTGTCCATCAGCGGTAAAACGGGTGTCCGGGTGTTTCATGACTATTTGCAGAATAAGCAGCAGCAAAGTGATAATTTCGCCGAGATTCTTGAGCTTGAACAGCGTTATTGCCGGCAGGAACCCTTTGTGAGTCTGGGGCGTTATATCCATGTCATGGCGCACAAAACCCATTTGAAGGATGCATTATGAGTGATTTTTCCCAGACTGTACCCGAACTGGTCGCCTGGGCACGAAAAAATGATTTTTCCCTTTCACTTCCCACCGAACGTCTGGCGTTTTTGCTGGCGATAGCGACACTGAACGGTGAACGCATGGATGGTGAAATGAGCGAAGGCGAATTGGTTGACGCTTTTCGCCATGTCAGTCAGGGATTTGATCAAACCAACGAAACCATCACCGTGCGCGCCAACAATGCGATTAATGATTTGGTGCGCCAGCGGTTGCTTAATCGCTTTACCAGCGAGCTGGCGGACGGCAATGCCATCTATCGCCTGACGCCGCTGGGTATCGGGATTACCGATTACTATATTCGCCAGCGTGAGTTTTCGACGCTGCGCCTTTCCATGCAGCTTTCCATTGTGGCGCAGGAGCTCAGCCGGGCGGCGGACGCGGCCGAAGAGGGCGGCGATGAGTTTCACTGGCACCGCAATGTGTTTGCGCCGCTGAAATATTCCGTTGCCGAGATTTTCGACAGCATTGATTTATCCCAGCGTCTGATGGATGAACAGCAGCAGGGCGTTAAAGACGATATCGCGGCGCTGCTGAATCAGGATTGGCGCGCGGCCATCACCAGTTGCGAACTGCTATTGACGGAAACCTCGGACACCCTGCGTGAATTGCAGGATACGCTGGAAGCCGCCGGCGATAAATTACAGGCCAGTTTGTTGAGCATACAGGATGCGATTCTGAATAACCCGAACAACCTGGAGTTTGTTGATAAGCTGGTCTTCGATCTGCAAAACAAACTTGATCGCATCGTCAGTTGGGGCCAGCAAACCATCGATCTGTGGATTGGCTACGATCGTCATGTGCATAAATTTATCCGTACCGCGATTGATATGGATAAAAACCGGGTGTTCGCGCAACGCCTGCGCCAGTCGGTACAAAGTTATTTTGACCATCCCTGGGCGTTAACCTTTGCCAACGCCGACCGTTTGCTGGATATGCGTGATGAAGAGTTGGCGTTGCGCAGCGATGAAGTGACCGGCGAATTGCCCGACGAGCTGGAGTATGAAGAGTTCAGCGAGATGCGCGAGCAGTTGATTGCGCTGGTGGAGCAGGCGCTGCATAAATATAAAGAGCGGCAGATACCGCTTAATCTGGGCGAGGTGATGCGCGAATATCTGACGCAGTATCCTCGCTCACGACACTTTGATGTCGCCAGAATCGTGGTCGACCAGGCCGTTCGCCTGGGTGTGGCCGAAGCAGATTTCACCGGATTGCCCGCGCTATGGCAGGCAATCAATGATTACGGAGCCAAGGTACAGGCCCATGTCATCGACAAATATTGAACAAATCATGCCAGCCAGACTGGCGAAAGCGTTGTCGAATACGCTGTTTCCGGCGCTGGACAGTCAACTGCGCTCGGGGCGTCATATTGGACTGGAAGAGCTGGAGAACCATGCCTTTCTGATGGATTTTCAGGAAGAGCTGGAAGAGTTTTACAGCCGTTACAATGTGGAACTGATTCGGGCGCCGGAAGGTTTTTTTTACCTGCGGCCGCGCTCAACCACGCTGATCCCCCGTTCGGTGCTGTCCGAGCTGGATATGATGGTGGGGAAAATCCTCTGCTATCTGTATCTCAGTCCGGAACGTCTGGCGCATGAAGGCATCTTCAGCCAGCAGGAGCTGTATGAGGAATTACTCGGTCTGGCGGACGAAAATAAATTGCTGAAGCTGGTGAATCAGCGCTCAACCGGTTCCGATCTGGATCGGCAGAAGTTGCAGGAAAAAGTGAGAACCTCCCTTAACCGACTGCGGCGGCTGGGCATGATCTATTTTATGAGCAGCGATAACAGCAAATTCCGCATCACCGAATCCGTGTTTCGCTTCGGCGCCGACGTGCGCAGCGGCGACGATCCCCGGGAAGCGCAACTGCGGATGATTCGCGATGGTGAGGCGATGCCTGTCGAAAACAGCCTATCGCTGAAAGACGAAAACGATGAGAACGGTCGTACCGATGATATCTCGTCAGAGGGTGCTGAGGATGAACAGGAATGATTGAACGCGGTAAATTTCGCTCACTGACGCTGGTTAACTGGAATGGTTTTTTCGCCCGCACGTTTGATCTGGATGAGCTGGTCACCACCTTGTCCGGAGGAAACGGGGCCGGGAAATCGACGACCATGGCCGCGTTTATTACGGCGCTGATCCCCGACCTGACCTTGTTGCATTTCCGCAACACGACCGAGGCCGGCGCGACCAGCGGTTCGCGCGACAAAGGTTTGCACGGCAAGCTGCGCGCCGGGGTGTGTTACTCCACCCTTGATGTGATTAACTCCCGTCATCAGCGCGTGCTGGTGGGCGTGCGGCTGCAACAGGTGGCCGGGCGCGATCGTAAAGTGGACATCAAACCCTTCACCATCCAGGGGCTGCCGACGGCGGTACAGCCGACGCAGCTTCTGACCCAGGTGGTCGGCGAACGTCAGGCGCGCGTTCTCTCTTTGCCGGAGCTGAAAGAGCGGGTCGAGGAGATGGAGGGCGTCCAGCTCAAACAGTTCAACTCCATTACCGATTACCACTCGCTGATGTTTGATTTGGGCATTGTTCCGCGCCGGTTGCGTTCGGCTTCCGATCGCAGCAAGTTCTACCGGCTGATTGAGGCGTCGCTGTATGGCGGGATATCCAGCGCCATTACCCGTTCCCTGCGCGACTATTTGCTGCCGGAAAACAGCGGCGTGCGTAAAGCCTTTCAGGATATGGAGGCGGCGCTGCGTGAAAACCGCATGACGCTGGAAGCGATTCGCGTCACCCAATCCGATCGTGATTTATTCAAGCATTTGATCTCTGAAGCGACCTCGTATGTCGCCGCCGACTACATGCGTCATGCCAACGAGCGCCGGATTCATCTCGACAGCGCCCTGGAACTGCGGCGCGATCTGTTCGGCAGCCGGAAGCAATTAATTCATGAACAGTATCGCCATGTGGAAATGGCGCGCGAGCTGGAAGAGCAGAGCGGCGCGGAAGGCGATCTGGAGACGGATTATCAGGCCGCCAACGATCACCTGAATCTGGTGCAGACGGCGATGCGTCAGCAGGAAAAAATCGAGCGCTATAACGCTGATTTGGAAGAACTCAGTTATCGGCTGGAAGAGCAGAATGAGGTCGTTGAAGAAGCGCGAGAGCAGCAGGCGGAAAATGAAGCGCGGGCCGACGCCGCAGAGCTGGAAGTGGATGAGCTGAAAAGTCAGCTTGCCGATTATCAGCAGGCGCTCGACGTGCAGCAAACCCGCGCGATCCAGTATCAGCAGGCTCAGCAGGCGCTGGAACGCGCCCGCACGTTATGCCGGTTGCCGGATCTGACCGTGGACAACGTGGATGAATGGCTGGAAAGCTATCAGGCGAAAGAGCAGGAAAGCACCGAAGTTCTGCTGATGCTGGAACAAAAGCTGAGCGTTGCCGATGCCGCCCACAGCCAGTTTGAAGAAGCCTATCAGCTGGTGACCCGCATCGCTGGCGCGGTCAGCCGCAGCGATGCCTGGCAGGCGGCGCGCGATCTGCTGCGCGAGAGTTCATCGCAACGTTATCAGGCCGAGCGGGTACAGCCGCTGCGTATGCGCTTAGCGGAACTGGAGCAGCGCCTGCGCGAACAACAGGACGCCGATCGGCTGTTGCAGGATTTCTGTAAACGCAACGGGCAGGATTATCAGCCGGAAGATCTGGAGTCGCTTCAGCAGGAGTTGGAAGCGCGAATCGAAACGCTCTCGGCGCTGGTCGCCGAGGCCGGCGAACGCCGCCTGGCGCTGCGTCAGGAACTGGAGCAGATTCAGCAGCGCATTCAGCAATTGACCGCCCGCGCCCCTGTCTGGCTGGCGGCGCAGGAAGCGCTGACGCAGTTGAGCGAACAAAGCGGCGAGACGTTTGAAGACGGTCGTCAGGTCACGGAGTACATGCAGCAACTGCTGGAGCTGGAGCGCGAAAAGACGGTCGAGCGCGATGAAATCGCATCCCGCAAGCGGCGCGTGGAAGAACAGATTGAGCGTCTCAGCCAGCCCGGCGGTTCCGAAGACCCCAGACTGAATGCGCTGGCCGAGCGTTTTGGCGGCGTATTGTTGTCGGAAATTTATGATGACGTGACGCTGGATGACGCCCCTTACTTCTCGGCGCTGTATGGCCCTTCCCGTCATGGGATTGTGGTGGCGGATCTGTCGCTGGTGCGCGAGCAACTGGCGGGGTTGGAGGATTGCCCGGAAGATCTGTATCTGATCGAGGGCGATCCGCAATCGTTCGACGACAGCGTTTTCGCCGTCGAGGAACTGGAAAAAGCGGTGGTGGTGAAGGTCGCCGAACGTCAGTGGCGTTATTCCCGCTTCCCTGACGTCCCGCTGTTCGGCCGCGCCGCGCGCGAAATGCGGCTGGAAAGTCTGCGCGACGAGCGTGAAACCTTAGCCGAGCAGTACGCCACGCTGTCGTTCGACGTGCAGAAAACGCAGCGGTTGCATCAGGCTTTCAGCCGTTTTATCGGCACGCATCTGGCGGTGGCGTTTGATGACGATCCTGAAGCGGAAATGCGTACGCTGAATTCGCGCCGCGGCGAGCTTGAACGGGCGATCGCCAATTTCGATAGTGAAAATCAGCAACAGCGGCAGCAATACGATCAGGCGAAAGAGGGCAGCGCCCAGTTAAACAAACTGATCCCGCGTATCAGCCTGTTATGCGACGACAGTCTTCAGGATCGGGTGGAAGAGATTCGCGCCGAGCTGGATGAAACCGAAGAGTCGGTGCGTTTTATCCAACAGCACGGCGATACGCTGGCGAAGCTGGAGCCGATGGTGTCGGTGTTGCAAAGCGATCCCCAACAGCATGAGCAGCTTCAGGAAGATTATGCGCAGGCGCTGAACGCGCAGCGTCAGGCCAAACAGCAGGCGTTTGCGTTAACCGAGGTGATGCAGCGTCGGGCGCACTTCAGCTATACCGACTCGGCGGGGATGCTGGGGGAAAACGCCGATCTTAACGACAAGCTGCGCCACCGTCTGGAACAGGCCGAGGCCGAACGGAGCAGGGCGCGTGAACAACTGCGTCAGCATCAGACGCAACTGACCCAGTATAGTCAGGTGCAGGCGTCGTTGAAGAGCTCGTATGACGCCAAATGCGACATGCTGAAAGAGTTGACGCAAGAGCTTCAGGACATCGGCGTTCGCGCCGATGTGAATGCCGAGGCGCGCGCGCGTCAACGGCGTGACGAATTGCATACCGCCTTGAGCAATAACCGGGCGCGCCGCAATCAGTTGGAAAAACAGATCACCTTCTGTGAAGCGGAAATGGATAGCTTGCAGAAAAAATTACGCAAACTTGAGCGTGATTATCATCAGATGCGCGAACAGGTGGTCACGGCGAAAGCCGGTTGGTGCGCCGTTATGCGGCTGGTCAAGGACAATGGCGTCGAGCGGCGTCTGCACCGCCGTGAATTGGCCTACATGGATGGCGACGAGCTTCGCTCCATGTCGGATAAGGCGCTGGGGGCGCTGCGTCTGGCGGTGGCGGATAATGAACATCTGCGCGATGTGTTGCGTCTTTCCGAGGATCCTAAACGACCTGAACGTAAAATTCAGTTCTATATCGCGGTCTATCAGCACCTGCGTGAGCGTATCCGTCAGGATATTATTCGCACGGACGATCCGGTTGAAGCCATCGAACAGATGGAAATCGAACTGAACCGCTTGACGGAAGAGCTGACGGCGCGTGAACAGACGTTGGCCATCAGTTCGCGCAGCGTGGCGAACATTATTCGCAAGACGATTCAGCGCGAGCAAAACCGTATTCGCATGTTGAACCAGGGGTTGCAATCCGTCGCGTTCGGTCAGGTTAAAAGCGTGCGCCTGAACGTGAATGTGCGTGAAACGCATACCACATTGTTGAACGTGCTGTCCGAACAGCAGGATGTGCATCAGGATCTGTTTAACAGCAACCGGCTGACCTTCTCCGAAGCGCTGGCGAAACTGTACCATCGGCTGAACCCGGAAATCGATTTGGGCCAGCGTACGCCGCAAACTATCGGGGAAGAACTGCTGGATTACCGCAACTATCTGGAGATGGAGGTTGAGGTTAACCGCGGCGCCGACGGTTGGTTACGGGCCGAAAGCGGCGCGTTGTCGACCGGGGAAGCGATTGGTACCGGTATGTCGATTCTGGTGATGGTGGTGCAGAGCTGGGAAGAAGAGTCCAAGCGGCTGCGGGGCAAAGATATTTCACCCTGCCGCTTACTGTTCCTTGATGAAGCCGCCCGTCTGGATGCGAAATCCATCGCGACGTTGTTTGAACTTTGCGATCGTCTGGAAATGCAGCTGATTATCGCCGCGCCGGAAAACATCAGTCCTGAAAAGGGTACGACGTACAAACTGGTTCGTAAGGTTTATCAGAACAATGAGCACGTTCATGTTGTCGGGCTGCGCGGCTTTGCCGGCGAGGCCGCCGAGATACAGGATCAGGCGTCCTGACCTGTATTAACCAGACTTTGTCCGTTTAAAGCCGCTTTTTTAAGCGGCTTTGATTTTTATTGCGGCTGCCTGATAAATAATTTTAGCCCGCCATATCGGCAAATAAAATGTCGTAATACGCGCAGGGAAATAGATAAAGTCCTTTTTATCGCGCCGGATATTTCGTTGCGCCCTAAATAATGCGTGTTTGTGGAAAAACCGTACAGCGGCCGTCGAAAAGAGGACGACGGCGGGCGAGTAAAATAATCAGAGGACAATAGAGGCAAAAAAATCTTTCTCTTTATATACTGGCAGAAAGAGCGGTAACAGAGTTCAGACTGGCAAGATGGTCATTGCCGAGTATGATGGCATGGAAATATCGCCATTTTAGAAAAATAATCATTTTCTCTGCAATATTTGAGCGGAACAGTTTTATTTCCGCCATCGAAATGGCTTGTCGTGGAAGACATTGTGGTTAATGGGTACAGGGGATAATGGATGTTGTTATACAAACGAAAAACGCAAAGGCTACTGTGGGGTGTTGGTTGTATTTGGGTTTGTAGCCTGCTTCCTTCGTTTTCAGTGCTGGCAACATCACCCGAGATGTTATCTGGTCAATCTAAAAATGTGGGTTCCGTTTCTGTCGAGAATAGTCGGGCGACGTTGTTAACCGCGTTGCCGCAAGGCGTTATGCCTCACTATCTCTCCGAATTGTCATCATTATATGCATTACATCATATGCAGCCGATGTGGACGGACAGTCAGGCGGTGCAACAGCTTCAGCAGCAGCTGGCCGAGCTGGCGATTTCCGGCGTGCAACCAAAGTTCACCGCATGGGTGACCTGGCTGACCGATCCGCAAATCACCGGATTTGCGCGTGACATCATCTTGTCCGATGCCATGCTGGGCTATTTGCAGTTCGTTTCCGGCGTGGAAAATAACGGTAATAACTGGTTATACAGCAACACGCCTTATCGTTTGCAATCACCGCCGGCCAGCGTCGTCAACCTGTGGCAACAGGCTGTCCAAACCGGCGAAAGCGCGGCGTATATCGCTTCACTGGCGCCGCGGCATTCTCAGTATGCCAAAATGCATCAGGCGCTGAAGAACATGCTGGCGGATAACCGCCCCTGGCCGACGTTAAATCTGTCTGAAAGCCTGCGTCCGGGGCAATCCAGCGCGTCGGTTCCCGTATTGCGCGAGATTCTGCAGCGTTCGGGCATGCTGGCGCCGACCGACCCTGTCGCCTTGTCCGGCGAGGATACGGTAGCGGCGGCGAATCAGCCGCAGGATATCGCGCTGGCGGACGATCTGCTTGTCGCGCCGGAAAATAGCTACAGCGGCGAACTGGTGGCGGCGGTAAAACGTTTCCAGCATTGGCAGGGGCTGGATGACGACGGCGTTATCGGTAAGCGCACGCGCGATTGGTTGAATGTGTCGCCGCAGACGCGCGCCACGCTGTTAGCGCTGAATATCCAGCGTTTACGCCTGCTGCCGGACAATGTGCATACCGGCATTATGGTTAACATCCCCAATTACTCCCTGATTTATTATCAGGACGGCTCGGAGCGGCTGTCGTCCCGCGTTATTGTCGGTCAGCCGCGGCGTAAAACGCCGTTAATGAGCAGCTCGCTGTATAATGTGGTGGTCAATCCGCCGTGGAATGTGCCGACGACGCTGACGCGTCAGGACATTATTCCTAAAGTCGTTCGGGATCCGGGCTATTTGCAGCGTCATGGTTACACCGTGCTGGCGGGCTGGAGTCAGGATGCGGAGGCGATCGACCCGACGATGATTGACTGGTCCACGGTGTCGCCGGCGAGTTTTCCTTACCGTTTGCGTCAGGCGCCGGGAGCAAACAATTCCCTGGGACGTTATAAGTTCAACATGCCCAACTCCGATGCGATCTATCTGCATGATACGCCGAACCATAATTTGTTTCAGCGCGATATTCGCGCGTTGAGCTCCGGCTGCGTTCGCGTCAATAAAGCCGCCGAACTGGCAAATCTGTTATTACAGGATGCGGGCTGGAATAATGCCCGTATTTCTTCCACCCTGGAACAGGGCAATACCACCTACGCGTCCATTAAACACCGGATCCCGGTAAGTCTTTATTATTTAACGGCTTGGGTGGCGGATGATGGTAAGCCTCAATTCCGAACAGATATTTACAATTATGATGATACGGCAAGGTCAGGAACGCAGATTCTGCCGAAGGCCGGGCTATTATTACTGTAACTATTGAAAATTCCGGCAATTAGCGAAACCAACCGTTAGCGGGTTAGGCGGGGAATCATTGCGATCCTCCGCAACCCCTTGGCTAAAGCGGGTTGACTCACTTTTGATAGACGGTTAAGGTGCAAGACAGTGCGTTTTTATTCCTTTATTGCCCGTCATACTTCAAGTCGCCCGTGCGCTGGCTGGTCGAATTCGTCGCTGACGAATTGGTCTTTTATTGCCGCCTGCCGGTATCTTGAATTATTCAGGGCGCAGATACCGTTCTTTTAGTCAGGGTAACCCGTTCTATGGAAGACATCGACAATCATCGCCGTAAATGGCTTGCGCTGGGTGGTGCAGCATTGGGTATTGCGCTTCTTCCCAGCCAGGCATTCGCGACTTTATCTACTCCCCGCCCACGTATTTTGACGCTGAATAACCTTAATACCGGAGAGCGCATCAAAACCGAGTTTTTTGATGGCCGTCGTTATAATAAGGAAGAGCTGTCGCGGCTGAATCATTTTTTCCGTGATTATCGCGCGAATAAAGTGAAAGTTATCGATCCGCAACTTTTCGACCAATTATACCGACTACAGGTGATGCTGGGGACGAGCAAGCCAGTACAGCTGATTTCCGGATATCGCGCGATAGATACCAACAATGAACTGCGGGCTCATCGCAAAGGCGTCGCCAAGCAAAGTTATCATACCAAAGGGCAGGCGATGGATTTCCATATCGAAGGCGTCCAGCTTGCCAACCTGCGCAAGGCCGCGGTAAAAATGCGCGCTGGCGGAGTCGGTTATTATCCGCGCAGTAACTTTGTGCATATTGATACCGGTCCGGTGCGTACCTGGTAAGCCAGGAAATTAAAGAATATGTCATTATTCAGGTCACCCTGATTTGGCTATGAGGTTATTTGGAGTGGTATGAAGTATCAAATCGTCCCCGTTACGGCATTCAGCCAAAACTGCACGCTATTATGGTGCGAGAATACCCACGAAGCGGCCATCGTCGATCCGGGCGGGGAAGCGGAGAAAATCAAACAAGCAGTCGCCCAGGCGGGAATTACCGTTAAGCAGATTTTGCTTACCCACGGCCATTTGGATCACGTAGGCGCAGCGGCTGAGCTGGCTGAATTCTATCAGGCGCCGATCCTGGGGCCGCAGGTTGAAGATGAGTTTTGGCTGGACGGACTGCCGGCGCAGAGTCGCATGTTTGGCTTAAGCGACTGTCAGGCGCTCAAGCCTACCCGCTGGTTAAAAGAAGGGGATGAGGTCAAGATCGGCGACGTAAAGCTGGCCGTGTTGCATTGTCCTGGCCACACGCCCGGGCATATTGTCTTCTTTGACGCGGCGTCGCGTCTGGCGCAAGTCGGCGATGTGATCTTTAACGGCGGCGTAGGGCGCAGTGATTTTCCCCAGGGCGACCATCAGGCGCTGATTGCATCGATTCGCAACAAACTCTTGCCGCTGGGCGACGATGTCGCCTTTATTCCCGGTCATGGCCCGATGTCGACATTGGGTCAGGAGCGCAAGACCAACCCGTTTCTCAGGGGATTGTAGTTACCTGCAATGATTAAGTCGCTTAGGCCCGTCAGCTGGCTTAAGCGGCTGGCCTGATGCTATTCATTCTCCGCGAGTTTGCGCCAACCTATTTTCCCCATCCCGGTATTTGCCGCCATCCGCCTGCCTGAGCGATTACTGAAAACGCAACGGGAACTCTCCGCCGTGTTTTATCACCCAGAGAATACGGGCGTTATTGGTTAACAAGGAGAATGGATGTGGTAAATCGAATCAATGGCAGCGGGAATGTCTGGCCGGGCGTACCGGTTAATACGCATGACGTCGCTGCGCCATTGGCCCGCACGACGTCTGCGTCGGGGGGGAGCATTGAGTTTGGTCAAACTGTTCACTCGCCGGCTTCGTCTGTCAATGTTCATCCAATACGCCATCCGGTTGCATCGGCGCCCGCGGAGAAAACGCATTTACCCCGCGCCGGCGCAGAGCAAGTCATCGACGGCGGCTTTCTCGATCAATCCCGCTACAGCATTACAAAAGCGTTGAATAAGTGGCAACCCCTGGTCGGCGACTTACCCGAAGGAGAAAGGGGCGCGGCGGCGCAAAAGTTGAACCGCCCGCTGGCGGCGGCGCAGATGCTGCTCGACGGAGGCGCGGATGCCGATAAGGCGATGGCGTACATCCGTCAGAATCCGGCGTTGCTGACCGCGTTGGATACCGGCAGGGATGGCGGCAAAGCGGATGGTTTTATCTCTCGCCGGGATATCAAAAGTTTTATTAAAAATATGGAGAAACGGGCCGGCGATGCGCGGGATAGTCTGCGGGAATATAACGAGGCCCACCCTGACGCTGACGCACAGTCACGACGGCTGGCTCAGTCGGCGGCGATGCTATTGGCCAATGAGCCGCTGATTCAGGCGGCCGATGCGGCGAAATCATCCGCCAATGCGCAACCGATGGAGAATAAACGCACCTCAACGTTGACCGATCTTCAGGCTATTGTGAATGATAATCCGACTTTGTCGCCGTTGCTGCATTCGGCGGCCAAGCTGTGGTCGCACCCTGGGCTGTTTGGCGAGCTTGAGCACGGCGATGTGAAAGGCGAGAAACTGGCCCGGGTGGCGCATGACGGTAAATTAATGTGGCACGACATCAAAAGCTGGATGAAAGATCAGGCGCCGACGAATGCGCAACAGGCGGCAAGCACTTTTCATAATGCCGCCGCGCTGGGATTGGCGACGAAAACGGATATCTCCGGCCTGGATGAGGATGTTTTTGCTCAGCCTGCGCACTACAACGCCGATCAGAAAGCCGCTACCTTGATCAAGCTCCAGCAGACGCTCGACCAGGTGATTGCCGGACGGCAATATCGTGATACGTCGCAGACGGAGCAGGAGTTGCAGCAGCATATTGAGACACTGCAACAGGATAGCGACGTCATCCGCCATTTCGAACAGAACGTACCTCAGGCGTCTTTGCGGCTGCAACTGTCCGACCCCGAATTGGCTCAGGCGTTATTAGCGGACCCGTCGGCCTTTTTGACATCGCCAAATGATTCGCCGCTGTCGTCAACGCAGAAAGAGACCGAGCGTCCCGGAATAAAAAGCGCGCTGGACATGGCGGGAAACGGTCTGCATAAAGCCGTTAGCTTTAGTCAGGCATCCATGCACACCACCGATCTGACCAAAGCCGCAGGTAATAAAGTTGTAGTTGGGCTGGTTGAGCGCGCGGGGGCGGCGGTGGCCGGTAAAGTTGTCGGCGCAATCGCCGGCGAGGCCGCGGGGGCCGCCGCCGCATCCGCGGTAGGGGCGGCGGCCGGTCCCGTCGGTTGGGCTGTGAGCGGGGCGCTTGCGCTGGGAATGGGGATTGCCGATCTGGTCGGCTTTTTCAACGCTAAAAGTAAGTTAAGGCATCGTCGTGCGGATTTCGCCCGCACGGTGAATCCCGTTTTGGAGCAATTCAATATTAGCAAGCCGCGCTGAATAGCCTGCGTACCGGAACCCATAAATAATAAAGCCAGCGTCAAAGCTGGCTTTATTCATTCTTATCTCAATGCGTTATAGCACGGCGACAATGGCTTCACACAGCGGAGCCATATTTTCCGGCGTCATGCCCGCCACGTTGATACGCCCGGAGTTTACGGCATAAACGCCGAAATCGTCGCGTAAACGTAAAACCTGCTCTTTATTCAGGCCGCTGAAGGAGAACATACCGTTCTGATTGATAATGAACGAGAAGTCCTGTTTGGCCCCTTTCTCCTGTAGCGTATTGACGAACAGCTGACGCATCCGTTGAATGCGTTCGCGCATGGCCGTCAGTTCCTGCTCCCAGATGGCCCGCAGCGCATCATTAGACAGGATAGTGGCGACAACGGCGGCGCCGTGCGACGGCGGATTGGAGTAATTGGCGCGAATGACCGCTTTCACCTGGCTGAAAACTTTATCGGCGGTGGCCGTATCGGCGGCAACCAAAGTACAGGCACCCACGCGTTCATTATACAAACCAAAGTTTTTGGAGTAAGAACTGCAAACGATCAGCTCTTTATGCCGCTCGGCAAAGATCCTCAGGCCTTGCGCATCTTCTTCCAGCCCGTGGGCAAAGCCCTGATAGGCGAAATCAAACAGCGGCAACCAGCCTTTGGCAACGGAAATCTCGGCCAGTTGCGACCACTGTTCCGCGCTGGGATCAATACCGCTCGGGTTATGGCAACAGCCGTGGAACAGTACGACATCGCCCGCCTGGGCCGCCGCGAGGCTGCTTACTATGCCATCGAAGTCCAGCGCGTGGTTGGCGGCGTCGTAGTAGCGATATTCACACACTTCCAGACCGGCGCCGGAGAAAATATTTTTATGGTTCGGCCAGCTTGGATTGCTGATCCAAATACGTTTTGCGCTGGTTTGTTTGGCCAGAAAATCGGCGGCCACGCGCAAGCCGCCGGTACCGCCCGGCGTTTGCGCGGTGCGGGCGCGTTTGTCGGCGATGATGCTGTTTTCTTTGCCGAACAGCAGTGCCTGCGTGCATTGACCGAAGGCGGGCAGACCGTCAATGCTCAGATAGTTTTTGCTGGTTTCGTTTTCTAATAGATATTGTTCTGCTTTTTTCACGCTGGTTAACACCGGCGTTTTACCCGTTTCATCTTTATAAACACCAATACCCAGATTGATTTTATGCGGACGCTCATCGGCGCGGAAAAGATCGGCCAACCCAAGAATGGGGTCGGCAGGTGCGGCAGAGATATTTTCAAACATTGATTATGTATTCCATAGCATGCAGAGGGGTTAAGCACGAATTTCCAGATTAACGCCAGTAAAAGGCTTTGCCAACCGCTGGGCTAAAAAAAATAAAAGAAAGGGAATCTTGGTATCTGCGCCATGCTCGCGGCCCTCCATTCCGTCATCCCCGCGGCGGTAGGCGGGGATCGCCTGCTGAAACCGTGGGTAGTCATTGAGTGATTCCCGCCTACGCGGGAATGACGCTGGTGGGAGTTCAGTCATGCCCGCCAACACCCCGTCATCCCCGCAGCTCTCCATCCCGTCATCCCCGCGGCGGTAGGCGGGGATCGCTTGCTGAAACCGTGGATAGTCATTGAGTGGTTCCCGCCTACGCGGGAATGACGCCGGTGGGAGTCCCGTCATGCCCGCCAACACCCCGTTATGCCCGTCAGCACTCCGTCATCCCCGCCAACACCCCCGTCATCCCCGCGGCGGTAAGCGGGGATCGCTTGCTGGAACCGTGGGTAGTCATTAAGTGATTCCGCCTACGCGGGAATGACGCTGGTGGGAGTCCCGTCATGCCCGCTAGCACCCCGTCATCTCCGCAGCCCTCCATTCCGTCATCCCCGCGGCGGTAGGCGGGGATCGCCTGCTGGAACCGTGGATAGTCATTGAGTGATTCCCGCCTACGCGGGAATGACGCCGGTGGGAGTCCCGTCATGCCCGCGAACACCCCGTTATGCCCGCCAACACCCCCGTCATCCCCGCGGCGGTAAGCGAGGATCGCTTGCTGGAACAGTGGGTAGTCATTGAGTGGTTCCCGCCTAGGCGGGAATGACGGAAGGGGGTGATCGCCGGGGATCATAGCCAGTGCTATAGCGTAACGAGCGCGCTGGTGGAGGAAAATTTATCAGCACTGTTTGGTCATACAATAAAAAAGCAGCGCCGAAGCGCTGCCTTTACGATGCATAATGCACGGTCAGACCGTTACATACACAATCAACTTAGAACTGATATTTCAGACCAACAAATACTGCGTCGTCGTCGCTGACGCCATGTTTGTTATCGCTGTCAAGCAGGTTGATTTTGTAGACGGCATAGGTGTTGATATTCTTGTTGAACGCATAATCAGCGGACAGGGCAACATATTTGCTGCTGTAATCGTCAATTTGAGCGGTGTCGTTATCTGCTTTCGCCTGAGAATAGATGATCGACGGCGTTAAGCCGAAGTCAAAGTTGTAGGCAGCGCTGACTTCGAAGAATTTGGTTTTATCCGCCCATACGCCACTGTAAGCGGCCAGGTTGCGGGACTGGCCGTAAATCGCAGCCAGGTAAACGCTGTTGGCATCGTATTTCACGCCGCCGATGATGGTGTCGGCTTTCTGACCGGAAACGCCGCCTTGAGTGTGCGAAGCGCGATCAACGGAAGCATAGGTGGCGATGACGCCCAGACCGATATCGGAGTCATAGCTTACGGAAGTACCCCAGCCGTCGCCGTGATTTTCTGTTACATCGGCGCCTACTTCATCTTTTTCAGCATACTGCAAGCCGAAGTTCAGGCCGTCAACCAGACCGAAGAAATCAGTGTTGCGGTAGGTCAACACGCCGCTGGAACGGTCGGTCAGGAAGTGGTCGGTGCCGCCGAAGTCGCCGCTGTAGTTCGGCAGGATATCGGTGTAGTCAATCGCGCCGCGCAGGATACCGGCATTACGCCCGAAATCCAGAGAGCCGTAATCGGCGAATTTCAGACCGGCGAACGCCAGACGGGTATCAACACCGTTGTGATCGTCTTTAGTCGCGCCAAACTGTAATTCATAACGACCATAGCCGGTCAGTTGATCGGTGATCTGAGTTTCACCGCGAACACCCAGACGAGCACGGGTTTTATCAGAGTTACCGTCGCCGTTATCCTGGTCTACGAATTCATAACGAGCTTCTGCACGACCGTAAACATCCAGCTTGTTGCCGTCTTTATTGTAAACTTCCGCTGCATTTGCTGCACCAGCTGCTAACAGAGCCGGGATTACCACTGCAAGAATATTGCGCTTCATCATTATTACCCTCATTGGTGTTATTAGGACACCTGCCACTGCCATAAATAATTCTGGGGAACTATTCCTGAAAGTTTGGTGTCGTCCTGTGTCTGAACGCAGTTTTCCATTCACAGGCCCGTTAATCTACCTCGAAAATGATACTAACTTCGTAATCGGGTAACAAATAGAAAAAATGTATTTCAAAATGTAAAAAATAGGGAACTTTGTGAGAAATCTCTAAGTTTAAAAAAAAGAGCCGAAATTCTCGGCTCTTCTTTTCTACATATTTGTTTTACTTATATTAAATTTTTATTTAGAAACTGGCGTTCCTCGGTGTACGCGGGAAGGGGATAACATCGCGCACATTTTGTACGCCTGTAACATAGGCAACCAGACGTTCGAAGCCCAACCCGAAACCTGAGTGCGGAATGGTGCCGTAGCGACGCAGATCGCGATACCACCAGTAGTCTTCTTTATTCAGTCCCATCTCTTCCAGACGACGATCGAGCTGTTCCAGACGCTCTTCACGCTGGGAACCGCCGATAATTTCACCGATGCCCGGCGCCAGTACATCCATGGCGGCGACCGTCTTGCCGTCGTCGTTCATCCGCATGTAGAACGCTTTGATGTCTTTCGGATAATTTTTCACCACCACCGGCGCTTTGAAATGTTTTTCCGCCAGATAACGCTCGTGTTCGGAAGAGAGATCGACGCCCCAGTAAACCGGATTTTCGAATGTCTGGCCGCAGTTCAGCAGAATCTCAACCGCATCGGTGTAATCGACCTGGGCGAAATCGGAGTGGATGAAGCTTTCCAGCCGGCTGACGGCTTCTTTATCCACGCGCTGGGCAAAAAACGCCATATCATCGGCGCGTTCATTCAGCACGGCCTGGAATACATATTTCAACAGATTTTCCGCCAATCCGGCGATATCATCCAGCGAGGCGAAAGCCACTTCAGGTTCAATCATCCAGAATTCCGCCAGATGACGGCTGGTGTTGGAGTTCTCGGCGCGGAAAGTCGGTCCGAAGGTATACACTTTGGAAAGCGCGCAGGCGTAGGTTTCGCCATTCAACTGACCGGAAACCGTCAGAAAGGCTTCTTTACCGAAAAAGTCCTCGCTGAAATCCACTTTTCCCTGCTCGGTACGCGGCAGGTTTTCCAGATCGAGCGTGGAAACCCGAAACATCTCGCCGGCGCCTTCGGTATCGGAGGCGGTGATCAGCGGCGTCGACACCCAGAAGTAACCATTTTCGTTAAAGAAACGGTGGATCGCCTGCGCCAGCGTATGGCGAACGCGAGCCACGGCGCCGATAAGATTGGTGCGGGGGCGTAAATGCGCCACTTCGCGTAAATATTCGATGCTATGGCGTTTGGCCGCCATCGGGTAGGTATCGGGATCGTCAACCCAGCCGATCACGTTGACCGCGGAAGCCTGTAATTCGAAACTCTGTCCTTCGCCGGGGGAGGCGACCACCTTGCCCGTGACTTCAACCGAGCAGCCGGTGGTCAGATGCAGAACATCTTCTTGATAATTAGAAAGATTATTATTAACTACCGCCTGTAATGGATTAAAGCAGGAGCCGTCATAAACGGCAACAAAGGAGATACCGGCTTTAGAATCTCTCCGGGTACGTACCCAGCCGCGCACGGTGACTTCGCTGTCAACGGCGACACGGCCTTGCAGTACGTCGACTACAGGCACTACGCTCATAAAATTCTCTCTTCAATTAATAAGGTTTAAAAACGTCACGGCCCCAATCGATCGTTGGCCGTTGCCGCCTTGGCTTCTCGGCGATCCCCGCCCACGCAGGCATAACGCGCTAAGCGATCGGCGGATTAACGGTTGTCAGCGACCGGAAATATTGGGGTTTTGCTATGTTACTTGCCGTCAGGCAGGACACAAGTAGAAATCGCCGGAATGTCATAAGTTTTATGCATTCCGGCGGCAGTGGGTCAAAGATTAAACAGCCTGGAGGTATGTGCGGCGCTTAACTGGCCTTTCTGATGCGCGGTAAGTCAAACGCTTTGCGTAATTCGGAGACAAAGGCCTGATCCTGACAAATGGTTTTACCGGGGCTGTCGGAAAGCTTCGCCACCGGTTTACCGTTGCACTCCACCAGTTTAATGACGATATTCAACGGATTTACGCCCGGAATATCACAGGTCAGCCGCGTGCCTATACCGAACACCAGATTGATCCGCCGCCAGAAATGGCGGTAGATATCGAGGGATTTTTCGAGGTTTAAATTATCGGAGAACACCAGCGTTTTGCTTAACGGGTCGATGTTCAAACGTTGATAATGCGCGATGGCCTTTTCGCCCCAGTCGATGGGATCGCCGGAGTCATGGCGTAGTCCCTGGTAAGCATTGGCGAACGGATAGTCGAAATCACGCAGGAATGCATCCATCGTAATGCAATCCGTCAGCGCGATGCCTAATTGATCGGGGTATTCGTGCAGCCACATCTGCAAGGCGGCGCGCTGGCTGTTGGCAAGCTCCTGACTGATGCGCTGGTGAGCCTGAAACCACTCATGAGCCTGCGTGCCGACGGGCGTCAATGCTAACCGGTGGGCCAGGTCATAGTTGCTGGTGCCGATTAAATAAGGAAACTCGGCCTGCAACGTACCGACGATCGCTTGCTGTACCTCACGGGAGAAGCGGCGACGAGTGCCGAAATCCATCAGTTTAAAATGGCGGGTATCGATATCCGCGCTGAGGGTGCGAAAGCGCGCCAGCGTTTTTTGCAATTGCTCGATCGCCTGCTCAGGGCCGACCTGGGGCGAACGATTGCGATGCACGACCTCGCTAATCACGGCCAGCAAGGGGACTTCCCATAAAATCACTTCGCGCCACGGTCCGGCGATGCGGATATCCAGTTGTCCGTGGTGATTTTTGATGCTGACCTGCTGTGGTTCGAAACGGAATTGACGCAACCAATCGAGATAATCCTGCTTAAAGAAAGGCAGAGAGGAAAGATAGCGATATTCGTCGTCGCTCAATGCCAGGAAACGCATCAGCGCCACCTGCTCGGTTATCTCTTCAGCATAGATTCCTAACAATTCGTCACTGCGGCAGCGGAATTCCGCTGCGACATCGACATGATAATAATGGTGGTACACCGCCTGTTGCATATGCAGCTTATAGGCGTCGGTATCCAGTAACGACGTTAGAATCGGGGGAGAGTGTAAAGTCATAATGCGTTACAGCATCCTCGTTAGACGTATGTCCATCGTCGGGACAATCGGCAAGGTTCGATCAGTATACCTTGCTTCTGCAAATAATACCTTATCACAACATATTGGGGTGCCTAACGCGAGATTCAAACGTGCTCTGACGGGATTATTATTCTCATTATTTTGTCGTGGTAACATTGACGTAACAGGCATAGACTGGGTTCCTGAAGCTTATGACGAGGTGAAAACTTTATATGAATCAACAGCCACAAGTGAAATATCGCCAAGATTACCGGGCGCCGGATTACACTATTACGGACATTGCGCTGAATTTCGACCTGCATGCGGAGAAAACCAAGGTAAAAGCGGTGAGCCGGGTCGTGCGGCAAGGCGAGCCGGGCGCGCCGCTGAAGCTGGATGGCGAAGGCCTGACGCTGCTGAGTCTGCATGTTGATGGCTCGTCATGGCCCCATTATCAGGAATTGGATGACGGGTTATTGCTGACGCAGTTGCCCGCCGAGTTCACGCTAAGCATCGAAACGGAAATCAATCCGGCGGCCAATAGCGCGCTGGAAGGGTTGTACCAGTCCGGCGAAGCGCTGTGTACGCAGTGCGAGGCGGAAGGTTTCCGCCACATTACCTATTACCTCGATCGCCCGGACGTGCTGGCGAAATTCACCACCCGCATTACCGCGGACAAAGCGCGCTACCCCTACTTGTTATCTAACGGCAACCGTATCGCCCAGGGCGATCTGGATGATGGGCGCCATTGGATCGAATGGCAGGATCCTTTCCCGAAACCCTGCTATCTGTTCGCGCTGGTCGCCGGGGATTTTGACGTTTTGCAGGATCGTTTTACCACCCGTTCCGGCCGCGATGTGGCGCTGGAGCTCTATGTCGATCGCGGTAATCTGGATCGCGCCGGTTGGGCGATGACATCATTGAAAAATGCCATGAAGTGGGATGAAACCCGCTTTGGGCTGGAGTATGACCTCGACATTTACATGATTGTCGCGGTGGACTTCTTCAATATGGGCGCGATGGAAAATAAAGGCCTGAATGTCTTCAACTCCAAATACGTGCTGGCGAAGGCCGAAACCGCAACGGATAAAGACTACCTGAATATTGAAGCGGTGATCGGTCACGAATATTTCCACAACTGGACCGGCAACCGCGTCACCTGCCGCGACTGGTTCCAGCTCAGTCTGAAAGAAGGTCTGACGGTTTTCCGCGATCAGGAATTCAGTTCGGATCTGGGATCGCGCCCGGTTAATCGGATCGATAACGTCCGGGTAATGCGCGGGGCGCAGTTCGCCGAAGACGCCAGCCCGATGTCGCACCCGATACGACCCGATCAGGTGATAGAAATGAATAACTTCTATACGCTGACCGTGTATGAAAAAGGCGCGGAAGTGATCCGCATGATGCATACCCTGCTGGGCGAGGAGAAATTCCAGGCAGGCATGCGCCTTTATTTTGAACGTCATGACGGCAGCGCGGCGACCTGCGACGATTTTGTGCAGGCGATGGAAGACGCTTCCGGCGTGGATCTCGCGTTGTTCCGCCGCTGGTACAGCCAGTCAGGCACGCCGGTGCTGACGGTCCGCGACGACTACGATGCGCAGTCCCGGCAATACACCCTGACCGTCAGTCAGATGACGCCGGTAGGCGCCGACAAACAAGTAAAACAGCCGCTGCACATCCCGCTGGATATCGAATTGTATGATGAGGGCGGGCAGGCGATCCCGCTGCAAAGCAACGGCGAGACGTTGTCTTCGGTGTTGAACGTCACCGAGGCGCAACAAACCTTTGTTTTCGATCAGGTGCCTTGCCAACCGGTGCCTTCTTTATTGCGTGAGTTCTCCGCGCCGGTAAAACTCAATTACGCCTGGAGCGACGATCAACTGACATTCCTGATGCGTCACGCCAGCAATGCATTTTCTCGCTGGGACGCGGCGCAAAGCCTGTTGGCGAACTACATTCGTCTGAATGTGGCGCGCTACCAGCAAAAGCAGCCGCTTTCTCTGCCGATGCATGTCATCGATGCTTTCCGCGCGATCTTGCTGGATGAGAATTTGGATCCGATGCTGGCGTCGCAGATCCTGACGTTGCCGAGTGAAAATGAAATCGCCGAACTGTTTGAGATCATCGATCCTGTCGCCATTGCCGCCGTACGCGATGGCCTGGTGCGGGCGATGGCGAAAGAAATGGCGGATGAATGGCTGGCGGTTTATCGCAACAATCAGGTGCCGCAATACCGCATCGCGCATGAGGACATCGGCAAACGCGCGTTGCGCAATGCGTGTCTCTTCTATCTGGCGTTCGGCGACGCCGCCCAGGCCGACAAGCTGGTGGCCGCTCAGTATCAGCAGGCCGATAATATGACCGACTCGCTGGCGGCGCTGTCCGCGGCGGTGAGCGCGCAGTTACCGGCGCGGGATGAACTGCTGCGCCGTTTTGACGATCGCTGGCATCAGGATGGGTTAGTCATGGATAAATGGTTTGTCTTGCAGGCGACCAGTCCGGCGGCCGATGTGCTTGCGCGGGTGCGCGCGCTGTTGCAACATCGTTCGTTCAGTTTGAATAATCCAAACCGTTTGCGTTCGCTGATCGGCGCCTTTACCGCATCCAACCCTGCGGCGTTCCATGCGCAAGACGGCAGCGGCTATCGCTTCCTGACGGAGGTGCTTACCGACCTCAACACGCGCAACCCGCAGGTCGCGGCGCGCTTAATTGAGCCGTTGATCCGTTTAAAACGCTATGACGCCGGGCGCCAGGCGCTGATGCGTCAGGCGCTGGAGCAGTTAAAAACGCTGGATAACCTGTCCGGCGATCTGTTCGAGAAAATCGGCAAGGCGTTGCAGGATTAAAGCAGGGTTCGATATTGATCTCTACGCAAGCCGTTTGGTCTGCGTTAGATCATTGACCAAGTCGCCATGGGTGATAACGAATTCAAATCCGTGATTCCCGCGCAGGCGGGAATCAGCCGATGGCAGCCAATGGTTTCAGCGAAAGCTCCCCCGCCTGCGCGGGGATGACTATGGCGGAGTGGGTTTCTCAGCAACCTGCGTTTTCCGTGTGCGCTATTCCTGCCCGAGAAGGAATAGCGCAAGCCTCCGTGCGCAATCGTTTTACTTTCCTGCCTGATGGAATTACCATTTCCGCCCAACGCTAAAGAGTATTCTGACTTTATTTATTTGCGATTGGGATCTCAGGAGACGATATGTTCTATCCCGTTATCAGGAAAGCCTTATTTCAGTTCGATCCAGAACGAGCACACGAACTGACCTTCCAACAATTATGCCGTATTACCCACACGCCTTTTGAATTTCTCGTCCGACAATCAGTTCCCACCAAACCCGTAAACTGTATGGGACTGTCATTTAAAAATCCGCTGGGTCTGGCCGCCGGTCTGGATAAAGACGGCGACTGTATCGATGCGCTGGGCGCCATGGGATTCGGTTTCATTGAGGTGGGTACCGTCACGCCGCGTCCGCAGGCCGGCAATGATAAGCCGCGACTGTTCCGTATTGTTGAAGCGGAAGGATTGATTAATCGGATGGGATTTAATAATCAGGGCGTCGATTACCTGGTTGAGAATGTAAAAAAATCACGCTTTGGCGGCGTATTAGGGATCAATATCGGCAAAAATAAAGATACGCCGGTCGAGCAGGGGAAAGACGATTATCTGATCTGTATGGATAAGATCTATGCGCATGCGGGTTATATCGCAATAAATATTTCTTCACCCAATACGCCGGGATTGCGCAGCCTGCAATATGGCGAGGCGTTGGACGATCTTTTACTGTCTATAAAGAATAAACAGGCAGAGTTAAATGAGAAATATCAGAAATATGTCCCGGTAACGGTGAAGATCGCGCCGGATCTTTCTGAAGCGGAATTGATCCAAATAGCGGATAGTTTAGTGCGCCATAATATTGATGGCGTGATTGCCACCAATACCACGCTCGATAGAAAACTGATCCAGGGATTAAATCACTGCGGGCAGACCGGAGGATTAAGCGGTCGTCCTTTACAGTTGCAGAGCACGGAAATTATCCGTCGCTTATCTCAGGAATTAGCGGGCCGTCTGCCGATTATCGGCGTCGGCGGGATTGATTCACTGATTGCCGCCCGTGAAAAACTCGACGCGGGCGCGACGCTGATTCAGATATATTCCGGTTTTATTTTTCGTGGACCGGGCCTGATTAAAGAGATCGTTACACATATTTAATCATTTCGCTGATTCATTTATCTCCGGGGGTTTATTTATTCCCCCGGCTAGTCTATATTTTATCCGTTTTCGTGCATAAATTTATCAACACCTGCCGGGTTTTTATTGCAGCATTTTGCAATCAGCCGTTTCCGATATTGGTGTAATCGACAGTAAGAAACGAAGGGTAGAATAATATGAAGTTAAAACCTGACGATAATTGGCGCTGGTATTTTGATACTGAACACGATCGGCTGATGTTGGATCTTGCCAATGGCATGTTATTCCGTTCTCGCTTTCCGTCTAAAATGTTAACGCCGGATGCGTTTAATGAGAGCGCGTTCTGTGTTGAAGATGCGGCGCTGTTTTTCACCTATAACGAGAAATGCCGCAAGATGGCGTTGAGCCGGGATCTTCAGGGCGAATTAATATTGAATGCGCTGGTCGCCTGTCGTTTTCTTAAACCGCTGATGCCCAAGAGTTGGCATTTCGTACAGCAGCCTTCAGGTAATTCCTTTACCCCGCAAGCGGGTGACATTGTGCAGGCGCAATTAACGGAAAATCATGATACGGCCTGTTTTTTGGTCGCGGAAGCGAGCGATAAAGCCAGTCTGTGTTTGCTGGCGCAGGAACACCTTGAGCTTAATAACAAACGAATGATCCTCGGCGATGCGATAAAAATCATGCATGACAGATTATTACCGATCGCTATCGAGGATGCCGATAATCAGGGCGTATCGCCTGTGCGGTATGCCAAAGTGGTTTAACATCGACAAGCTTAGCGCAGGCTGATATCGCTTTTCGGTATGCAGCTACAGGCGAGGATTTCGCTATTTTCGCCGATTGCGTTTTTCTTCAGCGGTGACACTTCGCCACTGACTAAAGTCAGCTTACAACAGCCGCAAACCCCGGCGCGGCAGGAATAAGGAATGCGAATTCCCTGTTGCTCCAGCTGTTCCAGCAGGATTTGCTGATTATTTCCCGGCAGGCTTTTTCCCTGATACTCAATAACGACTCTTTGTTCGTCTTGCCGCGGGGCGGGAAGAGATTCATCCGTTTTGCCGCCGCCATAGATTCTGGGTGGTTTGCTCGCCAGCACTTCCAGCGTATCGCCAACCCGAATCAAACCGGTATTGCGGGCAATCAGATTCTGACCAAAATCAATATCGCCGTTTTCCGCGGTGCGAAACGACCGTAGCGTCGTCAGCGGCTCGCCCGCGGGATGTTTTTTGCCGCGCTCAAGACTGACCGTGGTCAGAACGCAGCGGCTACAGGGTTTAACCACATCGAAAATCACGTCGCCGATGCGAATGGTCCGCCAACTGTCTTCGGCAAACGCCGCAGCGCCCGCGATGGTCAGATTAGGGCGGAACTGTGCCAGGCTGATGCCCGCCGGACAGCGTTGGCGAAGCAACTGGAAAGAGGCTTCATTGATCAATAAAAAAGGGTAGCCGTCGGCAAAAGAGAGCGGCACCTCAGGATGTTTGTTTACCCGGCGGGACGGTTCGTTGCCTACCCAGCGTAATTGCACCTGGCGCTTGAAATAGCGGCTTAGCCAATGATTGATAACATCGGGGGCGATTTGCGCCGTAAAGTGGTTGCCCCAGACTTCCGTTGGCTGCGGCGCGCTGATGAAATCCGTAAAGCGGATGCCGGCGCTTTGACCGTCAGGGGCTGAAATAAACAAACCGTCCGGCAGCAACGCCGGGGTGAACAGCACCATCTGGGGATACTGGCGGGCGGTGATAAAGGTTCCGTCGGTTTCCGTGATCATAAAGGCGCGGTCATGCGCCAGACCGCTTGCAGACGCGAGGGCATGGGACAACTGCAACCCGCGCATGGATTTTACCGGATGAATATAAAGCCGCGTGACGCCAATCACCTTGTGCTCCCTGTGGAAGTAAAACGGCAACTTTATGACAAGCGTCACGGATTAGCTATAATGCGCCTCAATTTTCTTTATTGGTGATATCGACGATATGAATGCTCTGTTTGCCAGCACGGCCCGTGGTCTGGAAGAATTATTAAAAAGTGAGCTTGAAGCGCTGGGCGCTCAGGCCTGTGCCGTGGTGCAAGGCGGGGTGCATTTTCAGGGTGATAATCGCTTACTGTATCAAAGCCTGCTGTGGAGTCGGCTGGCATCGCGTATTTTGCTGCCGCTGAATGAATTCAAGGTACACAGCGATCTGGATTTGTATCTGGGCGTGCAGGCGATTGACTGGTCGACGATTTTCAGCGTGGACAAAACCTTTGCCGTGCATTTTACCGGCACCAATGAAGAGATCCGCAATAGTCAGTATGGCGCTTTAAAAGTAAAAGACGCGATTGTGGACAGCTTCAGCCGCAAGACAGGGCAGCGTCCCGATGTGGCTAAACAGCAGCCCGATATCCGCATCAATGTTTTTTTACAGCGTGATACCGCCAGTGTGTCTTTGGATCTCAGCGGCGAGGGGTTGCATCAACGCGGTTATCGCGATCGGGCCGGACTGGCGCCGTTGAAAGAAAATCTGGCTGCGGCGATCGTCTTGCGCTCAGGATGGCGGCAAGGCACGCCGCTGGTCGATCCGATGTGTGGTTCCGGCACGTTGTTGATTGAAGCCGCGATGATGGCCGCCGATCGCGCGCCCGGTTTGCATCGCACCCATTGGGGATTTAACGCCTGGCTACAGCATGACGCGCAGCTGTGGCGCGACATCACCACGGAGGCGCAGCAACGCGCGCGCCAGGGATTGCGGGATACGACTTCCCGCTTCTTTGGTTCGGATAACGATCGTCGGGTGATTGACATTGCCCAAGCCAATGCGCGTCGCGCCGGCGTGGGCGAGTTAATTACGTTCAGCGTAAAAGACGCCGTGCAGTTGCAAAATCCATTGCCGGCAGGGCCGCAAGGCACCATCGTCAGCAACCCGCCGTATGGTGAACGCCTGGAGAGCGAACCGGCGCTGATCGCGCTGCACAATATGCTGGGGCGAAAGATGAAAAGCGAGTTCGGCGGCTGGCAGTTGTCGCTGTTCAGCGCCTCGCCGGAATTGCTCAGTTGCCTGCAATTGCGCGCCGAGCGTCAGTTCAAAGCGAAAAACGGCCCGTTGGACTGCGTGCAGAAAAATTATCAGTTGGCGGAGAGTCAGGGGAGCGGCGGCGGACAGATTGCGGAGGATTTCGCCAACCGTCTGCGTAAAAACATGCGCAAGCTGGATAAGTGGGCGCGCCAGCAGGGTATCGAATGCTACCGCCTGTATGACGCCGATCTGCCCGAATACAATGTGGCGGTCGATCGTTACGCCAGTTGGGTCGTGGTGCAGGAGTATGCGCCGCCGAAAACAATCGACGCGCAGAAAGCGCGTCAGCGCCTGTTCGACGTCATTAATGCCACGCTGAGCGTGCTGGAACTGCCGTCGAATCGGTTGATCCTGAAGACGCGCGAGCGTCAGAAAGGGAAAAGCCAGTATGAAAAACTGGCGCAGAAAGGCGAATTTTTGCTGGTAGAAGAGTATAACGCCAAGCTGTGGGTCAATCTGACGGATTATCTGGATACCGGGTTGTTCCTCGATCACCGTATCGCCCGCAAAATGCTGGGCGAAATGAGTCAGGGCAAAGATTTTCTCAATTTGTTCGCCTATACCGGCAGCGCCAGCGTGCATGCCGGATTGGGCGGGGCGCGCAGCACCACCACCGTGGATATGTCGCGCACCTATCTGGAGTGGGCGGAAAAGAATCTGCGGGCCAACGGTCTGACCGGACGTCAGCACCGCCTGATCCATGCGGACTGCCTGTCGTGGCTGCGCGAGGCCAATGAACAGTTTGACGTGATTTTCATCGATCCCCCGACGTTTTCCAACTCCAAACGGATGGAAGATTCGTTTGACGTCCAGCGCGATCATCTGACGTTGATGAAAGATCTCAAGCGCTTGTTGCGTCGGGGCGGGACGATCATGTTTTCCAATAATAAACGCGGATTCCAGATGGATATAGCGGGATTGACGGCGTTAGGTCTGACGGCGAAAGAGATCACCGACCGTACGCAGTCACAGGATTTTGCCCGTAACCGTCAAATTCACAACTGCTGGCTGCTAGAGCATGCCGGCGAGGAAAAGTAATAGCGATGTCATTAATCAGTGTATCGGGCGCATGGCTGTCATTCAGCGATGCCCCACTGTTGGATAACACGGAACTTCATATTGAAGAAAACGAACGCGTTTGTCTGGTCGGCCGCAATGGCGCGGGCAAGTCGACGCTGCTGAAAATACTGGCGAAGGAAATTCCGCTGGATGACGGGCGGATCACCTATGAGCAGGATTTGATCGTCGCCCGGCTGCAACAGGATCCGCCGCGCGATGTCGCCGGCACTATCTTTGATTTCGTCGCCGAGGGCGTGGCCGCCCAGGCGGATTATCTGAAAGATTATCACGCCACGCTGCGTCTGGTTGAAACCGACCCCAGCGAAAAGAATATGAATCAGTTGGCCAAGTTGCAGGATATCCTGGAGCATCAGGGACTGTGGCAATTGGAAAGCCGCATTCATGAGGTGCTGGAACAGTTGGGACTGAAGGCCGATGCCCCATTGGCGTCGCTGTCCGGCGGCTGGTTGCGTAAAGCGGCGCTGGGGCGAGCGTTGGTCAGTTCCCCCCGGGTGCTGCTGCTGGATGAACCGACCAACCATCTGGATATCGAAACCATCGACTGGCTGGAAACCTTCCTGAAAACCTTTCAGGGCAGCATTGTGTTCATTTCCCATGACCGTTCCTTTATCCGCAATATGGCGACCCGTATTGTCGATTTGGATCGCGGCAAGCTGGTGTCGTGGCCGGGAAATTACGACAAGTATCTGGCGGGGAAAGAGGAAGCGCTGCGGGTGGAGGATCTGCAAAATGCGGAGTTCGATCGCAAGCTGGCGCAGGAGGAAGTCTGGATCCGTCAGGGGATTAAGGCCAGACGCACGCGAAACGAAGGCCGGGTGCGCGCGCTGAAAGCGATGCGCCAGGAACGTTCGCAGCGTCGGGAAGTCATGGGCTCGGCGAAAATGCAGGTGGAAGAAGCGGCGCGCTCCGGGAAAATTGTCTTTGAGCTGGAAGATGTTGATTATCAGATCGATAATAAAGTATTGATCCGCAATTTCTCGGCGCAGGTACAACGCGGCGATAAAATTGCGCTGGTCGGGCCGAACGGCTGCGGTAAAACCACGCTGCTCAAGCTGATGCTGGGCGAACTGGCGCCGACCCGCGGTCGAATTCACTGCGGCACCAAACTGGAAGTGGCTTATTTCGATCAGCACCGGGCCGAGCTTGATCCTGAGCGTACCGTGATGGACAACCTGGCGGAAGGAAAACAGGAAGTCATGGTGAATGGCCGTCCGCGTCATGTGCTCGGTTATTTGCAGGATTTTCTGTTTCATCCCAAACGGGCGATGACGCCAGTCAAAGCCTTATCCGGCGGGGAGCGCAACCGTTTATTGCTGGCGCGTTTGTTCCTGAAGCCCAGTAATTTGCTGATCCTCGATGAACCCACCAACGATCTGGATGTGGAAACGCTGGAACTGCTGGAAGAGCTGATCGACGGTTATCAAGGGACGGTGTTGCTGGTGAGCCACGATCGGCAGTTTGTCGATAACTCGGTGACGGAATGTTGGATCTTTGCCGGCGACGGCAACGTCTCCCGTTATGTCGGCGGCTATTATGACGCCCAGAGGCAACGCGCCGAATCGACGCCTCTGCGCACCGTTGCCGAAGCGTCGGCGTCATCGTCTTCGCTCGCCGACGGACGAACCGCACAGCCCGCTAAACGCAATACGGCTAAACTGAGCTATAACCAGCAGCGCGAGCTGGATCAGTTGCCGTTGCAAATAGAACAGCTGGAACAGCAGATAGCAGAGCTGCAAACGCAAATGAATGATCCTGACTTCTTTAGCCGCCCGCATGCAGAAACACAGCAGGTGCTGACCGCATTGGCTGAAACTGAAAAAATGCTGGAATCCTGTTTTGAACGCTGGGAGTTACTCGAAGCGCAAAAAAACGGTTAATTTTGCAATAGACGGCCTGCGCGCGCTGTAAGCGGCGTCAGGCCAAAGGAGGCGGCTGGCAGTGTGTTCCCATGACCATCATCAACATGATGACTATATGCTGTGTCCGCAGTGCGACCTGATGGTCGAACTGCCGCGATTGTCGCATGGTCAAAAAGCGGTTTGTCCTCGTTGTAAAACCGCATTAACCAGTAAGCAGGCGGAACCGCGGAATCGGCCGCTTGGTTACGCATTCAGCGCATTATTTATGCTGCTGGTGGCCAACTTGTTCCCCTTCGTGAATATGCGGGTCGCCGGGATAACCAGTGAAATCACGCTGGGTGAAATCCCTAAAGTGATGGCGGCGGAGGATTATGTCAGCGTCGCGACTCTCTTCATGCTGTTTGTGCAGCTTGTTCCCGCCTTGAGCATGTTGACGGTGATTTTGCTCTGCCTGCATGCCTCGTTGCCGTTGCCATTGAAAAAAATCATGGGCAAGGCGCTGTTTCTGCTGAAAAGCTGGGGTATGGCGGAGATTTTTCTGGCCGGCGTGCTGGTCAGTTTCGTCAAGCTGATGGCTTACGGGGATATCGGCATCGGCACCAGCTTTATGCCTTTTATGCTGTTTTGCGTGTTGCAATTGCTGGCGTTTCAAAGCCTGGATCGCCGCTGGCTATGGAATGATATCGCGCCGCCGCCGGCGTTGCCGGCGCTGCCGCGCACGGGCGACAGCGGGCTGTCGCAAGGACTGCGATCCTGCCCGTGCTGCACGGCGATACTCCCTGCGGATCAACGGGTTTGCCCGCGTTGCCGCAGCCGCGGATATGCCCGCAGGAAGCATAGTTTACAGTGGACGATGGCGCTGCTGATCACCTCGATTATGCTTTATATTCCCTCGAATCTGATGCCTATCATGGTGACGGAATCGCTGGGAAATCAGACCGGATCGACGATTATGGCGGGAGTGATCCTGCTGTGGGGTACTGGCTCATATCCGGTGGCGATGGTGATTTTTATCGCCAGCATCATGGTGCCGACGCTGAAGATGGTGGCTTTAGGCTGGTTATGCTGGAGCACGCATGGCAGAGAAAAACGCGATCGCGAGCGTTTGCACGTAGTGTATGAAATCGTGGAGTTCGTCGGTCGCTGGTCGATGATCGATGTATTTGTTATCGCCGTGCTGTCGGCTCTGGTGCGAATCGGGCGACTGATGAGCATTTATCCTGCGATCGGCGCCGTGTTGTTTGCTTCCGTGGTGATTCTGACTATGGTTGCTGCTATGACATTTGATCCCCGGCTACTGTGGGATCGCCGTGAAGTTTTTCATAAGGAGTCCTCCGTTGACGAAAGATAAATACGCCGTTGCGGATGTAGAAACGATTAAACGCTGGTCGCCGGTCTGGATTGTTCCCATCGTTACGGTGCTGATTGGCGCGTGGATATTATTTTATCATTTCAGCCATCAGGGGCCGCAGGTTACCCTGATCACCAGTAATGCCGAAGGCATCGAGGCGGGGAAAACGACGATCAAAAGCCGCAGCGTCGAGGTCGGCGTGGTGGAAAGCGTCGAACTGAGCGACGACCTCCACCGCGTGGAAATCAAGGCGCGTCTGCATGATGATATGGATAAGCTTTTGAAGGAAGATTCGGCGTTCTGGGTGGTGAAACCGCAGGTGGGACGCTCGGGAATTTCCGGTCTGGGTACCTTGCTGTCAGGCGTTTATATCGAGATCCAGCCGGGTTCGCACGGTGAAGAGAAAAAGGAATTCAGGCTGCTTGATACGCCGCCTTTGGCATCTCCCGATGCCAAAGGCATTCGTATTGTTCTTGATAGCGAACAGTCAGGTCAGTTGAATGCCGGCGACCCGGTGTTGTTCCGCGGCTATCGGGTGGGGACGGTTGAAACCAGCGAGTTTGACCCCAAGGCGCGTAAAATTCGCTATCAGCTGTTTATCTCCGCGCCTTACGACATTCTGGTGACCAGCAATGTCCGTTTCTGGAAGGACAGCGGCGTCGCGTTCGATATGTCCGCCCAGGGGATGCGGGTGGAGATGGGGTCGTTAGCCACGCTGTTCAGCGGCGGCGTCAGCTTTGATGTGCCGTCAGGCTGGGAGCAGGGCGAGGTCGCCAAGCCGCTGGCCGAATATACCCTGTTTGACGATCAACATAGCATTCAGGATTCCCTGTATACCGAATACAAGGAGTACCTGATGTTTTTCAACGAATCGGTTCGCGGTTTGCAGCCGGGCGCGCCGGTTGAATTCCGCGGCATTCGGTTGGGGACGGTGGCTCAGGTGCCGTTTTTCACCAAGGATCTGAAACAGGATATTGATAACGATTACCGCATCCCGGTGCTTATTCGCATTGAACCGGGCCGTTTCGCCAAGGATCTGGGCAACGACTTCAACTTTGAACAGCATCTGTCCCAGTCTCAACCGCAGGGATTACGGGCGGCGTTAAAAAGCGCCAATATGCTGACCGGCTCGCTGTTTATCGATATTGATTTCTATCCGCGGGAAAAATCCAACGGCAAGCTGGTCACCATCGACGGCTACCCGGTGCTGCCGACCGTGAGCGGCGGACTGACGCAGATTCAGCAAAAGCTGATGGCGATATTGGATAAGGTTAATGGATTACCGTTAAATCCGATGGTGAATCAAGCGACGCAAACGCTGGCGGAAAGTCAGGCAACGCTACGGGAAATGCAAAAAACGCTGGCTTCGCTGAATAAGATCACCGCCAGCAAGGCCATGCAGGATTTGCCGCAGGATATGCAGAAGACCTTACTTGAACTGAATCGCAGCATGAAGGGCTTCCAGCCCGGCTCGCCGGCCTACAATAAGATGGTGGCGGATATGCAACGCCTGGATCAGGTTCTGCGTGAACTGCAACCCGTACTGCGTACCTTAAATGAAAAGAGTAATGCTCTGGTGTTTGAGGCATCGGGCAGTGAAGATCCTCAACCGAAAAAGGCAAAACAATGATGAAAGGATGGACTCTGGCGCTGGCGCTGCTGCTGAGCGCCTGTAGCGGCAACTCGCAAAAAACCTATTATCAGTTACCGTCAACGCCTGACGAGGTTGCGTCGGTTGAGAAAACGGCGACCGGTCAGCAACTGTGGTTGGAGCACGTCAGCGTGGCGGATTATCTGGCGAGTTCGGGTTTGGTTTACCAGACCAACGATGTGCAATACGTTATAGCCAGTAATAATTTGTGGGCCAGTCCGCTGGATCAACAGCTTCAGCAATCGCTGGTGGCCGATTTAAGCCGTGGGATGCCGGGATGGCTGGTAACGACGCAGCCGCAGGGCGGCGAACAGTCGGTGCTGAATGTGTCGGTAACCGCGTTTCACGGGCGTTATGACGGCAAGGTGGTGATCGGCGGCGAGTGGGTGCTGAATCATCATGGCCGGGTGTTCAAGCAACCGTTTCATGTCGTGCTGCCGCAGTCCGAAGATGGTTATGACGCGTTGGTCAGAACCCTGTCTCAGGGATGGCGGCAAGTTGCTCAATCCATCGCCCGGCAAGTCACCGCCGCAGATTAATCCCCGTCCTTAACGGAGCCTCTGAGAGGGTAGGTGAAGTAGCCTATCTCTTTCAGAGGCTTTATTTTTTTGTTCTTTTCCTTGCGCCGGCGCTGCTGTTTGCTTCGGGGAAAATTCTTATTTTAGTTCATAAATGTGACATTGGCGTGAATTTTGCGCCTTGATCTTTGGCGTCGTAATGGCTATTCATAAGCTGTGATTGCCTAGAAAGTAATCACTGTTTTTTTTCCACCAGATAAATAATGAGGGAAATAAGGCATGAAGAGACAGAAACGCGATCGCCTCGAAAGGGCTCATTCACGTGGTTATCAAGCAGGTATTTCCGGCAGACCAAGGGAGCTTTGTCCCTATCAATCTTTAAATGCGCGGTCTTACTGGTTGGGAGGCTGGCGCAAGGCCATGGAGGACAAGGCGGTAACGGCTTAACTCGCCTTGTCGTTAAACAGGGAGTAGCCTCCGCATTGGCGGGGGCTTTTTTTATGGTGCGCCTTGACGGGCGCTGTCCTCTGATTTTGCTGGTCAAAGGGCTGCCTGACGGTTCGGCCATTAATAATGACAAAATGACGACAATATCACGCGTTTTTTTGCTGAGAGACGAAAACGTTATTCAAATTACCGACAGAAAAACTATTCATTCTGGATAAAGAGGGCTATAACCGAACCGAATTGGCATGTATAGTGAATAGGGAACTTTAGGTTTTATTGCTGTTGCATTCGAATTTAAATGCGATAGAACGCGGGTAAAAATGATGAACACGCATGTAGGGATTATCGCCATTTCGTATATATATATGCGAATTTCGGGATACGCTGTTCAATTTTTCGCTGTCGAGTTGTTCTAAATGGCGGGTTCAGTAACGTGTTGAAGTAACAGGTTTTTTAACTGATTAAATTCGTACTGTTATATTTATTGGCTATATACTTATAATTGAAATTCGATGATGAAAATAACGATTCTGGTCGACAATAATACATTAATTGATACCTATCTGATTGGCGAGCCCGGCGTTTGCTATCTGATAGAACAGGAAGGGAAAAGTATTCTCTTTGATACCGGCTATTCAGACGCTTTTATTCTCAATGCGCTCTCTATGGGGATTGATCTGCGTAAGTTAGACTATATCGTGTTTTCTCATGGTCACAATGATCATACCTGGGGGTTAATGCATTTAATCCAGTATTACAATAAAATCAATTTCCTCCCTGAAAAAGAGATACAGATTATTGCTCATCCCGAAGCGTGGTTTAAAAAATGTGAAAATAAAAACGTCATTGGAAGTTTGCTGACGCCGGATTCATTACCCCCTTTTTTCAACGTTATTAACACAACGGAACCTTTTTGCCTCGGCGACGAACTGTTCTTTTTAGGTGAAATTCCGCGGCTGAACCCTTTTGAAGCGCAAGAAACGATCGGTGAATGTCGCGGCGTGGACGGCAAATATGTTTCTGATTCTGTGCGTGATGATAGCGCCCTGGCGTATAACGGCAAAGAGGGGCTGGTGATTATTACGGGATGTTCGCATTCCGGCGTCTGTAATATTATCGATTACGGCATGACCTTTTTCAAACAGGAAAAAATACAATCTGTTATCGGCGGCTTCCATCTTTTGAACGCGGAGAGGGAACAGCTTGATTTTACCGCCCAATTTTTTTCCTCATTGAATGCTCGCGTTATTTATCCCTGCCATTGCACCGATCTCGCCGCGAAAATAGCTTTATCAAAGACCGCAAATGTTGCGGAGGTCGGCACCGGATCCGTATTTGATTTTTATTGAATAGCGTTTCCAACTGGGGTTTCCCTGACGACAAACAATCAGGCCGACGGTCATCCCGGCGGCGCTGAGGAAAAAGAGGGGGGTAGTCATGGTGTATCGGATTACTACGGGAACCACTTTTCATAGATGGCCTGGTAGCGGCCGTTCTGTCTAATTTTATCGAGCGCGACATTGAATTTGTTCGCCAGTTCCTCGTTGCCCTTGCGAACCGCGATACCCAGACCGATGCCGAAGTAGTCTTTATCGGTGATTTTATCGCCCAGGGCGGCGAGCGTCGGGTTATGCTTCAGCCATTCATTGATCACCGCGGTATCGCTGAAAACGGCGTCCAGACGACCGCTTTTCAGATCCAGCACGGCATTTTGATGGCTGTCATAGGGTACCGTGGTGATATCGGCGTATTTTTCCTGTAGATATTTCTGGTACGTGGTGCCATTTTGCACGCCGACGCGTTTGCCTTTCAGCGCATCAATAGCGGGATACTTACCTTTCTGCGCGATGAATAACGCCGAGTTATCATAATACGGCTGGGTAAAGCTGACCTGTTTCTGCCGCTCCGGCGCGATGTCCATGCCGGCGATAACCGCATCAAAACGGCGATAATTCAGACCGGGAACCAAGCCGTTGAATGCCTGATTGCTGAACGTGCAGGTGACCCGCATCTCTTTACACAGCGCATTCGCCAGGTCGATATCAAACCCTTGTATTTTATTATCGGCATCAATAAATTCGAATGGCGCATAAGAGGCTTCCGTCGCGAAACGGATGGTTTCGGCGGCGCTGACCGAGAGGCTGTATCCCGCCAGCAAGGTGGCGAAAATCAATTTTTTCATTATTATCTTCCTGATAGCAATTAATATGATAAATAATCGGCGCATTCTGCTGTCCGAAACCGGGGAAACTTTCGGAATCGGTTAATACCCGCGTATCCCCTGACGGACAGAGTAAATTAATATCAAATAGCGCCTGATGCGCGTTATAGAAACAGTTAATGCCGATTCATTAAATGCTCATGCGCGAGAAATAAACAGGCATCAATATCTTTATAACGGCAAAAAAGTATTTCTATAATCAATACGTATTGTAATTTACTAATAATCTATTTTTATAGTTATATTTCAGTTGAGTATTTTCGTTTTCCGAATAAGCGAATGGTTTTGTCGGGCGGAGAATAAATCAGACGGATAATGGCTGATTTCTTTATTCAGCAGTCGCGGCAGAGGTAAAATAGAACGAGACTTGCGGCGGGATTGACTCGCGCCTTCCGTGGCGCTCGCCCTGCGGGCCGCCGTTGGCGGTCCAAAACGGCGCTCCTGCCGTTTTGTCGAACCCGGCGAGGCTTCTTATCAGTCCCATCAATATATAAAAGAAAACGCCCCTGACTTGCGGCGGGATTGACTCGCGCCTTCCGTGGCGCTCGCCCTGCGGGCCGCCGTTGGCGGTCCAAAACGGCGCTCCTGCCGTTTTGTCGAACCCTGCGAGGTTTCTTATCAGTCCCATCAACGTATAAAAGAAAACGCCCCTGACTTGCGTCGGGATTGACTCGCGCCTTCCGTGGCGCTCGCCCTGCGGGCCGCCGTTGGCGGTCCAAAACGGCGCTCCTGCCGTTTTGTCGAACCCTGCGAGGTTTCTTATCAGTCCCATCAATATATAAAAGAAAACGCCCCTGACTTGCGGCGGGATTGACTCGCGCCTTCCGTGGCGCTCGCCCTGCGGGCCGCCGTTGGCGGTCCAAAACGGCGTTCCTGCCGTTTTGTCGAACCCTGGCGAGGTTTCTTATCAGTCCCATCAATATATAAAAGAAAACGCCCCTGACTTGCGTCAGGGGCGTTTTCTTTTATATGGCGGTGAGGGAGGGATTCGAACCCTCGATACGTTTTCACGTATACACACTTTCCAGGCGTGCTCCTTCAGCCTCTCGGACACCTCACCGTGGTTCGCCGTAGTCATATCAGCGGACGGCGCTAATGTAGGGAAATTCGCGTACAGCGTCAATAAACTTCTGCTTTTGCCGCGCGCGTTTAGCTAAAGTTAAATCAATTTGTTGCTTTACTCGCCATATTCCCGGATCAGAATGCAGCATGCGCGTCAAACCAGGGGGACAGGCCGGGTTGTCCGCTGACTGTGCGCCGGGAGCAAAAATGTTATGCTGCTCATTAAAAGCTGACTCAGGAGAAATTATGTATCCCGTCGATTTACATATGCACACCGTTGCCAGCACGCATGCATACAGCACATTGCATGACTATATCGCCGAGGCAAAGAAAAAAGATATTCGCCTGTTCGCCATTACCGATCATGGCCCCGATATGGCGGATGCGCCGCACTACTGGCACTTTATGAACATGCGGGTCTGGCCGCGGCTGGTGGATGGCGTGGGCATTTTGCGCGGAATCGAGGCCAATATTAAAAATGTGGATGGCGATATCGATTGCACCGGCCCGATGTTGGAGCAAATGGATTTAATCATTGCCGGTTTCCATGAACCGGTATTCCCGCCTCAGGATAAAGCGACCCATACCGCCGCGATGATTGCGACCATGGCCAATGGCGATGCGCATATCATCAGCCATCCCGGCAACCCTAAATTTCCCATCGATATTCGCGCCGTCGCCGAGGCCGCCGCCAGGTATAATGTGGCGTTGGAGTTGAATAACTCCTCCTTTATGCACTCGCGTAAGGGAAGCGAGGCAAATTGCCAGGCCATCGCGGAAGCCGTACGTGATGCGGGAGGATTGCTGTCTTTAGGTACGGATTCCCATATCGCCTTTTCCCTGGGGGACTTCACCCATTGCGAACGTATTTTGCAGAAGGTCGATTTCCCGCAGGATCGTATTTTAAACGTCAGTCCCCGGCGGGTATTGGACTTCCTTGAACTGCGGGGAAGGCCCGCAATCGCCGAGTTCGCCGATCTGTGATCGTGTCACTAAAAATAATGAGCAGGTTTTGAATGAATGAGTTTTCTATCGTATGCCGCATCCTGGGTACGTTGTTTTATCGCCAGCCTCAGGATCCGGTGGTGACGCCGCTGCTTTCTTTGATCCGGACGGGCAAGCTTCAGCCGCACTGGCCGCTGGAGCAGGATGCGCTGCTGGCGCGTTTGCAAAAAGGGAGCGACATTCCCGCCATCGCGGAAGATTATCAAAGGTTGTTTGTCGGCGAAGCCTGCGCCGTCTCGCCCTGGCGCTCCGCCTATGATACGGCAGACAACGCTGCGGATGTGCGTACGTTTTTACAGCAGCGGGGCATGCCGCTGAATGAAGGCGCCGTCGACCACTTCGGCGGATTGCTGCTGGCGGCGTCATGGTTGGAAGATCAGTCGCAGGAAGATGAAAGCGCGGCGCAAATCGAACTCTTTGACGAATATCTGCTGCCCTGGAGCGATCGCTTTTTAGGCAAGGTCGAAAGTCATGCCGAGACGGCGTTTTATCGCACCCTGGCGATTATCTGTCGTGAGGCGCTTGATGCCATGCGCGAAGAGCTGGATGAAGCGCAAGCCTTGCCGGACTCGAACGCTGAGTAAATCAAGGCGGGGGCAGAGCAGGTGACGGCGTCGCCGTCACCTGAAACGCCGATCAGTCTGTGAACAAAATAATGATTTTTCCTGGTTTGATTTCGATTCCTTTCGCCATTTTCTTTGCTAACGCTTCCGCTGTGCTGTGATCCGCATTCAGGATATAAGCGGGTTTCTGCGCAAAATAGGTTTTCAGCGATTGGTTCAGATAAGGGCTTAGCGTATCCATCACCGTCTGCATTTTTTCGGGTTGCACGGTGTAATCGACCAATTCCATGTCTTTCAGATAAATTGCGCCCTGATTTTTATCAAACACCGGCTGCGCCTGCAACGTCAGCTTCATATCAGCGGTCTGATTGCCGAGCAGCGACGTGATATCGACCTTGGCATTGCCGGACAGGGTGACTTTACCTGGCTCCGCTCTGCCGATTTGGCTGGTCAGGTCGGTTAATACGATATTGGCGTCCACCACGCCGGGGATGCCCAACTGTTTTTGATAATCGTTATGCTTTTGCAGGTACTCGTTGACTTCTTGCTCATTAAGCGTGTACTGCGTCAGTTTGTTACAGCCGCTCAGTGTGAATGCGAGCAGCAATGCCGCGGCAGCAAATCCCAACTTCTTCATTATTCCGGCCTCAAAGATCATTTTTACATGGGTAATCTATTGCAAACGCAGGGTGCATGGCGAGGAGAATATTACCAATCGGATAGCGCTGAAAGTCCGCCCTTGCTTGATCATAAAGCAAGGGCGTGGCCGTTGCTTATTGGGCGAGGCTGCTCAGTAAGGTGATCTGCGTCTGCTTGGCGATATTGTCACGGTATGCGCCGACGCGTGACGGCAGCGTGACGCCAGCGACAATCGACAAGGAACGCAACGTTGGGAAGAGATGAATATCATCTGTGGAGAGTTCGCCATTGCAGGCGTTCGGCTGGACAATCAGCGGATCCAGCTCCAGCAGATCGTTATTCAGTTTTTTAATCAGACCGGCGGAGTGGGCGAGATGCTCTTCAAAACTGCCTATCTGCGCTTCTTTCTTACTGATGAAGTACTGGCGGGCCGATGCGTTGGCGAACTCTTCAAACGCCCCTTTGGCAAAACGCGGAATAATCAGCCGCGCGGTATAGTCGGAGACTTTGCGCAACCAGGCGGTAATCGCCGGGTTGGTTGGGCCGGTCAATAGCGGTTTTTTATCGTAATTATCAATGTAATTAACGATATCCATACTTTCCGGCATAAAACTGCCGTCATCTTTTTGCAGGATCGGCACCATTTTTTGTCCGATCATTTTTTTGGGCGTTTCTTCATCATCATTAGCTAAGACCAGCAACTCGACAGGGATATTCTTCAGGCCGAAAATCATGCGTGCTTTTACGCAGAAAGGGCAATGATCGTAAACATATAATTTCATACTCGGTATCCTCTGATCTGCTGATAAAACAATGGCCGCAAGCGCGACCTTGAATGAAACATGTCCTTAAACGACGACGTAACAATCAATTGAATGTATTAGGGAAGTATGGGGGCCAATACCCGCGAGATCAAATGCGCCGCTAAAATAGCGGGATCAGTGACCGCCAAGCATGGCGGGTTCAATGCGGCGTAAATTGAACTGCCAATACAATGCGGCCAGCGTCAGCAAACCGATAACGCCCAACATAAACCAGGGAAGCGCCGGTTGTTCCAACGCGTGTCCCGCGTCGAACAACCAGCCGCCGCCGCTATAGCCAATGGCGCCGCCTAATGCCAATCCAAGACGGCTAAATCCCATGTAGCTGCCGCGCGCGCGCGGGTCCGCCAATGAAGCGCCCAGCGTTTCGCGCGCGGGTTCGGCAATAATCGAACCGATGTAAAACAGGCTGATTAACATCAGCAAGGATTGCAGGCTGGTGGTCAAACCGATGGGGAACATGCTGATGGTCATGATCAGCAACCCGGCCATCAGGCGTTGCTCCAGACGGTAATGTTTTTCGCTCCAGCGGGCGAGCGGGTATAGCAGCGTCAGCGACAAGGTCGCCTCAATGGCATACATCCATTTTATCGCCGTCGGCGTGCCGGCAATTTCATTCACCATAATCGGCAGCATCAGCAAGACCTGAACGGACAGCATGTAATAGCCGGTCAGCGTTAACACATAGGTCAGGAAGCGACGATCGCGGATCACGCGGGCCATCCCTTCCTGCATGGGGGTTCTGGCGGTCGAGGTTCGATAAGCGGGCAGAAATTTCCAGTTCAGCGCCGCCGCCAGCACGAAAATCACGGCGCCGACCCAGCAGACCAGTTCAAAATCATAGCGTAGCAGCCAACTGCCGATAAGCGCGCCGATCACCGCCCCGGCGCTGTCCTGCATCATCAACAGGGAGTAAAAACGTCCGCGCTCCAGAGGACGAACCAATTTTACCACCAGCGCGGTTCGCGGCGGGTCGAACAGCGTGCCGCCCAGGCCGGAAAGCGCACAGGCCAGCCATAATAGCCAGGGCTGATCGGCGAGCGCCATAAACACGAAACCTGATGCGCGTAACAGCATTCCGGTCACGATCATCGGTTTCGCGCCGAAGCGGTCGGCAATCGCGCCGGCGAAAATCCCCAGCCCTTGCTGAATAAACTGGCGTAAGCCCAGCGCAATCCCCACCAACAGCGCCGCCCAACCCAGTTGATCGACGAAGCGAATGGATATAAGCGGGAAGACGACAAAGAAGCCCAGCACCACCAGCATATTATCCAGTAATAGAAAATATTTACCTGAGCTACGAACTTGCGACATCAGGGGCATGATTCACCACGAGGACGAAGGAGAAAATAATAACAGTGGTTATTTTGTACTCTATTTGCCGATTGCGATAGCCTGTTGATGGATAATATTTTTTTATCGTCAGAACGATATCTGAGTAACATTTTCAGTATAAAATTAAGAATTATCGAATCGATCGCGCAATAACTCAGCGACGGGGGTTTTACGCCGGAGAATTTATCCGGTTATAGTAGCGTTATCGGCAGCGACCCCTATTTTCTGCTTATATAGGGTACTTATCTTTTCATCCCGATAAATTTTTCTTATCGAACAACCCGCAACCCAGGGGGAGGAATGTTTGGCTATCGTTCTACACCGTCAAAAGTTCATTTAACAACCGAACGGATGGTGGTGCGTTTGGCTCATGAGCGTGATGCCTGGCGTCTGGCTGAATACTATTCAGAGAATCGTGACTTTCTCAAGCCCTGGGAGCCAGTTCGGGATATCAGCCACTGCTATCCTTCCGGTTGGCACGCGCGCCTGAGCATGATCTGTGATATGCATAAACAAGGCAGCGCCTATTATTTTCTGCTGCTTGATCCGAATGAAAGCGAAATCCGGGGCGTGGCGAACTTCAGCAATGTGCTGCGTGGCGCTTTCCATGCCTGCTATCTGGGCTACTCCCTCGGACAGAAATGGCAGGGGCAGGGGTTGATGTTCGAAGCGTTGCAACCGGCGATACGCTATATGCAGCGTCAGCAGCATATACACCGGATTATGGCCAACTATATGCCGCATAATCATCGCAGCGGCAATTTACTGGCGCGATTGGGGTTCGAGCGTGAAGGTTATGCGAAAGACTATCTGCTCATCGATGGAAAATGGCAGGATCATGTTCTGACCGCGCTGACGAATAATGACTGGAAACCAAAACGCTAAGGAATCGTGATGAAATATCAGCTAAGCGCCAAAGAAGCCCGAGTGATTGGCTGCCTGTTGGAAAAGCAGATTACCACGCCGGAACAGTATCCGATGTCGTTGAACGGCATAACGACGGCCTGCAACCAGAAAACGAATCGCGAACCGGTCATGGAACTGAGTGAAAGTGAGGTGCAGCAGACGCTCGATTTGCTGGTAAAAAAACACTTCCTGCGCACGCTCAGCGGATTTGGCAATCGCGTGGTGAAATATGAGCATCGCTTTTGCAATTCCGAGTTCGGCGATCTGAAGTTTTCTCCGGCCGAGGTGGCGCTGGTGGCGACATTGCTGTTGCGCGGCGCGCAAACGCCCGGCGAGTTGCGGACGCGGGCTGCCCGACTGCATGAATTTGCGGATGTCGCTGAAGTGGAAACGCTGCTGGCGCAGCTCCAGCAGCGGGAAGACGGGCCGTTTACGGCGCGTCTGCCGCGTGAACCCGGCAAGCGCGAAAGCCGTTATATGCACCTTTTCAGCGGCGAACCGAGCGAGGCGGCTGCGCCTGCCGAGGATAGCGACGCGGAGAGTGGCGATCTGGCGGCGCGCGTGGAAATACTGGAAAAAGAAGTCGCAGAGCTCAAGCGGCAACTTGCCGCGCTGCTGGCGTGATCGGATCATTCCTGTTGGGAGATATCTCATGGCCGCGAGCTCCGTGGTGAAAAACAGTCAGACTACCCAGCCCGATTCGCCGGGCAACCAGCCTCGAATTGGCATTGTCGGGTTGGGTTCCATTGCGCAAAAAGCCTATTTGCCGATACTCACGCAGGCTAATCGCTGGCAGCTGATCGGCGCATTTTCTCCCGATCGCACTAAGACGCAACGCATTTGCCGGCAATATCGGATCAACGATTTTACCGATCTGGCAACGCTGGCGGCGGCGTGCGACGCCATCTTCGTGCATAGCAGCACCGCGACGCATTTTTCCGTCGTCAGTACGCTGCTTGACGCCGGCGTTCATGTTTATGTCGATAAACCGTTGGCGGAGACGATTGAACAGGCTGAAGCGCTGGTTGAACTGGCGGCGCGGCGGCAAAAAGTGCTGATGGTTGGATTTAACCGACGTTTTGCGCCGTTATACCAGCAGTTGAAGCGTCAGTTAACACAGCCGGCGTCGCTAAGGATGGATAAACACCGCATCGATAACGTCGGGCCGCAGGATATGCGATTTACCCTGCTGGACGATTATCTGCATGTGGTGGATACGGCGCTCTGGCTGATGGATGGGCAGGCCAGACTGGTCGGCGGCGTGTTGCAATGCAATGCGCAAGGGCAACTTCATTATGCCGAACATCATTTTCAGACCGATAACGGTCAAATAACCACCAGCATGCACCGTCGTGCCGGCAGTCAACGGGAATGGGTTCAGGCGGTGACTGACGGCGCGCTTTATCAGGTCGACAATATGTATGAATGGCGGCAGGAGCGCCAGGGGCTGACGACGGCACATTCCGCGCCGTCCTGGCAAACCACGCTGGAGCAACGGGGATTTGTCGGCGCGGTGAATCATTTTATTGATGCGCTGGAACAACGGAAACCTGCGGAAACATCGGGTTATCAGGCATTACGCGCCCAGAGAATGATCGAGGAACTGCTGAGAATGCGCTGAAAAACTCGGCGGTCATGACAATCCCCGGTAGCTATTGAGCGCGCAATGCGTAGACTAACGGCACCGCGAAATCAGGATGACCGCCGAATGGTCGACTCGAACCCCGAACCTTTCAGAATATAATCGGATGAATTTACTTAAATCACTGGCAGCCGTCAGTTCAATGACCATGCTTTCGCGCCTTTTAGGCTTTGTGCGCGATGCAATCGTAGCGCGGGTTTTTGGCGCTGGAATGGCGACAGATGCGTTTTTTGTCGCCTTTAAACTTCCTAACCTGTTACGCCGTATTTTTGCCGAGGGCGCGTTCTCTCAGGCTTTTGTCCCGATCCTGGCCGAATACAAAAGTCAGCAGGGAGATGAAGCGACCCGAACCTTTCTCGCTTATGTTTCCGGCATGCTGACGCTGATTTTGGCGTTGGTGACGGTCGCCGGGATGGTGGCCGCCCCCTGGGTGATTATGGTGACGGCGCCCGGTTTTGCCGCCACCGCCGATCGGTTCGAACTGACATCGGCGCTGCTGAGGGTGACTTTCCCTTATATCTTGCTGATTTCCCTGGCATCAATGGTGGGATCGGTTCTGAATACCTGGAACCGCTTCTCCGTGCCGGCTTTTGCCCCGACGCTATTAAACGTCAGCATGATTGGATTCGCGCTGTTCGCCACGCCGTATTTCCATCCGCCGGTCATGGCGCTGGCCTGGGCGGTGCTGGTCGGCGGACTGCTCCAGCTTGCTTATCAATTGCCGCACCTGAAAAAGATCGGCATGCTGGTTCTGCCCCGCATCAAATGGCGCGAACCGGGTGTCTGGCGGGTGATGAAATTGATGGCGCCAGCGGTGTTGGGCGTGTCGGTGAGTCAAATTTCCCTGATCATTAATACCATTTTCGCCTCTTTTCTTAGCGAAGGCGCGGTGTCGTGGATGTATTACGCCGATCGGTTAATGGAGTTTCCGTCGGGGGTGCTGGGGGTTGCGCTGGGAACCATTCTTTTGCCTTCGCTGGCGAAAAGCTTCGCCAGCGGCGATCAGGGGGAATATTCCCGGTTGATGGATTGGGGACTGCGCCTGTGCTTTATCCTGGCGCTGCCAAGCGCCGTCGCCCTGGGGATTCTGGCGCAACCGCTGACGGTTTCATTGTTCCAATACGGCAAATTCAGCGCCTTTGATGCGGCGATGACGCAGCGCGCGCTGATCGCCTATTCGGTAGGACTGATGGGGCTTATCGTGGTGAAAGTGCTGGTTCCCGGTTTTTACTCGCGGCAGGATATTAAAACGCCGGTAAAAATCGCGATGGTGACGCTGGTGCTGACGCAGGTGATGAACCTGATTTTTATTGGGCCGTTGCAGCATGCCGGGCTGGCGTTATCCATTGGTCTGGCGTCCTGCCTGAATGCCGGATTACTGTTCTGGCAATTGCGTAAGCAGGATATTTTTCATCCTCGGCCGGGCTGGTTCCGTTTTCTGGTGAAGCTTGCCGTAGCCGTTATTGTGATGTCCCTGGTATTGCTCGCTATGCTGTGGTGGATGCCGCCCTGGGATATGGGCGGTATGACCGCCAGGATCATGCGGCTGCTGGCGGTTGTGGCGGTCGGCGCGGGTTCTTACTTCGCCATGCTGGCATTGCTGGGCTTTCGTCCGCGGGACTTTGCGCGGCGCAGCACCTGATGGGGATTGAGTCCGTTGGATAGCAAAGCACCATTAGAGATTGATTCTAATGGTGCTGAGGTTGATTGGCAAAGTGCGTCGAGCGGTGAGAATGGATAGTTCGTAAAGACGCCGCAAGTACGTCCCTGTAAGCTCGAGCCGCGCCGTCCCTGGCGCGGACGCTTTACTCTTCTATTCCATTCTCACCGTTCTGGTTCAGTAGATAGGTTTGTCAACTGTCTGAGCACCATTAGAGATTGATTCTAATGGTGCTTTAGTTTATTGAAATCGGCTATTTCCCGCCATTTTCATTGCGCGTCAACGTTACATCTTCTCTACGGTTTCAATACCCAGCGTATCCAAACCTTGTTTCAGCGTTTTGGCGGTCAGCCGCGCCAGTTTCAGGCGACTTTGCCGAATCTCATCGCTTTCCGCGTTCAAAATCGGGCAATGCTCGTAGAAACCGGAGAACAGGCCGGCCAAATCATACAGATAAGCGCACATCACATGCGGCGTGCCGTCGCGGGCGACGGTCGTGATGATTTCTTCAAATTGCAGCAGACGGGTGGCGAGGGCAAACTCACGGTCGTCATTCAGGGTCACCGGTTGAGTCAGGCTCTCTTCCTGAATACCGGCGCGTTTGAAGATCGATGCCACGCGGGTGTAGGCATATTGCATATAGGGCGCGGTATTGCCCTCGAATGACAACATGTTATCCCAGTCAAAGATGTAATCCGTGGTGCGGCTTTTCGACAGGTCGGCGTATTTTACCGCGCCGATGGACACCACTTTCGCCAGCTCATGCAGTTCATCGCCGTCCATCTGCGGATTTTTCGCCGCGATAAGTTTACTGGCGCGATCATAAGCCTCATCCAGCAAATCGGAGAGCTTGATGGTACCGCCGGAACGGGTTTTAAACGGTTTGCCGTCTTTGCCCAGCATCATGCCGAACATATGATGTTCCAGACTGACGGAGTCCGGTACATAACCGGCTTTACGCACGATGGTCCAGGCCTGCATCAGATGCTGATGTTGGCGGGAGTCAATGTAGTAAAGCACCCGGTCGGCGTGCAACTGCTCGTAACGGTATTTTGCGCAGGCGATGTCTGTGGTGGTGTAGAGATAGCCGCCATCTTTTTTCTGGATGATGACGCCCATCGGTTCGCCTTCCTTGTTTTTAAATTCATCAAGGAATACCACCGTCGCGCCTTCGCTTTCGACCGCCAGCCCTTTGGCTTTCAGGTCGGCGACGATGTCCGGCAACATGCTGTTATAGAGACTTTCGCCCATCACATCATCTTTGGTCAGCGTGACGTTAAGACGATCATAGGTAATCTGATTCTGCGTCATGGTGATGTCGACGAGCTTGCGCCACATCTGACGACAGTATTCATCGCCGCCCTGCAACTTCACCACATAGCCACGGGCCTTTTCAGCGAACTCGGCGTCTTCGTCATAATGCTTTTTCGCTTCGCGGTAGAATGCTTCAAAATCGGACAGCACCATCTCATCGGCACGATCATTCTGCACTTTTTCAAGATAGGCGATCAGCATACCGAACTGCGTACCCCAGTCGCCGACGTGGTTGGCGCGAATGACGTGATGACCGAGAAATTCCTGCGTACGCACGGCGGCATCGCCGATAATGGTGGATCGCAGATGGCCGACGTGCATTTCTTTCGCCACGTTGGGGGCGGAATAATCGATAACGATGGTCTGTGGTTCAACCGGCGCCACGCCCAGTTTAGGGGCGTGCAATGCATTCTCTACCTGGCTGGCGACCCACTGTTTATCCAGAAAGATGTTAATAAAGCCGGGGCCGGCGATTTCTGTTTTTGCGGCGATGCCATCCAATGCTAATAACTGAACGACTTTTTCCGCCAGCTGACGCGGCGGCATGCCGAGCCGCTTGGCAACGGCCATCACGCCATTGGCCTGATAATCGCCAAACTGTGCTTTTGCCGATTGACGGACCTGAGCTTCGCTCCCGATTGGAGCACCCGCAGCGGCCAATGCCTGGCTGACTTTTTCGGAGAGAAGAGCCTGTATATTCACCGGTTTACCTTAAATAAAAAATCAAGCCCTGCTTATACCATATTTGCCTTGATGAGTCAGCAGATGGGGGAGGTTGTTGCGGTAGAATATGACAGGTTCACAGTTAAATGCGGGTGGGGGAAATGGGACAATTGGCTATTAACAATACTTATAATTCTTGTGTAAAACCCCGAGAACAATAGATAACTTGTTTTTAACGTTTCTTTGTTCGGGGATGGGCACCGATTTTTTGTTCATTCCTGATTCTAAAGTGGCGAAAAATAGCATAGGCCGCAATGACAATCAGCAGAACTGAAATGATTAATAGCATCATGGTTATGACTCAAGATTATTATTTGATGGTTCAAATTATCCTGTTTTTTTTCATCATTCAATGGGGGAATTTTTATTTAAGATAACTCTCAATGAAAATGAGACAAGGCTCGTTCGCCGCCTCGCTATATCCATAAGGTAATGATAAAGTTATTTATACCATTTTTAGTCATCATAGTAGCATTGTCAGCGTTTTTACTTAATCAAATCACTTGGTTGAGTAAGCTTATTTTGATGGAGACTTTTTGCTGCCCGGCATGCAATCACTTTGGCTATTTGTTTATTAATCAATCTTTTCTTCGTGCATTTTCCATAATAATCTTATGTCTGCTTTTGTGCTAAAGGCACGAAAAATCAAAAATGAGGAAAATATAGGGTTATTAACAAAAAATTATGGCCGTAGATATTATGACCATGTAAATTATTCATTAACAGTTTAAATAACTAGTAAGGAGTTTATATCCGGTATGTTATCTGAAGATTTGGCACTCGATTTGCTGCGTTTTGAGCAGGAGTTAAATAGGTTCGCCGCGCTGCTTCGGTTGGATTTGTCGCAGTTCAGCGCCGACCATATTTCGTTGCGCTGTCATCAATTTGCGACGGCTGAACGCTGGAAAGCGCAAATGCTGAGACGAGGGACGCTGTTTTCCGAAAAAATGATCAATGGCCGGATTATCTGCTTGTTTATATTAGATGCGAAAATCAATGTCGGCCCCTGGCGAATTGACTGTATTGAGCTGCCCTGGCCAGGAAAGAAGCATTATCCCCACGAAGGCTGGGAACATGTGGAGTTAGTCTTGCCGGGCGATCCGGAAACGCTGCATCAACGGGCGCTGGCCTGTTTATCTGATGACGCGCTGCGTTCGCCTGGCGTAAAATTCAACTTCAGTTCACCGCAGGGTGAAAACGAGCGGCTGCCTAATCCTACCCTGGCCGTCTCTAATGGTAGGGTAACGATAAAATTTCATTCATGCGATATTCGCGATATTGTCATAAGTGAAAGCGATAGCAAATAAAATCGGTTGTAATTGACAAATTTAGATAATGAACATTAATCCATCAGAAGTCTCTTCATCACGCGGCGCGTATTAATGAAATTGTGGTTTATGTCATATTTATTTCAACTCCTTATCGTGTCCATTGTGACCATCATCTCCTTCCGCCGCACGCTTGAATGCCATAGTTAGTTATTCTCGTAATTAAGGATGCTCTCACATTCTTTGTCTAATTAAGGGAAATGAAATTCAGTGGTATTCAGTTGTTTTAATGGAGGTGGAGATGGCGAAACTGGAGGTGAGTTGCTATAGCATTGAATGCGCGCTAACCGCAGAGCAGGCAGGGGCGGACCGGGTTGAACTCTGTTCCGGCCTGCGGGATGGCGGGGTCACGCCGGCCTATGGAATATTGCGAAGCGCACGCGAAAAAATAGACATTCCCGTGCATCCCATGGTGCGTCCGCGCGGCGGTGACTTCTGCTATAGCGAAACGGAGTTCGCCGCGATGAAATACGATATTGAACAAATAAGGGCGATGGGCTTTCCGGGCGTGGTATTGGGTATGCTCGATGCCGAAGGACATATTGATTTACCGCGGATGAGAGAGATTATGGCGCTGTCTCAGGGGCTGGAGGTCACCTTTCATCGCGCATTCGATATGTGCCTGAACCCGCATGTCGCGCTGCAACAACTGACCGACCTGGGCGTTTCCCGTATCCTGACTTCCGGTCAACAACAGACGGCAGAAAGCGGATTGGCATTATTACGTGAACTAACCCGCGCCAGTCGTGGTCCAATCATTATGGCCGGTTCCGGCGTGCGGTTAACCAACCTGCATAAATTTCAGCAAAGCGGCATTCAGGAACTGCAAAGCTCCGCCGGACAGTGGTCGCCGTCAGTGATGCGCTATTGCAAAATAGGCGTTTCCATGTGTTTTGACAGCGATATTGATGAGTTCAGCCACTATTGCGTTGATGGCGATGTGGTCGCCGCGATGAAGCGGGCGTTGAGTTCAGACCATAGGATATCGTCGGTTTCATAACTATTTTCAGGTTGAGCGTGCGTCAACCTGCCAGAGCACCTTGCCGCGCAGCATTCCATCAGGTTTGCTTGCGAGTACCAAGCCCCGGCGTGTTGCCGGGGCTTTTTTTATTTACCTGAATTGAGACATGGCGGCAAAAAATAGCAATGTGGATGCGACGATGATAAACATCATTAGGGTTTTACGCAGCAGCGGCATAGCCCCGATTCGGCTTGATGTCAGGATTCTCTCGATAAGCGATAGCGCAGGGATCATTATCAGGATGAACAAAAAGACGAACAGGGCAACGAAAGGCGGATAAGTCATACATCTGCTATCTCTTGTCTGGCGGCGGATCTATCACATGAACCAGAAACTGCGTTGTCTCGGTGGTCAGCGAGACGAACTCAGGCTTCTGTTTCCTCGCCGATAATGCCTCAAAAAACGCGCTAACATGTGATGTGCTAAGTGAGCACATTATCCGCCGTTGATGTTTTTTGCTATGGGCTACCATGGTTACTCCAAAAGAGTCGCCCGAAGGCGACTCAGGTGGTTTCAACACTTAGGAGATGCTTGTTGGCCACTACCAATAACCAACATTAGAATTTTAACGATAATGATAACCATTATCAAGTAAAAATCTGAAATATGCTTGTGAACGATACGGTCGGCGATATTGAGTGCGGTTCAGGGCAAGATAGCGACAAGTTTCATTCGTGCTGGCTTACGCCATTGCGCGTACTTCGACGTTACGCGCGTCGAGAAGAGAATGCCGCCGTCGGCTTTATCGACGATGGCGACGGACTGACAGAAAAGAGATGCTGCGCGCGAAACCTCCTGACGGATTGTAAAAATCCCGGCGCGTTGCCGTCCGGGCGTTTTCCACATTCAGGGTTTACGGGCGACCAATACGGCGCGTACCGGCGCGGGGTATCCTTCAATGGTTTTACTCTGGTCGTGCGGATCGAGAAAATCAGCCAGCGATTCGCTGAGCATCCAATCGGTTCTGCGCTGTTCCTCTGGCGTGGTGGTACAAATATCCACGACTTCGACGTCTGTAAACCCGCATTTTATCAGCCACTGCGTCAGCGCGGCAGGCGAGGGAATAAAGTAGACGTTGCGCATTTGCGCATAGCGTTCGCCCGGCACCAGCACCTGATTTTCATCCCCTTCGATGACCAGCGTTTCCAACACCAGTTCGCCGCCGGACGCCAACTGATTTTTCAATTGCCACAGATGGTCGAGCGGCGAGCGGCGATGATACAGCACGCCCATGGAAAATATGGTGTCGAATGCCGCCAGTTCCGGCAACTGCTCTATCCCGAGAGGCAACACGTGGGCGCGCTGATCGTCGCCTAACAGTTTACGTACGGCTTCGAACTGGCATAAGAACAGCTGCATGGGATCAATCCCGACGGCCAGTCGCGCCCCTTCGCCGACCATGCGCCACAGATGATAGCCGCTGCCGCAACCGACATCGAGAATCAGCCGATCCTGCAACGGGCTAATGTGAGGCAGCACGCGCTGCCATTTCCAGTCGGATCGCCATTCGGTATTAATGTTGACCCCATACAGCGAAAACGGGCCTTTTCGCCACGGCATCAGGTTGCGCAGCAGCATTTCTATGCCTTCCCGCTGGCCGGCGGAAATAGCGGGCGTCATGCCGGCGGTTACGCCGTCAACGAGATCCAGATGGGTGGGCGTCAGGGAGGGAAGGTGCTCCAGCGTGTTGAACCACAGCTTGAATTTACCGTGCAGAGATTCCTGCTGCCAGCGACTCAACTGTGAAGGCAGCGTATTAAGCCAGTGGCTAAGCGGACCTTTGGCGATTTGCTGATAAAAGTTGCCGAAATCGATCACCGCTGTTCCCCTGTTTTGATCGCTAATAATGAACCAAAATTAAAGCACTGAAACCAGAGTTCGCCATGCTCGAAGCCCGCCTGTTTCAAGCGGTTTTTATGCGTATCGACGGAATCCGTCAGCATCACGTTTTCCAACATGCTGCGTTTCTGGCTTATTTCCAATTCGCTGTAGCCGTTCGCGCGCTTGAAGTCGTGGTGCATATTGAATAACAGCTCGCCCACCTCGGCATCGGCAAAACTGAATTTTTCCGACAGCACCAGCGCGCCGCCCGGTTTTAACCCCTGATAAATCCGGTCGATCAAGAGCTGGCGGTTGTCCGGCTGTAGAAACTGGAGCGTGAAGTTCAGCACCACCATGGAGGCGTTCTCGATTTCGACATTGAGAATATCGGCCTCCAGAATCTCGACCGGCGTATCGGAGCGGAAAGCGTCAATATGACTGCGGCAGCGTTTGACCATCGCCGGGGAGTTATCCACCGCGATAATTTTGCAGCCCGGCACATGAATATTGCGACGCATCGACAGCGTGGCCGCCCCTAACGAGCAACCCAGATCGTAGATCCGGCTATCAGGCTGCACAAAACGTTCCGCCAGCATGCCGATCATCGAAATGATGTTGGAATAGCCGGGAACCGATCGCTGAATCATATCGGGAAAGACTTCAGCGACGCGTTCGTCGAATGTCCAATCACCTAGATTGGCGATGGGAGCGGAAAAGAGCATGTCGCGGTTTGGCATGGCAAAAATAATGGTTGAGATAAATAAATGAGGGGAAGCATTCTAGCAGAATAGCGTAAGAAAGCATGTATACCCGTCATCTTTCAGGTTGCAGGCGGAGATTCGCTGGCAGGCGGAGCAGCGCGGAGCCGGTTTATTGTTTGGCCGCGCCGTTTGCCGGACGACCGCTTGAGTCGGGGGAAATAAAATGATTAATACAACGTAAATACCATTTCCCATGGCAGGTAATAAAGATTAATCAGCGACATCAGCAGTAGAGAAACGTAGGTTGCCGCCATACCTGAACGTCTCCAGCGGAATTCACGTTGACGCAAACCGTAGTAATGAAATAGGCGTCCGACAATCAGCAAAATGCCGCATAGGTGGATCATTGCCACAATCGCGCCGTTCATTTCCATCAGGATCAACAAAATTGCGCCGATGGGAATATATTCCACCGCATTGCCATGTACCCGAATGGCCGTTTGCAGCTCATAAAATCCGCCATCCCCATAGGCCACGCGGTACTGCATTCTAAGCTTAACAACGTCGATAGATAACTTAATCAGCAACAATGCGCCAAGCACTACGTAGAGTGCGCTTACCATTTTTAACTCCATGATCTAACCGAAAACGGCTTGCAGAATAATAGCTTTCCGCAGCAAAACTGTCGCCTGTAAAGCCAACTTTTTTTATTGGCGTTTTTTTATTAAAAAGAAATGCGATTACGGTTTTTTTTATAAATAAACAGACTAACGGATCATGAAACGCTTCATCGCCGGCGGTTAAAACAGCGACGCCTGCTGAGGCCAGTCCGGCTGCGACGGCAACGCGGGAATGATACCGGCCAGCAACGGCCACAGTTGTTGCGCCAGCGCCGGCGCATCGCCGATATCCGGCGTATGAATAAACAGAAAAGGCTGAGCATTCGTCCACTGCGACAGCTTGCTTAACCACGGTTGAAACCAATGCAGATTTTCCTGAAGGTTTTCACTGCCGATAAAGCGAATGATGGGCTGAGTCGCGGTTAATACGGCATGAACCGGCACGCGCGGTTTTTTGCGCTGCGCCTCACGCATTGCCGGGCTGTCCGGCGCGGCATGATGGACGGGCCGACTGTCCATGATAACGCGGTTAATCCCGCGCTGCTGCAAGCCCTGATTCAAGGCGCGTTCACTGTCGCCTTTAGCAAAAAACTGCGGATGGCGAACTTCCACGCCGTAACTAAATCCGCGCGGCAATGCATCAAGGAATCGCCATAGCGTCGAAAGCTGAGCCGGACCGAAGGCCGCCGGCAGTTGCAGCCAAAGTTGCCCAATCCGCGTCGCCAGCGGTTCCAGACACTGGAAAAAGCTGATGATATCCTGCTCGCAATGGCGTAAGGCCGCCTGATGACTGATGGCGGACGGAAATTTGAAACAGAAGCGAAAGTCATCGCTGGTCATGTCTCGCCAGCGCGTCACCAGCTCGCGATTGGGCAAGGCGTAAAATGTGGTATTCCCTTCCACGCAGTTAAAGTAGCGGGAATAGTCAGCCAGATCGTGCAATCCTAAACGACTCCAGGCAGGATGTTGCCACTGAGGTAATCCGATATACATTATTGGGTTCCGGTAACAAATTACCCCTATATTAGCGATCATTTCATTAACCGATAATGGTAATTATCAAAAAGAGTGCGCGGACAATCCGCAGAGCGTTACCTACATACTTATCGTCCGGGTGAATTTCCTTTATAATGGCCGCCTTTTTTCACCGGACAGTAATCCAGAAAAACCATGCCGCCCAGCAAACAGACCACGGCTTTTTCCACGGCCAGAGGCAGATGCAAAAGGGTGAGTTGCGCGGCTGAGTAAAAGGACATAGTGATGCGTACTGAATATTGCGGACAGTTGAATTTGTCCCATGTGGGCCAGGAAGTGACATTGTGCGGTTGGGTTAACCGCCGCCGCGATCTGGGTGGTTTGATTTTTATCGACATGCGTGACCGTGAAGGTCTGGTCCAGGTGTTTTTTGATCCGGATCGGCAGGATGTGCTGAAACAGGCTGCCGAACTGCGCAACGAATTCTGCATCCAGCTTAAAGGCGTAGTACGCGCCCGTCCGGATAATCAAGTCAATAAGGATATGGCGACCGGTGAAGTCGAAATCCTCGCCACCGCGCTGACCATCATCAATCGCGCCGAGCCGCTGCCGTTGGATTCGAACCAGACCAACACGGAAGAAGCGCGTCTTAAGTACCGTTATCTGGACCTGCGTCGCCCGGAGATGGCGCAGCGTCTGAAAAGCCGTGCGCGTATTACCAGCTTTGTCCGGCGGTTTATGGACGAGCACGGCTTCCTGGATATTGAAACGCCGATGCTGACCAAAGCGACGCCGGAAGGGGCGCGTGACTATCTGGTGCCTAGCCGGGTGCATAAAGGTAAATTTTACGCGTTGCCGCAGTCGCCGCAACTGTTCAAACAGCTGCTGATGATGTCCGGCTTCGACCGTTACTATCAAATCGTCAAATGTTTCCGCGATGAAGATTTGCGCGCCGATCGTCAACCGGAATTTACCCAGATCGATGTGGAAACCTCGTTCATGACCGCGCCGCAGGTGCGTGAAGTGATGGAAAAACTGGTGCGCGAGCTGTGGCTGGAAATCAAAGGCGTGGATCTGGGCGACTTCCCGATTATGACCTTCGCCGAAGCCATGCGCCGTTTTGGTTCAGATAAACCGGATTTGCGTAACCCGCTGGAACTGGTAGATGTGGACGATCTGGTTAAAGACATTGAATTCAAGGTGTTCGCCGGTCCGGCAAATGACGCCAAAGGCCGTGTCGCGGCGATCCGCGTGCCGGGCGGCGCGCAGCTGAGCCGTAAGCAGATTGATGAATACGGCAAATTTATCGAAATTTACGGCGCGAAAGGGTTGGCGTATATCAAAGTCAATGAGCGCGCCAACGGCCTTGCCGGCGTGCAAAGTCCGGTCGCGAAATTCCTCGATGAAGCGATATTGTCCGCGCTGTTGGAACGCACCGGCGCCGCCGATGGCGATATCCTGTTCTTCGGCGCGGACAATGCCAAAGTGGTCACGGATGCGCTGGGCGCGCTGCGTTTGAAACTGGGACGCGACTTGAACCTGAACGAAGAAGATAGCTGGCGGCCGCTGTGGGTTATCGACTTCCCGATGTTTGAAGACGATGGCGAGGGTGGTCTGGCCGCCATGCACCATCCGTTTACCGCGCCGCGCGATATGACGCCCGGCGAGCTGGCGGCGAACCCGGTATCGGCGATCGCCAACGCCTACGACATGGTATTGAACGGTTATGAAGTGGGCGGCGGTTCGGTCCGTATTCATAACGGCGATATGCAGCAAACGGTATTCGGTATCCTGGGCATCAATGAACATGAACAGCGCGAGAAATTCGGCTTCCTGCTGGACGCGCTGAAATTCGGCACGCCGCCGCACGCCGGACTGGCTTTCGGGCTGGATCGTCTGGTGATGCTGCTGACCGGCACCGATAATATTCGTGATGTGATTGCGTTCCCGAAAACCACGGCCGCCGCCTGTCTGATGACGGAAGCGCCAAGTTTCGCCAATCCGAGCGCGCTGGATGAACTTTCCATCGCCGTGGTGGGAAAAGGCAAGGCCGCACAGGACAGTAAATTCGAGAATCAATGATATGACATACAAGCGACCCGTCTCGGTTCTGGTGGTGATTTATGCCCGCGATACCGGACGGGTGCTGATGCTGCAACGGCGTGACGACCCCGACTTCTGGCAATCCGTTACCGGTAGTCTGGAGGAGGGGGAAAGTACGACATGCGCCGCACAGCGTGAAGTTAAAGAAGAGGTTAATATTGATATATGCGCCGAGGCATTATCGCTCTTTGACTGTCAGCGCTGTATTGAGTTTGAGCTTTTTGCTCATTTAAGACGTCGCTATGCGCCGGGGATAACGCGCAATACGGAACATTGGTTCTGTCTGGCGTTACCTAGGGAACGCGAGGTGGAGATTAGCGAACACCTCGCTTACCAGTGGCTGGATGCGCCGAGCGCGGCGCAGCTTACCAAGTCGTGGAGTAACCGGCAGGCGATTGAGGAATTTGTTATTTATCCGGCCTGAACAGGCTTTTTTCGGAGATTTTTATGGCAGGTCATAGTAAGTGGGCCAACACAAAGCATCGTAAAGCAGCGCAGGACGCGAAGCGCGGTAAAATTTTCACTAAAATTATCCGCGAATTGGTTACCGCCGCCAGACTGGGCGGCGGCGATCCGGGGGCAAACCCGCGCCTGCGTGCCGCCATCGATAAAGCACTGTCCAACAATATGACGCGCGATACCCTGAACCGCGCCATCGCCCGCGGCGTGGGCGGTGACGACGACGCCAACATGGAAACCATCATCTATGAAGGGTACGGTCCCGGCGGCACGGCAGTGATGGTTGAATGTCTGAGCGACAACCGCAACCGCACCGTTTCCGAGGTGCGTCACGCGTTCACCAAAAGCGGCGGCAACCTGGGTACCGATGGTTCCGTCGCCTACCTGTTCAGCAAGAAGGGCGTGATCTCTTACGCGCCGGGTCTGGATGAGGATACGGTGATGGATGCCGCGCTGGAAGCCGGCGCGGACGACGTCGTAACCTATGACGACGGCGCTATCGATGTCTTCACGCCGTGGGAAACCTTCGGCGAAGTCAAGGATGCGCTGGATGCGGCGGGTCTGGTGGCGGAAGCGGCGGAAGTGTCCATGGTGCCTTCAACCAAGGCGGATATGGATGCGGAAACCGCGCCGAAACTGATGCGCCTGATCGATATGCTGGAAGATTGTGATGATGTTCAGGAGGTTTACCACAACGGTGAGATCTCCGATGAGGTGGCCGCATTACTGTAATCAGGGCGGCACGGTGATGGAAAGGTTGCGCCTTTCCGTCTGGCGAACCGGCGGAGCGTGGCGATGACAATCATTCTCGGCATCGACCCCGGTTCGCGCGTGACGGGTTACGGCATCGTCCGCCAGCAGGGACGTCATATCGCCTACCTCGGCAGCGGCTGTATTCGCACGGTGGTCGACGATTTGCCTACGCGTCTCAAGCTGATTTATGCGGGCGTGAGCGAGATCATCACCCAGTTTCATCCGGATTGTTTCGCCATTGAGCAGGTCTTTATGGCCAAGAACCCTGACTCGGCGCTTAAGCTGGGGCAGGCGCGCGGCGCGGCGATTGTCGCGGCGGTGAATCAGGATCTGCCGGTGTTCGAATATGCGGCGCGTCTGGTAAAACAGACGGTGGTCGGCACCGGGGCGGCGGATAAAAAGCAGGTGCAGCATATGGTGCGGTCTCTGCTTAAATTATCCGCCAGTCCGCAGGCGGATGCGGCGGATGCGCTGGCGATCGCCATTACCCATTGCCATTCCAGCCAGAGCCTTATCCGGCTGGGCGTTGAGAAACGGCATCCGGCGCAAGGACGGTTGCGCTGAAGCTCAGGCTGGATATTCATCCAGCCTTTTTTATGTTATAAGCTATACATTATTCTAAGTTGATAAACGTAAAAGGAAGAGAACGTGATAGGTCGTCTCAGAGGCATTATCCTGGAAAAACAACCGCCGCAGGTGCTGATAGAAGCTAACGGCGTTGGCTATGAAGTCCACATGCCGATGACTTGCTTTTACGAACTCCCCGATCTTGCTCAGGAAGCCGTTATCTTCACCCATTTTGTGGTGCGGGAAGACGCCCAACTGCTGTTCGGCTTTAATGATAAGCAGGAAAGGGCGCTATTCCGAGAACTGATTAAAGTCAATGGCGTCGGACCCAAACTGGCGCTGGCGATCCTTTCCGGCATGTCCGCCGCGCAGTTCGTCAGTGCGGTGGAGCGGGAAGAGATCGGCGCGTTGATCAAGCTGCCCGGCGTGGGTAAGAAAACGGCCGAACGGCTGGTGGTGGAAATGAAAGATCGCTTTAAAGGCTTGAGCGGCGATCTGTTTAATTCGGCAAGCGACGTTCCGCTAACGCCGTCGTCGTCCGTCGATAGCGATGTCGGCGATCCAGAGGCCGAGGCCGCGTCGGCGCTGATTGCTCTGGGCTATAAGCCGCAGGAGGCCAGTCGGCTTATCGCCAAGGTCGCTCGTTCAGATTCAGACTGCGAAACCCTGATCAGGGACGCGCTGCGCGCTGCGCTGTGAGGTATTCATGATTGAAGCAGATCGCCTGATTTCCGCAGAGGCCATCCCCGAAGAGGAATTTATCGACCGCGCCATTCGCCCGAAACTGCTGGCGGAGTATGTCGGTCAACCCCAGGTGCGCGAGCAGATGGAGATCTTCATTCAGGCCGCGCGTAAACGCGGCGATGCGCTGGATCATCTGTTGATTTTTGGTCCGCCGGGATTAGGGAAAACCACGCTGGCGAATATTGTCGCCAATGAAATGGGCGTGAATTTACGCACCACTTCCGGGCCTATACTGGAAAAAGCCGGCGATTTGGCGGCGCTGCTGACCAACCTGGAACCTCACGATGTCCTGTTCATCGATGAGATCCACCGTTTATCGCCCGTCGTGGAAGAGGTGCTGTATCCGGCGATGGAAGATTATCAACTGGATATCATGATTGGCGAAGGGCCGGCCGCCCGTTCGATTAAACTGGATTTGCCGCCGTTCACGCTGATTGGCGCCACCACCCGCGCCGGCTCGCTGACGTCGCCGCTGCGCGATCGTTTCGGCATCGTTCAGCGGCTTGAATTTTATCGCGTCGAGGATCTGCAACATATCGTCAGCCGCAGCGCGCAGTGTCTGGGGCTGGATCTCACTCACGACGGCGCGCTGGAAGTCGCTCGGCGTTCGCGCGGTACGCCGCGTATCGCCAACCGACTGCTGCGACGTGTGCGCGATTTCTCCGAGGTGAAGTCCGAAGGGGCAATCACCGCCGAGGTGGCTATGTTGGCGTTGGATATGCTGGCCGTAGACACCGAAGGTTTTGATTACATGGACAGGAAACTGTTGCTGGCGATTATTGATAAGTTCACGGGCGGCCCGGTGGGGCTGGACAACCTGGCGGCGGCCATCGGCGAAGAGCGGGAAACCATTGAAGATGTGATTGAACCGTTTCTGATTCAGCAGGGGTTTATTCAACGCACCCCGCGCGGGAGAATGGCGACGCAGCATGCCTATCGCCATTTCGGCCTGACGCGGGAGGAGTAGCCTGCATTACGCAGGCTGTTTCTTGATGAGACTGATGATAAACAGCAGAGAAGCGCACAGCACGACGGACGGGCCGGCCGGCGTGTTGTAACCGGCGGAAAACGCCAGACCGCCGGTAATGGCAACCATGCCAATCCCTATCGCGAAGCCGGCCATCTGCTCCGGCGTGCGGGCAAAACGGCGGGCGCTGGCGGCGGGAATGATCAGCAGCGAAGTGATGATTAGCGCACCGACGAACTTCATGGCGATGCCAATGGTCAAGGCGGTCACCAGCATCAGGATAAGCTTGGCGCGCGGCAGGTTGACGCCGTCGACATGCGCCAGCTCAGGGCTGATGGTCATGGATAACAGCGCCCGCCATTGCCAGCTCAGCACCGCAATCACCACGGCGACGCCGCCGCCGATGATCCACAGATCGTCGGCGGTGACGGAGAGTAAATCCCCGAACAGATATGCCATCAGATCCACCCGGACGTTATTCATCAAGCTCACGACGACTAACCCGAGCGACAGCGCGCTGTGCGCCATAATCCCCAGCAGGGTATCTATCGCCAGATAGGGCCGCCGTTCCAGCCATACCAGTCCGAGCGCAAGCGCTAACGTAACGACGATGACGGCATAAAACAGATTAATATCCAGCAGTAAACCAAAGGCCACACCCAGTAGCGAGGCGTGAGCCAGCGTATCGCCGAAGTAGGACATACGTCGCCAGACGACAAACGAACCCAGCGGACCCGCCACAATGGCTAAAAAGATCCCCGCCAGCCAACCGGGAAACAAAAGCTCAATCATGCGTCGTTTCCACCCTGTCTTTTCAGAATGACACGGCCGTTTAAATCGTGACGATGATTATGATGATGCCGGTAGACCGCTAACTGTTCGGCGCCGCGATGGCCGAACATCGCTAAAAATTCGGGATGCAGCGAGACGACTTCAGGGGTGCCTGAACAGCAGACATGCTGGTTGAGACACAGCACCTCATCCGTTTTCGCCATCACCAGATGAAGATCGTGGGAAACCATCAGGACGCCGCAGTTAAACTCCTGACGAAGCTGGTTGATGAGGTCATACAGCGCGAGCTGACCGTTGACGTCCACGCCTTGCGTCGGTTCATCCAATACCAGCAACTGCGGCTGATTCAATAACGCCCGCGCCAGAAGAACGCGCTGATTCTCGCCGCCGGACAGCTTCTGCATCGGCTGCTCCAGCAGGTGCGCAGCCTGAACGCGTTTCAGCGCCGGCAGAATATCCTGTTGCTTAACGCCGGGGCGCAAACGCATAAAACGGCTGACGGTTAAAGGCAGGGTCGCATCCAGATGCAGCTTTTGCGGGACGTAACCAATCCGTAATCCGGGCGTTTTTTGCAATGTGCCGGAAGTGGGGGGCAACAGGCCAAGTACGATGCGCACCAGCGTTGATTTGCCCGCGCCATTCGGCCCAAGCAGCGTAAGAATACGTCCTGCCTGTAGAGACAGCGAGATATCCGACAGCACTTTTCGGCTACCGAATGACGCTGAAATATTATCGAGTGACACCAATGTGGACATAGAATTCGATTTGCAGAGCTTCTGTAATGTTATAATATAACAAACTACACATTAAAAGCGATGAGACAACATGCGATGCAAAAGCATATTCAACAAAAAAAATGGTTAAAAAGTGTGTTTGTTGCCAGCGCACTGATGGCTTCCGGTGCGTCGATTAACACCGCTTCCGCTGACGTAGTCACGTCTATTCGTCCGTTGGGTTTTATCGCTTCAGCGATAACGGCGGGGATTACGCCGACAGAGGTTCTGTTGCCCAACGGGGCTTCGCCCCACGATTATGCCTTGCGTCCGTCGGATGTCCAGCGTTTACAGTCCGCCGAGCTGGTCGTCTGGGTGGGGCCGGAAATGGAAGCCTTTTTAGGCAAGCCATTGTCGCAGATTGCGCCGGCAAAACAAATCACGTTAGCGGAATTACCGGCAATTAAAGCGGCGTTGGTAAAAGAAGCTAAACATCATCACGATCATGACGATAACGATCATGGCGAGCAGGAGGATGATGCGCATCATGACGAACATCATCATGAGCAGCATGCGGATGATCATGACCATACAGCGCCTGAAGAGGAGGGCGATGGGCATCATCACGGTGAATACAATATGCACATTTGGCTGTCTCCCGAGATGGCAAAACAGGCTGCGATTGCGATTCATGCAAAATTATTGGAACTTATGCCTCAAAATAAGGACAAACTAGACGCGAATCTGCTTTATTTTACAGATAAAATCGCGCAGACAGACAAAAAAATTGCTAACATGCTAGCGCCTGTGCGGGGTAAGGGTTATTTCGTGTTTCATGATGCCTATGGCTACTTTGAGCATCGCTATGGTTTAAGTCCACTAGGCTACTTTACGATTAACCCGGCCATCCAACCTGGAGCACAGCGCTTACATCAAATTCGAACACAGTTGGTTGAGCATAAAGCCGTATGTGTTTTTGCTGAGCCACAATTCAGGCCAGCCGTTATTCATGCTGTCGCCAAAGGAACTGACGTGCGCTCGGGCGTGCTGGATCCATTGGGAAGCGATATCGCACTGGGTAAAGACAGTTATGTGAACTTCTTGTCGCATCTGTCGCGCCAGTATCTGAGCTGCCTGGAGGAAAAATCATGAGGATACGAATAAGTGCAGCAGATAGTCCGAACTATCGCTCTGGCGTATAACAGCCTACCAAGACCCCACCGCGTAATGCTGGGGTCGCTTACCGTTATTACATTGGCCGTTGCTGTTTGGCGGCCTTTTGTTTATCCCCCCGTTAACGATGCCCCGGTGATTGTGAAAGATGTCGCGCTGGAAGCCAACCAATTGCGCACGCTGACGCCGGAAGCCAGCGAACCCATCGACCAACCTACGCCTGACGACGATATTCCCCAGGATGAACTGGATGACAAGACCGACGAAGAAGGCGCGGTGCATGAGTATGTGGTTTCAACCGGCGATACGCTAAGCAGCATTCTAACCCAGTACGGCATCGATATTGCGGACGTTACCCGGCTCGCCGAGGGAAATCCGGCGCTGCGTAATCTTAAAATCGGTCAGCAGATATCCTGGGTGCTCGGCGATAACGGCGATTTACAGAGTCTGACCTGGCAAATGTCCCGCCGTGAAACCCGGGTTTATGAACGTATCGGGGCGGATTTCAAAGAGCGGATCGAAACCCTGAAAGGGGAATGGCGCAACAGCGTACTTACCGGACGATTAAACGGCAGTTTCGTCAACAGCGCCAAAAACGCCGGTTTGACGCACAGTGAAATCAGCGCGGTGATCAAGGCGCTGCAATGGCAACTGGATTTTCGCAAGCTGCGTAAAGACGACACCTTCGCGGTATTGATGTCGCGCGAGATACTGGATGGCCGCAGCGAGCAGAGTGAATTGCTGGGTGTGCGCCTGAATACCGGCGGAAAGGATTACTTTGCTATCCGGGCTGAAGACGGCAAATTCTACGATCGGGAAGGTTCTGGTTTAACACGCGGGTTTATGCGCTTCCCCACCATCAAGCAGTTCCGCATTTCTTCGAATTTTAATCCACGGCGTATTAACCCCGTCACCGGCCGCGTGGCGCCGCATAAAGGCGTCGATTTCGCCATGCCGGTCGGTTCGCCTGTGCTGGCCGTCGGCGATGGGGAAGTGCTTATCGCCAAGCGCAGCGGCGCGGCGGGCAACTATGTCGCGATACGACATGGTAGACAGTACACCACGCGTTATATGCACTTGAATCGCATACTGGTGAAGCCGGGGCAAAAAGTTAAACGCGGCGATCGCATTGGGTTGTCCGGCAATACCGGGCGCTCCACCGGCCCGCACCTGCACTATGAGTTTTGGATAAACCAGCAGGCGGTTAATCCATTGACGGCGCAGTTGCCGCGTTCCGAAGGTCTGAGCGGCAAGGAACGTCGTGATTACCTGGCGCAGGTGAAAGAAGTTGTGCCGCAGCTTCAGTTTGATTAGTGTCTGATGGCGCATTTTCAGCCGGCAGCTTGCTGCCGGCGTTTTCATTTATATCCCTTTCATTTTTTCACGTTGCGGGTGTGTTAATCTCAATAGCGGTTTTTTTTCGGGCCTTGCTCGCAGGCGGGCAAGCCAGCCCGCTATAAATTTATTGGTATCGGTTCTTGATGTTTTTGTTGTCGGTTTATTTGAAGAGTTGATGATGGAAAAAGAGAAAAAAACGAGCGCTGAGTTTATTCCTCAGTTCCAGCGAGCCTTTTATTACCCGCGATATTGGGGAACCTGGCTGGGCATCGGGGCGATAGCCGTTGCCGCGTATATCCCCGCTCGTTTGAGAAACCCGGTTCTGGGCGGATTAGGGCGTCTGGTCGGCCGGTTTGCCAAGGGCGCCCGTCGGCGCGCGCGGATTAACCTGCTGTATTGCATGCCGGAGTTAACCGAGACGCAGCGTGAAGCCATTATCGATAACATGTTCGCCACGGCGCCGCAGGCGATGGTGATGATGGTGGATGTGGGCATCCGAGACCCGAAAAAGGTTGAGAAGCACGTCCGCTGGCATGGCGAAGCGATCCTGAATAAATTAAAAGAGCGGGATCGGAATGTGATCTTTCTGGTGCCGCATGGCTGGGCCGTCGATATTCCCGCTATGCTGATGACCTCGCGCGGGCAGCGCATGGCTGCGATGTTCCACAACCAGAAAAATGAACTGGTGGATTTCTGGTGGAATACGCTACGCCGCCGTTTCGGCGGGCGTATACACGCGCGCAATGACGGCATTAAACCCTTTATCAGCTCGGTACGCCAGGGGTGCTGGGGATATTATCTTCCCGATCAGGACCATGGGGCGGAGCATAGCGAATTCGTCGATTTTTTCGCCACCTATAAAGCGACGTTGCCGGCCATCGGCCGCCTGATGAAGGTCTGTCGCGCCGATATTGTTCCGCTGTTTCCGGTGTATAACGCGAAGGACTGCTGTCTTGACGTGTTCATCCGCCCGCCGATGGATGATTTGACCGATGCTGACGACAAATACATCGCGCGCCGTATGAATGAGGAAGTTGAAGTCCTGGTCAGACCGAATCCGGAGCAATACACCTGGATCCTGAAGCTATTGAAAACCCGTAAGCCAGGCGAAATTGAGCCCTATTGCCGGGACGATCTTTACCGCAACTGACTTTGTTAACGCCGCTTGCGGCGGCCCGCCATAAAAAAGCCGGACGCGTTGCTTATCGTCCGGCCTCAGACTGTTGATAAAGCCTATAATACGACATTGTCATCCTCCGCTACGCCCAGTCATTCCCGCGTTAGTAGGCGGGAATCGCCTGCTGAAACCGTAAATCGCCATTGGCTGATTCCCGCCGGTGCGGGAATGACGGGTTTGGAAAGGTTTGTCATCAACCCCAAGCCGGACGCGTTGTTTATCGTCCGGCCTCAGACTGTTGATAAAGCCTATAATACGACATTGTCATCCTCCGCTACGCCCAGTCATTCCCGCGTTAGTAGGCGGGAATCTCCTGCTGAAACCGTAAATCGCCATTGGCTGATTCCCGCCGGCGCGGGAATGACGGGTTTGGAAAGGTTTGTCATCAACCCCAAGCCGGACGCGTTGCTTATCGTCCGGCCTCAGACTGTTGATAAAGCCTATAATACGGCATTGTCATCCTCCGCTACGGCCAGTCATTCCCGCGTTAGTAGGCGGGAATCGCCTGCTGAAACCGTAAATCGCCATTGGCTGATTCCCGCCGGCGCGGGAATGACGAGTTTGGAAAGGTTTGTCATCAACCTCAAGCCGGACGCGTTGTTTATCGTCCGGCCTCAGACTGTTGATAAAGCCTATAATACGGCATTGTCATCCTCCGCTACGCCCAGTCATTCCCGCGTTAGTAGGCGGGAATCGCCTGCTGAAACCGTAAATCGCCATTGGCTGATTCCCGCCGTCGCGGGAATGACGGGTTTGGAAAGATTTGTCATCAACCTCAAGCCGGACGCGTTGCTTATCGTCCGGCTTTTTCCATGTCGCAGCAAACCGCGGCAGTAAGTACGGACCGCCGGTTATTCCACCCGCAGGATACGCGTGGTGTTGGTGGTTCCCACGGTTCCCATCACATCGCCCTGAGTCACGATAACCAGATCGCCCGACATCAGAAATCCTTTATCACGCAGCCGGATGACCGCGTCATTAGCGGCGGCGACGCCATCGGTATAGCTGTCAAAATGTACCGGCGTGACGCCACGATAAAGCGCCGTCAGATTCAGCGTGTGCTCATGACGCGACATGGCGAAAATAGGCAAGCCGGAACTGATGCGGGACATCATCAGCGCGGTGCGTCCTGATTCCGTCATGGCGATCAGCGCCGTTACCCCTTTCAGGTGGTTGGCGGCATACATCGACGACATCGCAATTGATTCTTCAATGTTATCGAACTGCACGTCAAGACGGTGTTTGGACACGTTGATGCTTGGAATTTTCTCCGCGCCAAGACACACTTTCGCCATCGCCGCCACTGTTTCGGCCGGATACTGCCCGGCGGCGGTTTCTGCGGACAGCATCACGGCATCGGTGCCGTCCAGTACGGCGTTGGCCACGTCCATCACCTCTGCGCGCGTCGGCATCGGATTCGTGATCATGGATTCCATCATCTGCGTTGCCGTGATCACCGCCCGGTTGAGCTTACGGGCGCGCCGGATCAGTTTTTTCTGGATCCCAACCAGCTCGGGATCGCCAATTTCAACGCCCAAATCACCGCGGGCAACCATGACGACGTCGGACGCGAGAATGATGTCGTCCATGGCTTCATCGGAAGCGACCGCTTCGGCGCGTTCCACTTTGGATACGATTTTTGCGTGACAGCCCGCATCGCGCGCCAGACGGCGGGCGTAATTCAGATCTTCGCCGGTGCGAGGGAAGGATACCGCCAGATAATCCACGCCGATTTTTGCGGCGGTAATAATGTCTGCTTTATCTTTTTCCGTCAGCGCTTGCGCAGAAAGACCACCGCCGAGTTTGTTGATCCCTTTGTTGTTGGACAACGGGCCGCCAACCGTGACTTCGGTGTAAACCTTCATGCCTTCAACTTGCAGGACTTTTAACTGTACGCGGCCGTCATCCAGCAACAGAATATCGCCGGCGACAACGTCGGCAGGGAGGCCTTTGTAATCAATGCCGACTTTTTCTTTATCGCCTTCGCCCTTGGGCAGATTCGCATCCAGCAGAAACTTATCGCCGATATTCAGAAAAATTTTACCTTCCTTGAAGGTAGAAACTCGAATTTTTGGACCCTGTAAATCCCCAAGAATAGCAACATGGCGGCCTAATTTGGCGGCAATTTCACGAACTTTATTGGCGCGTAGTTGATGATCTTCTGCTGTGCCATGAGAAAAATTCAGGCGTACTACGTTCGCGCCGGCGGCAATAATCTTTTCCAGATTATTATCGCGATCGGTAGCTGGTCCCAGGGTAGTGACGATTTTGGTTCTTCTGAGCCGTCTGGACATGTATAACTCCGTTGACTTGTGAAGCAGTAGTGTTTCGATTAATGTCAGGTAACGGTGCGAAATGTAACTTTACAACAAAACTATTTCATCTGAGTTACCCGAATTCCGTATTGAACCTGGTGTCTTGTTATGTTGCTATGGCAAATAGTCGTGACCGTTTAAACATGAACCACGATTAACAAACTAATTGAAGGTGTTAATAAAGGGTTCTTCTTTATCAAAACGCGATTCTCGCAATGCTTCCTTGACTCGCTTCAAGTTATCTCTGAATTTTGCGCCGCGACGCAATGTGAAACCGGTAGCCAGTACGTCAATCAGCGTGAGTTGGGCTATACGGGATACCATCGGCATATAAACATCCGTATCTTCCGGCACGTCGACGCGCAGTACCAACGAGGACTCGCGAGCGAGGGGCGTACCTTCGGATGTGATCGCGATCACTGTCGCATCATTCTCACGCGCCAGACGAGCCATTTCAACCAGGCTTTTCGTTCTGCCGGTGTGAGAGATAAGCACGACGACGTCCCCTTCGGCGGAATTCATGCAACTCATGCGTTGCATGACGATGTCGTCGAAATAAACCACGGGGATATTGAAGCGAAAAAACTTGTTCATGGCATCATGGGCTACGGCCGCTGATGCGCCAAAGCCGAAGAACGAAATTTTTTTCGCTTGCGTCAGCAAATCCACAGCCCGGTTAACGGCGGCAATATCGAGGCGGGATTTCACATGCTCCAGCCCCGCCATCGTGGATTCAAAGATTTTGCTGGTATAAGCGTCGACGCTATCATCTTCTTCTACGTTACGATTCACATAAGGCGTGCCGTTCGCCAGGCTTTGCGCCAGATGCAGTTTAAAATCTGGGAAACCTTTGGTTTCCAGACGTCGACAGAAGCGGTTTACGGTGGGTTCGCTGACCGCGGCCATTTTAGCCAGGGTCGCTATACTTGAATGAATTGCCGTTTGCGGCGCGCTCAGAATAACTTCGGCAACTTTTCTTTCCGACTTGCTCAGCAGTTCCAGGTGACTTTGAATTTTGTCCAGCATATTCATATGAAAAGGGCCATGTAAGTTTTTCCCGATTACAACCAAAGGCGCACCCGATATGGATTTCGTGAAAATATACTACGACCTGGTGGCGGTTGGCAGCGGGAAAAATGTGATGTTGCGCGCTTTTTTTGCCAGAACATGACATGTGTCTAACTTTCAGAAAAGTAATCCGCTGTCAGAAACGATGAGGATTTTCGCTTTCAGGTCCATGCATCATGCGCCTTAGTGCTTGTAACAAGCCAGCTTTTTCGTTTATTTCCGTATGAGATCAAGAGAATTTTACGTTTTCCTATGGGTTTACTGGCTGGCGTCAAAAAGAGTACATTACGTCTGTAATAAAATTACAGAATCCCGCAACGAGGAGATAAACATGGCGGTAACTTCAACAGCCCAGGCATGCGACCTGGTTATTTTCGGTGCGAAGGGCGATTTGGCGCGCCGTAAATTGCTGCCTTCACTGTATCAGTTGGAAAAAGCAGGTCATATTCATCCGGACACGCGGATCATCGGCGTAGGACGAGCTGATTGGGATAAAGCGGAATATACCCGTGTAATCCGTGAGGCGCTGGATACTTTTATGAAAGAGCCGATTGATGAAACGTTGTGGGACACGTTAAGCAACCGGTTGGAATTCTGCAAGCTTGATGTCGACGATACGCAAAGTTTTGGCAAGTTGGGCAACTTGCTCGACCAGGAACGTCGTACCACGATCAACTATTTCGCCATGCCGCCCAGCACCTTTGGCGCGATTTGCCGTGGGCTGGGTACCGCTGGGCTAAACAAAGCGCCGTCTCGCGTGGTGATGGAAAAACCGCTGGGAACGGATCTGGCTTCTTCTCGCGTCATTAACGATCAGGTCGCCGAATTTTTCGATGAGAGTCAGGTTTACCGTATCGACCACTATCTGGGTAAAGAGACGGTGCTGAACCTGCTGGCGCTGCGTTTCGCCAACTCATTGTTTTCCGCCAACTGGGATAACCGCACGATAGATCACGTGCAAATCACGGTTGCGGAAGAAGTCGGGATTGAAGGCCGCTGGGGCTATTTTGATAAAGCGGGCCAGATGCGCGATATGATCCAGAATCACCTGTTGCAGATTCTGACCATGATTGCCATGTCGCCGCCTTCCGATCTGACCACCGACCGTATTCGTGATGAAAAAGTGAAAGTGTTGCGTTCATTACGCCGCATCGATCGCAGCAACGTGCATGAAACAACGGTTCGGGGTCAGTATACGTCCGGCTTTGTTCAGGGACACAAAGTTCCCGGCTACCTGGAAGAAGAGGGCGCCAATAAGACCAGCGATACCGAGACGTTCGTCGCCATTCGGGTTGATATCGACGACTGGCGCTGGTCGGGCGTACCTTTTTATCTGCGTACCGGCAAGCGCCTGCCGACGAAATGCTCGGAAGTCGTGGTCTATTTTAAAAATCCTGCCTTGAATCTATTCAGCGATTCCTATCAGCAACTACCGCAGAATAAGCTGATTATTCGTTTACAGCCGGATGAAGGGATCGAAATCCAGATCCTGAATAAAATCCCCGGGCTGGAGCATAAACACCGTCTGCAAACGGTGAAGCTGGATTTGAGCTTCTCGGAGACATTCAACCAACAACACTTGGCAGATGCCTATGAACGTCTGTTGCTGGAAACCATGCGCGGAATTCAGGCTCTGTTTGTTCGTCGCGATGAGGTCGAGGAAGCCTGGAAGTGGGTGGATTCGATTATGGATGCCTGGTCCATGGACAACGATGCGCCGAAACCTTATCAGGCTGGTACCTGGGGGCCGGTGGCCTCGGTTGCGATGATTACCCGCGACGGCCGTTCCTGGAACGAATTTGAGTAGTCTTTGAGTGATTGACGCAAGCGATCGCTCATTTCAGTAATTGCAGTTAAATGTATGGCTAACGGTGCGGTCGGACGTCTGCAACTGATGCAGATCCCTGTGGCAGGGGCGCGCTATATGATTAATGATCGCCGAATGGCATGACTGGAGATAATTTTTGATGAAAAACTGGCAAACGAGCGCGGAACAAATTCTGACGGCGGGCCCCGTCGTTCCTGTTATTGTGGTCAACAAACTGGAACATGCGGTGCCGATGGCAAAAGCCCTGGTCGCAGGCGGCGTTCGCGTTCTGGAGCTGACGCTGCGCACCGATTGCGCGGTAGAGGCTATTCGCGCCATCGCCAAGGAAGTGCCGGAAGCGATTGTCGGCGCGGGTACGGTAACCAATCCTCAGCAACTGGCCGAGGTGACCGAAGCGGGCGCGCAGTTCGCTATCAGTCCGGGATTGACCGAGCCTTTGCTGAAAGCGGCGACGGCCGGCAGCATCCCGTTAATTCCGGGGATCAGCACCGTATCCGAGCTGATGCTGGGTATGGATTATGGTTTGCGCGAGTTTAAGTTCTTCCCGGCGGAAGCCAACGGTGGCGTGAAAGCATTGCAGGCGATTGCCGGTCCGTTCGCACAGATTCGTTTCTGCCCGACTGGCGGCATTTCACCGAAAAATTACCGTGATTACCTGGCGCTGAAAAGCGTTCTGTGCGTCGGGGGTTCCTGGCTGGTGCCGAACGATGCGCTGGAAAGCGGCGATTATGCGCGCATTACTGAGCTGGCGCGTGAAGCGGTAGCCGGCGCGCAAGCATAAGGCAGTCCTTCCTCGTTTGATGCAAGCCACCCATGTCCTATGGGGGGCTTTTGACCCTCTCAGTAAAACTTAACCACTGACCTTCACGGCGGACGCGGCTTTTTTCGCTAACGCCACGGCTTCGTCTGCGGTCGGCGCGCTGGCCAGCGCAACGCCCATACGGCGTTTACCGCTGATTTCGGGCTTGCCGAACAGACGGATCTGCGTATAGGGATGCAGCGCGTTCTCTAACCCCTGATAGCGAACATTCCGGCTTTCCAGTTCGGGCAGGATCACCGCAGAGGCGGCGGCGCCGTACTGACGAATGGCGCCGATCGGCAGCCCGAGGAATGCGCGCACATGCAGCGCGAATTCTGACAGATCCTGAGAGATCATCGTCACCATGCCGGTATCATGCGGGCGCGGGGAAACTTCGCTGAAAATCACTTCGTCGCCGCAGACGAACAATTCAACGCCGAATAACCCGTAGCCGCCGAGCGCCTTAACCACGTCGCCCGCTATTTTCCGCGCCCGCGTCTGCGCCAATTCGCTCATTTGCTGCGGTTGCCATGACTCGCGGTAATCGCCATCTTCCTGGCGGTGGCCGATCGGGGCGCAGAAGTGGATGCCATCCACCGCCTGGATGGTCAGCAGGGTGATTTCAAAATCGAAATTAACCAGACCTTCAACGATAACCCGTCCACCGCCGGCACGCCCGCCTTGCTGAGCATATTGCCAGGCTTTATCCAACTGCCGGGCTTCCCGGATCAGACTTTGCCCTTTGCCGGATGAACTCATCACCGGTTTCACGATGCAGGGATAACCGATTTCCGCCACGGCCTGGCGAAAGTTCGCTTCGCTATCGGCAAAGCGGTAGCGGGAGGTGGGAACGCCCAGAGTTTCGGCGGCCAGGCGGCGAATACCTTCGCGATTCATTGTCAGCAGGGTCGCCTGCGCGCAGGGTACGACGCGGTGTCCTTGCTGTTCAAGCTTTACCAACATATCGGTGGCCAGCGCCTCAATTTCAGGCACGATATAGTCAGGGCGTTCAGCTTCAACCAATGCCTTCAGCGCTTCACCGTCCAGCATGTTAATGACATGGCTTCGATGCGCGACCTGCATGGCCGGCGCATCGGCATAGCGATCGACCGCGATAACCTCCAGACCTAACCGCTGGCACTCGATCGCCACTTCTTTGCCTAACTCGCCGGAGCCCAGCAGCATCACGCGCGTGGCATCAGTACGCAGGGCGGTTCCAATCGTTAACATAGTGCTATACCTGATCTGATTGTGAAAAATGGGCGCAGTATAAACGAAAACGTTTGCGTACGCATCCGAGGCGACGGCGACGCATCACGCCGTCGCAGATACGCAACGGCAATCATTCCTCTCGGCTTGGCATCGCCGGGTAATCGTGCCACTCTTGATTTCAGAAGGTTTTATCCCTGAACCACCGGCGTTACTTAACAGCAGAAGGACCACTATGATCGCACCGCAAGCAGCAAAAAGACCGCATCCGTTGACTATCCATAACGACACACGCATTGATAACTACTACTGGCTGCGCGACGACGAAAGGACCGATCCCGATATATTGGCCTATCTTCAGCAGGAGAATGACTATAGCGGTGCGGTGATGGCGCCGCAGGAAGAACTGAAACAATCACTCTATCAGGAAATGGTCGCCCGAATACCGTCGGAGGATATGTCGGTTCCCTATGTCAGAAATGGCTACCGCTATCAGAGTCGCTATGAACCGGGGAAGGAATACCCTATTTACCGGCGTCAGCCCGAGCAGGCGACGGATGAATGGGAAACGCTGCTGGATGCAAATCAGCGGGCGGAAAATCATGAGTTCTATAGCCTGGGGCTATTGGAAGTCAGCCCTGACAATCAGATTTTAGCGTTATCGGAAGATTTTCTCTCTCGTCGGCAGTATGACATTCGCTTTCGCGATCTGAAAAGCGGCGAATGGTTGCCCGACGTTATTGAGAAAGTCTCTTCCGGGGCGGAATGGTCGGCCGATTCCCGCGTTCTCTACTACGTGCGCAAACACCCGCAAACATTGCTGCCCTACCAGGTTTATCGCCATCGGCTGGGCAGCGATCCGGCAGGCGATGAGCTGGTTTATGAAGAAAAGGATGATACCTACTATGTCGGCCTGGGCAAGACGACTTCGGAACGCTATATCACGATTTATCTCAGCAGCACCACCAGTACGGAAGTGCTGCTGATTGATGCGGCGCAGTGCGATGCGGCGCCGCAGGTATTCATCGACCGGCGTAAAGATCATGAGTATGGCGTAGACCACTATCGGGACGCGTTTTATCTGCGCTCCAACCGGGAAGGGAAAAACTTTGGCCTGTACCGCACGCAAGACGTGGGCGAAGGCAGCCTTGAAACGCTGATTGCGCCGCAGGCACATCGCGTGCTGGAAAGTTTTGAGCTGTTTCGTGACTGGCTGGTGGTGGAAGAGCGGGAGCGCGGGTTAACCAGCCTGAGGCAAATCCACTGGCAGACGCAGGAAGAAAAAAAGATTTCCTTCAATGATGCCAGCTATGTCACCTGGTTATCCTATAACCCGACGCCGGAAACCGCCCTGTTGCGTTATGGCTATGCTTCGATGACCACGCCAAGTTCGCTTTACGAACTGAATATGGACACCGGCCGGCAACAGCTACTCAAGCAGGCTGAGGTGAAGAATTTCAGCGCGGATAATTATTGCAGCGAACGGTTGTGGATTACCGCCCGGGATGGCGTTGAGGTTCCGGTTTCCCTGGTGTATCACCGCGAACATTTCAAGCCGGGTCGGAATCCTATCCTGATATACGGCTATGGCGCCTACGGCAGCAGCATGGATCCGGATTTTAGCGTGAGTCGCTTAAGTCTGCTGGATAGAGGCTTTGTCTTTGCGCTGACGCATATTCGCGGCGGCGGCGAGCTGGGACAGCAGTGGTACGACGACGGACGATTGCTGAATAAAATGCATTCGTTCACCGACTTCATTGATGTTTCGGAAGCGCTGGTTGAAAAAGGCTACGGAGAGCGGCGGCAAATGTTTGCCATGGGCGGCAGCGCCGGCGGGTTGCTGATGGGCGCGGTCGTCAATTTTGCGCCGGATTTATTCAAAGGCGTGGTCGCCCAGGTGCCGTTTGTGGATGTTCTGACCACGATGCTGGATGAGTCCATTCCCTTAACCACCGGAGAATATGACGAGTGGGGCAATCCTAACGACCGCGCGTACTATGACTATATCAAGCAATACAGCCCGTACGATGGGGTAAAGGCGCAGGATTATCCGCACATGCTGGTTACCACCGGATTACATGACTCGCAGGTTCAGTATTGGGAGCCGGCGAAGTGGGTGGCCAAACTGCGTGAAATGAAGACCGACGATCGCCTGTTATTGCTCTATACCGATATGGATGCCGGACACGGCGGGAAATCAGGACGCTTTAAACATTACGAGGATATTGCGCTGGAATATGCATTCTTGCTGATGGTGCTTGAAAAAGATTAAGTTCTTGAGAGTAAACCCGCTGATTGCGGGTTTACCGATCAGCATTGTTGACTTTAATGAATGGCATCCGCCTGTGGCTGTGCTTTCTTAGCCTTTTTTTCCGCGCGTTTTTCCGCTGCGGTTTTCAGGGGTTTCTTTTTGCTGTTCTTTTTGCTGTCCATTCCTTTACTCATTTCTGACCTCGCTTGGTAAAAGGTTGGTTTGCCAATACATTAACCGCCTGTTTTGTCCGATATGCAAGGGGAAACGTCTTTTTTATTAATATCAAAATGTGTCGCCAGCCGGGTAACCAACTGATGTCATTTAGGTTTCGGCTCGTAGGGCAGGCGCGAAAATTGCAAAGAGAGCTGGCGGTAAAATGCCACGCGTTCACGGAAATAACCACGCAGCTGATCCGGTTGTTCCTTCTCCACCATCTCCGGGATCACGGGCATGTTATACCGTTCTTTGAAGGCGACGCCTGACGCCGCCAGGTCCACATTGACTTTGTCCATCTCTTCTTTGGAAAGATCGGCCAAATTATATCCCATGGGAAAGTTCTCCTGCCAAGATGCTTTGTGCGTCAAGGTAAAGCAGAGTCTGAAAAATGGCAAGTCTCTGTAATGTCACCGAATAATAAAAAATAAGATAAATAGATATTTAATATGCATGATTGATAATAAAAATGATTATCAATAATAATAGCGAAATATTTATTGGAAATAAAAATCAATATCAATAACTAAATATTAACTGTATGATTTTAAATATAAAAATATTTATTGTTAATTTAGTTAATCAGATGTTTTTATTTTTCATATTCAGGCATAATGAGCCGCAACATATTTACCTGCCAATAAAATAAGGAATAGCTATGTTAAAAAAAGAAATGATTCAAAAACTAAACGAACAGCTTAATCTGGAGTTTTATTCCGCCAATTTATACCTACAGATGAGCGCCTGGTGCGGCGATAAAGGTTATGAAGGCGCATCCGCCTTTCTGAAAGTACACTCTCAGGAAGAAATGGAGCATATGCAACGCCTGTTCAACTATCTGGACGATACCGGAAGCCTGCCAATTTTGGGCGCTATTCCTGCGCCGCCGGTGGATTTCGCATCGCTGGCTGACGTATTCAAACTGACGTATGAGCATGAGCAGCTGATCACGGCGAAAATTAATGAACTGGCTCATGCGGCAATAACGTTACAGGACTATTCAACCTTCAATTTCCTGCAATGGTATGTATCGGAACAGCATGAAGAAGAAAAATTGTTCAGATCTATCCTGGATAAGCTGGCTCTGGTTAATACCAGCGAAGGCGGCCTGTTCTTTATCGATCAAGATCTGAAAAAGATGTCGACCAACGTTGCTGGTAGCGAATCAGCCTGAGTTTTTCCGTCGTCAGGCTAACGATATCACCCCGATAACTGTCAAACCGCGGCAAGTCTGGAGCAGATTTGCCGCGGTTTGAACGAATTCCTCTATTACCACCGCTTTATTCGCATAGCCTTAAATAATCCGCCTTGCCGAGAGTTTTGCCGCTCGACTTCAACGATCACTATCGTTATGATCGCTGACAGTACATATTTAGTAACCTTCTGTTTTATATGGTATCAGGCCTGCCTTTTGAAGTTCAGCAACAACAGGCGCAGGCGTCTAAATAATCATGCTCAGGAACATCATGATGAAGAAACTAATGCTGTCTCTTATTCTCGTTTTCGTATCGGTGAATGCGTTTGCTGTAGCAAAACTGGCGAATATCAGCCGGTTACAGTATGGCGATAAATGGGCCTTCACGCGGGAAGAGGTGCAGCTGATTTGTCGGCCGGGAAAAGCGTTGTATGCCTTGCATACCGGTACGCTGATGCAATATCCGCTCAACGACGTCGCAACCGCACAGATGAAAGCCGGGCTGGTAAACGCCCAGCCGATAGACGCCATCTGGTTGGATGACCCTGCTAACCCGGGACATAAGAAAAGTTTGCAACCTTTTGTTGAACGCGCCGAGCAACTTTGTGATCCCGGCAGCCAGCCTTAAAGTCATTGATTTTTATTTCAATGTTAATGGTTCGGTTGTTTAAGGTTAATTGTTAGTGTGATACTTGTTCCAAATGTAATCATTACCACAGATGGAAAACTGGAAAATGCGAGGGAGTTGGCTACGCTTAGGTGACAAGGCTAGTTCAGCTTGTAAAAATGCCAACTTTTAGCGCAAGGCTCTCTCCCAAGAGCCGTTTCCCTAGACCGGATACAGGAATCGTATTCGGTCTTTTTTTAAGTTATTGATATTTAATTGTTTTATTTTTAAGATCTCGAAAAATCCCGAAATTCCCCCGAAAATCGATATTCGGTCTTTTACAGATAAGTGTATTCTTTCCCTCTTGTATCCAGGTATTTTTCTGTCATTTTGGCTGATTTGTGACCGAGTAACTTCTGAGCAAACTCTTTTCCTCGTTCCTTTTCGTAGAGCCGGCCAGCAAGGCTTCTTATCTCATGAAAAGTTGGGGGATTATCATCAAACATGATCCCTGTGGCCGTTCTTGCTTTGACAAATTCCTTGGTCAGACTGTCCGGATTCATGATGCCGTCAGGGCTATTTTTTCTGACGCCGGTGCTAATCAAGTAATCACCCTTGCTGGCTATCCGGCACTGTTCTATCCGTGGGTAACGACGCCGACTCGGATCAGATTGCGCAATAGGCGCATAATTTCGGAGAGGATGCATGTGTGTTCATGCGGGAAAGGATGCCGCCGGGGAAATTTTGCGGCAATTGAAGTGTGTTTGTTGACACCTAAAACAACAAGCGGTAGAACACACCGTGGCCGCATATTGTTAAGGAATGATAATGGGGAGCAATAATGGCGACAAAAGAAGAGGGTTTCCGCAGTTTTACGGCGGGTGAACTCAGGATAGCTCGCACAGTTTTCAAGGATGCTATTAATTACGGGATGATTAAGGTTTATAACGGCGAGTATTTTCCTTTTGGAATGTTCTCCCAAGAAAGGCCTGATATACATAATTGGTTCATTCATGAAAGGGGCCATGTCTGGCAATATCAGATGGGTTTAAATGTGAGAGCACGCGGCGTAATGAGTTGGGCGACCAATTACAATTATTCATTACCAGACTAAAAATTATTGGCAAATTTTAATATGGAACAACAAGCCTGTATTATTGCTGGTTATTTTCCGTTGGTGATTTTTGGTGTTAATGAATGGTCTGCTGTTACTGATTTCAGAGGGATTGTTGGCCCTAACTTAATATAAAAATACCAAAACACGTTTAAATATTTTCTTATATCACCACGCGACAGGAAGTGTTTATGGAACTAAAAATATTTTCTTTAGGTCTGATTATCATCATGTTATCTGGATGCGGATACGGTCATCACAACTCTTTTCGTCTTGCATTGGTTACATTAAAAAATAGCCAGCCGTGCATTGCCGCTGAGGATGAATCTGTTACGAACAGTGGTCATTCTAAACTACTCCAAATTGGCATTTCAGAACGTCTATCTGATGGGAAAATGCATTCTGTATGGGAAAGGGATGACATGGAAAATCCAACTTACACGGTATTACCACTGCAATGTGTTCCTGTACCCTATCACTTTGAAGCGAATAAAGAGTACAGCGTTAGTTTAGTTACTGCCTATTCTTCTCGTGATGTTGATACAAAGCGTATATGGGTAAGAAATTTTACACTGGAAGAATTGAAATCGCAGGAAGATAAGTAACTGATGTTATGAGTTGCCCCGCATTGAGGGGCAATGTGTATTATTGAGAGCGTTCGGAATTCTGTGTCACGGTAAAAACCTTACAGCTTAATCACGTTATTCAGCCGTCTGTCAAAATAAATGGCTAACTGCGACAATGTCAAATTCCAGTTCCGGAGTGGCATTGTCCATTTTGCCTGCGCATTCATCAGCCCCAGATAAAGTCGCTTTAACAGGCTGTTTTCGTTAGGGAATGGCCCTTTTGTTTTCGTCAACTTCCTGAACTGCCAATGCACCGACTCAATGGCATTAGTGGTATAAATGACCTTGCGGATATCCGATGGATAGCGGAAGTACGCCGACAAATTGTTCCATTTCCGACGCAATGCCTGGATAACCACCGGATACTGCTGACCCCATCGGGCTTCAAGCTCATCCAGCGCGGCTTCCGCCGCCGCTTTCGATACCGCGCGGTAAACCGGCTTCAGGTCGGTCATGAAGGCTTTGTGGTACTTCTCCATCATCTGGCGTGAGATCGCAATAAACATCGTAAGGATCTAGCGAGTGGGCATAATAGGTTCACAGATCATCAACGGCAACGTATCGGGACTGATGATGAACTCACTGCAATAATCTGCAATCTGGCCTTCTTCGAAAAAATAGATATCGGTCTCAAATATCATCAATGGCGTTTCTCGATCTGATGTTTGCCGCGGCATTTCGGCAAATTTTTACGGCGGCTTTCTTTATGGCAAATATCACAGTAGCCGTTAATTCGGGAAATAGGATGTTCGGGATTATTGGGCAACGCTGATGCGTGGCACCGTCATAACGCGCCAAGTCTTCGTTGTCACCATAGACGCGACCTTTGGCTGATACCCATCCAGTCACTGTTTTAATGCTGGCGGCTTCTTCTGAGTCGCGCAGAATGATTTTTTCGGTTTTGTTCTGCATGGTTATTTCCTTAATTTTGGGTAATGAAAAAGCCGCTTGTTAGGCGGCTTTAAAGAGAGTGATGTGAGTAATTTCTTGCTGGTCTCTAGGGATGATTAGCATTGGGGGGGAGCTTTATAATCGGCAATTACCCCCTATTTTTTCTCCGCATCGGTAAGTAGTTGTCGCAGGATCATCTGATTTGCACTGGAAGATGAGATAGAAAAATTTGAAGACAATTTGCTAACGATCAACCCTGACCAAACTCGAGCTTCCTTGTATTCAATCGTCATTGTGCTGCCAACGTTTTTTACTGTGAATGCTGAAAGCTGTTCTGAGCATGGTTTATCCAGCATAAAATGAACGCTATCCAATACACCAGGCTCAGGTTCTATTTTATTTACTGCGTTTATACAGTCTAAAGATAAAATAATTTTGTCATTTTTTGTGGTCATAGCTAACCCATTAACCGCAGCATGACTAATTGAGGAAAATGAAATTAATGAAATCACTATGGTAGATAATATTTTCATGCGCTTGTCCAAAGAGGAAGGATAAATAATCATCATAATAGTTGGACTGTCAGGATATCTATCCTACAGCAAGTTTTCACTGTTCTTTTGCTAGATGCCCCCAGAATCACCGCCTTTGACGGCAGCGGTAATTGCTGCGCCAGTTGCCACTGTTTGCGCTGAGCCTGCGTTTTATGCGCCAGCAGTTTGCGGAAATCGCCGATAGGAATACTGGTATCTTTGGCGATCTCGTTTTCGTTGATGCCGCGGCGGTGGAGTTGGTAAACCGACAGCATTATATTTGCTGAATAGCATCGTCGCGCACCGATGCGTGGCGCAACAGGTTTTTTCTTTTCCGTGAATCATACAGCGCCGGGCGGTCGGGAGGTAAGGGACGGCTATTCGTCGCTCTGCCTTAGGTTAAAAATCCCTAAATTTACCTAATAATCGGTATCATGTTCCGACATTGATGTTCTGCCTGATGGAGATATGGAAGCGATGAGTTGTGAATCCTGCGCCGACCTCTGCGTTAAATATGTGATCCGCACCCCTAACGACTTGCGCAAAGCCATCCGCATAGCGGCTCAAAATGTGCAAGATGGCACTATTACGGAAATAAAAGCTGATCCAGATTGGAATCAATTCAGTTTTGAAGAATGTGCGAAAACGATGAGCTGGGGCGATATCGTCGCCTACCAGTTCGTCTGTAACCGCTGTGGACGACGATTTTCGCTTGGGGCTGAAACTTATCATGGTAGCGGTGGAAGTTGGGAACCCGATAAAGGGAAATACCCTATTATCGATTAGCACGTTCTTTCAACTTAGCGCCGGGCTTCGGTTGCCATTTTTATTGCCAGCGATGCCAGCACCATCCCCATCAGCCAGCGTTGAAACGTAGCCCATTTGGCATGGCGTTTCAGGGCGTACGCGATAGAGCCTGCGGAAATCGCAATCAAGGCATTAACGACTATGCTGATGGTTATCTGAGTAAAACCCAGCATGACGGATTGCGCCAGCACGCTGCCTTTGGCCGGGTCAATAAACTGCGGCAACAGCGAGAGATAGAGCACCGCAGCCTTCGGGTTCAGCAGGTTGGTGAATAACCCCATGAGAAACAGCTTGCGCGGGCTGTCTTTAGGTAAATCCCGTACTTGAAATACCTCCCGACCGCCGGGACGAATAGCCTGCCAGGCCAGCCACAACAGGTAAATCGCGCCGGCGATGCGAATGGTATCGTAAGCATAGGGTACGGCCATCACCAGAGCGGTGATGCCCAATGCCGCGCAAAGCATATAAAAGATAAAACCCAGCGCGACGCCCGCCAGGGAAATCAGCCCTGCGATCCGGCCCTGGCAGATAGAACGGGAGATCAGGTAGATCATGTTCGGTCCCGGCGTAAGCACCAGACCGAGAGCGATAAGAGCAAAAGCGGCAAGATTAGCGACATCAGGCATCGGGCACCTCAAGAGTATTCGTGGATAGAGTCCAGAACGGCGTCTGCGATTAACAGCGAGGCTCATGCCTCATCGCAGATACGCTCTTATCTTGCCCAGACGCGCGGCGCTATGGTCCGTGTTTCCCGATGGTTTTCCATCTTTAGCGTCAGTCGCACGGATTTCACAACGTTACAGTATGAGGTATCGGATGGCAATTGCCTCCCCAGTTTCTTCCTCTCACCTCATCATTCCAATTGCATTACCGATACGCTGATTTATACTGTATAAAAAAACAGTATTGGTGAGTTATGTCATTTGTGAGCCCGGTTGAAAACCCTGAAGCGCTGTCTCTGCCATTGTTTGGCGATCTGATTCCTGCCGGCTTTCCAAGTCCGGCCCAGGACTATGTTGAACAGCGTATTGATTTAAATAAGGTATGCGTGCGGCATCCCAGCGCAACGTATTTTCTGCGCGTCAGCGGCGAGTCAATGATCGACGGGCATATCAGTGATGGCGATTTGCTAGTGGTCGATAGCTCTCTTGAGGCGAAGCATGGCGATATCGTTATTGCGGCTGTCGACGGCGAATTTACGGTGAAGCGCTTGCAACGCTCGCCCAATCTGGCATTGATGCCGATGAACCCGGTCTATAAACCCCTTTATATTAACCCGGGAGATACTTTGGATATCTTTGGCGTCGTTACCTTCGTTATACACGCCGTTCGCTGATGTACGCCTTAGTCGACGTTAATTCATTCTACGCCAGTTGCGAGACGGTGTTTCGTCCCGATTTGCGTAGGCGGCCGGTCGTCGTGCTCAGCAACAACGATGGATGCGTGATCGCCAGATCCGTCGAGGCCAAAAGGCTCGGCATCAAAATGGCGATGCCGTTTTTTCAGATCCGCGACATCGTCAGGCGCGATAACGTCGCCGTGTTTTCTTCGAATTATGCTTTGTATGCCGATATGTCGTCCCGGGTGATGAGTATTCTGGAGGAGATGGCGCCGGCGGTTGAAATGTATAGCATCGACGAGGCCTTTTTAGATTTAACCGGACTCGGCAACGGTGTCGGTTTGGCGCAATTCGGCCATGATATCCGTCAGCGGGTTTTTCGGGAAGCGCATCTGGCCGTCGGCGTCGGTATCGCCCAAACCAAGACCCTGGCGAAGCTGGCGAATTTTGCCGCGAAGCATTGGCCGAAGACCGGCGGCGTTGTTGATCTTTCCAATCTCGATCGCCAGCGGAGACTGCTAAGCCTGGCGCCGGTAGAGGAAGTCTGGGGCGTCGGTCGGCGGTTGTCGCGCAGACTAAGAAGCGCGGGCATCGATACCGCGCTGAAGCTTTCTCAATGCAGTCCGTTATATATCCGTAAAGCATTCAATGTGGTACTGGAACGCACCGTTCGTGAACTGTGCGGCATTCCCTGCCTGGACATTGAGGCGCTTGCCCCAAAGAAACAACAGATTATCAGTTCCCGGTCATTCAGCACCCGGATTACTCAATACGAGGATATGCGGCAGGCGATTTGCCTGTATGCTGAACGGGCCGCGGAAAAATTGCGACAGGAAGAGCAGTATTGCAAGCAGGTTTCCGTTTTTATTAGAACCAGTCCTCATGCCGGGAACGAAGCGTTTTATAGCAATCAGGCCATGGGGCAGTTGTCCATCCCTACAAACGATACGCGCGATATTGTGCATCTTGCCGCGGAGTCCTTACACCGGATTTGGCAACCGAATTGCCGATATATGAAAGCAGGGGTGATGTTAACCGATTTCTATAGCCAGGGTATTGCACAACTCAATTTGTTTGATCGCTATCAGCCGCGACCGCATAGCGAAGCATTGATGTCGGCGATTGATCAGATTAATCATAGCGGCAACGGGAAAGTGTGGTTTGCGGGACAAGGCGTGCGTCGGGCATGGGCAATGAAAAGGGAGATGCTTTCTCCGGCATACACGACAAAGCTCTCGGATATCCCTAACGTTCGTTTCTGACAATTTTTATCATGCCGCAACGGTGTGCCGGCAGAGCCCGTTTGGAATGAAAAGTAGGATCTGGCGGGGGCGTTGCATCGCGGCTATTTTAGATGTTGTAAAGGATAATAAAACGCGACACATTACAATGAGGCGGTTTTTTGGGGATTATAATGAGTTAGTTAATGATTAATCAGCCAATTGTTGTGACATATCATCCATGGTGACAAATTTCATCACGCTTTCGTAAAGCTGCTTTTCTTCGATTGAGGCATCTGAAAATGAAACGCGGATAAATTCTTCCATTAATCGATGCGCCAATAATTCCCGGTCAACGATGCCGTAGCGTTCATTAATAAGTTGCTCAACGGCAGCGCCGATTATCTCGTGTCGGTTTTTCATTGTGTACTCTTTTTGTGTGAAAATTAATCAAGGTATAGCACAGGATTGCGCTAGTGGGATTTTTATTTTCGCCCTTTGGCGTGGGGGCGACAGTGAAATTCTTCGGTATGAAAACTTATTTTAAATAAATCTCTTACATTATTAGTGGGTTAAAAAATAACCACAACTTATAGGATTATAACGATAGCTAATTCTATTAAACGGAGTAGGTTAAGCGTGTAATTGATATAGGATTATCCTTTGCTAATTGAACGTTATTTGCCTGCGGCCTGTGTCGATTGCGGGCATTTTTTTTGCCTGTAACCGTCGATAAGTAAACAAGGTATAAGTTTTCCAATAGCTTGCCGCCAGGCGGTTTTTATCTCCATGTTTAAGATTCTCGTCTGGAGATGGTGTCAGGCGTGAGTTAACGGCGGAGTCGAATTCCCAACGGGGAATGGCGGTGAGCAGGTTTAGCGGATAAAAAGTGGCGTCAATCGCCATCCGGCAGGAAAAAATGGCCGCATTTAGGGCATATCAGCGTGACATTTTTACGCAGTTTGCGGCTACTTTGTTTTGTGACGAAAAGACAGTGGGGACAAGTCACCTTGACGGATGCATCGCTAAACAACCGAAGAGCATCGAAGATAGACATCTTTTTCACCTGAGAGGGGATGGTTGTTTAGTGTACGCCTATATGAACACGATAGCTTATCATTGTTGCATTTTTGCAATATCATTCCTCATGACTGCGCAGCGTTCTGTAATGCGAAAAATTATTTGACGCGTTCAACCCGTGCGGCGACTTAAGACGACGATGGTCGTTTGAAAATAATGCCGTTCCACGACGGGCCGGACGTCGCTAATAGTGAATGGTTAGCGGCAACTCAGGTAACAGGCTGATGCGTTTATTTTGCTGATTATGATCGAAAACAAGCGTCAGGAAAGGATTCGATCCAAATTCGAGCGAAACGATGCCCGACGCGATAATATTTTGTGTTGTCGGCGAAAGCGGCGCGTCCTCTTTTACCGTCAATGTAACGGACGTCAGTTCTGAGACGCCGCACTGGTGTCGCAGCGGCGGTTGTTTTGCCGATGGCAAGCGATCCGGCCGACAAGAAAAATTCAGAAAGAACCATAAGGGTTCATTAACCGGGGCTTCGCCCACGTTAATTTCATAATTATCCGGTAAATAGGGCGGTTTATAACGCCAGGTGGGAAAGCAGGCTTTCTCGTTCAATTCGGAAGGACGGAAGCCTACCCCGAACGGAGAACAACTGCCGTCAGGGCAGTTCAACCTTTTTAAGATGTCCAGCTTATCCTGATTATCGATTAATTGCGGGTTCTCTTGCTGATAAAGGAATTCAATATAGGCATTATGGAAGAAAAAACGCCGATTGGACGTTCCCTGTCCCGGATGCGTATTTCCCGCGCCTTCGGTAAAACCCGCATTTATCAGCGTATCCGCAACGACCGCTCTGTTTTTACTACAAATAAGGATATGATCGATTTCCATGAATTTCCGCTTTATTGATTAAATAATGAATGTCTTATTATTAAATTTTATTTGTTGGTCTTACAGACCATAAAATAATATTGGTTTTGGTTAAATTCAAATTCGAGCAATACATCAAGCGCGAGTTTTTGCGCGTGTGCGGTGTACGACCTTCCGTTCGTCTGGTTGACGAAGGTGACCAGATACGGAAATTTTTTTGACATTTCTTTTAAGGCGAAATCAAAAATTATATTTAATAACCCACTGCCGCGATACGCTTTGTCGATACATATCGGGCCATACTGATATGAGTTTTCCGTGCTTAAGATTTCGTCGTTATAAGTCACTTCGCCTAATCGCCCAATCATATATTGGAAGAATGGCCATGCTGACCAATATGCCCATGAGGCAGCGAAAACAAATGCCACAACCTTGCCATCTTCTTTGGCGACAAATGCGCCTTGTTCATCCTCAATCAGAGAGATTATCTGTTCTTTGGTTAACAGGGTTGTTACAAAACCGTCCGTTTTATCATCTTCTTTTATCGAATGAACATGGTATTTTTTATGCAACGTCATAATCGCGTCAATATCAGTGATATTCGCAACAGCTAATTCCATTTTATAACCTCTGCGGGTATCAATTTAATGATTTTTTAGTGTGCAGTAATCGATGGCGGGTTTCAATGGAACGATGACGATAGATTAAAAGGGGCTTTGTAGGCGCGCCAAAACGGGCTTGAGCAATCGCGGCGATAAAGCCCTATGGTCAGGGCTTTGAGAAAATTAAGGATTATTTGTCGGAGGTAAAGTAATCGTTGCTGTCGACGATCGGGATATAGGCTCTTACCCATTCGTTTCCTTCGATCATTTCCCAACTATGCCCTTCGCCCTTAATGTCTTCAGCAAGAAGGACGGTACCGGGGGCAATAATGAATGTGGAGCCATCGCTGACTTTAAATTTCAGCTTGCCTTTTAGCGTGACGACATACTGTTTTCTTGGCGCCGGATGGGTATTTTTCTCCCAATCTTCAGTGGAGTTGCTGATCCAAAATTGTTTGGCCGGAATTTTTTCCAGCGCCGGGATGCTGCCGGTTAAAAAGGCGGAATGGTTGTCGGCGGTGTTAATCAGCTTGATTGCCGATATCCGCGCGTCACTGTGGTTTTCGGCTTTGCCGGATTCACTATACCCAGCGATGGGAAGGGACAAACTGGCGAGCGCCAAAAGAAGCAGTTTAGATTTTTTCATTAACTCAGAACCTATAAAAATATTGTTATTGATGATGTAAATGCTGTGCGCGGTGAAACATGCGTAGCCTGCTTCACCTTGCGTAACATTTTACCTCAACCATTCTCTCAATAACCAGCGCGGAATAATTGGCGTAATCGTATTTAATTTCTTGAAAAGTAAAAATAAAAACCAATAAACCTTTTAATGTGACAGGTCTTTTTTGTTACTAAATATAAGGGGTTTTGTTATTGGTCGGCGCGCTGTTTTCGGCGCCTGGGAAAGCATTTGCTGTGCTAGGTTTTCGCCGAAGGCGGCGCCGGCCGGGCGCAGGCAAAAAAAATCCCGCCTCAAGGGCGGGAAAACTATTTTGGCAGGGATGGATAACGCAATATTAAAAGACACACACAACATCAAAGGGTTGATAAAAAGATAGCACCCTAAGTGTATAGAACTGTATGGCGCGAGTAAGGTTACCTTATTGGGTGTAAAATGAGATTGAAGCCGCGATAAGGCCGCTATCCGCGTTGTTTGCGCCAAGCGGCGTCGCGCTACTCCATCTCGATGATTTCCTCTTTCGATTCCTCCGCCAACTGACGCAAAATGCGATAAACCTGCGCCACGGCCTGTAGGGTTTCACGCGGAATATAATCACCGACGGGCGTGCGATAGAGCGTTCGCGCCAGCCAGATAAAACGGATCACCGGGATCTCGGCTTGCTGAGCCTGTTCGATCAGTTTCTGCGCCTGCCGATCCTCGCCTTTACAGATAATTTGCGGCAGCGGGGTGATGCCGGGACGATAGTAGAGCGCCACCGCATAGTGGGTTGGGTTGACCAGCAGCAGATCGGCGTCTTCAACCGGTTTTTGCCGCGGCGGCGCGGAGGCGGGTTGGTTAATGAGCTCATTTGCCAGGGATTTACGCTGTCCTTTCATGTGCGGATCCCCTTCGGCGTCTTTATGTTCGTTGCGTAAATCCTGATGGCTCATGCGTTGCTGCTTAAGAAAAAAGTATTTTTGCAAACCAAAATCGAGCACCGAAAGAACCAGCAGCGCGGCGAGGGTGGTACGGGCGATGTGCGCCAGTAATGCTTTTACCCCATGCCAGAAACCGTTTAAATCACCGGAAGCCAGCTCCACCAGCGATTCCAGTTCCGGAATGATCACTTTATAAAAAACCGCGCCGATGACCACGGCCTTGAGTACGTTGGTCAGCATTTCCGTCAGCTTGCGCATGGAAAACATCTGTTTTAATTGATTAACCGGGTTCAACCGGTTGAAGTCGATCTTTAACGCTTCGGGCGCAAAAAGCGGACCGTACTGGATCCAACCGCCGATCACGCGCAGCAACACCGCGATGCCTGCGGCCAGCAGACAAAAGGTCAGCGCCAGCGTCACGGCGTCATGAAAGACTTCTCTGGCGGCCTGAGCAAACGGCTGATTCAGCCGCATGAGGGGTAACTGCACCAGCTTTTGCAATTTGCCCATGCTCTGTTCCGCCAGCGCCAGAATACATTCCAGCAGTCCGACGCAAATCAGCAGCTTGGGGACATCCTGGCTTTGTCCCACTTCCCCTTTCTTACGGGCGTCCTTAAGTTTTTTATCGGTGGGCTTTTCGGTTTTTTCGCTCATGTGCGGACCATTAAGACGAGGCGGGGAAAAACAGTGGAAACAGGTGTTTTAAATCGGGTAAAGCCTGAAGCTTGCCGTCCGCCAGATAGTGCAGCACCGGCAGATAAATGATGAAAAAGGACAGACCCACCAGGCACTTCGCGGGAATGGACAGCACAAATACCTGCAACTGCGGGCTGTAGAGGCTGAGCAGCGAAATGCTGAATTCCAGCAGCAGCAGCAGCGCCACCAGCGGGCCGGCATAGATCGCCAGATGGGCAAAGGTTTCGGCGAGCAGCGTCAGATAAGCCTCAAAACCTTGTTCGGTAAGGGGCGGCAGCCAGGCCAGGGCCGGCCACAGACGATAGCTGTCCCACAGCAATTGGGTCAGCCCATTAATCCCGATGCCAATCACCAGCAGCAAAATAATCGTTTGTTTGAGCAGATGGCCGATCGGCGTGCTGTCGACCCCCAGCGCCGGATTAAGCTGTCCGCCCATCAGCGCCCCGCGCTGGTTATCGAATAACGCGCCAACCGACTCAAACAGCCAGAATGGCATCGCCAGGACGAGCGCGATCAGTAAGCCGACGATCAGCTCTTTGAGCAGCAGCCCCGGCAACATCGGCCAGGAGAGCGGCGACAACAGCAATTGCTGTTGGATAATCGGCGCGGGCAAGAGCGTCAGCGAGATCACCACCCCATTGCGCAGCATGCCTTTCAATACGTTGAGCGAAAATGCCGGCACCAGAATAAAGCAGGGATAGATGCGCGCGATACCCAGCGTGACGGCGATAATAAAGTCATAAACATGCTGGATGGTGGAAATCATCGCCGCGCCCCGTCAGGTATGCTCGATCATGTTAAATGCCGAGATGGCGAGCTGGATCAGCTCCACGCCAATCCATCGCCCGGTCAGGGCCAACGCCACGCCGACTGAAATCAGTTTGACGGCAAACGGCAGCGTCTGGTCCTGTAGCTGCATCACCGCCTGCAATAACGAGATCAAAACGCCGACGATAACCGCCACCAGCAGCGGCGGAGCGGAAAGCAGCACCACCATCACCATGGCCTGCCGGAAGAGCGTGATAATTTCCATTCGCGTCTCACAGGTAACTGTAAAAAAGGCCGTCCAGCAGCCGGGTCCAGCCATTGACCAGCACGAACAGCAACAGCTTGAGCGGCAGCGACAGCGTCATGGGCGCCACCATCTGCATCCCCAGCGCCAGCAGGACGTTGGAGACGATCAGATCGATAACGATAAACGGGACATAGATAAGAAAGCCGATTTTGAAGCCGGCGGTCAGCTCGGACAGCACGAAAGCCGGGATCACCAGCAGCAGATTCTGGGTATCCGCCTTTTCCGCCAGCGATGGCGGCCACATGCGCAGGCTGTTCTCATGTAAATGGGTGAGGATATCCGGATCGGTATTGCGCGACATAAATGTCTGCAACGGCGCCAGTCCGGGCATCACGCTCTCATGCAATGCGGTAATGTCGCTGGTGTCCGGCGGATTTTCCTTAAAGCGCGCGGAGATATCCTGAAACACCGGCGCCATGACGAACAGGGTGGCGGCAAGGGCGATGCCGTACAGCGCCATATTGGGCGGAACCTGCTGTACGCCGATGGCGTTGCGGGTGATCAGCAGCACGATGGCGATTTTTAAAAAGCAGGTACAGACGATCATCAGCAAAGGGATCAGCGATAGCGCGCCCAGCATGAGCGCGAACATCAGGGGATCGAAGGCGCCGGACGTCATACGTCGGACTCCTGGTCGTGCGCCGCGTCCGGCGTGGACAGCATCTGCGTAATCTGTAGCCCCAGCTTGCCTTCGATATCGATCAGATCGCCTTTCGCCAACGGCATATCGCCGTGACACAGCCAGGCTTCGCCCGGCGTTACGTCGCGCAGCGTCAGGATCGCGCCGCGGGTCAGCCGCTGAAGCGCCGGCAGGGTGATGGCGATCTGTCCGCAGCGGATGTTGAACGTCACCGGCAGCGGCGGCAACCGGTTCGCGGTTGACGAATCAGTTGGCATTGATGCGTTTTCATTGGTGACGCCGTCACTAATATCCTCGGCGTCAGTCTGCCGTGCCGGCATCTCGTTAAAAGGGGCATTCATCGAACATGTCTCCATATCGGCGATGACGAAATGGTAAGGGGCCGGTCCCGTCAACTGCATCGCGCCTTGCAAACGCCACGACGCCAGTAGGATGGAACCCTGACCGTCAGGGGAAAAATAGGGCGCCGTCGGTACAATGACATCGCCGGGGCGAAGCTGATGCAGCATCGCCGGCGTCAGAACGGTATCGGCCAGAATCAGAGGGACGGCAAATGACAGACTGTGCAATAAAGAGCGATAAACCGGCCGCCAGCCGGGGCGTTCAAGCAACGCCCGCCAGCAGGACGCGGTGGCCTGTAGCCGGCTGCGCGCGCGAATACCGTTCCAACTGACCGTGAGCCAGGCCGCTAGCGGCATTTCCGCGGAGTCGGGAGCGGGATGCGGATAAATCTGTCCCACCAGATCGCTGACCGACGCGGCCAGCGACTGGTTATACAGCGTCCAGTACCATGCCTGTTCCGCCTGCGTCGCGCCGACCGGCAATAGCGGACAGTCGGATAACAGACCCAGCACCGGCGACGGCGAGGAGAGCGCAAGGATGCCGCTATCGCAGCGCCAGTAGCTGATCGGTTCGTCCGCCGGCGGCTGTTCCGCCAGGCTCAGACGGATCTCGCCGACGTGGCCGTCGCGCTCGAAAGGCAGCGTCAGTCCGGCGGCCAACCGGCTGTGCAGATCGGCTCGATCGCCGGCCAGGCGCGGCAGCGTCAGGGGCTGAGCGACCATTATCGTTCCTCCCGGTCGTCGAAACTGAGCCGCACCGGGCAGCCCAGCGCATCGCAGAGCGAGCGGCGGCAGGCCTCCCGGCGATGTTTTAATAACTGATAGGCTTCGCGGCTGAAACGGAGCGCGATATCCCAGCCCTGCGGCGACAGCGACGCCAGCATGACGTCGATATCGCCCAGTTGCGGCAGTTGCAGACTGAATGAAAACGGCGGATGACCGATATTCTCCATTGATTCGAGCAATTCGCACTGTAGCGGCGGCCATTGTGACGGTGTCACGCTAGCGGGTAAGTCATCCGCCGGCGCCGGCTGCGGCGGCGTAAAAGCGCTCGGGAGCGGCGAGACGTTTTCCGGCTGATGCAGCGCCCACTCAAAACCGTGGTCGACGCTGAACGCTTCCCAGCCATATTGCGGCGCTTCCTCGCCGCGCCGCGGCGATTTCGCCGGCAGGCCCGCGGCTGAGGCCGGAGCGTTGGACGGTTTGTGCTGGGGTATGGCGGCGTTATTCATAGGCTCTCCCGATGTAGCGTTAACAGGCACGCCAGTTTTTCGACGGCTTTCTGGTTTTGATTCACCAATTGGCGGGCTTGCCCGACCTGCTGTTGCTGCTGACGCTGTTGTTGCCGCTGCTCATGGCCCCGCTGACTTTCAAGCTCGATTTGGTGGAGCGCCCGGCGCTCGGCGTCCAGTTGCGATTTCAGATCGTCCAGTCCCTGATCGCGGCCTTTTAGCTTTTCGTTCAACGCATCGCGCTGCTGCCGGCCGGCGCGGCGCAAGGTTTGCAACTGCGTTTGATGTTGTTGCAGCCGCGCGTTAATGCTCTTCAGCGTATTCTCCGCCTGTCGCAACTGGCGTTCGCTGCGTATCAGGCGCTGGCGGCGGATGGGCATCAGTACATTCAGGGCGGCCTGCAATGTCTGGGCGTCGCTATCGTTATGCGGCATAGGCGCTGACCTCGGCTAATTGCTGTTGAATCGCGTCGTAGGCCATCGGGTCGCGCATGGCCTGACGCAGAAACCGGTTGATTTCTCCCTGGGCATTGACGGCCGAGTCGGTCAGCGGATCGTGGCCCGGCTGGTATTCTCCCAGCCGGATCAACATTTCCACCTGTTTATACGCGGCCATCAGGCGACGCACCGCGCCGGCGTGATGGTTATGTTCCCGGTCGACCACGTTGCTCATGGTTCGGCTCAGGCTGGCCAGCACATCAATGGCCGGGTAATGGCCCTGTTCCGCCAGCCGACGGGTCAGCACGATATGGCCGTCAATCAGCGATCGCACTTCGTCCGCCACCGGATCGTTCATCGAGTCCTGCTCAATCAGCACCGAATAGAGGGCGGTGATGGCGCCTTCCTGCGTCTGTCCGGCGCGCTCCACCAGCCGCGGCAACAGGGTATAGACCGACGGCGGCAGCCCGCCGCGCCCCTGCGGTTCGCCGAGCGCCAGGCCGATTTCACGCTGGGCGCGGGCGAAACGGGTCAGGGAGTCGATAATCAGCAACACCTGTTTGCCGTCGGCGCGGTACGCTTCGGCAATCGCCGTCGCGGTGAAGGCCGCGCGCGCGCGCTCCATGCTGCTGCGATCGGACGTGGAGCAGACCAGAACGGTGCGGCGGCGCAGATCGTCATCCAGTTCATGATCGAGAAACTCGCGCAGCTCGCGCCCGCGTTCGCCGATCAGACCGAAGACGATGGCGTCGCACGGCGTGTTGCGCGCCAGCTCCGCCAGCAGAGTGGTTTTACCGCAGCCGGCGCCGGCAAAGATACCGACGCGCTGCCCCTGGCCCAGCGTCAGCAGTCCGTCTATCGCCCGCAGACCGGTCGGCAGCGGCGCGGCGATGCGCGGGCGCTCGGTCGGCGGCGGCGCATCGCCCAGCACCGGTCGCGCCTGATGATGACGGCTGCCCGGCTGCACAAAGGCGCTTGCGGCGCCGTCCTGCAATGCGCGGCCGAAACCGTCCAGTACGCTGCCAAACAGCGCGTCCGAAACCTGAATGCAGTGCGGCTGATAAAGCGGGGTGACGACGGCGCCCTGGGCGATGCCGTCGAGCGCGCCCAGCGCCGACAGAAACGTGTTCTGCGGACTGAAGCCCACCACTTCGGCCATTACCTGGCCGCCGTCTTTCCGCCCGACCAGACAGAGATCGCCGATGCGCGCCTGCGGCAGGCCGCACTCCAGCAAAATCCCGCTGATGCCGATAACCCGGCCTTTGATATCGACCGGCGCGTAAGCGGACAACCGCTGGCGCTGTTGCTGAAACCAGCGCTTCATCTGTGGAAAGTCCGTTGCGGTTTGCCTCATTTACCAGTTCACCTTAATTTGCTGTTGACCGCCAAACACGATCTGGTGATCGTCGATGCTGACCAATCTGAGCTGTTCCACTTCATCGCCGACGAACAGTCGCCGGCCATCGGCGGTCACCACATTGGCCCTCGGCCCGCTGGTGACCTGCACAATCTGAAACGGCAGTTGAGCGCTCTTTATCTGCGTGCGGTTATCGACCGTGAGCGCGGTGTTATATCGTTGGTGGAATTGGATGAGCATCCGTTCCAACTTTTTTTGCTCTTGCGGCGTTAACTGGCCGGTTAGCGTGACCAGCGTATGGGTGGAAGCCAGTTTTACCGCGTCGGTAAGCTCCCGCTCCCGCAACAGGGTTCTCAGCGTGTGCTCCAGTTGCGTCATGGTATTGAGCTGGCGGCGCGTGTCCTGCGGCGGCGGCGCGGGCGGCATGGCGACGCTTTCCTGCAACAGCCAACCGCCCACCATCGTCGCCAGCAACAGGCTCAGCAGCAGATAGCAGCTCTTGGCCCACAGCGGCAGCCGCGCGGGCGCAACGGTCGCGGCCGCCGCCGCGACGGGCTGTTGTTCCTGCGTCGGGGGCGGGATATCGTCTTGCCCGGCAGGCGAACCGGCGTCGGGTCGCTCCGTCTCTTCGCTATCCCAGGGCGTATCGGCGGCGACCACGCACAGCCAGATGTGATGAAGGGCAAAGGGCGTGCCGGGCGTCAGATCGGGGATTTGCGTCACGCTATGACCTTCCGTATCGCAGAGATCGCCGTCCAGCGCGCTGAGCAGCCAGCCGTTCTCCTGTTTTTCCAGCAGCGCGTGGCGCGCGCTGATACCCGGATCATAGAGAGTCAGATCGGCATCGTCATCGGCGCCGATCCGCCAGGCGCTGCCGCTCAGCGGTAATGCCGCCCCCCGATGCAAGCCCGTCAGTACGCGTAACTCAAACATATTTCCTTCCTATGCATTAAAAGCGGCGTTGTCGGCATACAGATCAAAACGCCCCAGGACGTTGATCGATAGATGAGATCCCAGTTCGGTGAAAGAGAGCACCGGAACATGATGGAATTCCTCCTGTAGCAGGGCGCGCAAAGGGCTGCGCAGATCCTGCGCGACCAATATCTGGCCGGCGGCGGGCGCGGAAAGTGGAAAGGCGCGCCGTAACTGCTCGAGAAAGGTGGCGGCATAGTCCTGCGTTAAGGCGAAGAAGGTTTCATTCTGGGTCTGACGCAGCGAGTCGCGCAGCAGTTCTTCCGTTTCCGGCGTCAACAGCCAGACATGCAGGCAGTTTTGCCGGCTGTACTGGTGGCAGATTTGCGATTTCAGCGCCAGCCGGACGTAGTCGGTCAGCGCATGAACGTCTCGCTCGTGCTGACCGATTTCGATCAGCGCCTCGGCAATCGGCCGCACCGCGCGCAGCGGCACCCGCTCCGACGCCAGCCGCTGCAATACGGCGGCAAAGCGCGACAGCGGCATGATGCGTTGCAGCTCCTGCGCCAGCTCCGGTTGCTCGCTCTCCAGCCAGGTCAAAATCGCTTTGCTTTCCTGTAGGCCGATAAACTGCGCACCGGAACGGTGAATGGCGTTTTCCATGCGCAGCAGGATTAACGCTTGCGCCGACCAGCGCGGGCAGTCTTCCTGCTCAAGCGCCGGGTGAGAAGGCGAAACCCAGCACCAGGCGGACTCATCGCGCAGCGCGGAGCCGACGATGGCGTCTCCCTGTTGGTCCGGATCGATCGCAGAGCAGGGTACCGCCAGCCGTTCGGTGTTCAATGTGGCTTTAACATGGGGAATTTCGTATACGCAGAACTGGAATTCGTCCTCATCCAGATGCTCGCTGAATTCAATATCAAACGACGGCAGCGTCATGCCGAACTGATAAACCAGCCGGTTGCGTAAACGACGGATATGCTGCACCAGCGAGAGCGTGGCGGGGGTTCCCTGCATGGACGAATGGAACAGCAGCAGATAGGCGCGGGTAGGATTGAAGCGCCGCAAATCCTGGTAGCCGTTTTGTTCGGCCGGCAGGTTGTCGGCCTCCGCCTGTGAATGGCTCAGGATCCCTTGCTGTTTGATGCGCCATAGCTGAAACACCCCGCTGCCGAGCGAGGCGAGGCTAATCGCCATAAAGACCAGCGAGGGCATGCCCGGCAACAGGGCGAAGCCAAACATGCCGATGGCCGAGATGATCCACGCCTTGGGCTGACTGGTGAGCTGTTCGGCGATTTCGCGGCCGATGTTGGCGTCTATCGGCTGGCCTTCGGCGGAGACGCGCGTGATGATCATCCCGGCCGTCAGCGAAATCAGCAAGGCGGGGATCTGGGCGATCAGGCCGTCGCCGATGGTGAGCACGGAATAGACGTGCATGGCGTCGGCGGCGGCCATATCATGCTGCAACACGCCGATGGCGAATCCGCCTAGCATGTTGATAAACACGATCACCAAACCGGCGATCGCGTCGCCCTTGACGAATTTCATCGCGCCGTCCATCGCCCCGAACAGCTGGCTTTCTTTCGCCAGATTATCGCGCCGCTGGCGGGCCTGATGGGCTTCAATCAGCCCGGCGCGCAGATCGCTGTCGATAGACATCTGTTTACCGGGCATGGCATCCAGCGTAAAGCGGGCGGCGACCTCGGCCACGCGTTCGGAGCCTTTGGTGATAACCAGAAAATTCACCACGGTCAGGATCAGAAAGATCACCAGTCCCACCGCCAGATTGCCGCCCACCACATAGTTGCCGAACGCTTCGACGATATGGCCGCCGTCCTGTTGCAGCAGGATCTGGCGGGTGGTGGAGATGGATAGCGCCAGCCGGAACATGGTGGTCAGCAGCAGCACCGCCGGGAACGTCGAGAACGCCAGCGGTTTGGGCAGATACATCGCCAGCACGATCAGCAGCGACGACACACAGATATTGAATGCGATCAGCACGTCAATCAGGCTGGTCGGCAGCGGAATGATCATCATGAATACGATCGACATGACGATCGCCGCGCCGACCACTTCCGAGCGCTGCATGGCGCTGAGCGCGATGCGATTGAGCCAGATAATCAGCAGATTCATCACGCCAGCCCGTCCGGTTTTGGTGACAATGTCACTTTGTTGTTTTCATGGCGGGTCGCGTCGCCGATCAGCCCGCGGATGAGGTGCAGGGCGGTTTGCCGGTTTTTCAGATCGCGCCACAGCGGCTGCGGCAGTCCGCTGACCAGCGGCAGCAGCGCGCTGAAAAACAGCGCCTGGTGCGGCGGTTCCGTTCCCGCCACCTCGCGCCCCAGATTATGCAGGTCGCGCGCGTAGGCGCCATTGGCGCTCAGGCCGATCAGGCGGCGGGTCAGTTCGACGGCGCCGAGGGTAAACGCGGGCAATTTCGCCGACAGCCGGTCAAGCATTTCCCGGCTGGTCGCCAGGGTATGACTCAGGTGGAGCGAGTCGTTAAGGCTGCCGAGCATTTTTCGCAGCGCCGTTTTGGGAATGGACGAGCACTGACTGACGATATCCGCCGCCAGCGCCCGCTGCATGGTGCGCAGCCCGTCCTGGAAGTGCTGCGGGTCGACGCGTTCCAGCAGGGCGTCCAGCAGCGCGCCGACCGACTGTTGATGTACGACTTTCTGATAGTAGAGATCGCGCATGGTTTGCCGGTGTTCCGGCAGGGTGCTGAACAGCGAGATGGCGCTGGCGGTGTTTAAGCCCGCCCGAATCTCCGGCTCTTTTTCCTGATGCAGCCGTTGCAGCGCCTGCTGCGCGGCGGCGGTCAGCGCCGGGTGTTTCGCCCGCACCTGCCTGAGCAGCACATCGCCGCGCGCCGCATCGTTCCCCACGGCCTGAAGTATCGCCGCGACGGTCGGCGCTTTCTCCCGGCCCAGCAGGTCGCACAGGCGGTCCATCTGCTGCGCGTAGGTACCCTCGGCCGGGTTTTCCAGCAGTTTGAACAGCTCGGTGAGTTTTTCGATCCGCTCGACGTTGGCCAGCGTCCGCACGCCGGTTTGCGCGATATGACGACGATTAAGGGATTTGCTTCTCCGCTCCGCCTGCTCGCCGAACGCCATGGCGACTTCTTCCATCGACGTGGCCAGCGGCGGGCGCAGCGCTTCATGGTGTGCGGGCGCCTTGATCGCCGCCGTCTGGGCGGCCGGATCGTTATCGGTCTCTATCGGTCGGGTTATCGGTGTTGGCGCGGGCGTAACACTTTGAATTTTAATCATCATCCGGTCCGGCGTAAGTCAACAAGGTGTTGTTGTGTGGCTTGGGAGGCGCAGTGGTTCCTGAATTTTCACGACGCTGATCGGGCGCGGCGGCAACTGGCGATGGCGGTTTGAAATCGGTATTTCGATTGCGGTGATAAATCAGAGTAATAGGTATTTCATCGCGGAAGGAATCCTATACTTTTGTGGTATTGCAAAAACTTGCAGTCGATTTTTGCATGTCGCGGCAATATCTTGCGCAAAAAACCAATGCAAAGGAAATAAATTTATATAAATCAATGAAATAATTCGTTTGGACGAGTGGCACAGAGCTTGCTCTACCGTTGGCGCCAATAACGGCGAATAACGGAGAGTGAGTAAAAATGGAAACCTTTACCCTGACATATGCCGACCAGAAAGACACCTTGCCTCGCGCACCGTCCGTCGATTGGGAGCAAGTGTTTCGGCAACATGGCAGCAAGTTGCATAACTTTATCCGTAAACGTGTCGGTAACCATGACGATGTGGAGGATTTACAGCAAATGACGTACCTGGAGGTGTTGAAGCATCAGGATAAATTTCTCGGCGCGTCGCGCCCGGAAACCTGGGTATTCGGCATCGCCCTCAATCTGGTGCGCAATCATTTCAAACAGATGCGTCAGCGATCGTATGAAATCGGCGATGAGGCGCTGGAATACGTAACGGGTGATGCGGATCCGCTAATAATCACAGAGAGTCGGAAAACGTTGACCAAGGCATCTGAGGCTATGTCCCGCCTGCCGGACGAAACGCGCAATATGCTGTTGATGTTGCTCGATTCGGACGTCAGCTATCAGGACATCGCGCTCCGGTTGGATATTCCTATCGGAACCGTTCGTTCACGGCTATCCCGCGCGCGCGGGGTTATCCGCCAGGCTGTGGAGACCTGATCCTGCCAATTAACCAGAGGTTAACGCCTTCTGTCAGCACGCGTGACCGTACGGTAGCCGTTGGGTTCTGCGCTCTGATCCTGTGATGTATCGAAACGCCGCGCGGCCATGCCATGCGGCGTTATTCACTAAACAAGGAGATGGCTATGATGTTCACGCAACCTTTTCAGTCCGTGTCAGACACCAATATGCCGCAGTTGGAATTGGTGGATTTTGCGCTAAGTCGGATAAAAGATGCGATTTATATCGTGAATGGAGAAGAACGCTTCTGTTATGTCAATGCATCGGCATGCCAGATGCTGCACTACGGCAGTCGGGCGCTTTTGCAACTGCGCGTCACGGATATCGACCCCGACTGGACCGGCAGAACCCAATCGGACAGCTGGTGGAAAGCGTACAAATCGGACAGCGGCGTCACGTTTGAAACGCGGCACGTCACCCGTTTCGGCATGATCGTCCCTGTCGAAGTCAATTTGACACGCTTCAAGCATAAAGGACGTAGTTACTGTATGTGTGTAGTAAGAGATATCAGGGAACGGAAGCATATTGAGCAGTTGGCCTATGCGCGGGAACAAGAGTTTCGCGCGCTGGTTGAAAATACGCCGGATCTGATAACCCGCTTTGATCCGCAGTTGAAGTGTCTTTACGCCAATTCGGCAACGTTGGTTCACCTGGGGCTAGCCCTTGAACAGCTATTGGGTCGTCAATTCACGGAGTCAATGCCCGGCGCCCGCTGCGCGATGCATATTCAGCAACTGCTGCAACAGGTGGTCGATACCCGCAGCAGCGCCGAAGGGGAACTGGCGGAAGAAAACGGCAAGGGCGATCAGCGCCACCTGTCCATCCACCATATTCGCTGTGTTCCCGAGTTCGATCGGCATGGGGCGCTGGTGTCGATTCTTGCCGTCGGGCGCGATATTACCGCGATCCGTTATGCGGAAAAAAAGCTGGCGGATTCGCATATGCAGCTGCGCCTGCTGGCGCGTCAGCGCGAGATCTCGCGTGAAGCGGAGCGCAAGCATATCGCCAGAGAGATTCATGATGAGCTGGGGCAACACCTTACTACCATCCGTATGAGCCTGTCGCTGATGCGCATGTGCCATGCCCGGGATAATCCGGATTTGCAGGCGCAATTGAAAAAACTGATGCAATTGTCGGATCAGACAATCCAGGTGGTGCGCAATGTGTCCACCAGCCTGCGGCCCAACGTGCTCAATATGGGGCTGACGCCCGCGCTGGAATGGCTGTGCGACGAATTCAACCGTAACTACAGCGGCGGCTGCGTATTAAAAACGGCGCAGCCGGAGCTGACGCTGAAGGATGAAAGCGCCACGGCGGCATTTCGCGTCGCCCAGGAGTCGCTGACCAACGTCGCGCGGCACGCGCAGGCCACCAGGGTGGTCATCACGCTTGAAAGCCAGTCAGGCAATGTGGTGTTGCGGATCAGGGATAACGGTAAAGGGTTTAACACCGGGATCGACAAAGCGGATACCTTCGGCCTGATCAGCATGAAAGAACGCGGCAGCATGCTGGGCGGCGAAGTGGTCATCGATAGCGCGCCGGGTCGCGGCACTCTGGTGCAGCTTACGTTTCCGAACGATACGGATAGGCGTTAAACAGGGAAAAGGAGTACGTGATGGATAAGCAGATCCGCTTAATGATTGCGGACGATCACGTCATTATGCGTGAAGGCCTTAAGCAGATTTTTGCTCTGGACGACACGCTGAATGTGGTCGCGGAAGCGGGAAATGGCGCCCAGGTGCTGACGAAGCTGCGCAGCAGCAGTCTCGATCTGTTGCTGCTGGATATGTCGATGCCGGGCATCTGCGGCGAAGACCTGATTTTACGGATTGTGGCGCAATATCCTCTATTGCCGATTCTGGTGCTGAGTATGTACAGCGAAGCGCAAATCGCGCAGCGCGCGCTGAAAAGCGGAGCCAGAGGCTATATCACCAAAGATAAGGACCCGGAAACCCTGCTTTCGGCGATCCGGCGGGTCGCGCAGGGAGGGCGTTATATCGACCACACCATCGCCGAGCAGCTGGTCTTTTTCGACTGTGAGGAGAGGGGAAGAGCGCAGCATGAGGTGCTGACGCAGCGCGAGCATCAGGTGATGGTGATGTTTGCCCAGGGCATGGGCATCAATGCCATCGCCAAAACGCTGGCCATCAGTAATAAGACGGTGAGCACCCATAAGTCGCGGCTGATGGAGAAAATGCAGTTCAACACCAATGCCGACATCGTCAAGTATGTGCTGAATAAGCGCCTTATTTTATAACCGTTCACTCAGGCCCCTTTGCGTTCGCGCTGGCGGAGGTAGGGATTTTCTGACCGGTTTCTCCATAATTCCTACCTCAGGTTCAGCCATAACTGATGGTTTCGCTTTTCATTGATGGCAATGCTTAGCCCCACTCCGTCCCTGGCTAACCGGAACGTTTAACGCCGCGTTGGCCGCGCAGGGATGAGGAATTACCGTAAGAACGTTCGGAAGATGGATTACCCAAAGGATTTCAGACTGCCGGCGGCAGTTTGAACGTTTAAGGGATAAGTCAGCCCGAAGGGGCTCAGGAGCAGGCAAATGTTTAGGAAAAACAGTGACGCCTACCACTGGGCAGGTTCATGCCCGGAGTTCGCGTCAGCGGCTTATATATCAGAAGACATTCACGCGACATTATCTCCACTTGTCGATGTTATCGCCCCTCTCAGCGTTGATATCGTTCTGGAGGGAGAGACGGGAACCGGTAAAGATCGACTGGCCCGTCGTATTCATCAGTTATCGGGATGCAGCGGACCGTTGGTGGCGGTCAACTGCGCCGCCATTCCCGAAAGTCTGGCGGAAAGTGAACTCTTTGGCGTGGTTTCCGGCGCTTATACGGGCGCCAGCCGTTCACGGGCGGGGTATGTGGAATCCGCGGACAAGGGCATTCTCTTTCTGGATGAGATCGACAGTATGCCATTGATGCTGCAAGCGAAAATGCTGCGAGTATTGGAAAACAGGGGGGTAGAGAGGCTGGGCAGTACGCTGTTCAAACCGTTGGATATGCGGGTGATTGTGGCGACGCAAACCCCGCTCAATCAACTGGTGGATAAAGGCTTGTTCCGGCGCGATCTCTATTTTCGCCTGGATACGGTCAAAATACAGCTTCCCACATTGCGTTCCCGCACCGATCTCATCGTTCCCATGTTCCAACGCTTCTGTAACGAGGCGGCGCAGCGCCTGAAGGTGTCCCCCCCGGCGGTCACCACGCATTTGTATGAACGTCTGCTGGCTCACGCCTGGCCGGGGAATATCCGCGAGTTAAAGGCCGCCGCGGAGCGCTGGGTTCTGGGGTTATCGCCGTTGGCGTCGGTCGCTGAACCGGCTCATCAACCGTTGCAGTTGAAAGACCGCATGAGGCGCATTGAGAAATTTTTGATTCAGGACGCGATGCGGCGCCATGGTCACTGTATTGACCGGGTCGTCACGGAGCTGGGCATCCCCAAACGCACGCTCTATCACCGGTTAAAGGTGCTGAATGTGAGCGCGCGTTGACGCGCGACGGAGGGAGACGGCGGCGTGTCCGCGCCGTCGCCGCAGGGAAGCTCGGCAAATTATCCCGCGGCGATAGACAAAAAGTTCGGCAGGCGTGGAACCGCCGCCGTCGCTTCTCCACTTAACCAATGAACTGGATAGCTGTGGCAACAGCAGCACGGTTCCTCTCTTATTAATGTTAATCACGTTGGAGATACATTATGTCATTAGGACTTTCACAAATCGCTTCACAGACCGCCGCGCAAACGCTGGATGGGGCTATGTCGGCTTCACTGACTAAATCCGCGGCCTTTCAGGCGCAAAAAATCGCGCTGGATACGGATAACGCCATTCTGGACAGTCAGGTGGACTCCGCATCCAAGTCGTTGAATGCCGGGATCAAAGCGTCGAAAACCATCCAGTACTGATCCTGAAATGGCCTGCCGGTAACGTGCGCTGGCAGGTCATCATTACGTTGCAATGGACATTCCCATGAAGATCAATCAAATGAATGCGTCAACCCCGATCAGTATCGAGGCGGAAGCCGGTTCGGCGTTCAGTCAACAGGATATCGCCTGGTTCAGCGCGTCATTGACGCAGCCGCCTTCCGCGCCGCCGGCCGGCGGCAATAGCGCCTGGCTAAGCGCGCTGGCCGAGAAATCTCAGGGACTCAATGCCGAATTCAAAAACGCCGAGCGCGAGGTGACCCGCGCGGTACGCTTAAGTAACCCTAAAGACGTGCTGGATTCAACCCGGACGCTCTCTTCTTTTTATCTGGAAAGTCTGTTTAGCGCCAAGCTGGTGGCTAAAAGCGTTCAGAGCGTGGAAAAACTGACCAATTTACAGTAGCGGCATGATGAAAACTGACTTACGAGCACTCTGGCTGCTGGTACTTCTGCTGGCGCTGAGCGGCTGCGGCGATCCGATAGAGCTGAATCGGGGTCTGTCGGAAAACGACGCCAATGAGGTGATCGCCGAGCTGGGCCGCCATCGGATTACGGCGGAGAAACGGGTGGATAAGACCGGGGTCACCCTGATTATCGATGCGCAAAACATGGAAAGGGCGGTCAATATTCTCAATGCCGCCGGATTGCCCCGACAGTCCCGCACCAATCTGGGCCAGGTCTTCCAGAAAAGCGGCGTGATTTCCACGCCGCTGGAAGAGCGGGCGCGATACATTTATGCGCTTTCGCAGGAGGTGGAAGCCACCCTGACGCAAATCGACGGCGTGCTGGTGGCGCGCGTGCATGTCGTGCTGCCCGAACGGATCGCGCCCGGCGAACCGGTGCAGCCCGCCTCGGCGGCGGTTTTTATCAAATACCGGCCTGAGCTGGATCCGGACGGCATCGAGCCGCGCATCCGGCGTATGGTCGCCAGCAGTATTCCCGGGCTGTCCGGCAAAAGCGATAAAGACCTGTCGATTGTTTTTGTGCCTGCCGAGCCATACCGGGACGTCATCCCCGTCGTGACCATCGGGCCGTTTACCCTGACGCCGCAAGAGGCGGCGCGTTGGCAGTGGAGCGCCGCCCTGCTGGGGCTGCTGGTGACCAGCCTGTTGTCATGGCGTCTCGGCGGGCCTTACGTACGGCAGTGGCGGCAAAAACGGGCCGGGACTTCGCAACCGCATTGACGAGGGGGAATGATGACGGATCGCGCTCGCATCGACTGGGTAACGTGGTGGGCGGGCGGCTGTGTGTTGCAGGCCGCTCCCGGCTGGGATGATAAACATGGCTTCACGCCCGCGACGCGCCGGCTCGAGCTGTTTATCCATGCGAACCCGGCGGCGGTCTGCCGTTGTTTTGATCTGCCGATGCAGATCCCTCCCGAGCCGCAGCCTTCGCTGATGCGGATTGGCGAACTTAACGTCGGGCAGCGGACGCAGATACTGCATCTGATGGCGGCGGTCTGTCTGCCGTCGCGCCATCGGCGGGAAATCAGCGCCGAGCGGCAAATCTGGTGCCGGCGTCTGGCCAAAGCGCTGCGTCCCGGCCTGTGGTTGCCTGATTGCTGTACCTTTGCGCACGAAACGGACGCGCTTATGCTGCTGCGCGCCCGTTATGGCGAAGCGTGCTGGCCGCGTCTGCGGCTGCTGTATCCGCGCGGCCTGGTCGAACGCGTTGCGGATTTTAAACATCCCTTGCCGGCCGGTCGGCTCAACGCGCTGTGCGATGCCTTGATCTGGAAAGTCGCCGCGCCGGAACGGATCGCCACACACTCATAAGGAACGGGAAATGCTGACCAAAAAAACGTTTTCCACCCTGAACGGCGCAACCCGGCGGGAAGGCGTGGTGATCCCCGCCGCGCGGGTCGCGGAACATGCCGACAGCCGCTCGCTGATGGAACATGCGCAGGCGCAAGCTGCGGAATTGCTGGCGCAGGCGGAACGTCAGGTACGGCAGCAAATCCGCCAGGCCACCGAGCAGGCGCAAGCCGATTTCTGGCGGCAGGCGGATGCGCTGCTACAGGGATTTCAACAGGATCGGGAGAAGCTGGAGCAGATTTGGCTCATGCAATCCGGGCAGCTATTGCGCGAAGCGTTAAGCCGGCTGTTGGATGAGATCCCGGACGATCGTCGGCGGGCGGCGCTGTTGAAACAATTGCTCAGACAGCGGCAGGATGACGCGCGCGGCACGCTCTATTGTCATCCTGCGCAAAAGGATGAAGTGGAAAGCTGGCTGCAAGCCCATGCGCATTTGGACTGGCGACTTGCCGGCGATGAGTCGCTGGCGAGCGACGAGCTAAAACTGATTACCCCCTGCGGCGTGATGTCGCTCAGTTGGCGGCTCGCCGCCGAACGGCTGATGCCGGAGGCGGAGGCGATTTCTCCGGCATAACGCGAGGCGGCGCTCCGCAATGTCGCGGCGGCGTTTTACACCACCATTCCGCGTCCGCCATCGCGCCTGGTCTGCGCCAGATGCGTCCACAGCGGCTGTAAGCGATCCAGCGCCGCGTTCATCTGTGACGTTTCCAGCGCAAACGGCAGACGCAGAAAACGCTCAAAAGCGCCCTCGGCGCCGAAGCGCGGCCCCGCGCCGATGCGGATGCCGATCGTTTCGGCGCTGGCGGCAAAGATGGTCGCTAACGGTTGCGGCAGCGCTATCCACCAGGACAGCCCTCCCTGGGGGACGGTCATGCGCCAGTCGGGAAACCGCTCGCGTATTGCCGCGCCGCTGGCGTCGCGTCGTTGGCGCAGTCGCTCGCGTCGCGGCGCCAGTATGTTATCCGCCTCGCCAAGCAGCGCGATGACGGCCAACTGCTCCAGTAGCGGCGATCCCAAATCCAGCGTGTCGCGTACCTGAGCCAGCGAGGCGATAGTCCGCACTGGCGCGCGGATCCAGCCCAGCCGTAAACCGCCCCAGAAACTTTTCCCGGCCGAACCCAGGGTGATCACCTGATCGGCCTCGTCGAATGCCGCCAGCGGCGGCGGCGGCGGCGCGTCAAACCATAAATCGACCATGGTTTCATCCGCCACGATAGTGGTGTGGGTTCGGGCGGCGATCTGCGCCACTATCCGGCGGGTCGGGGCGTCCATACAGCGTCCGGTCGGGTTATGGAAGTCGGGCAGCAGGTAAGCCAGACGAGGGGATGTCTGGGCGATGGTCGCCGCCAGTCCGTCGGTGTCCCAGCCGCGATCGGGCAGGCTGACCGGCACCGGCCGACAGGAAGCGCCTTTAATCGCGGCGAGCGCAACCGGATAGGTGGGATGATCGATCACGACGCGGTCGCCGGGGCCGGTCAGCAAACGCAGGATCAGGCTAAAACCACTGACCGCGCCGTTCACCACCATAATTTGCTCCGCCGTGGTGGGCAGCCCGCGCGCCGCGTAACGCTGTGCGATCGCGTGACGGAGCTCCGGCAGGCCTTGCTGATCGTATCCCGTGGAACTCAGGTGCGCCGGCAGGGCGGTCAGCGCGCTGGCGTAGGCCTGATGGATCTCCGGGCCGGCGGGCAATGCGGCGGTGGAGAGATCCAACGTCGGCGTCATGCCCGGCGAACCGGCGGCGGCGGGCGCGCTTTCCGGCAGAATGGTGACCGTGCCGGAGCCATGACGGCTGACCAGATAACCTTCTTCACGCAGTTGCGCCAGCGCCGTCGCGACCGTTGTGCGGCTGAGGCCGAGCGCCGCCGACAACGCCCGTTCGCCGGGGAGTCGGCTATCCTGCGGCAGGCGGCCGTCAAGCATTAATAGCCGCAAGGCATCCGCCAGTTGGCGATAAACCGGCGTCCGCGGCAAATCCTGGCGCCAGCGGCCCAGTAGCCGAACGACCGAGGGCGTACCTATTCTTCGCGGTGTCATAGCAGTCCACTTTATGAAAACTGGACCTTAATATTAGGGCCGGTTTGCGTGAATGTATAGCGATGCCTGAGAGGATGTACGAGGAAAAAAAGAATGGTCCGTCGTTTGATTCAACTTTATATCGGCCTGACGTTATACGGCGTTTCTACGGCGATGTTCGTGCGCGCCAATCTGGGCGCGGATCCGTGGAACGTGTTTCATCTGGGGGCGGCGCGCATCTTTTCGCTCAATGTCGGCATGGTGATGATTATTGTCGGCGCGCTGGTGCTGTTGTTGTGGATCCCGCTGCGTCAACGGCCCGGACTGGGAACCGTCAGCAACGTTATTGTGGTGGGACTGGCGGCGGACGCGGCGCTGATGCTGATGTCGCCGCCGGCTTCGCTCCTGGCACGCAGCGCGCTGTTGGCCGCGGCGATAGCCGTCAATGCGCTGGCGACCGGGATGTACATCGGCGCGGGGTTCGGCGCCGGCCCGCGAGACGGACTGATGACCGGCATTAACGCCCGTACCGGCTGGTCGGTGCGCAGCGTACGCACGGCGATTGAGGTCGGCGTGTTGCTGTCGGGCTGGCTGATGGGCGGCGCATTAGGCGTGGGGACGGTCTTGTACGCCTTGTCGATCGGACCGCTGATCCAGTTTTGCCTGCCGTGGTTTCTGGTCAAAAAACGTCCTGACAAGCCGCTGCCGCGGCCGACCACGGCGCCTTAACGCCGCGTCGTCCCGTTTTACTCCGCTGTCCCATTCTCGCCGTTCTGCCTTCATCGAGAGGGTTGTCGGCGGTCTGCGTTGAATTCATCCCTCTTACTGATGTCGTGCCGCTGAGCGGCGGCGCGGCGATCGGCACTATTCGTGGAACTCCCGCCGCGCGTCGGCCACTCAATGGCTGCCAATCTTAGTAACCGTGCAGAAGGAGAATTCACCATGTCCTACAACGCCATACAACGTCGTCTCGATGCGCATTTCGTCAACGCCCAACGGGATCTGGATAACATGGCGCTGGATGTCGCCGGCGGCGGCGCCGGTCCGGCCGACAGCTATGCCTTTTTTGAAGCCTCTCTGGACTATTCCAACGCCAATTGGGCGGTGGGGCAATTGCTGAGCGTAAAACACGGTCTGGCGAAGTCGATTATCAATGACTTCAACTGATCTGACCGCACTGCTGGACGGTTGGCTAAACGGCATGTCCGCCACGCTCCGGCTTGAGATAGACAACGAACCGGTGTCGCTCCACCGACATGTTCAGGGAATTGCCTGTTGCGCGGCTATCCCATTGCCGGGGGACGCGGGCGAAGCCGTGCTCGAACGCGCGCTGCAACTGGCGACGGTCGCCAGACGGCAGTATGGCGAAGACGCCGCGGCCCTGTCGCTGTCGGCACAGGATGAACAACTGTGGCTGTGGATGAAACCAGAGCCGGATGATGTCCTGCAACTGTGCCGCTGTCTGGAGATGCTGCTTAATCAGCGGGATGTCTGGCAAAGCCTGCTGGCGTCGACGCGCGCAGCGGCGGCCCCCGGCCCGTTGAATTTGAATACGCTGGCTTTTTTGCAAGGAGATCGGCATGCGTAACGCGCTGTATGTATTTTTTTTAACGTTATATCGCTGGTTTTGCTGGTCGCTGGTGCTGCTGGGGATGATCCCTGCGGCGCACGCCAGCATACCGGCGGCGTGGAATAAAGGGGCGTATGCCTATGCGGCGGAGCAGACGCCGCTGTCGACGATATTGACCGATTTTGCCAACAGCCATGGCGTGGAATTGTCCATGGGCAAGCTGAATGACGCGCTGGTCGAGGCCCGCATCAGGGCCGAAACGCCCGCCGCCTTTCTCGATCGTCTGGCGCTGGAGCACCGTTTCCAATGGTTTGTGTACAACCATACCCTCTATATCAGTTCTCAGGATGAGCAGGCGTCGCTGCGTCTGGAAATTTCCCAGGATGCCGCCCCCGACCTGAAACAGGCGCTGAGCGGCATCGGATTGCTCGATCCGCGCTTTGGCTGGGGCGAACTGCCGGAGGAGGGGGTGGTGCTGGTGACGGGGCCGCAGGCTTATATCGATTTGATCCGGGAGTTCAGTCAGCAGCGGGAAAAACAGGATGAACGCCGCAAGGTGATGATCTTTCCGTTGCGCTATGCCTCGGTGTCGGACCGGACGCTGCAATATCGCGATCAGCGCATCGTTATTCCTGGCGTGGCGACGATCCTCAACGAACTGATGGATGGTCAGCGCGCCGCCCCGGCCGGCGCGGCCGGTTCTACGCCCGCCGTGGCGGATAGCGGGATGGAAGCCATGCGGGAAAATACGCGGGCGATGATGGTTCGCATGGCCATGCGCAACAACCCGGCGCGCAACGGCGATGAGCGCGGCAGGCTGTCCCTGAATGGCAAGGTTTCCGCCGATGTGCGTAATAACGCGCTGCTGATCCGGGATGATGACAAGCGGCGCGAGGAGTATCAGAGCCTGATCGAGCAGATCGACATCCCGCAAAACCTGGTGAATATCGACGCCATCATTCTGGATGTGGATCGTTCGGCGCTGTCGCGTCTGGAAGCCAACTGGCAGGGCGCATTAGGCAACGTCACCGCCGGCAGCACCATGATGATGGGGCGCAGCACGCTGTTCGTCAGCGATTTTAAACGCTTCTTTGCCGATATTCAGGCGCTGGAAGGGGAAGGCACCGCGTCGATTGTCGCCAACCCGTCGGTACTGACGCTGGAGAATCAGCCGGCCATCGTGGATTTCAGCCGCACCGCCTTCATCACCGTCTCCGGCGAGCGGGTCGCGGAGATTCAGCCGGTCACCGCCGGCACCAGTTTGCAGGTAACGCCGCGCGTTATCGGACAGGACGGCGAGCGCAGTATCCAACTGGTGATTGATATTGAAGACGGTCAGGTCGAAACCGGACGTGACGGCGAAGCCACCGGCGTGAAGCGCGGCAACGTCAGCACGCAGGCGCTGATTGGCGAAAATCGCGCGCTGGTGCTGGGCGGTTTCCACGTTGAAGAGAGCGGCGATCGCGATCATCGCATCCCGCTGCTGGGCGATATCCCCTGGCTGGGCAAGGCCTTTACGTCTACACGACATGAGGTGTCGCGCCGCGAGCGCTTGTTTATTCTGACCCCGCATCTGATTGGCGATCAAACCGACCCGACCCGCTATGTCTCCGCGGACAATCGCCATCAGTTGAACGATGCCATGAATCGCGTTGCGCAGCGTAACGGCACGACCGATCTCTACAGTCTGGTGGAAAATGCCCTGCGCGATCTGGCCGGCAAACAACTGCCGGCCGGTTTTCAACCCGAATCGCGCGGCGCGCGCCTGAGCGAAGTCTGTCGTTCGCAGCCCGGTCTGGTGTATGACAGCGCCCGCTACCAGTGGTACGGCAATGAGAGCGTCAGGTTAACCGTCGGCGTGGTGCGTAACCACGGGACGCGAATACAGCGGTTTGATGAAGCGGTTTGCGGCGGCAGTCGCACGCTGGCGGTGGCCGCCTGGCCGAAAGCGACGCTGGCGCCCGGCGAGTCGGCCGAAATTTTTCTGGCGCTGCGACCGGCGCTATCGACGTCGCCGGGCCGGCGTTCGCTGCTGGCGGCTAATTGATGCGGGAGAAAGATGATGTGGCATAAACGTGGTTTGCTCACTCTGGCCGTGCTGTTTCTGTGCGCCTGTTCCTCATCGCGACAGACGGCGAATTGCACGTCGGTCGCCTGTCGTCCGCAGTCCGACGACCGGCAGCTTGTTATCTGGTGGCAACCGGCATTGCGCACCGGCCCGGCGGATTTCAGCAGGGTGAGCGTCGATGACTGAAGAAGCGGCTATTTTCCAGACGCAAAATGATTTCCTTGCCGCGATGACGATGACGCCGGCCGGCGACTGGCGGCCGACGGCGGGCGTTAGCCTGCGTTTTCGCCGGTCGGCGCGCGAAACGCATCTGCAACTGTTGCTGGCGCCCGAGCGCCGCTATCCGGGCATGTTGCAGCAACTGTTGCAACGGCGTTTTCTTGAAGCGGAAACGCTGGCGGACTGCTACCTGAGCATCAATGAACGGCGCGAGGTGATGCTGTGCTGCCCGTTGCCCGCGGCGGATGCGGAACGGCGTCTGGCGATAAGCAAACTGTGGCGGCTGGCGGGGTTAGCGCCGTTGTGAGCGTTTTCACCGCCGCCGGGCGGGAACTGAACGACGCGGATGATTACTCAACAAATGCGCCCCCTAGCCGGCAGGAATTTACCGGCCGCGAAGGATAGTGGTGTTTGGGATCCACTCATTCAATTACGAGGAAAGATTATGCTTAGTACGGTTAGCTCTCTGGATAACAGTTCTTCATTACAGATCACCATCAAATCAACGGGAGCGGGTAATCCGCTTCAGCCCTCCGGTAATGGCTTGTCGTCTTCATCCTCCGCTTATGGCGGTCAGCAGGCGGGGATCGCCGAACAGTTGGCCAACGTGCTGACGGCGCTGTTGTTCGGGACGCAGGGCCAGGGCGGGACGCGGGGCGGCGGTCTGTTCGATCAAAACGGTTCGGGTCTGCTGTCCGACTCCGCCGGCCTGCTGGGCGCCGGGCTGAATGCCGCGAACCCTAACGCTCAGTTGGGCAATCTGCTGCTCAAGGCGCTGTCCGATATCCTGGACGACGACACGCAGCAAAATGGGCAGAACGGCCTGTTTGGTCAGAAACAACCGACGGACACGGAAAAATCGGCCTATACGCAAGGCGTTAAGGATGCGCTGTCGGCCATTCTGGGCGACGGTTACAGCCAGAGCGCCGGTAATTCGTCGCCGCTGACGCAGGGCAACGGACTGAGCGGCCTGAACGGCGAGTCGTCCTTCAATCAACTGGGCGGCGCGCTGGGGTTGAACGTGGGACAGCAAGCCGGTTTACAGGCGTTGAACGATATCAGCACCCATAACGACAGCCCCAATCGTTACTTCGTCGATACCGAGGATCGCGAGCTTGCCAAGGAAATCGGTCAGTTTATGGATCAATATCCCGAGAAATTTGGCAAGCCGGAGTACCAGAAGGATGGTTGGCCGTCAGCCAAGACGGATACCAAGTCCTGGGCCGAGGCGCTGAGCAATCCGGACGACGATGGCATGACGAAAGCCAGCATGGATAAATTCCTTCAGGCGACGGGGATCATCAAAAGCGCCGTGGCGGGGGATAGCGGCAACGCCAATCTGCATCAGCGCGGCAACGGCGGCTCATCCCTGGGGATCGATGCGGCGACCATCGGCGACCGGATTATCAACATCGGGCTGGAAAAGCTGGCGAGCTGAGAAATAGATACGCATCATGTTCGGATAAAACCGGCGGCGGGGCGCGCGTCCCGCCGCCGGTTATTGTTATGGGCGCATTCGGTTTAACGCCGTCGCCTGGTGAGAGATTTTTAAGGACGGCGCATCCTGAAGACGTTTTGCGCCGGCGGGAAAGCCGCTTGTCCCGGTCGTTATTGTCGGTTCGCGGCGAAGGTCAGGCGGGATCAGCCGGCCGTAGCCGGCTTGATTGCTTTATAAGACGGGTTTCTGAGACGGACGTAGCGCAATCAGATGATCGGCCATCAGACGTACCACCCAGAACGCGGTTTGCGCCACGTCGCTGTGCCGGCCGATTGATGCCTGGTGCGCGTCGTGGCGCAGAAAATCCTGTTCCAGAGAGTCGACGAAGGCGTCGAAATCGAAGCGGCCGCTGCGTTGCGGCCCTTGCTGCGACAACACCTGATGCAGATTTTTCGTCACCTGTCGTATCGCCCCTTCAAAGGCTTCACGCTGCGCCGGCGTCAGATAGCCGCCTTGTTTGACCAGATCGGCCCAGCGCTGGGGCGCGTTATGCGCGTCGGTTACGGATATCGGCATGTCAGTTCACCTGAATGTTAGCGGATGACGGCGTCTTATAGGGGTTGTTGACGTTCGTCAGGTTAACGTTATTGCCGGTCACGTTCAGTTTCTCGCTGTCGCTTTTCACAAACGAGAATTTGCCGTTTTCGGCATCGATATTATTCAGGTTAAGGTTCCAGTTTCCCTGTTGACCGCCGTTGGTGCGGACAAAGGTGCCGAAATCTTTGGCTTTGAAGTTATCCACGGTCAGATTGGCATCGGCGTTAAGCTGGAAAATCTTGTCGCTTGCGCCCTGAGCGCTGCTGTTGGTGATTTCCACATTGGCGGGTTTGCCATTGTTGGATTTCACGGTCAGCGCGTCTTCGCCGACGTTGGTCCAGTGGACGTTATCCAGTTTGGCGTCGCCGCGGACATGTACGCCGTCAGCGGCGTTGTCGCCGAACACCACGTTTTTCAGCGTGGCGCCTTCAGCCAGTTCAAAAATCGGCTTCTGACCCTCTTTCTGACTGCCGTCGCCTAATTTGTTGCCGGCGACGAAGGTTTTCCCGCCGCCGTCAAACACTTCGCCCGGACCGACCTTTATCGTGTCATTCACGGTGGTGACATCCTTGCCGGCGGTGGGGAAAGCCACCTGTCCGGTCTGGCCGGTGTTGCCGGCAGCGCCGGTTCCGGCGGGCGTTACGCCTTTGCCGCCGTCAGTGGCGCCTGAGGGCGATGCGGAAGAGGCGGGGGATGAGGTCGAATTGCCGGCGGAGAACGGATTGGCGGCAGCGGACGGCGAGGTTGACCCTGCGCTTTGCGGCTGCCCGGATGCGCCATTTCCGCCATTTTGCGCATCCAGCAGATTGGCGATCAGCTCCAGCAGCAATGTTTGCAGTTTATTTTCACCGATCTGCCCGCCGCCGTCCGCGGTTGGCGTAATGGCGTTATTCAACGCGCCGCCAGCGGTGTCCTGTAACAGCGAACGAGAAAGATTTTCCGGGTTTTGCGCGCTACCGCTAGGGGATAAGCCGGATGACGGGGAGGCGCCGGATGCCGCATTACCCGCATTGCCGGACGATGACAACGGATTTTGCGCGGCTTGTCCATTCTGCGCGCCGTTGGATGTCATCAATTGCTCAAGCAGTTTTATCAATACCTCGCCCAACGCCTGTTGGTCTGAACCGCCGCCAAGCGCATCGGCAGAGCGACCCAGCGGATTGGCGCCCTGTTGTGACGCGTTACTGCCGCCGGCATTATTCGGCATCAGCGCGTTCAGCAGCACGCCCAGCGCTTCCAGCAGTTGCGAATCCTGCTGAGAAGTGCGCTGCGATGAGGTGCCTTGCTGATTAAAATCCGACGCTGCCGCGCCTGACGAGGGCGTGGTCAGGGTAATGCTAATATCTGTCATGATTAACCTCGTAAGTTAAAGTGAGTGTCAGTCGATCTCGTATCAACGACGCGAAACAGAAACGTCTGTTCGCTATGAAATGAGTGAGGAAAGGTTCGGCGGGGTTCCCGCAAGGGAAAAGGTTTTAATGCCGCCGGGTTCGGCAGTAGGATAAAGGCAGACAGATAACGTATTTATTCGTATAGGTGAAGGGAAGACTCATGCAGATTTCAGAAAGTCGTTTAATTGCCATTGCCCGGGCGCTGTTGCAGAAAGCGGGCAGCGAAGCGTCGGAAGCCGCCTGTGTGGCGGAACATTTGGTCGGCGCCAACCTGAAAGGACACGATAGTCATGGCGTGGGGATGTTGCCGCACTACGTGAGTTTTATTAGCAACGGCATCATGCAGCCGAACACCCCGGCCAGGATGATCCGCGACGGCGGCGCGGTGTTGCAGTTCTCCGGCGATCGGGGCTTTGGTCAGCGTACCGGCAAAGAAGCCATGCAGGCGGCGATCGAGCGGGTTAAAACGACCGGGGTTTGTCTGATGACCCTCTCATCGACCTGCCATTTGGGGCGTATCGGCACCTACGGCGAAATGGCCGCCGCCGCGGGCCTGATATCGATTCATTTCGTTAACGTCAACGACCTCGATCCCATTGTGGCGCCGTGGTGCGGCAGCGAAGCGCGTTTCGGCACCAATCCCATCTGTATCGCTTTTCCGCAGAGCGACAATAACGCCGCCTTTGTGCTCGATTTCGCGACAAGCATCGTGGCGCTGGGCAAAACCCGGGTCGCTTACCTGGCGGGCAAAAAATTTGACGAGGAGGTAATGCTCGACAGCGACGGCAATTCAACCAACGATCCGCGCGTGATGTGGGAAGGGGAAAAGCACGGCGCCCTGAAGCCGATTGCCCGGCATAAAGGCGGCGGTTTAGTGCTGGCGGCGGAAATGCTGGCCGGGCTGCTGTCCGGCGGCGGCACCATCCAACCGGAAAATCCGCGGCATGGGGCGATAGTGAATAACATGACCACCATTGTGATCGATCCCGCCAATATGGTGTCGCTGACGTGGTTGCAGAAAGAGTACGATGCGATGCTGGACTATGTGCGCTCTTCACGCGCGCCGGATCCCCAACAGCCGATCCTGATTGCCGGCGAGCCGGAAATTCACACCCGGGCGCGGCGTCAGGCCGATGGCATCGTGATTTCCGATCAGGAGTGGCAAAAAATTGTCGAGGCGGGGATATCGCTGGGCATGACATCCGCGGATTTCGCCGTGTAAGCGATTTTCCGCGGCGAAAATGCGGCGGGAGTGACATCTGGTTGATATCGCCTACGCTTGCATAGGGATGGTAATCATCGGGTGGCGGAATAAATGTGGAGATGGCTGGTCGTATTGCTGATAGCGGGCGGAGTGGTTGCGTTAGCGCCATGGATTCAACGCCATCTTCCGCCCGGCTACGATCCGTTTACGCCGCTGTCGGTTGACGATCCTCCGACGCTGGTGACGCGCTTCAAACTCAGACAATTGGCGAACGACCCCGCCGCCTGCCTGGCCATCTTGCAGCAGGCGCAGGCGCAAGGGCGCATCACCTTCTCGTTGCTCGGCCCCGTTGACGGGCAGTGTCCGTTACCTTCGCCGGTGCGCATACGGCAGTTCGGCGCCGTCACGCTCAGTTCGAGTTTTCTGGCCAGTTGTCCGCTGGCGTTAAGCAGCGCTATGTTCGTTACGCAATCCTTGATCCCGCAGGCGCGGCGGCTGGGCGCGCCGTTGACGCGTATCGATCACCTCGGCAGCTACGCCTGCCGCAATGTGTATCACCGGCCGGAAGGCCGGTTGAGCGAACATGCGACGGCTGATGCCTGGGATATATCCGCTTTCCGGTTAGCGGACGGGCGGCGTATCAGCATATTGAATCAGTGGAATGCGGCGGATGAAACCCAGGATTATCTGCGGGCGACGTTTGAACAAAGCTGTGATTTTTTCGGCAATGCGTTGGGGCCGGAATATAACGCGGCCCATGCCAATCATTTTCATTTGGGGATGCGCGGCTTTGGCGTGTGTCGGTAGCGGCGTCGCATTAAAAATCGGCGTATTCCTGCGCGGGCAACCAGAAACTGTCGATAAACTCGTCGATAGGGTAACACCCGGCGCGGCGTAATCGCTGTTCGGACATCGCTTTGAGACACTGGTTCTCCGTATTGTACGCGCCGATCACCAGTTCATCGCAGCCATTGCCGAGATAACAAACAAATATTACCAGTGCGAACATGATGCCCTCACTTATCACCAATCATTCGTGCGGCTCTCTTTCCATGCTTCTATACCCGTTATTTTCACGTCGCCAGTGCGTCGGCCGCCTTCCTGCAACGCAAAAGCCATTGGGTATAGGGACAATTGTAGATGAAAATGGCGAAGAGATGAGGCGATGCGTGTTTACAGGCGGCGCCGAACCGCCTGATAAACAACGGCGTGGGAATTAGCCGTTATCCTGTGCGGCGCTGCATGCGCCATCGCGCACCAGATCGCGCGGCAGATTGTTTTTTATGCGGCTGCCGATGCGCTTAGCCAGTCCCAGCGGAGAGTGGCGATAGGTCAGCAACAGTTCGTCGTCAGCGGGAACCGGCTGCGGATAGCAGTCTTTCCCCTGAAACCACTCGCAGGCCAGCTGGTCGCTCAGCGCATAGGCGTGGCCGGCATTCACATTCGCCAGCGCAATGATGGCTTCATGCTGCCAGCGGTAACCTTTGGCAAAACGTTCCGCCAGCTTGAGGCCGATACGCGAGAAGCGGATTTTGCCGAATGCGGACGTCAGTTCGGCAGGGAAAAGCCAGATTTCGTTATCGCGTTGCCATAGTTGTAACTGGTCGTCGTCCCACGTCAATCCCCGTCGATTGGCCGCCTGCGTCACCAGCTCGCGATCGCGGGCGCTCAGCGGGGAGAACGGGAATTTGCCGACTTTATAGCCCGGCGCAGGCAGCGGCGGCACGCTGGCCGTTTTGCGCAAGCGCGCCACGAAAAAACCTTCGCTGTCGTAAATTTGCGGGAAGACGTGTAAAAAACCCTCTTCCGTCGCGGACTGGTCGGCGCCGGGGAACAGATCGGTTAAGGGTTCGAACTCGCAGGCGTCGGGGAAGGTTTGCCGCAACCAGTGGCACACCTGCTGATTTTCCTGCTCGTTCAGCGTACAGGTGGAGTAAATCATCACGCCGCCGGGCTTCAGGGCGTGAAAAGCGCTCAGGATCAGTTCGCGCTGGGTGGCGGCAATGCCGGCGATGCTTTCCTGCGACCAATGGTTCATCGCGCCGGGATCTTTGCGCACCACGCCTTCGCCGGAGCAGGGCGCGTCAAGCAAGATAGCGTCGAAATACTCGGGCAGCGCCGCGCCGAATACCCGGCCGTCGAAGTGGGTCAACGCGGTATTGCTGACGCCGCAGCGGCTGATGTTGGCATGCAGCACTTTCACCCGGCTGGCGGAGTATTCATTGGCGATAACGCCGCCGCGGTTATCCAGGTTGGCGGCGATTTGCGTGGTTTTGGAACCGGGCGCCGCCGCCATGTCCAACACCCGTTGCGGGCAAGCATCATGCTGAAAAAGGGCGCTGACCGGAAGCATGGAGCTGGCTTCCTGAATGTAAAATAGTCCGCTCAGGTGTTCCAGGGTATTCCCCAACCGGCCGATTTCGTCATCCGCGTTTAATAGCCAGAAGCCGTCGCGGCACCAGGGAATCGGCTCCAGGCGCCATTGATAAGGCGCCGCCAGCTGTAGAAACGCCTCGGTGCTGATTTTTAACGTATTGACGCGAATACTGCGCCGCAACGGCCGCTGACAGGCGGCGATAAAGTCATCCATCGACAGGCGCGCGGGCATAATGGACTGAATGGCGGAGAGAAACGCTGGGGGTAAATGGGCTGGTGTCTGTTTGGCCACGGCGGGGTTCCGTTACAGCTAAAATATTAAACGCCGAGTGTAACATAATGCCGGTTTAGCGGAAAACGCGGCGGCTCGCCGCGCGACGCCCGCCGAGAGCACGATATGTACATCGCCGGCGAGTGAAAGCGGCGCGCGTGCATTCATCTTGTGGCATGCTGTAGCGGGCATTTTTATGCCGGGCTTGCCGCCCGTTATCCCTGAGCCGTGGTCAGCGAGGTTTAACATCGCTTGCGGCGATTTTGTATTACAATTTCACGTCATACCCTTCATTTTCAGGTTGGACAGTGTTCAAATTCGCTGCGGGCGGAGTTTGTCCCTTACTCAAAGCAACGAATTTGAGTAAGGACATCAAGGTTTGTGCGATGCGGCTTGAATGTGTCTTGAAATCTATTGGGTATGTGTGGTTAATTCGATCCGACAAGACAATTAGTGTTATATGAGCAAACAAGAGTTTTATCAGGACCTGGTCCGCGATTTATCCTCGCTGATTGCGGGAGAAAATCGTTTCATTACGATCTTATCAAACAGCAGCGCATTGCTGTTTGAACGTTTGGATGGGGTTAACTGGGCTGGTTTTTATCTGCTGGAAAATGACTCGCTATTTCTGGGGCCGTTTCAGGGGAAAGTCGCTTGTGTGCGTATTCCGGTGGGCAAAGGGGTATGTGGCCGGGCGGCGGCTGAAAATCAGATACAGCGCATAGGCGATGTGCATGCGTTTCCCGGCCATATTGCCTGCGATGCCGCGAGTAACGCCGAAATCGTACTGCCGCTGGTGGTCAGCGGTCGCTTAATCGGCGTTTTAGATATTGATAGCACTGTTTATCAACGGTTTGACGCAGATGATGAAGAAGGGCTCAAGGCGGTGGTGAAGGCACTTTGCGCACAACTTGAAGCGAGCGATGTGCTGACTTTTATCAATTTCTCACGTTGAGATAAGGATAACGTAGCAATTGCCGATGGCGTCATTATAATGACGCCTGTTCATGCCTGCGCCGGTTGGCAAACCCGTTGTAATCAGGAAATTTCATGGAAAATCAACCTAAGTTGAACAGCAGTAAAGAAGTTATTGCCCTTTTGGCAAAGCATTTCCCGCTTTGTTTCACCACTGAAGGTGAAACACGCCCGTTAAAGATCGGTATTTTTCAAGATCTTGTTGAGCGCGTATCCGAACTGGATAACATCAGTAAAACGCAATTGCGTTCCGCATTGAGGCTTTATACCTCAAGCTGGCGTTATCTGTACGGTGTAAAACTGGGCGCTCAGCGTGTGGATTTGGATGGAAATCCCTGTGGCGAGCTGGAACAGCAGCATGTTGATCATGCACGTAAGCAACTGGAAGAAGCGAAAGCGCGAGTTCAGGCTCAGCGCGCGGAGCAACAAGCAAAAAAACGCGAATCCGGAGAAACCGCCGAACCTGCGCGCACCCGCCCGGCCAATGGTAAAAGCGCGCCGCGTCGCGAGCGCGATAGCGCTAACGCCGCGCCGCGCCGACCACGCCCGTCTTCTTTCCGTCAGTCGCCGTCCTCTTCTCAGCAACCCGCCAAAGCTCAGTCCCGTCAGGCAAAGCCTGCCAGTCGAGAGTCTCAGCAGCGTGTCGCGGTTACGGATGTTTCCAAGCTGCAAATCGGTCAGGAAATCAAAGTCAGAGCCGGCAAAGACGCGATGGATGCCACCGTGCTTGAAATTGCCAAAGGCGAGGTCAGGGTCCGGTTGGCTTCTGGGTTGGCTATGATTGTACGCGCAGAACATTTGCAGTTCTGATACGGAGGCCAACCTGGGCATGAACAATTTAGTTAAAATGACCGCCATTGCAGGTTTACTGCTGGCGGGTACAAGTTTTGCCAATGAGAACATCACGCGTGTTGAGCAAATTCCGCAGTTGCGCCAGGAGTCTCAGCATGCCACCGTTAGTGACAGGGTCACTTCGCGCTTTCTGCGCTCCCACTATCGCCAGTTTACGCTGGACGACGAATTCTCCGCGAAGATTTTCGCTCGCTATCTCAATATGTTGGACTACAGCCATAATGTGCTGTTGGCCTCCGATATCGCCCAGTTCTCTGATAAGAAAACGCAGTTGGATGACGAACTGAAATCCGGAAAACTGGATGCCGTCTATGCGTTGTATAATCTGGCGCAGAAACGGCGTTTTGAGCGTTTTCAGTATGCGTTGTCGTTATTGGACAAGCCGGTGGTTCTTACCGGCGACGATACCATTGATCTTGATCGCAGCAAGGCGCCCTGGCCGCAAAATGCCGGCGAACTGAACCGGTTATGGGACGCGAAGGTCAAATACGACTGGCTGAGCCTGAAACTGACCGGTAAAGAAGATAAAGACATCAAAGAAACGCTGACCAAGCGGTATCAGTTTGCGATTCGCCGACTGGCGCAAAGCAACAGCGAGGATGTCTTCCAACTGATCATGAACGCCTTTGCGCGGGAAATCGATCCCCACACCAGCTATTTGTCGCCGAGAAATACCGAGCAGTTCAACACCGAAATGAGCCTGTCGCTTGAAGGGATCGGCGCGGTATTGCAGATGGATGACGATTACACCGTGATCAATTCCATGGTGCCCGGCGGCCCGGCGGGGAAAAGCAAAAACATTGCCGTGGGCGATCGCGTGGTCGGCGTCGGTCAGGGCGACAAACCGATAGTTGATGTCATCGGCTGGCGTCTTGACGACGTGGTCGCGCTGATTAAAGGCCCCAAAGGCAGCAAGGTGCGATTGGAAATTTTGCCCGCCGGCAAAGGCACTAAAACCCGTATCGTGACGCTGACTCGCGAGCGCATTCGCCTTGAAGATCGCGCGGTCAAAATGTCGGTCAAAAACGTCGGCAAAGAAAAAGTGGGCGTGCTGGATATTCCGGGATTCTATGTGGGGCTGACGGATGACGTCAAAGTTCAGCTCCAGAAACTGGAAAAACAGCATGTCGGCAGCATCGTGATCGACCTGCGCAGTAACGGCGGCGGGGCGCTGACCGAAGCGGTCGGTCTGTCCGGGCTGTTTATTCCCGGCGGGCCGGTGGTGCAAATCCGCGATAACAACGGCAAGGTGCGCGAAGACAGCGATAACGACGGCGTTGTGTACTACAAAGGCCCGTTGGTGGTGCTGGTGGACCGTTTTAGCGCCTCGGCGTCGGAAATCTTTGCCGCCGCGATGCAGGATTACGGCCGGGCCTTGATCGTCGGCGAGCCGACCTTCGGCAAAGGCACCGTACAGCAGTACCGTTCCCTGAACCGTATTTACGATCAGATGTTGCGTCCCGACTGGCCGGCGCTGGGCTCGGTTCAGTACACCATTCAGAAGTTTTATCGCATTGATGGCGGCAGCACGCAGATGAAAGGCGTGACGCCGGACATCATGATGCCTACCGGCACCGAAACCGTTGACACCGGAGAAAAATTCGAGGACAACGCGCTGCCGTGGGATAGCATCAAAGCCGCGGACTACGCCAAGAGCGGCAGTCTGAAACCGCTTATCGCTGCGCTGAACGAAACGCATCAGGAGCGTATTGCCAAGGATCCTGAGTTCCAATATATCGCCGAGGATATCGCCCGTTATAACGCAACGAAAGATAAGCGTAATACGGTGTCGCTCAATCTCGCTCAGCGTGAGAAAGAGAATAATGACGATGAAGCGATGCGTCTGAACCGTATTAACGATCGTCTGAGCAGAGAAGGGAAAAAGCCGCTGAAGTCGCTGGAGAATTTGCCGAAGGATTATCAGGCTCCCGATCCTTATCTGGATGAAACGGTGAAGATCGCGCAAGATTTGGCGCAGCAGGAAAAAGAATAATTCAGCAACTGTATCAATATTGAACAAAACCCCGGCGCCGTCCGGGGTTTTTTTATACCTGTTAATCCGCTGACGATGCAGCCAGGCGTCAGCGCGATGACCGGCTGCCCGTTATTTTCACTTTGCTTGATGTGAGTCAATGGGACAGAGGGAGGTAGGAATATGATTGATAATAGTTATTACTTATGTTCATTATAAAATCATCATTTCTTATGATGCGATTTTGTTATAGCTCATTGATTAGATTGTAAAAGTAAAGGAAATGATACATGGCGTTACTTCTTCAAACGTTACTGGATATTCCACTCAATATGAATGCGGTCGTCGCCCGTATTCGTCTGAACGCAGAGAGCCAGCAGCGCTTAACCGAGTTAGGCATTCGTGTGGGCGGTAATGTCCGAGTGATTCAACGGGAAGAAAATCAGCCGCTAATGCTTGCCGCGGGCGATGGCCGCATCGCCATCAACTGGGATTTGGGAAAACAAGTGTGGGTATCCCCACAGCGCTCACACTAACAAAATATGCACACTAACAATAAAAGGTGACTGACGATGTCTTTGGAAGAGTTAACGGTTGAGACCAGGTGGCGTGTCATTGGCTTTCAAAAAGGTTCGGCGGACTACCGCAAGCGATTATTGGCGTTAGGCGTTACGCCGGGAGTGGAATTCTCCGTCGCGCGTATTGCGCCCCTGGGCGACCCGATCGAATTACGTTTACGCGGCGCCGCCATCAGCGTTCGCAAGGGCGAAGCGCAAATTCTTATTCTCGAAAAATGCTGAATCAACCAAGTCAGGTAGGAAAATTTTATGGATGCACAACCCGTCATTTGTGTTGTCGGCAACCCTAATTGCGGTAAGACGACACTCTTCAACGTGCTTACCGGCGGTAAGCAAACCGTAGGCAACTGGCCGGGGGTGACGGTAGAGAAAAAGGTTGGCTATTACCGTTATCAAAATCAGCAGACTACGCTGGTCGATCTTCCCGGTGTTTATTCACTCAACCCTTCATCGGAAAGCTCGGAAGATGAACGCGTCGCCAGAGATTATATTTTATCCGGCGCGGCGGATCTGGTTTTGAATATCGTCGATGCGTCCAATCTGGAACGAAATCTCTATTTGACCGCGCAACTGCTGGATATGAATGTGCCGATGGTGGTGGCCGTCAATATGATGGATATCGCCGCATCACGTAAGCTGGATATTGATATCGCGGCATTACAACAAAAATTAGGATGCCCGGTCATCGCGATTACCGCCAGTCAGAAAAAAGGCATCGACCGTTTACGTCAGACGTGTTCGCAGGCGGTCTCTCATCCCGTCGCCCCCAATATCGCGATCCCTTATGATGAGCCGCTGCGCAATGCGGCAAAAGCGCTTGCCCGGCAGTTTTCCGAACATGGCGGCATCAATAATCCTTACTGGCTGGCGCTGCAATTGCTGGAGGGCGACAGCACGGTGCGGGCGGCCATACCTGCGCCACTGTTGGCGAAATCCGACGCCAAAGTCGCCGAACTGATTGAACACTATGAAGATGAGCTGGATATTTTCCTGGCGGACGCTCGCTATCAGTTTGTGTCGGCGATTGCGACATCGGTGATTACCCGCCGCGGCGAGATGTCGGCGACGCTGACGGATAAAATCGATCGCATCGTATTACACCGCTTTCTCGGGATACCGATCTTCCTGGCGGTGATGTACCTGATGTTTATTTTCACTATCAACATCGGCAGCGCCTTTATCGATTTCTTCGATAAATTCTTCGGCACGATTTTTGTTGACGGTCTGGGTGAACTGCTGCTGGCGATCAACACGCCGGTATGGCTGAAAACGCTGCTGGCCGACGGGATTGGCGGCGGTATCCAGACGGTATCGACGTTTATCCCGGTGATCGGCTGTCTCTATCTGTTCCTGTCTTATCTGGAAGACTCGGGTTACATGGCGCGGGCGGCGTTTGTCATGGACCGCTTTATGCGCAGTATCGGTCTGCCCGGTAAGGCATTCGTCCCGCTGATCGTGGGCTTCGGCTGCAACGTACCGGCGGTGATGGCGACCCGGACTATGGAGAGGCACAGCGACCGCATCGTTACCGTGATGATGGCGCCCTTCATGTCTTGCGGCGCGCGTCTGCCGGTATATGTGCTGTTTGCCACGGCGCTGTTCACCAGCGGCGGTCAGAATCTGGTGTTCGGCCTCTATCTGATCGGCATCGTCGCTGCCGTCGCGACCGGTTTTATGCTGAAAAAAACCGCGTTGCAGGGCGAGGCTTCCACATTCGTGATGGAAATTCCGCCTTACCATTTGCCCGGCTTGCGCAGCGTGTTGATCCGCACCTGGGATCGACTGAAAAACTTTATTTTCAGAGCCGGCAAGCTGATCGTCATCGTCGTCACGGTATTGGGTTTCCTGAACTCGATGGGGACCGATGGCACGTTCGACAATCAGGACAGCGATAAATCGGTCCTGTCGGCTATCGGGCAGGAAATTGTGCCGGTCTTTGCGCCGATGGGGATAAAACAGGAGAACTGGCCGGCAGCCGTGGGCGTATTTACCGGTATTTTCGCCAAAGAGGCGGTAGTCGGGACATTGGACTCTCTCTACGGCGCGATAGCGGATGCCCAAAATGACGCGGCGGAGGAGCCGGACGAACCTTTCAGTCTGCAAGCCGGGATCGTCGAGGCGTTGGCGACCATTCCGGAAAACTTCAGCAAGTTGGGTAGCGCGTTCCTGGATCCGCTGGGCATTGACGTCGGCGATTTGAGCAATGCGGAAACCGTGGCGGAGGAGAACGAGTTTTCCGTTTCGTCGTTGACCGTAATAAGCCAGATGTTTGACGGACGACTGGGCGCGTTTGCCTATTTGCTGATGGTCTTGCTCTATGTCCCTTGCGTGGCGGCGGTCTCCGCCATCTGGCGCGAGGTGGGGACGGCGTGGACATTGTTCTGCGTGGTTTGGACCATCGAATTAGGTTACGGCTCGGCCGTGGTGGTTTATCAGATCGGTCGTTTCGCCCAGCATCCGCTCTATTCAACGCTGGCGATTGCCGGCGTGGCGGCGGCGTTGCTGATAACCCTGTTGTTCCTGCGCCGTAGCGGCGACGCCAAACCGCGCGTTACGGTGAGTAATCTCAACGAGAGTCTTTAAGTTATTCAGTCCGCAGGCGGGGAAACCCGCCTGTTTGGAGGAAATATGACCTTAATTGAATTGCGCGATTATGTGCGGCAGAAAAAGAAAGTGTCCTTACAGGATGTCAGCAGCGCATTTCACGCCGATCCCGGCGTTATCGAAGGTATGCTGGATATCTGGGTGCAGAAAGGAAAGATACGCTTTCATCAGGCCGAATCAGACGGCAAATGCGGTAGTTGCTGCTCGTGTGATAAAAGCCTGAGTCAGTATTATGAATGGGCCGATCGCTAGCCTGTGAAACATGACCGGCAGGCGCAGCTCTGCCGGTCGGTTGAGCAATATCAGCGTCCGGCTTTCAGCTGTTGGAAATAAGTTTCATACAGCGTGCTGGCGCCGCCAACGTCATTCTGCCATTCACCTTTGTTAATCACGTCGTCATCCGGATACAAGGTTTTGTCGCCTGAAACTTCTGGCGGCAGCAGTTTTTTCGCCGCCAGGTTTGGCGTCGGGTAACCGATCGTTTCCGCAACCTGCGCCGCAATTTCCGGGCGCAACAAGAAGTTGATCATTTTGAGGGCGCCGTCAACGTTTTTGGCGTTGGCCGGGATCGCCAGACTATCCATCCAGAAGATCCCGCCTTCTTTCGGCCAGACAATATCCAGCGGCGTACCGGCCTGACGAGCCACATAGGCCGAACCATTCCAGACCATACCCAGATTGACTTCGCCTTCCATAAACGGGTTACCCGGATTGTCCGAGTTGAACGCCAGCACGTTAGGCATTAACTGCTGTAGTTCTTTGTAGGCCGCCTCGATCTGCTGCGGGTCGGTGGTATTGGCGGAGTAGCCGAGCTTGCGCAGGGCGATTTGGAACACCTCGCGCGCGTCGTCCGTCAGCAGCAGGCTGCCTTTATATTTCTTGTCCCATAAATCGGCCCAGGCTGTGACGCTCGCCGGATCAATGACATCGCGGTTAACGCCGATGGCCGTCGCGCCCCAGATGTAAGGGATGGAATAATCGTTATTGGGGTCGAACGACTTATGCAGCAAGTTCGAATCGAGATTATGAAAGTTACTGAGTTTACTGGTATCGATCTTTTGCAGCATACCTTCTTTGCTCATTTTGGCAATGAAGTAGGTTGAAGGCACAACCAAATCATAGGCGCTGCCCTGATAGGTTTTCAGTTTGGCGTACATACTTTCGTTGGATTCATAGGTCGAATAAATGACCTTGATCCCGGTTTCTTTAGTGAACTGTTCCAGCAAACCGGGAGGAACATACTCAGTCCAGTTATAGAAATAGAGCGTTTTTCCATCATCGGCATGGGCGGCATTGATGCTGAAAACCAGGGCGCAGGCCGCCAGCAGATGTGACCATTTTTTCATGTTGTGTATCTCCTTTCCCAAAGGGCAAATATTATTTTTGGGTGCGATCGCGCAGGATCAGTTGACTACTGAGCACCAGAACCAGCGAAAGAATCAACAGAATGGTTGCCAGCGCATTCACTTCGGGCGAGACGCCCACCTTCACCATTGAATAAATTTTCAACGGCAAAATTTCATATGACGGCCCGGTAACGAATGACGACACCACCACATCATCCATCGACAGGGTAAAACTCAGCAGCCAGCCGGCCGCCACCGCCGGCATCGCCAGCGGCAGAATGATTTTGCGCAGAATAATCGCCTCGCTGGCGCCCAGATCGCGCGCGGCTTCCAGCATACGCACATCGAAACCTTTTAACCGTGAATAAACGGTGACCACCACGAAGGGCAGGCAGAAGGTGATGTGGGAGAAAAGCAACGACCAGAATCCCAGCGATATGCCCAGCAGCATGAACAGCACCAGCAGGGAGATGGCCATCACGATATCCGGCGACATCATCACCACGAACAGCATGCCGCTGACAAAGGGTTTGCCGCGAAAACGGTAGCGGTAAAGCGCGACCGCGGTCAGCGAACCGATCAGCGTGGCGAAGGTAGCCGAAAAGACCGCCATGGTGAGCGAGTGCTGGGCGGCCTGGATCAGACTGTCGTTATTCAGCAATAGTTGATACCAGCTTAGGGTAAAACCTTGCCAGTTGATGCCGAAACGCGCCTGATTGAACGAATTCACGATCAAAATGATGATGGGAATATACAAATAGGCGTAAATGATGGACATAAATCCACCGCGCAGCAGACGTCCTATCATTCCAGTTCCCCTTGTTTGTTCAGCATCCGGGCGGTGCGATAGTAAACAAATAGCAGCAGCCCCATGATCAAGGTCAGACAAATACTGGTGGCGGCGCCGAACGGCCAGTCGCGGATATTCAGGAACTGACTTTTAATCACGTTGCCGATGAGCAGGTTTTTGGCGCCGCCCATCAAGTCGGCGACGAAAAACAGTCCCATCGCCGGCAGCAGAACCAGCAAACAGCCGGCGATAATGCCGGGCATGGTCAGTGGAATTACGATTTTGACAAACGCCTGCCATTTACTCGCGCCCAAATCACGGGCCGCCTCAAGGTAGGACTTATCCAGTTTTTCAATGCTGGAATAGAGCGGCAGCACCATAAACGGCAGCAGAATATAGATAAGCCCGAGGATCACCGCGCCCGACGTATACATGATGCGCAGCGGCGTTTCAATGATACCGCTCCACAGCAGGAATTCGTTCAGGTAGCCGCGGGTGCTCAGGAACACTTTCAGACCGTAAATGCGGATTAACGAGTTCGTCCAGAACGGCACAATCAGCAGGAACATCAGCAGCGGCCTGATCCTTTGCGGCAGGCGCGCCAGAATAAACGCGAAAGGATAGCCGAGGATCAGGCAGCACAAGGTGGCAATCACCGCCATATTCAGCGAATGCAGCAGCACCGAGGCGTACATCGGATCGGCCAGCCGGGTATAGTTATCCAGCGTAAACACCAGACTGATAAAGTTTGCATCGTCACGGGTTAAAAAGCTGGTGCCGATAATCATCAGATTGGGCATGAATACGAACAAGACCAGCCAGGCCACAATGATGGTGATAATGGTATTTTGAAAGCGTTTACGCGACGTCTTCATCGTTTAGAACGACCTCCCAGCTTTCAACCCAGGTCACCGCCACTTTTTGGTTCAGCGAGTGGTCTACATCGGGATCGTCCTCGTTAAAGAACTCGCTGACCATGACCAGTTTGCCGCTTTCCAACTCAATGCTCGACTCCAGCGTCATCCCTTTATAATTGCGCTCGCGCACATAGCCGACGATCTCTGAGGTCTGCGCGCTGTCGTGGATCTCTTCTACGCGCAGATCTTCCGGTCGTAACAACACCTTGAGGCGTTGCCCGATAGTGACCGGAAACCCGACTGTGATAACGCATTCCCGGCCTTCAATGTGCGCGCGTACGCGTTGCGCATCCAACGGGGCGATAACGGTCGCATCGAAGATATTGATTTCGCCGATAAAGCTGGCCACAAACAGGTTTCGCGGTTCTTCATAGATTTCGCGGGGCGTGCCGTCCTGCTCGATACGGCCTTCGCGCATTACCACGATACGATCGGACATGGTGAGCGCTTCTTCCTGATCGTGGGTCACGAAGATGAAGGTGATGCCCAGCGTGCGCTGCAACGCTTTCAGCTCGTTTTGCATCTGTTTGCGCAGCTTGTAGTCCAGCGCCGATAGCGGCTCGTCCAACAGCAGCACCTTGGGTTCATTCACCACCGCTCTGGCAATGGCTACGCGCTGTTGCTGTCCGCCCGATAGCTGATGCGGGCGGCGCGGGGCCAATGCGTCCAACTGCACCATTTTCAGCGCTTCCAGCACGCGAGGCCGCACTTCCGCTTCCGGCGTTTTTTGCATCCGCAATCCGAACGCGACGTTGTCGAAAACGCTCAGATGGGGAAATAACGCATAGCTTTGGAAGACGGTATTAACATGCCGCTGCTCGGCCGGCTGGTGGGTTATATCCTGGCTTTCCAGGATGACATTGCCGTCGTCAACGCTTTCCAGACCGGCAATCAGGCGCAGCACCGTGGTTTTTCCACAGCCGGAAGGGCCGAGAATAGTCAGAAACTCACCGTTGTTAATGGCGAGATTAAAGTGAGAAATGATGTCTTTGCCATCAAAACTTTTATGGACGTCGAGCAGTTCAACGACCGGAGTAGCAGGACGATTATCTTTCATTTAGGGTTATTGCTCTGTTTCCAAGTATGGCGCATCCACGTGAGAAACGTCGTGGTCTATGCCAAGGGTTATCACCTTTCAGCCTACGAGCTTAGTTGAGGGTCGGCATTCTACGGTAAACCATACTGAACGCCAACTTGTGACGCCACACTTATCGAGAACAGGCGTAAATAGTTTATCGGCGGGACAATACGCCGGGTCATTATGCTGTGTGATTGTTATTTTATTGAGATGGTTTTGTAACTCGCGACTGGAAGAAACGGCAATTAAGTGCCTTACTATGACGTTAATCCGGCAATTGACCGGAGCATGGGGCGAGGTCAGGCATTTCGCATCTGCGGGTTAACACAGTAAAAACTGACCTGACGCAATATTTGCCATGGATGCCATCCCCATAATGAAATTCAGGGCTCAAGAGGCACATAGTGATGGATAAATTACTCGATCGATTTTTAAATTACGTTTCTTTTGATACTCAATCAAAAGCCGGTGTCCGGCAGGTGCCGAGTACCGATGGACAGTTGAAACTTGCCCGGGCGCTGCAACAGGAACTGCTTGAGCTGGGATTTGAGCAGGTGACGTTAAGCAAACATGGCTGCGTCATGGCGACGCTATCCTCCAATGTCGCCTGGTCGGTACCCGCTATTGGTTTTATTTCTCATATGGATACCTCTCCCGACTACAGCGGGAAGAACGTTAACCCCCAGATTCTGGAAAATTATCGCGGCGGCGATATCGCGCTGGGCATCGGCGATGAAGTGCTCTCGCCGGTGATGTTTCCCGTCTTGCACCAGCTACTGGGCCATACGCTGATTACCACCGACGGCAAAACGCTGCTGGGCGCGGATGACAAGGCCGGCATCGCTGAAATTATTACCGCGATGATGCGCCTGAAAAAACGGCAGGTTCCGCACGGGGATATCCGGATTGCCTTTACGCCGGATGAAGAGATCGGCAAGGGCGCCCACTTTTTTGATGTCGACGCGTTCGATGCGCAATGGGCTTATACCGTTGATGGCGGCGGCCTCGGCGAGCTTGAGTATGAAAACTTTAACGCCGCCTCCGTGACGGTGAAAATCGTCGGCAATAATGTCCACCCCGGCAGCGCCAAAGGCGTGATGGTCAACGCCCTGACGCTGGCGTCGCGATATCATTATGAAGTCCCTGCTGATGAGACGCCGGAAAATACCGACGGCTATCAGGGGTTTTATCATCTGCACAGTATGAAAGGCGTGGTTGAGCGGGCGGAATTGCATTATATCGTGCGGGATTTCGATCGCGACGGGTTTGAAAAACGTAAGCGGAAGATGTTGGATATCGCCGAGAAAGTCGGCAAGGGGCTGCACCCTGATTGTTATATCGAGGTGACGATAACCGACAGCTACTACAATATGCGCGAGCAGATAGAGCAACACCCGCATATTATTGCGCTGGCGCAGCAGGCCATGCGCGATTGCCATATCGAACCGGTATTAAAGCCGATTCGCGGCGGTACCGACGGCGCTCATCTGTCGTTCCAGGGGCTGCCTTGTCCTAATTTGTTTACCGGCGGCTACAACTATCACGGTAAGCATGAGTTCGTGACGCTGGAAGGAATGGAGCAAGCTGTGTCGGTGATTATGCGCATCGCCGAACTTACGGCGTTACGCGCAAAATCGCAGTGAGCGAATAATTAAGGCGGGCTATCCCGCCTTATTCGATAAACGCCTTAGTCGGCAAAATACCAATAGCCGTTGTTTACCAAGGCGGTCAATTTAGCGAGAAACGCCGCATCGTCCAGCGCCTCCGCCAGGAGGGCCGCGCTGATTTCGTGATGCTCGGCCAACGCCATAAGCGCCTGTTTGTGCGGGCTGTCGATCTTTTCGCCATTGACGAAACAGCCGTCGCCGACGCACAGTACGCGTAATCCGCCCAAACGCCGCAGCAGTTCGCCCTGTTGCAGGAAGTCACGGACTTCTTCCGCCTGATAAGGCGGTTCCGGCGGCGCGACATCGAGTTCATGGCGGGATTGCGAAATAAACTCACCGAACCAGTTCTGGAAATGCTCGGGCTGTTGCACCAGTTCCAGCATCATTTTCTGCAAGCGCTCCAATTCCTGCGGCAGCACCGTGGCGGGGTGCGCGCGGGCGGGAATCTCCGGATCGCTGTAACGCCGGCTGCCGAGTTCGCGGGACAGCACATAATCGGCGAAACCGCTCACCAGTTCGCGGCCGTTCGGGGCGCGAAAACCCACCGAATAATTGAGCGACTCTTCCAGCGAGTAGCCGTCATGCGGGAAACCCGGCGGAATATAGAGAATGTCGCCCGGCTCCATCTCTTCATCGATGATGGCCTCGAAGGGATCGACCTGGAGCAGGTCAGGGTGGGGGCAATGCTGTTTCATCGGCACTTTGGCGCCGACGCGCCAGCGGCGACGTCCGGTTCCCTGAATGATGAAAACGTCGTACTGGTCCAGATGCGGGCCAACGCCGCCGCCAGGCACCGAAAATGAGATCATCAAATCGTCAAGACGCCAGTCAGGCAACCGTCGGAAAGGGCGCATCAGTGCGGTAGACGGCTCGTGCCAGTGATCGACGGCCTGAACCAGCAGCGACCAGTTGTTTTCGCCTAAATGATCGAAGCTTTCAAACGGACCGTGGCTGACCTGCCAGCGCCCGTCCTGATGGCTAATCAGTCGGCTGTCGACTTCATTTTCCAATGCCAGACCGGCAAGTTCATCTGGTGAGATAGGGTCGATAAAATGATTAAAACCGTGTTTGATAATCACCGGTTTTTTTTGCCAGTAGTGCGCTAAAAATTCCGGCCAATCGAGATTGAGTTGATAGTCCATGCCATATCTTCCAGAAAACGAGACGGGCGGCAATTATAGCGGAAGCCCGGTGAGCTGTACTGACTTTCATCGCTCATTCTAAGCAAGATTCTGACGGGAGAAGATCGCCTCGACGCGAGCGCCCCCTAACGCGCTGTCGCTGATAATGATTTCACCCTGATATTGCTCAATAATTTCGGCGGCGACCGACAGACCGATGCCCTGACCGGGGCGCAGCCGGTCGGCGCGCTGCCCGCGCTGAAAAATAAGTTCGCGCTTGCTTTCCGGTATGCCGGGGCCGTCATCATCAATGATCAGGTGCAGTTTGTGGTCGGAATACTGGGCGCTGATCTCCACAAATTCCAGGCAGTATTTGCAGGCGTTATCCAACACGTTGCCCAGTATCTCCATAAAGTCGTTTTTTTCACCGACAAAGGTCAGTTCGGGAGAGATGTCCAGCGTCAGCACCACGCCTTTACGTTGATAAACTTTATTCAGCGCGGAGCAGAGGCCGTCCAGCATGGCGGGTACGGAATGCACCTCACGCATCAGCATATGGTGTTCGGAACGTACGCTGGCGCGGTGCAGATAGTAGCCAATCTGTTGCGATATTCGGCTGATCTGCGCCAGCATCAGCGGCTCGGCCTGATCGATATTGATTTCCTTGCCGGTGCGTAACGCCCGCAGCGTGGTTTGCAGCACGGCCAGCGGCGTTTTCAGACTATGGGTGAGGTCGGTCAGGGTGGTGCGGTATTTGTGATAACGCCGGCGCTCGTTATTCAACAGGATATTCAGGTTTTTCACCAGGCTGTATAACTCCCGCGGCGGATTTTCATCCAATTGTTCACGCGTGCCGTTTTCCAGCTCGGCAATTTGCCTGACCAGGTGTTTGATAGGCCGCAGACTCCAGTGCGCGCCCAGCCACAGCAACGGGAAGACCAGAATCAGGTTGGCGATAATAACGTAACCGAACCATTCCCAGACGATATCCTCCTGTTGCAATTCCTGCGGGATCCGGTCGACAACCACGATGGTCAGAGGCGGAAGATGTTCGGTGCGCGGATAGACATTGACGGCGACGGAGTGGGTCAGCGTATGCGAGTAGACGCCGTTGAGCGCCCGCAGGCTATTCAACAGCAACGTATTTTCTTTCAGCACGACGCTGCTGGTCTTGGTATCGATATCCAACTCATGATAAGCCGTTTTTTCCAGCCATTCGGGTTTGATCATCGCTTCCAACTGCGGGACTTCTCGTTCACGCCAGAGTATGTTGCCCTGCTGGTCGTAAATCAAAACCAGCGTAGGGAAGTTGTTATCGATATCCGGCGGCGTCGCGATGGTTAATTGGCCGTCTCGCCACTGAGACAGTCGGTAAAACAGATTACTTTCCCCGCGCAGCAGACGGAATGACGTTTTATCGAAATTGATGCTGTAACCGATGATGGCGACGACGCCGTAAGACAGCGATAACGCCAGAACGATAGCGACGGTCGCGAGTAAAAAACGCACGCGCAGCGAAAAGGGGAATTTGTTATGGCGGGCGTCGTTGGAAACGGCTTGCGGCGATTTTCGATCACTCATTTTTGGCCTGACCGGCGTTCAGATCGAAACGATAACCCTGGCCGCGCACCGTGGTAATGACATCCGCAGAGCCGGCGTTCTGTATTTTTTTGCGCAGGCGTCCCATTAATACATCAATGGTATGGCTCTCGCGCAGCTCGGCATCGGGGTAGAGCTGCAACATCAATGATTCCTTGCTGACCACTTTTCCGTTGTTGCGGATCAGCGTCTCGATGATGGTGTATTCAAAGGCGGTCAGCTTGACCGGCGCGCCGTTGATCATCACTTCTCGTCGCGACAGATCGATTTCAAACGGCGATAGACTGATAATCTGCGACGCTAGCCCGCTATTGCGGCGCATCAATGCCTGTAAACGGGCGACCACCTCTTCCATATGAAACGGCTTGGTCACGTAGTCATCCGCGCCGGCTTCCAACACGGCCACTTTGTCCTGCCAGCCTTCCCGGGCGGTCAGCACCAGAATGGGCAGCTTGATCTGCTGTGAGCGCCAGCGGCGAATCATACTCATGCCATCTTCATCCGGCAGGCCGAGGTCGATAATCGCAATATCCGGCGAGTGTTCGTGCAGGAAAAAATCGGCCTCTTTGGCGCCCGCGGCGGCGTCGACCTGATGTCCCATTTCATTCATTTGCACGGTAAGGTGATGACGTAATAAAACGTTATCTTCGACGACCAGAATGCGCATCGCTATTTCCTCAGCTTCTCTGTCAAACGGGTAAGACGGTTATAAGTAAACACCGCTTACGTATCATAGTCATACGCAATCGGAATTAATTATATGATTTGATTTTTATCTGGCAAATTATCCACAGGGATAATAAACGACGGATAAACAGGAGAACGAAGGAACCGGGTAACAGGCGGACGAGCGGTCCGCCTGTCGCATGAGCCTTATTGCAAATCGTCGACCATTTGAATGGCGCGGCCGATATAATTTGCCGGCGTCAGCGTTTTCAGCCGCGCCTTTTCCGTTTCGGGCAGGTCCAGACCGTCGATAAACGCCTGAATGCCGGCCGCATCCACGCGTTTGCCGCGCGTCAGCTCTTTCAGTTTTTCGTAAGGCTTTTCAATGCCGTACCGACGCATTACGGTTTGAATAGGTTCAGCCAGCACTTCCCAGTTGTGATCCAGCTCTTCGCGCAGGTGGTCGCGGTTGACCTCCAGCTTGCTGATGCCTTTTAACGTTGATTGATAAGCGATCAGCGCATAGCCCACGCCCACGCCCAGGTTACGCAGCACCGTGGAGTCGGTCAGGTCGCGCTGCCAGCGGGAGACCGGCAATTTCCCGGCCAAATGGCCCAACACGGCATTGGCTAATCCCAGGTTGCCTTCCGAGTTTTCGAAATCAATCGGGTTAACTTTATGCGGCATGGTGGACGAACCGATCTCACCGGCGATGGTTTTCTGCTTGAAGTGGTTCAGGGCGATGTAACCCCAGATATCGCGGTCGAAGTCGATCAGAATGGTGTTGAAGCGAGCGATGCAGTCAAACAATTCCGCAATGTAATCATGCGGTTCGATCTGCGTGGTGTACGGGTTCCAGGCGATGCCCAGCGACGTGACGAAACTTTCGCTGAACCGATGCCAGTCGATTTCCGGGTAGGCGGCGAGATGCGCGTTGTAGTTGCCGACGGCGCCGTTGATTTTACCCAGAATTTCAATCTGCTGAAGCTGACGATATTGGCGCTCCATCCGGTAGGTCACGTTGGCGAACTCTTTACCGATGGTGGACGGCGTGGCGGGTTGCCCGTGGGTGCGCGACAGCAGGGGAATATCACGATATTGCAGGGACAAGTCGGCCAGGGCGTCAATGATTTTGCGCCACTGGGGAAGAATCACCTCACGGCGGGCGGTATCCAGCATCAGCGCATGAGACAGGTTGTTGATATCTTCCGAGGTACAGGCGAAGTGAATGAATTCGCTGACGGCGTGCAGCGACGGAACGGCGGCGACTTTTTCCTTCAGAAAATATTCGACGGCCTTCACGTCATGGTTGGTGGTGCGCTCGATGGTTTTAATGCGCGCCGCATCCTGTTCGTTGAATTCAGCGACGATTCGGTCGAGGAAAGCGTTTGCGTCGGCATCAAATGCAGGAACTTCCTGGATTTCTGCACAGGCCGCCAACTTTTGCAGCCAACGTACTTCAACCTGTACGCGGAATTTCAGCAAACCGAATTCGCTGAAAATAGCGCGCAGCGAGCTGACTTTATCGCCGTAGCGGCCATCTATCGGGGAAACGGCGGTCAGTGAGGATAATTCCATCGCAAGCAACTCCTGGGATTGGTTTCAATAAAAATAATAGTTCATGCCGACGGCAAACATCCCGCATTTCGCAATCCCCGCGCGGCGGGGAACGGCTGTTGAGCGATGGTGTTGCGTCGGCGGATACGGCGATTAACGAGGATAGCAAGCCCGCAGATTCATCGTTGATCAGCAACGCGCCAATATAAGTTTCGCTTCTTTCACCAGATGGCTGCGGGAGAACATCAGTTGCAGGCGTCCGCCGCCAATCTGCTGCCATAGCACCGCGGAACGGATGCCGGCCAGCAGCGCGGCGCGCACTTTGGCCTGAATCTGGCTGTTTTTCAGCACCTCCGGCGAACCGGTAACCTGGATACGCGGCCCCAACGTACTGATGACATCCACATAAATGCCGGCCAGCGCGCTGATGATCGTATCAGAGAGCAGTTCAAAATGCTCCAACTGACGCTCCAGTTGGCCAATGCGTTTGCCCAGTTCGTCGAGCGCCGTTTTCTTGCCGTGCAGTTTCCGCTCCAGCGTTATCAGGCTGAAAGCATAGCGCGACAGTTCGGCGCCCTGGCCTTTACCGTTGGTGTTCAATATGCCCAGCAGGGTTTCCAGCCCGGTTTTCAGATTGCTTTCCGCATCGCCATAAACCGCCAGCGTCGAGGCCGGGTTTACAATCAGAATACTATTGAGCGACGTGTGCAGAATCTCATGGTCGCAGTTGCCGGTATGGGCCAACTGCTGCACCAGATGAGCGGACTGGCAGATACCCGCGAGCGCGAGCGTAATATCATGATAATTCTTAGCCACGACTACTCCTGTAAACGTTCTTCAATAATGCCGCCGCCCAGACAAACGTCGCCCAGATAGAACACGGCCGACTGTCCCGGCGTCACGGCCGCGACCGGCTCATCGAAGCGAACGGTTATGCGATCTTCCCCCAGCGGGGTAACCGTACACGGGATGTCCGCCTGACGATAACGGGTCTTGACGACGCAGCGGAATTCCGCGGTGACTGGCTGACGATCGACCCAATGCAACTGCTGGGCGATTAAACCGTATGACATCAGGCGAGGGTGTTCATGTCCCTGAGCAACGTACAAAATGTTATTTTCTACGTCTTTATCCACCACATACCAGGGATCTTCGCCGCCATCTTTGACGCCGCCGATCCCTAATCCTTTGCGCTGACCCAGGGTGTGATACATCAGCCCCTGATGCTGTCCCATGGGTTTGTTGTCATCAACGGACAGTATCGGGCCCGGCTGCGCCGGCAGATAGCGCGAGAGAAACTCGGTGAATTTACGCTCGCCGATGAAGCAAATGCCAGTGGAGTCTTTCTTTTTGGCCGTGGCCAACGCCAGTTGTTGCGCAATATCGCGAACCTGGGGTTTCTCCAGTTCGCCCACCGGGAATAAACTCTGCGCGATCTGTTCGTGGCTGAGGGTGTAGAGGAAGTAACTCTGGTCTTTATTCCCGTCCGTGCCACGCAGTAAACGGCTTTTCCCCTCGACATCCTGACGGCGGACATAGTGGCCGGTAGCAATGTAATCCGCGCCTAAATCTTCGGCGGCGAATTCAAGAAAGGCTTTGAATTTGATTTCTTTATTGCACAGGATATCGGGGTTGGGCGTGCGGCCCGCCTTGTACTCCGCCAGGAACAATTCAAAGACGTTATCCCAGTATTCGGCCGCGAAATTGACGGTATGCAGCGTCATACCGAGCTTGTCGCAGACGGCCTGCGCGTCGGCAAGGTCGGCTGCCGCGGAACAATACTCCGTGTCGTCGTCCTCTTCCCAGTTTTTCATGAACAGGCCTTCAACCTGGTAGCCCTGTTGCTGCAACAGGTAAGCGGAAACGGATGAATCAACACCGCCGGACATACCGACAATCACTTTTTTCTGGCTGTTATCTGACATGGACGTCTCGCGAACTGAACTTGAAGCAAAAAACAAGCCGCGCATTTTATCATGTTGCGGCTGGGCCTGCACCGCTATTCCTGCGGCATCATTCGCTAAAACGGCCAGTTAAACGCGCCAAGCAGCGTTAACGGGTAACGTTCAGGCTGCTGATAGCGACGAATACTCTCCGCGACCAACGGCGATCGCAATTGGCCGGAGTGGATAATTTCCTCCGCCGTCAACCAGCGACAGCACTCTATATCGCTGTCGTGAGGCTGCGTTGCCATTTTATACGGCAGATCGAGGGCAAAGCAGAACCGCAGGAACGGCGTGCGGTCAGGCGCGATCCATTGGTGCAATTGCAGGAAGCTCTGTGGTTCAGCCTGAATGCCCGTTTCTTCCCACAGCTCGCGGCCGGCGGCCTGAATGAGCGTTTCGTCGGCTTCCAGATGCCCGGCGGGTTGATTCCACAGCAGTTTATCGTTAATCAACTCTTCGACCACCAGAAAATGGTTTTCCGCCTGCACCACGCAGGCAACGGTAACGTGCGGTTTAAACATCGACGATCTCCTTCCATTCTCCGGGTAACAGGCCTTCCACAATCTGATTAGCCATGCCATAGCGGATCAGACGCAGCGTGGGGTAGCCAATATTTGCCGTCATGCGCCGCACCTGACGGTTACGACCTTCATGCAGGGTGATTTTTAGCCAGCAGACGGGAATGCTTTTTCGCTGCCGAATAGGCGGGACCCGCTCCCACAGCCAGTCAGGCTCCGGCACGATTTCGGCGCTGGCGGGTAAAGTTTTACCGTCTTTAAGCTCAAGACCGCTACGGAACTGGGCAAGCGCATTTTCATCCGGAACCCCTTCAACCTGAGCATAATAGGTTTTTGCTGTTTTATGGATGGGGTCGGTGAGTTTAGACTGAAGTTTTCCATCATTAGTGAGGATCATCAGTCCTTCGCTGTCGCGGTCCAAACGGCCGGCCGCGTAAACGCCGCGAATCGGGATATAGTCTTTCAGCGTGGATCGGCCGGCCTCATCGGTGAATTGCGGCAGCACATCAAAGGGTTTATTGAACAAGACGATACGCCGGGGCTCCTGATGCCCGCGTTTTTTCGCAGGTTGGGAGCTGAATCGTTTAACTCGGTGATTTTTAACAGGGAATTTATTCATCATCTTTATAGCCGCGGATAACAAAAGCATTATACTCGAAAAGGTTTGCGATTGGCGCGGGCAAAATATTCAAGTAGTATCGACTCACATCTTACAAGTCATTAACAAAATTGCGCTCGAAGGAGAGGTTAATGGAAAGCAAAGTAGTGGTACCGACAGCGGGTCAAAAGATCACGGTTGATGGCCAGGGCAAATTGAACGTTCCCGATAATCCGGTGATCCCCTTTATCGAAGGGGACGGCATTGGTGTTGACGTTACGCCGGCGATGATCGACGTGGTTAATGCCGCAGTCAAAAAAGCTTATCAAGGCAAACGCGCAATTTCCTGGATGGAAATTTATACCGGCGAAAAATCAACGCAGGTTTATGGCAAAGACGTGTGGCTGCCGGAAGAAACGCTGGATCTGATTCGTGAATATCGGGTGGCGATCAAAGGGCCGTTAACCACGCCGGTCGGCGGCGGCATTCGCTCTCTGAACGTCGCATTGCGCCAGCAACTGGATCTGTATATCTGCTTGCGTCCGGTGCGCTATTACGAAGGTACGCCAAGCCCGGTAAAACACCCGGAACTGACCGATATGGTGATCTTCCGTGAAAACGCCGAAGATATTTATGCCGGTATCGAATGGAAAGCGGATTCCGCGGAAGCGGATAAAGTGATTAAGTTCCTGCGCGATGAAATGGGCGTGCATAAAATCCGTTTCCCGCAACATTGCGGCATCGGCATCAAACCCTGTTCCGAGGAAGGAACGAAGCGCCTGGTGCGCGCGGCGATTGAATATGCCATCACCAACGATCGCGACTCGCTCACGCTGGTTCATAAAGGCAATATCATGAAATTCACCGAGGGCGCCTTTAAAGACTGGGGCTACCAACTGGCGCGCGAAGAGTTCGGCGGTGAACTGATTGACGGCGGACCCTGGGTTAAAATCAAGAACCCGAAAACCGGTAAAGACATTATCGTTAAAGACGTGATTGCCGATGCGTTTTTACAACAGATTCTGCTGCGTCCCGCCGAGTATGATGTTATCGCCTGTATGAACCTGAACGGCGACTATATTTCCGACGCGTTGGCGGCGCAGGTTGGCGGTATCGGCATCGCGCCGGGCGCCAATATCGGCGACGAATGCGCGCTGTTTGAAGCCACTCACGGCACCGCGCCGAAGTATGCCGGTCAGGATAAAGTGAACCCAGGTTCCATTATTCTGTCCGCGGAAATGATGCTGCGCCATCTGCAATGGTTCGAAGCGGCCGATCTGATTGTTAAAGGCGTTGAAGGGGCGATCAAGAACAAGACCGTGACCTACGATTTCGAACGTCTGATGGAAGGCGCTAAGCTGCGGAAATGTAGCGAGTTCGCGCAGGACATCATCGATAATATGTAATCACTTTTTTGCTGCTCCCCAAAGGGGCCATGCGGCCCCTTTGGTTTGCCGATAAACCGTTTTTGCGCAAAAATCGTTCTGTTTTTGTATTTAACCATTGTCCAATCCTGTCTCCCGTTGTTTTTGCCTTTTCTTTCTCAAGCGCGGCCGGTCATTTCCGGCTATCCCTTGCGCAATCTGACGTGCTATCTTCATCCATCAGGTCAGCCAGCAGTTGAACGCGCAATGATTTTTTCTTCCAAACATCAGCAGCATTATTTCACCTTGATGATGATTATCGCCGCATCGCTGGTGGGATTGATCACGGGTTACACATTGCCGCTTATCAGCCTGCGCCTGGCTGCGTTGGGGCATGGGGCGGCATTGCTGGGGCTGATTTCAGCGCTTCCGGCGGCGGGCATGTTTATTTCATCGTTTATTACGCCGATGCTCAGCCGGCGGATGAAAGTGAAAATACTGCTGGTGTTGAGTCTGATGTTTCTCTCCGCCTCAACGGTGGCATCGTGCCTGTTGAGCGATCCCCTGACATTGATTCTCCCTCGTCTGGTGACGGGACTTGCCAGCGGCATTGTGATTGTCATCGGCGAAAGTTGGATCGCCGGGGCGGCATCGGATCGCTACAAGGCGACATTCACCGGTATTTACACCTCCGCATTTACCGGATTTCAACTGGTTGGGCCGCTGCTGATTGTGGCCGGTGATGCCTACGCGGGGATGGCGGTCTGGTCGATCGGTATTACGACCGCCGTGTGTGCACTGCTGATTGTTCCGTGTCGCGACCTTGTCCGTTCGGAAGAGAAAACGCCGATCGTTTATCGTCGCATATTGAAAACCGTGACGGCCATTGCCGTGGGCGTACTGTGTTTTTCCTTTTTTGACGCCAGCGTGTTATCGCTATTTCCGCTTTATGGCATGGCAAACGGCTTGACGGAACAAACCGCGGCGCTTCTGGTTACCGTTATTTTCCTGGGGGATGCGCTGCTGCAACCCGTTATGGGATGGATGGCGGATAAATTTGGCGTCAGGCGCGTTCATATCAGCTGTGGCGTCATATTCTGTATCCTGCTGACGCTGTTGCCTCTGGCGTTCAATTCCCTGCATATGATGTTCCTTAACTGCTTTATTCTGGGCGCGGCGGCCGGCGCTATCTATACGTTGTCGCTTGTGCGCGCTGGGAAACGTTTTGCCGGGCAGAAACTCATTGTCGTCAATTCGGTTTTCGGCGTTGTCTGGGGCGCCGGCAGTGTAACGGGACCGGCGCTGACCGGCGGCGTCGTGTCCCTTATGGGGTACGGCGGGCTGATTTTTTGCCTTGTCGGCGTAGGGGTAATTTTTCTGGCGGCGCAATTTCTGTCCGTCAGCGAGCAACATCAGGCGCAGACAACAGGCTGACCATGACCGAGACGCGTTGCTGTTTTCCATCCGTCAGGTTGTCGCGTTCGATTTTCTCTGGCGCGATAAAATATCGATAGGGTTAAGCAGGGGAGAATCAGATTTTACCAACCTGGTGGTTTACGCCAAAATTGGGATTATCATTGGTAAAAAATACTATTCCGTGACGTGCGCCATACTTTCTTCTGTGAAATGCCGGGCATGGGCCGTTTATGATTATATTTATGCTGATTATCACAAAGCCTAATGAAATTTAGCCGTTTATGGCTTCATCTTATTTTATTGTCGATGCTGTAGAAACGTGGAAATAAATTGATCTAAATCATAATCCGTCGGTATGTATTTTGCTCTTATGAAAATCCCGTTGAGGGAAAATTGCTCCATAGATTATGTTTCATAAAGGCATGCTAATGGCTGTGTGCCGCGGAGGATGTATGTCTGTAATTCGCACGTGTATGAGTCTTTTTGGTGGTGATACGCTAATTGTTCGTTGTTCCAACGCTTTTGATCTTGAAATGATTAATGGTTCACATACAACGGATACTCAGAATAAAGCCGCTTTACAAGACGCTATTAGCGTGAGTGCTGAGGATGAAGTTTATTTAACCGTTCCTTATACTGGCGATTGGGATTTAATCATCCATGCAAAGAATGATACTCCCGAACACTCAATAAGTTATTTTCCGGCTTAATTTTATTTTATTTAAGCGTCCATAGTGGTCAGCATATTCGGTTAGCATCATTGGTGTTGTATTACCTGTGTCGATTGTGCTTTTAAGCGGTATATGCTGGCCTGTTTTATCGAAACCGATCTCGCCATTATGCCTTGCTAATGGTGCCTGCTAACGCCGATATCTGTTGTGATATCAGTCCTTTGATTTTTTCGTCAATAAGATTGCCGTCTGCATCGAAACTACCGCTATAGGCATTTGAGAACACTTCCGGCTTATTCAAGGGATGTAAATCAAGGAACACGCAAACCTGACGCAAATGGTACTGAGCGCGAGACGTTCCCATACCGCCGCCGGAACCCATTATTGCCACCGGTTTTCCTGCCAGTAATGTGTTGTCTTCAACACGCGACAGCCAATCCAGAATATTCTTTAACGCCGGCGCCAGGGAATAATTATATTCGGTACAGGCGAGAACCAGGCCGTCTGCTTTTTTGACCTGCTGAATGATGCGTTGCACCGATTCCGGTTGCTCGGTAATGTCCGCATTATAAAACGGCACGTCGCTTAAATCGGCGATATCCAGTGATACATTGTCAGGTAATACCGACTGCGCGGCCCGCAGTAATCCTTTATTCGTTGATTTCTGACGTAAACTGCCGGCAATACCGACGAGATGTATAGTTGCCATAATATTCTCTTATATTTAAGTTCGCTGATTAAAAGCAAAGACCTGTATTTTGACTTTTCGCAGAGAAAATATCGCATACAGGTCGTTGCGTCAGGAACGGAAAAAATTAGAATTCAGCATCAATATCAACAATGTTGATTAGTTTGTGGTTAACGAATTCTTTGATGCCCAACCCAATTAATTCACGTCCATATCCGGAGCGGCGTACACCGCCGAACGGCAGATCGGCCTTAACCATGGTCGGATGGTTAACGAAGATCATCCCGGTGGAGATTTTTTTCGCCACTTCTGCGCCATGCTGCTCATCCTGAGTAAAGACGGAACCGCCTAAACCAAAGGGAGAGTCATTGGCGATACGGATGGCGTCGTCTTCATCTTTGGCGCGGAAAAGCATGGATACCGGCCCGAAAAACTCCATGTAATAAGCCGGATTATCCGGCGTGATGTCGGTCAGAATCGTGGGTTGGACGAACGCGCCGCTTTCCGGCACTTTAGGACCGACTTCGGTTGCCGTCGCGCCATGATCCACGGCGAACTGAATCTTTTCTTTGACTTCATCGGCGGCTTTCTGTGAAGAGAGCGGGGCAAGCGTGGTTTCCGGCGACAGCGGATCGCCTGCGCGTAATCCCGCTACGCCGTCGGTATACAGCTTAAGGAAGTCATCATAGACTTCATCGACGATGATCATGCGTTTGGACGATACGCACACTTGTCCGCCATTCCAGTGACGCCCGAATACCGCCCATTTTGCGGTTTTTTGCAGTTCGGCATCGGCCAGAACGACAAATGCATCCGCGCCGCCCAGTTCGAGCGTCGATTTCTTGAGGGCTTTAGCGGCCTGCTGCGCGACAAGCGCGCCGGCATCTTCGGAACCGGTCAGCGCCACGCCCTGAACGCGCGGATCGTTGAGGATTAATTCAATCTGGCTGCGCGTGGCATACAGATTTTTGAATCCGCCAGCGGGCAAGCCGGCCTCAAGCATCAGGCGTTCGAAACGCGCCGCGCTCTGTGGAACGTTTGAGGCGTGTTTCAACAGAACAGTGTTGCCGGCGGACAGTTGCGGCGCAATGATGCGGGCAATCTGGTAGTACGGGAAGTTCCAGGGTTCGATCGCCAGTAGAACCCCTAGCGGGTCATGGTATACCACCGCGTCGCCTTCGGCAGGATCGGCCACCGGAAGTTTTTCCGGCGCCAGCAGGGATTCGGCGTTTTTGGCGTAATATTCAAAAATCTGGGCAGACAGTTCGACTTCGGCCTTCGCTTCGGTAAACAGTTTCCCCATTTCCAGCGTCAGCAGTTTCGCATGTTCATCGCTGTCTTTACGCAGCAAATCGGCCGCGCGTTGTATGACGGCGCGTCGTTCGGCGAACGATGTGTTTTTCCATGTCAGAAAAGTAGCATGCGCATGTTCAATCGCTGATGAAACTTCTGCATCGGTGGCATCAGGAAAGGTTTTGATCAGTTCCCCGGTGTACGGGTTCGTTGTGGCGTATGCCATGTTATTTCTCCTTTCTTTGTGGATAGGGTGCAGCATGAACGCTGTAATACATTCAATGGGTCAGGCAAGACGTTGTATCAAGATAAACCTCGTCTGCCTACCTTGATGCGCAGCGAACGCCGATTTTTCGTTATGCATTTTTGCAAAGCTACATCAAACTTCTGACGTTAATTTAACTTTGCGTCAACATAAAATCATAATACGCTTATTTCATATCAATACAATATTAGCCACATCGTGGTACGGTTTTGAGATATTTCCGGGAGCGGCAATGCATAAAAAAAACCAAAAGATCCAGGTGATATCAAGGGCTGCAAGCATTCTGCGAGCCCTGGGATGTGAAGGCATTAGCCTGGGCGCATTAGCGTCACGCACCAATTTGCCCCGTTCGACGGTACAGCGTATCGTCGATGCGCTGAAAGAAGAAAATTTGGTTGAGGGCAGCGAATCCGGCGTCAGATTGGGATGGGGAATCAGTGAACTGGCCAAAATGTCCTATTCGGATGTCGCGGCCCAACTGCGTCGCCCGATGGAGATGTTATATGAGATGACGCACGAAACGGTGGATATTTCCACACTCTATGGCGCAGAGGTTTATTGCCTCGATCGTATCGTCTCCGACCAGACCGTTCGCGTGGTGCCGACGGCCGATCGGCCGAAACCGCTGTATGCCATGGCGAATGGCAAGGCCATCTTATCCAGTATGGATGATGACGCTATCGCCGGTCTGTTTAAGCATGGAATGCCCGCGCTGACCAAAAATACGATTACGTCGCTCGACAAGCTACTGGCGGATATCCATCGGGTGAGAGCCACCGGCTTCGCTTTTGATTACCAGGAACATGCCGAGGGGGTCTGCGCCATCGGCATCCCGCTGCAAGTGCATTGCTGCTCTCCCCATGCGATTTCCATTGTCGTACCTTCCTTTCGTTTTGAGTCACGCCTGACCATAATGAAAGAAGCTCTGACTCAAGTGAAAGCATCGTGCGTCTCGATCTTAAATAGCTATCAAGCCTGACGCCAGGATTTTGCTGCGCTGTTATGCCAAAATATATTATATATTTTAATATTTAGCGTCCTTGTTATTCTTTTTATCAGGGCGTGGTAGTCGCGAATTTTTGTCACAATAATCTATACTTTATAATATTTTTATATAGCTTGGCCGCGCGTCTTACGAGTTTGCGCTATTCCACCTGTTGGTGATATTGCTTTGTGACATTAAATAGTTCGTTCGATTTATAATTTGAAAGCTTATGTTTTAACCTGTGCATTAAAAAGAGGAATACCAGAGGGGGGCTTCATGCGTCGTGCTCCGATAGGTAAAGATGAAGTGAATCGCCTTGCTGCTCTTCGTGAGTATGGCATTAAAGGCGTATTGTTTGATTCCGGCCTTAATGACCTGATCGATCTGGCGGCAAAAATTTTCGATGCGCCTATTGTCTTGCTCTCCCTGTTGGAGTCGGAACGGCAGTTGTTTGCCGCGGGAATGGGGCTTTCAGTAAAGGAAACGCCAATTGAAATCGCCTTTTGTTCGCATGCGACGCAGGGAACGGGCATTCTGGTTGTTCCCGATGCGAGAGAAGATCCGCTTTTCAGCGACAACCCGCTGGTTACGGGCGAGCCTTACATTCGCTTTTATGCGGGCATCCCTTTACGAACGCCATCCGGCTATGCTATCGGCGCGCTATGCATTATTGATATCAAGCCGCGGCCTGTTTTCAGCGCCAGAGACGAACATAGTTTGCAGGATCTGGCTTTACTGGTTATGGAGCGGCTGGAGATGCGGCGGCTTAATCTGGCGAGTCAGATGGGGCAGGCGCGTTTTGAAGATATTGCCCAAACCTCCTCCAACACCGTTATCTGCATTAATGAGAAGGGCGCCATCACTTTTTGCAATGCCGCCGCGCAAAAGATGCTCGGCTACGCCGATCATGAGCTTATCGGCCGCGGCATCGATAGCATCTTCCCCGATTCTTTTGTCACCCGTTTGCAACAGTGCTCTGCGGATGGCGCATCGTTGGCGAAAGGCGGCGCGCTGGAATTGAATGTTCACACCAAAAGCGGCGCTTCACTTCTCGTCGAGCTGTTTCCGTCAATCTGGAGCGATAAGCATCGGGTCAGTTACGGCGCTGTCTTGCGCGATGTAAACGAGCGCCGCCGTAATGAAGAACGATTGTTTTTGCTGGCGCATCTGGATCCGTTAACCGGTCTGGCGAATCGGGCCTTATTGACGTCAAATCTGGCGCAGGCGCTGAAAACCGAAACGGCGGTTTGCATCATGCTGATCGATCTGGATGGTTTTAAGGATGTCAACGACAGTCTGGGACATGTCAGCGGTGATGATATTCTGGTCAACGTAGCCAGGAAAATACGGGAGAATGTGCGCAACGACGTTCTGGCGGCGCGCATGGGAGGCGATGAGTTCGCTCTGTTATTGCCCGGATTGGCTAATCGGCAAGCGGCCGCCAACATTGCCGGGCAGATTACGCATGCCATAGCGCAGAAGATGGTGACGGGCGATCACCTGATTAATATCAGCGCCAGTATCGGCATGGCGCTCTACCCCGAAAACGGCGTAACCGTGCAGGCGCTGCTGACCAACGCGGATTTGGCGCTGCACCAGGCCAAGGCGGAGGGCGGTAATTGCCATCGTTTATTTACGCATGCGTTACGGGAAAATTTTCAGGCCAGACAGGCGTTTCAGTCAGAATTCGCCCGGGCTTATGAAAATCACGAATTTGAAGTGTTTTATCAACCGCTTGTTTGCCTGTCGAATAACAAAATAGTGGGGGCGGAGGCGCTGCTTCGTTGGCGTCATCCCGATAAAGGCCTGCTTGCCCCGAGTGCGTTTCTCACCGCGCTGGAGTGCGGCCCCTGGGCTGAATATATCGGCGACTGGGTCTTAAGGACGGCTTGTAAACAGGCCGCCGCATGGTGTCGCGCGGGTGCGAAAGATTTTCGCATCAGCATCAATCTGTTCAGCGCGCAGTTCCGCTCAGGCGCTTTAGCGCAACAGATTATGCGTATCCTGAAGGAAACCGGTTTACGGCCCGGCTCGCTGGAATTGGAAATTACGGAAAATATCATCCTGCGCCATGATGAAAACATGTTGCAACCGCTGCATGAACTGCGAGAGGCGGGGATCGGCATCGCGTTTGACGATTACGGGACCGGCTACGCCTCGCTCAGCGTGTTGAAAAACTATCCGGTCACGCGCCTTAAAATCGATCAAACCTTTGTGCGCACCTTGTGTGAATCCGATACGGATGCGGCCATTGTTTGGGCCGTACTCTACCTTGGCAAAAGCTTTGGACTCGGCGTGATTGCCGAAGGCGTTGAAACGCAGGAAGCCAGTGAGTTGCTGAAAAATCGCGGTTGCGATGAGGCGCAGGGTTATTTCTTCGGGCATCCGATGCCCGCGAAGGCGTTCACCAGATTGCTGAAGCTCAATCGTTCTTGAGTCAAGTAACAGACGTTGTTTTTAACCCTAATCTCGCCGCAATCCGTGATAACAGCTAAAAGTGGAATATAGATCGCATTTTTTCTATAGTGGCCAGCCTGTCGTCTGACCTGCGGAATGTTCTGTGCACGAAATATTCGAGATGCTATTGGCGGTGTTTGACCGTGCGGCGTTGATGCTGATTTGTTTGTTTTTTCTTACCCGGACGCGGCAGTTTCGCCAGTTGCTGCAAAAGGAACAGCATTCGCCAAGAGAGCGCATACTGGCTACGGCCATTTTTTCGTTGTTCGCGCTGTTTGGCACTTACTCCGGTATCAATGTTGAAGGCTCTCTGGTCAATGTGCGCGTCATTGCGGTGATGTCCGGCGGCATCTTGTTTGGGCCTTGGGTCGGCATCGCCACCGGATTGATTGCCGGGATCCACCGTTATTTAATCGATATCGACGGCATTACCTCCGTTCCCTGCCTGATTACCAGCGTTATTGCCGGCGCGATGGCGGGCTGTATTAATCTGAAAGTCAAAAAAGAGCAACAGTGGAGCGTGGGTATTCTGGGCGGCATGCTGTGTGAATCCCTGACGATGCTGCTGGTGGTGGTCTGGGCGAAGCCCATCGAGCTGGGGATTGATATCGTTTCGCAAATCGCTACGCCGATGATCCTGGGTACGGTGTGCATCGGGCTGATTGTTTTACTGGTGCAAAGCGTCGCGAACGAAAAAGAAGTGATTGCCGCCAGACAGGCTAAACTGGCGCTGGATATTGCCCATAAAACGCTGCCTTATTTCCGGAATATCAATAGTGATTCGCTGACGACCATTTGTAATATCATCCGCACTGAAATTAATGCGGATGCGGTGGCGATTACCAATACCCGACATATTCTGGCTTATGTCGGCATCGGCGAAGAAAAATATAATATCGGACAGGATATCATCAGTCCGATGACGCAGCGGGCGATTAATGACGGCAAAATCATCATTAAAAATAATGACGAGCAGCACCTGACGCCGCAAATTCACTCAATGATCGTGATCCCCTTATGGGAGCACGGACAGGTGACCGGGACACTCAAGATTTATTATTGCCACGCGCATAAAATTACCTATTCACTACGCGTGATGGCTGTGGGTCTGTCACAGATCATGTCGACGCAGATTGAAGTTTCGCGCACGGAACAACTGCGCGATATGGCCAACAAAGCGGAGTTGCGGGCGTTACAGAGTAAAATTAATCCTCATTTTCTGTTTAACGCGCTGAATGCGATCTCTTCCTCGATTCGTATTAATCCGGATACCGCCCGACAGTTAGTGATCAATTTGTCTCGTTACCTGCGTTATAACCTGGAATTGAATGACGATTCGCTGATTGATGTAAAGAAAGAGCTCTATCAAATCCGCGACTATATCGCCATCGAACAGGCGCGTTTTGGCACGAAATTAACGGTTATCTATGACATTGATGACGATCTGTCCTATAAAATCCCCAGTCTGCTGATTCAGCCGCTGGTGGAAAACGCCATCGTCCACGGTATTCAACCCTGTCGCGGCAAAGGTACGGTAGTGGTATCGGTGAAAGATTTGGGCGATAGGCTCATGGTCGCAGTGAAAGATACCGGGCATGGGATCAGCCAGGAAACGATGGACCGGGTGGCAAGAAATGAAGTGCCGGGCAATAAGATCGGTCTGTTGAATGTTCATCATCGGGTTCGTTTATTGTACGGCGAAGGATTGCACATCCGGCGGTTGGAACCCGGTACCGAAATTTATTTTTATATTCCGCGGCGTAGTGAACAACCGATTATTTCGCCGCCCGGTGGTTCGCCAGATAAACTGAGCGCCGGCATTATGCAGTCAGGAGAGGGCCAGTGAAAGCGATTATTGTCGAGGATGAATTTCTGGCTCAGCAAGAGCTGAGCTACCTTATCAAAGCACACAGCAATATCAGTATCGAGGCGGCCTTCGATGACGGGCTGGATGTATTAAAGTATCTGCAACATAACGAAGTCGACGCCATTTTTCTGGATATCAATATCCCCTCTCTGGATGGGGTTTGTCTGGCGCAAAATATCAGTAAATTCGTACATAAACCTTATATTATTTTTATTACCGCCTATAAGGAGCATGCCGTTGAAGCTTTTGAAGTAGAGGCTTTCGACTACATACTCAAGCCGTATCACGAGTCGCGTATCGTGACCATGCTGAATAAACTTGAGGCGCTCTGGCAACAGAGACTGTCGCCGGCGATCACCGAGCAGGGGAACAGCATCGGCGCGGCGCGCAACGTGCAGAAAACCATCAATCTGGTGAAAGATGAGCGTATTATCGTGACGGATATTAACAATATCTATTACGCGGCGGCGCAGGAGAAAGTCACGCTGGTTTATACCCGGCGAGAGGAGTTCATCATGCCGATGAATATCACCGAGTTCTGTAGCCGCTTGCCGGAGGCGTATTTCTTTCGTTGCCATCGCTCTTACTGCGTTAATCTGACCAAAATCCGCGAAATCGTTCCCTGGTTCAACAACACTTATATTCTGCGTCTTAACGATCAGGAGTTCGAGGTGCCGGTGAGCCGCAGCAAGATAAAAGAATTCAGGTCATTGATGCGTCTTTAGATGCATTTCATTCCGCATTTCAGGCATTTCATTCCCTATTCGAACAACCCCTGTCAGCCCGCTTGTATACTGGCTTCAGCACCTAAGCTGACAGTGTTTTTCGGCGATATGTTTCTCCACACATCAGCTTATATTTTTTAGCGTGCCGATCTATTCGGACCATATTTCAGATGTAGGGGAAAACCCATGCAGGCGAAACCGGCAAATCGCAGTTTAATCGTTTTAGGCACCATCATTACCCAAATGGGACTGGGTACTATTTATACCTGGAGCTTGTTCAATCAACCGATGGTTGATAAGTTCGGCTGGTCGCTGAGCTCCGTGGCCGCCACCTTTTCCATTACCAGTTTCAGTCTGGCCGTGGCGACATTGTTTGCCGGTAAATTTCAGGAACGCGTCGGTATTCGTCGTTTGACTTTGTTAGCCGGTATTGCTCTGGGATCAGGTCTGATGGCCGTCTCCGGCGCGTCGTCGATTGCGCTGGTCTATCTTTTGATGGGCGTGGTGGTCGGTTTTGCCGACGGCGCCGCCTACATCACGACGTTGTCCAATCTGATTAAGTGGTTTCCCGAACGTAAAGGCTTAATCGCCGGTATTTCTGTCGGAGCCTTTGGCGCGGGCAGCTTGTTGTTCAAATATGTCAATCAGTTCCTGATTGCTGAAGTCGGCGTCTCAGCGACTTTCTTTTACTGGGGCGTTATTGTGATGGCAATGATTATTGCCGGCAGCGCGCTGTTGAAAGAACCGGATTTGAGCGTGGCGGCAAATCGGCGGTCGGAACAAGGACGCGCGCCTGATTTTTCATTGGGCGAGATGCTGGCGAGGAAAGAATCTTATCTGCTGTTCATCATCTTTTTTACCGCCTGCATGAGTGGTTTGTATCTGATCGGCGTAGTAAAAGATATCGGCGTGCAGATGGCCGGCATGAGCATGGCGACGGCGGCTAACGCGGTTTCTGCGATTGCCGTATTCAACACGGCAGGGCGCATCGTGCTTGGCGCGATTTCAGACAATGTCGGTCGTCTGCGAGTGATAGCCTTTACCCTGCTGGTTACCATGATTGCGGTTTCCGTGATGACCTTCCTGCCGCTTAATCCGCTCTTGTTCTTTGCCTGCGTCAGTGCGATTGCTTTCTGCTTCGGCGGCAATATCACCGTCTTCCCGGCAATCGTGGGCGACTTTTTCGGACTGGAAAATCACAGTAAGAACTATGGCGTGATTTATCAGGGATTCGGCATCGGCGCGCTGTCCGGATCGTTCATCGCCACGCAGTTGGGCGGTTTCCACGCGACCTTTATGGCGATCATCGTGATGTCGGGAGTATCGTTGCTGATCGCGCTGTGGATAAAACCGCCGAAACGCCAACCGGCGTCTTCAATGAAGACCGCCGTGGCGCATGCGCAAAGTTAACCAGGCCAGCGTTGCTGTTTAACGCCGCCGGCGTAAATCCGGATTATCGTTATTCTGACGGGAGCATGATTGCTCCCGTTTTCTGTATGGCGGTCAGCTTCTGTAATGGATTTGTTATCAATACGCGCATTCAACTGGCCCCGGCATTGGGGATTTCTCCTTATAAAATGTAAAGTTATGTTGATTTAGTAACTGAAAAGTTAAGAATGCTTGAAAATGGCGGCACAGCCCATACGATGTATGCGTTACAAACTTTTATTTTTCTGCGAGAGGAAATCAGACTTCTATGATGCGTATTGCGCTTTTCCTGATCACCAACCTGGCGGTGATGTTGGTTTTCGGGCTGATTCTTAGCCTGACGGGAATCCAAGGCAGCAGTGCCCAGGGTTTATTGATCATGGCCGGGCTGTTCGGCTTTGGCGGTGCCTTTGTCTCACTGCTGATGTCTAAATGGATGGCATTACGATCTGTCGGTGGGGAAGTGATTGAGCAACCACGGAATGAGACGGAACGTTGGTTGCTGGAAACCGTCCGTTCGCAGTCTCAGCAGGTCGGTATCGTTATGCCGCAGGTGGCGATTTATCATGCGCCGGATATTAACGCGTTTGCGACCGGCGCCCGCCGAGACGCGTCGCTGGTCGCGGTCAGCACCGGGCTACTGCAAAACATGAGCCGAGATGAAGCGGAAGCGGTGATCGCGCATGAAATCAGCCACGTGGCTAATGGCGATATGGTGACCATGACGCTGATTCAGGGCGTCGTGAACACCTTCGTCATCTTTATTTCCCGTATCATCGCTCAGCTCGCTTCCGGTTTCCTGTCCGGCAATCGTAGCGACGGAGAGAGCAGCAACGGTAATCCGCTGATCTATTTTGCCGTTGCAACGGTGCTGGAACTGGTGTTCGGCATTCTTGCCAGCATCATAACCATGTGGTTCTCGCGCTATCGTGAGTTCCATGCGGATGCCGGTTCGGCGAAGCTGGTCGGGCGTGAAAAAATGATTGCGGCCTTACAGCGTTTGAAGACCAGTTATGAACCGCAGGAAGAAGGCAGCATTATGGCTTTCTGTATCAATGGTAAATCCAAGTCGTTCAGCGAATTGTTTATGTCGCACCCCCCGCTGGATAAACGCATTGAAGCGCTGCGCTCTGGCGCCTATCTGAAGTAAGCTTACTTGTTTTTCCAAAGGCCCTTGTCGGGCCTTTGTTTTTTGTTTCCCGCCGATCATGGTTATCCCGCTTGAATGCATTGCCGGCAAGCGGCTAACAATATTATTTATAGCCGGATATCCATTACAGCGGCTTGATTATCGCCGCTGTTCCATTGCCTTAAGCAAAGTGTTCCCCTTATACTAAAACCCGCGTTCTATTTTTTTAAAACAAGAAAAATAAGTAGGGAAACCACAAAATGGCCATTGCAGATTTAGATAAACAGCCCGATTCCGTGTCATCCGTGCTAAAGGTTTTTGGTATTTTGCAGGCATTGGGTGAAGAGCGCGAAATCGGTATTACCGAACTTTCCCAGCGCGTGATGATGTCTAAAAGCACCGTTTATCGATTCTTGCAGACGATGAAATCTTTGGGTTATGTGGCGCAGGAAGGTGAATCGGAAAAATATTCACTGACGTTAAAGCTGTTTGAACTCGGCGCCAAAGCGTTGCAGAACGTTGATTTAATCCGTAGCGCGGATATCCAGATGCGCGAGCTTTCCGCGCTGACGCGGGAAACCATTCATCTGGGCGCGTTGGATGAAGACAGCATTGTCTATATCCACAAGATCGACTCAATGTATAACCTGCGCATGCATTCGCGTATCGGTCGCCGCAACCCGTTATACAGCACCGCCATTGGTAAAGTTCTGCTGGCCTGGCGCGACAGGGAAGAGGTTAATGAAATCCTGGCGAACGTCGAGTTTACCCGCAGCACTCCCCATACCCTCGGCTCGCTTGAGGAACTGCTGGCGCAGTTGGATGTCGTTCGCGAGCAGGGCTACGGCGAAGATAACGAAGAGCAGGAAGAAGGACTGCGCTGTATCGCCGTGCCGGTGTTTGATCGCTTCGGGGTCGTTATCGCCGGTCTGAGTATTTCATTCCCAACCATTCGTTTCTCTGAAGAAAACAAGATCGGATACGTCGATATACTCCATACCGCCGCCAGAAATATCTCTGAGCAAATGGGTTATCATGACTACCCATTCTGAGCCGGGAATAGCCTGACAAGCCGGTCTTAAGCCTATCCCCTCAGTTACCCATTACGCATACTGGGATGGCGCTTGTCTTCGCGAACGATTTTCCGAGCCATACCTTTGTGGCCTCGCCGGCGACGTTTACATGTCAACGTCGAGGTTTATCGCCCGTATCGGATATGGCATGGATGTCGAACTTACCCGGAGCTTGGTGCTAAGATGGATCCTCGTGAGTTGTCGTTTGGCAGACTGTTATGAATGGATTAGGTGTGAACACATTAGAAATGCTTTTTGCCGTATTGGTCGCGCTGCTGGTATTACTGGTTTGGTTTTTTATCAACCGGGCGAGCGTCAGAGCCAATGAGCAAATCAGACTGTTACGGGAGATAGTCGAACAACAGCGACAGCAGTTGGAACTGTTGAAACGATTGGCGCCGCAGCAGCAGACCAGCGAAGCGGCTGAGAAATCGCCGGAGCAAGACGATGTCGCGCTCGATTTTAAAGACATCATTCCCGAGCGATAATCTCTGCTAACGTCATCCTTGCTGACAACCGGGTAATAAATTCATTCACGTGGTTGCGGTAAGCCATCGGAAAACGGCTTTAAGCATGTTTTGCCGGCATCAGATCGATCCCGTCCGGAATAGCGTAAGTGCAAACTATCTCGTGTTTTAACGCGATACGAGATAGTCGCACTTTACGCTTCACGATGACATTCATTCCACTTTTGCCGTCTCTGTCTTACCTGCTTTGGCGTTCTCTATTGCCGCGCCGGCCAGTATCTTAAAGTCTTCCGTCGAGTGCGTGGCCCCGGTTACGCCGTCGACGCGCTCAATATCTTGTTGCGCCACCAGGCTCTGGGCCAGTTTTACCGTATAAATTTCCGGCGATGTGCCTGTCGCGGCGGCCATGTTTTTTCCATACGCTTGATCCGATGTTTTCAGACGACCATCTTTCTCGTTGGTATAGTCAAATTTTACCGCCGCAATCTTTCCATCCTGGTAAGTCAGTTCCAGAAAGGGTTTCCAGCCATGATCGTCAAAGTTGACGGTCTCGGCCCTATAGGTGCCATCTTGAATGACGCCGTCCGCGGCAAAGGCGGAAACAGCAAAAAATCCCGTCAGCATGATAGATAACAGATTAATTTTCATACGTTATTCCTTAATAAGGATGGGCAATGACCGCGATGGAAAAAAGTCGTATGGGCAACGTTATTATTTGCAGGGAATGGTTGGTAGGTTAGCGTAGCGTTTGGTTAAATAAAGCGGGCTATTTAACAGATTTACGTCATCGCCGCATTTATTTGCATGGTAATAGGCGGGCTGAATCACAGGTTTATCCCGTCGGTAACCGGTAACCCACCTCTGCGTAAGTCAACGTCAGATAAAAAAGACGGCAGGGAAAATGTGTGGGTTGAGCCTCAGTCGGGCGCTATTTTTAAAGATTTACCAGAAACGACCGATAGACCAGGTAAGGTCAAGTAACCTGGGTCTTTATTATGCGTAAAAAAATAGCTCCGGCATTCATCATGCTGTTTATCCCCTTCTTTTTGACGGGATGTCTTGAGGAAACGCCCCCTGAAAACGTGATGAACAGTAAAATCATCCTGAGATCCGATGCTGATGACGTGGGGGGATTTACCGTCAAGCAGGTGATCGAGTCCATTCATTATTTGGAAAAATACGGCGATACCAACGTGAGGTGCCGAGGCTGGGAAAAAGCCAATGGCCGATATAGCTACATTTATACCTATGACAGCGGCGGAATAAGACATACCGTCGTCAGTGATTTCTATCCACAGGGCGATTACACCATTTTCCGCAATGCGCAGAATCCTTCATTTTCAGCCGCCAGACAGGATTTGATGGGATATGAGTCGGTATACGCACAGATAGCGATGAGAACGGGTCAGGAAAAATAAAGCCGCTTATATCATTTAATTCCTGCGGTGTCGTCGTCATCACGATATACCCATTCGTCGGGTGGACGGCGTTATGTATTAGCTGAATCCGCCAACGAGACGAAGACTGATTGGCCGTCGAGCCAACATCAGACCCGCTTTCACTCAAAAGCCTGTGCGGCAGGGCTTGCCGGGGCGCGTTTGTCGCGCGCCATGCCGATGATTAGCGTCCCTGCTTTGCTTTAACACCAGCATTATACGGTGTATTATTGCCGGGACGTTATCCATGTCACGCAGGCTGCATTTTTGATTTATGTAGCGCCATGTGTACATATTCCGCAGAGTAGAGAGGAATAGCATGGGTAATTTATTGAATTTAAATGAAAATTATTTTGTATGTGATCTTTCGTGTGGGTCACCACTGCAAATAAGGGAATTATAATGCCTGTTATTACGCTTCCTGATGGAAGTCAGCGTCATTACGACCACGCCGTTTCCCCCCTTGATGTAGCCCTCGATATCGGCCCCGGACTGGCGAAAGCCTGTATCGCCGGACGTGTGAATGGCGAACTGGTGGATGCCGGCGACAAGATCGAAAACGATGCGCAATTAGCCATCATCACCGCGAAAGATGACGCCGGCCTGGAGATTATCCGCCACTCTTGCGCGCACCTGTTGGGGCATGCGATTAAGCAATTATGGCCTGATACCAAAATGGCTATCGGCCCGGTGATCGACAACGGTTTTTATTATGACGTCGACATCGATCGGACCCTGACCCAGGAAGATATCGATCTGCTTGAAAAGCGTATGCATGAGCTTGCCAATAAAGATTATGACGTTATCAAGAAGAAAGTCAGCTGGCAGGAAGCGCGTGACGTTTTTGCCGCACGCGGCGAGACTTATAAAATAGCCATTCTTGACGAAAATATCAGTCATGACGATCGCCCCGGCTTGTATCATCATGAAGAATATATCGACATGTGCCGCGGTCCGCACGTGCCGAATATGCGTTTCTGTCATCATTTCAAGTTGCAGAAAACCTCCGGCGCATACTGGCGCGGCGACAGTAAAAATAAAATGTTGCAGCGTATTTACGGTACCGCATGGGCCGATAAAAAGCAGCTTAACGCCTATCTGCAACGGCTTGAAGAAGCGGCCAAGCGCGATCATCGCAAGATCGGCAAACAGCTCGATCTTTACCATATGCAGGAAGAAGCGCCGGGCATGGTGTTCTGGCACAATGACGGCTGGACCGTCTTCCGCGAGCTGGAAGCCTTTGTACGCATGAAGCTGAAAGCGTACCAGTATCAGGAAGTGAAAGGGCCGTTCATGATGGACCGGGTGCTGTGGGAAAAAACCGGGCACTGGGATAACTACAAAGACGCGATGTTCACCACTTCGTCGGAAAACCGTGAATATTGCATCAAGCCGATGAACTGTCCGGGCCACGTACAGATTTTCAATCAGGGATTGAAATCCTACCGCGATCTGCCGCTACGTATGGCGGAGTTCGGCAGTTGTCACCGTAACGAACCGTCCGGTTCGCTGCACGGACTGATGCGCGTGCGCGGCTTCACGCAGGATGATGCCCATATTTTCTGTACCGAAGAGCAGGTTCGCGGTGAAGTCAATAGCTGTATCAAGATGGTGTACGACATGTACAGCACCTTCGGTTTTGAAAAAATCGCGGTGAAACTGTCTACGCGTCCTGAAAAACGCATCGGCAGCGATGAAACCTGGGACCGAGCCGAGGCCGATCTGGCCGCCGCGCTGACGGAGAACGGTATCGAATTTGAATATCAGCCGGGCGAGGGCGCGTTTTACGGTCCCAAGATTGAATTTACTTTACATGATTGTTTGGATCGCGCCTGGCAGTGTGGTACGGTGCAACTCGACTTTTCATTACCGGGTCGTCTGAATGCCTCTTATGTGGGCGAAAGCAACGAACGTCAGGTGCCGGTAATGATTCACCGGGCTATTTTGGGATCAATGGAGCGTTTCATCGGTATCCTTACCGAGGAATTCGCCGGTTTCTTCCCAACCTGGTTAGCTCCGGTACAAGCGGTGATTATGAATATCACTGACAGCCAGTCTGATTATGTCGGCGAATTGACCAAAAAATTGCAAGAAGCAGGCATTCGCGTAAAAGCAGACTTGAGAAATGAGAAGATAGGCTTTAAAATCCGCGAGCATACTTTACGGCGTGTTCCCTACATGCTGGTCTGCGGCGATAAAGAGGTAGAGGCAGGAAAAGTTGCTGTCCGTACCCGCCGAGGAAAAGATTTGGGAAGCATCGACGTTAATGAAGTAATCAGTAAGCTGCAGCAAGAGATTCGCAGCCGTAGTCTTCATCAATTGGAGGAATAAGGTATTAAAGGCGGAAAACGAGTTCAACCGGCGCGTCCTAATCGCATCAACAGAGAAATTCGCGCACAAGAGGTACGCCTGACCGGCGTCGAAGGCGAACAGCTTGGTATTGTAAGTCTGAATGAAGCATTAGAAAAAGCCGAGGAAGCAGGTGTTGATTTAGTTGAAATCAGTCCGAACGCCGAGCCGCCGGTTTGCCGAATCATGGATTACGGCAAGTTCCTCTATGAGAAGAGTAAGGCTACAAAGGAACAAAAGAAGAAACAAAAAGTCATTCAGGTCAAGGAAATCAAATTCCGGCCTGGTACCGATGATGGCGACTATCAGGTCAAACTACGCAACCTGGTTCGCTTTCTGGAAGATGGCGATAAAGCCAAAATCACGCTGCGTTTCCGTGGTCGTGAAATGGCGCACCAACAGATTGGCATCGAAATGCTTAACCGCGTTCGTGACGATCTGAGTGAACTGGCGGTGGTTGAATCCTTCCCATCGAAGATTGAAGGCCGCCAGATGATCATGGTGCTCGCACCTAAGAAGAAACAGTAAGGCATTCAAGTAGCCAAACCCGCGCCGTGCTTGCGCTGTGCGGGTTTTGTTCGCCTTATCTGATTCATTGTAATTAACAATGCGAAGTGGAAATTAACATGCCAAAGATTAAAACAGTACGTGGCGCCGCTAAACGCTTCAAAAAAACCGCCAGCGGCGGTTTCAAGCGTAAGCATGCTAACCTGCGTCATATTCTGACCAAAAAAGCGACTAAACGTAAACGTCATCTGCGTCCGAAGGACATGGTCTCCAAAGGGGATCTGGGCCTGGTTATCGCATGCTTGCCGTACGCATAAGTAACCTTTTTTGAATTTAGAATAAGACTTTAGGAGAGAGCATATGGCTCGCGTAAAACGTGGTGTGGTTGCTCGCGCACGTCACAAGAAAGTATTGAAACAAGCGAAAGGTTACTACGGTGCCCGTTCGCGCGTTTATCGTGTTGCCTTCCAGGCAGTAATCAAAGCTGGTCAGTACGCTTACCGTGACCGTCGTCAACGTAAACGTCAGTTCCGTCAGCTGTGGATTGCACGTATCAATGCAGCAGCCCGTCAAAATGGCTTGTCTTACAGCAAATTCATCAACGGCCTGAAAAAAGCCTCTGTTGAAATTGACCGTAAGATCCTGGCTGATATCGCCGTATTCGATAAAGTCGCCTTCAGCGCGCTGGTCGAAAAAGCGAAAGCAGCTCTGGCATAAGTCAGTTAAAAGAGGGGGCTTTGCTCCCTCTTTTAGTTTCAGCGGCGATAAGGTTCAGATAAATAAGTATTACTGTTGACATTTTTAGCGTCTCATCTTTCAATAAAGCAGTTCTATTTTCCCGTTTTACGATGACGACAAGGTAACGCAAGTATGCATACTGCTATTTTCCGTTTCTTTTTTTACTTTAGCGCCTGAATTCAGGGGGCTTCGCGCGTAAGAAAAGAAACGAAAAGCAGCGCCTAAGCCTCCCTATAGGGAGGCTTTTTTGTTTAATGAGCATAATTTTCAATACGCGAAAAGCATCGCGCGTTATTGGGTAAATATTTTCCAATCATGACAGTTGGCCATACAGGCAGAAGAAGAGGAATGCAATGCCACATCTCGCAGAGCTGGTAGCCAAAGCCAGAACAGCCATAGAAGAGGCCGGAGACGTTGCCGCGCTGGATACCGTGCGCGTCGAATATCTCGGCAAAAAAGGTCACTTAACCCTTCAGATGACCACGCTGCGCGAGCTGCCTGCTGAAGAGCGCCCCGCCGCGGGCGCGGTGATTAATCAGGCTAAACAGGAAGTTCAGGAGGCGCTGAATGCGCGCAAGCAGGCGCTGGAATCCGCAGAGTTAAACGCCCGCCTGGCCGAAGAAACCATCGATGTGTCCCTGCCGGGCCGTACGATTGAAAACGGCGGCCTGCATCCGGTCACCCGCACCATCGACCGCATCGAAACCTTTTTCGGCGAGTTGGGCTTTTCGGTGGCGACGGGACCGGAAATTGAAGATGATTATCATAACTTCGATGCGCTGAATATTCCCGGACATCACCCCGCGCGCGCCGACCACGATACCTTCTGGTTCGACGCCTCCCGCCTGCTGCGGACGCAAACTTCCGGCGTGCAAATCCGCACCATGGAAAAACAGCAGCCGCCGATTCGCATCATCGCGCCGGGTCGGGTTTATCGTAATGATTACGACCAGACGCATACGCCGATGTTCCATCAGATGGAAGGGCTGATCGTGGATAAAAACATCAGCTTCACCAATCTGAAGGGAACCTTGCATGATTTCCTGCGCAACTTTTTTGAGGAAGATCTCCAGGTTCGTTTCCGTCCGTCCTATTTCCCGTTTACCGAGCCTTCGGCTGAAGTTGACGTCATGGGCAAAAACGGCAAATGGCTGGAAGTGCTGGGCTGCGGCATGGTGCATCCTAATGTGCTGCGCAATGTGGGCATCGACCCGGAAGTGTATTCCGGTTTTGCCTTCGGCATGGGCATGGAGCGACTCACCATGTTGCGCTATGGCGTGACCGATCTGCGCGCGTTCTTTGAAAACGATTTGCGTTTCCTCAAACAGTTTAAGTAAGGCGGGAATATCATCATGAAATTCAGTGAACTCTGGTTACGCGAGTGGGTAAACCCGGCGATTGACAGTGAAGCACTATCGGAACAAATCACCATGGCCGGTCTGGAAGTCGACGGCGTTGAGCCGGTTGCCGGCGCTTTTCACGGCGTGGTTGTGGGCGAGGTGATGGAGTGCGCTCAGCATCCCAATGCGGACAAGCTGCGCGTAACGAAAGTCAATGTGGGCGGCGATCGCCTGCTGGATATCGTTTGCGGCGCGCCGAACTGCCGTCAGGGCTTGAAGGTGGCGGTCGCCACCATCGGCGCGGTATTGCCGGGCGATTTTAAAATCAAGGCCGCCAAGCTGCGCGGCGAGCCGTCTGAAGGGATGCTGTGTTCTTTCTCTGAACTGGGCGTTTCCGACGATCACGACGGCATTATCGAATTGCCGCAGGATGCGCCTGTCGGCACCGATATTCGTGATTATCTTAAGCTTGACGATAACGCCATCGATATCAGCGTAACGCCGAACCGCGCCGACTGTCTGGGCATTATCGGGATTGCTCGCGACGTGGCGGTGCTGAATCAGCAGCCGCTGACGGAACCGGCGATTACCCCGGTCGAGGCGACGATTACGGATACCTTCCCCATTCAGGTTGAAGCGCCGCAGGCCTGCCCGCGTTATCTGGGCCGCGTGGTGAAAGACATTAACGTTAAGGCCGCCACGCCGCTGTGGATGCGCGAAAAGCTGCGTCGTTGCGGCATTCGCGCCATCGATCCTGTCGTTGACGTCACGAATTACGTTTTGCTGGAGCTAGGCCAGCCGATGCACGCTTTTGATCTCGATCGTCTCGACGGCGGCATCGTTGTCCGTTTGGCGCAGGAAAATGAAGCGTTGACGCTGCTGGACGGCAACGAAGTGAAGCTGAAATCCGATACGCTGGTGATTGCCGACAAGCAGAAAGCGTTGGCGCTGGGGGGGATTTTCGGCGGCGAGCATTCGGGCGTTAATGAGAATACCCGCAACGTCCTGCTGGAGTGCGCTTACTTTAATCCGCTGGCGATTACCGGACGTGCGCGTCGACACGGCCTGCATACCGACGCCTCTCACCGCTATGAGCGCGGCGTCGATCCGGCGATGCAGGTCAAAGCGATGGAGCGTGCGACGCGCTTGTTGATTGAGATCTGCGGCGGTCAGGCCGGCCCGGTGGTCGAGGTGGTCAGCGAGGCGGATTTACCGGCCCGCGCGACGATTACGCTACGTCGTGAGAAACTGGATCGTTTAATCGGCCATCCTATCGCCGACGAGCAGGTCAGTGATATTTTGCAGCGTCTGGGCTGCAAGGTGACGAAGATCGACGCCGGATGGCAGGCGATTGCGCCAAGCTGGCGCTTTGATATGGAAATTGAAGAAGATCTGGTGGAAGAAGTCGCCCGTCTTTATGGCTACAACAATATTCCGAATGTCGCCACACAGGCGCCGTTGAAGATGACGTCTCACCGTGAGGCGAATCTTTCGCTTAAACGCGTGAAGACCTTATTGGTCGACCATGGTTATCAGGAAGCAATTACTTACAGTTTCGTCGATCCTAAAATTCAGGCGTTAATTCATCCCGGCGAAGAAGCGTTAATTCTGCCCAGCCCGATCTCCGCCGAGATGTCCGCCATGCGGTTGTCTCTGTGGAGCGGCCTGCTGAGCGCGGTGGTGTACAACCAGAACCGTCAGCAAAACCGCCTGCGCCTGTTTGAAAGCGGCCTGCGTTTTGTGCCGGACAGCAGCGCCGATCTGGGCATTCGTCAGGAACTGATGCTGGCTGGCGTGATCACCGGCAGCCGCTACGAAGAACACTGGGATCTGGCGCGTCAGACCGTCGACTTCTATGATTTAAAAGGCGATTTGGAAGCCGTACTGGCGCTGACCGGTAAATTATCCGACATCGAATTCAAAGCGGAAAGTAATCCGGCATTGCATCCGGGGCAAAGTGCTGCTATTTATCTGTGCGGGGAACGCATTGGATTTATTGGGGTTATCCATCCGGAACTGGAACGTAAGCTGGATCTGAATGGACGTACCGTGGTGTTTGAACTGTTGTGGAGCAAGGTCGCAGACCGCGTGCTGCCTGATGCGAGCAATATTTCTCGCTTCCCTGCAAACCGTCGTGATATCGCAATTGTAGTGGCTGAAAACGTCCCTGCTGGCGACATTTTAGCCGAATGTAAGAAAGTTGGCGCAAATCAGTTAGTTGGCGTAAACTTATTCGACGTGTACCGAGGGAAGGGCGTAGCGGATGGGTATAAGAGCCTGGCTGTGAGTCTGATCTTGCAAGATACCTCCCGTACACTGGCAGAAGAGGAAATTGCCGCTACCGTTGCACAATGCGTAGCAGCATTAAAACAGCGATTCCAAGCATCCTTGAGGGATTGAACCTATGGCGCTTACTAAAGCTGAAATGTCAGAATACCTGTTTGAGAAGCTTGGGCTGAGCAAACGGGATGCCAAAGAGCTAGTCGAGCTGTTTTTTGAAGAAGTTCGTCGCGCTTTGGAAAATGGCGAGCAGGTCAAACTGTCGGGTTTTGGCAACTTTGATTTGCGAGACAAGAACCAACGTCCGGGACGTAACCCAAAAACTGGCGAAGATATTCCGATTACGGCGCGCCGTGTGGTCACGTTCCGTCCGGGGCAAAAGTTAAAGAGTCGGGTAGAGAACGCCTCTCCCAAAGAGTAAAAGCGATAACCCAAAAGGCCGCGTAAGCGGCCTTTTTTCTTGGTGAACTTACTTGCGCGACATGTGCAGCAACGGGAAGTTATTTCCCAAACCGTCTTGTTCTGAACGACCGATCACACGAAACCCATGATGTTCATAAAAACCTTTAGCCTGCGGATTCTGTTCATTTACATCGACGCGGGTCGCCTTTACCGTGTTGACGGCGTAGTTCAGTAGCGTGCTTCCTATCCCCATTCCCCGACATTCGGGGGCGACAAATAGCATTTCAATCTTATTATCCAACGTGCCGATAAAGCCTTGCGGCCGGCCATGGCGGTCACAACAGGCGCGTAATGCCAGCGACGGCAGGTAATCATGCAAGATGTGGGGACGCAAAAGTAAAATATCCTGTTCACTGAGAAACATATGCGTCTGCCGAACTGATGCTTCCCATATATCGGTAAGCGTCGTGAATTGTTGTTTCGTTACGGAGCAAAGTGTGTGCATGACGAATATCCAATTAAAAGCGCGTAATGATGAATCCGAGCGGCGGTGATCTATTGCTTTTTGCCGGTTCTTTCCGGGTAATCAGGCACCGGCCGGCGATCGTCGATCAAATGGCGGATGGCGAGAATAGGGTGATGCAGCAACATACGCGGTCCCGACCAGCGCATAATCGCTTTGATCTCTTGCCGTCGGGCGGGCTGATAGCAATGGATCGGGCAGTGCTTACAGGCCGGTTTTTCTTCGCCGAAATAACAACGCGCCAGGCGATTGACGGCGTAATCGAGCAGACGGGTATAACGCTCGCCGTCTTCTGCCGGGGCAGGATGCCGTTTTTGATAGAGGTCTATCATCAGGCTGACGGTTTTGATTTCTCGCTGCACTCGCTTTCCTGCTGGTTTTCGGGCCATATACGCGTCATCTCGCTTTTAGATGTATATCACGGCCCCTCTAATCAGCGCGGCCGTGCCGGAACCTATCAGGCATATTTGAACTGCGCCTGATGCAGACTGGCGTAAATACCGCTGTGAGCCAGCAAATCCTGATGACTGCCCTGTTCGATGATGCCGCCGTTATCCACCACCACAATACGGTCGGCGTTCTGTATCGTCGCCAGACGGTGTGCGATGACTAATGTGGTGCGCCCGGCGGAAAGCTCGTTCAGCGATAGCTGAATCGCCTGTTCGGTCGCGGTATCCAGCGCCGAGGTCGCTTCATCCAGAATCAGAATCGGCGGGTTTTTCAGAAAGATCCGCGCGATAGACAAACGCTGTTTCTGCCCGCCCGATAGTTTGACCCCGCGCTCGCCGACCACGGTATCCAAACCATCCGGCAGGCTTTCGATCAATTCATCCAATCGTGCGCGCCGCGCCGCCTGCATGATTTCGTCATCGCCGGCATTCAGTTTGCCGTAAGCGATGTTTTCACGAATGCTGCCGCCGAACAGGAAGACATCCTGCTGTACGATGCCGATCTGACTGCGCAGCGACACCTGCGTCATTTCCCGGATATCGATGCCGTCAATGGTAATGCTGCCGCCGGTCAGATCGTAAAAACGCGGCAGTAATGAGCAGAGCGTGGTTTTGCCTGCGCCGGAGGGACCAACGAAGGCGACGGTTTCCCCGGCGTGGATAGACAGGTCGACGTGATGAATGATGGGGCGATCGGCTGTGTAACCGAAACTGACCTGGTTAAAACGAATATCGCCTTTCAGACTATCGATATGCCGAGCGTTCGGCGCGTCGGTGATGTCCGGTTCGGTATCGATAAGTTGGGTAAACCGTTTGAAACCGGCGATCCCTTTGGGATAACTTTCCAGTACGGAGGTGATTTTGGCGACCGGACGGAAAAAGACCTCGATCAGCAGCAGGAAGCCGATAAAACCGCCATAGCTGAGTTCGCCTTTAATCACATACCAGATCCCGGCCAACATCACGATAAGCTGTATCAAGCGTGTGCTCAGGTAGCTGAGCGTCAGGCTGGCGGTCATGATGCGATAGGCCTGAAGCTTGGTGCGACGGTAATTTTCATTGTCATGGGAAAAGAGTCGCTGTTCATGCGCTTCATTGGCAAACGCTTTTACCACGCGGATGCCGCCGACGCTCTCTTCGATACGGGCGTTGAAATTACCCACCTGGCCGAATAACTGTCGCCAGGTTTCCGTCATCCGTGCGCCATAGCGGCTCACCAGATAGGTCATGAAGGGTACGATGATGATGGTCAGCATCGCCAACGGCAGATGTACCGTCGCCATCAGAATAAATGCGCCGATGAAGGTCATTACGGCAATAAACAGATCTTCCGGGCCGTGGTGCGCGATTTCGCCCACTTCTTCCAAATCTTTGGTGACATGGGTGATGATATGTCCGGTTTTCATATTGTCGTAATAACGGAACGGCAATTTTTGCAGGTGCTCAAACGCCTGCCTCCGCATATCCGTTTCTATGCCGACCCCCAGTGCATGTCCCCAGTAGTTGACGATCGCCATCAGCCCGGTATTCAACAGATAAACGGCCAACAGGGCGATTGAAGCCAGCAGAATCAATGTCCAGTTTTGCGCCGGCAGCAGCGTATCGATGAACGATTTGATCGCCATCGGAAAACCCAGTTCAAGTAGTCCGGCGATGATGGCGCAACCAAAATCGAGTATAAATAAGCCTTTATAGGGCGAGTAGTAAGAGAAGAATCGACGTAGCATGTATGATTTTTGCGTAGAAAAACGTGGGATTACTATAGCAGGTAAACCTCCCGTAAGGGACGTGCAAATCATACCTGTCGCTTAGCGCGTGACGCGTCGGGTCGCGAACCAGCAGAGCAGGGAGCCTGCCGTTACCATCAGTACGCCTTGCCAGAAAGTGATTGTCGGCGAGGTTCTCAGCCACAGTGCGGCCAGCAGCGTGGAAAGGATCGGCGTGAAGTAAGACGCGGTCGCCAGCAGGGTCAGATTACCGGCTTGAATCCCGACGTTCCAGGCGGAATAAGCCAGCGCGGTTGAGGCGCCCATAAAAATAAGCTCAAGCGAAGACGGCAGCGTCAATACAATCGGGCCTTCGGCGCTGAACCCATATTGTATCCAGAGTACGCACGAGGCAACGAGAAAAAACAGGGAAATACCGCTTTTCCCCTGACCGAAACGTTTGGTGATGTTGCAGTACAAAGCCCATACCGCCGCCGCTGAGAATGCCAATCCATAGGCCAGCGGATTCGTGAGAATATTTCGCCACAACAGTCCGGGAGACCATGCGCCGTCGCCTTTCATAATCCAGACGATACCGGCCAAAGAAAGGGCCAGACCCAGCCAGAGCAGCAAGCGACTTTTTTGCTGATTGATAAAGATAGCAAACAGAATGGTCAGACAAGGCCACAGATAGTTGATCATGCCCAGTTCCATCGCCTGTAAACGGTTATTGGCCAGCCCGATGGCGAGGGAAAGAAAAATTTCATAGCAGACAAACAAGGGGCCGCCGATCAGCAGATAGATTTTAGGCAGCGTTTTGAACTGCGGAATACCATAAAACAGGCACAGGCATAGCGTACTGGCAGAATAGATCATGGCCGCGCCGCCGATGGGGCCAAGCGTCTCGGTAAGGCTACGGATCAGTCCGACGGACATACTCCATAAAATGATTGCCGACAAACCTGCAAGCGTCGCGCGTTGTGGCGTCAAGCTCATGACGGGGGATCTTTAAATGCGGAACGAATAAAAGCGGATACCGTTAGCGGTATCCGCCCCGAGACATTAATGACGCGTTAACGCCAGAAATCGTCAAAAACGGTAACCGGCGGCCGACGTTTATGTTCGGTTTTGCGATACCAGTTTTCTATAATCGCCGCATCCTTCGCGTCGATTTGCTTGCCTTCAAGGTAGTCGTCGATCGTTTCATAGGTGACGCCCAGCGCCACTTCGTCCGGCAGGGCGGGACGGTCATCTTCCAGGTCGGCTGTCGGCGCTTTGGTATACAGTTTGGCCGGGCAGCCTAATTCGCGCAGCAAGGCTTTACCCTGACGTTTGTTCAGGCGAAATATCGGATTGATGTCCGTGCCGCCATCGCCGTATTTAGTGAAGAAGCCGGTTACCGCTTCCGCCGCGTGGTCGGTGCCTACCACCAGACCTGCATTCATCCCGGCGATGCTGTACTGCGCTTTCATACGCTCGCGCGCCTTCTCATTACCTTTCACAAAATCGGACAGTTCGATGCCAATCGCCTTCAGCGTGGCTTCGCTGGCTTCTACCGCCGATTTGATATTAACGGTCAGCACTTTATCCGGCTGGATAAACGCGATGGCTTCCTGGCAGTCGGCTTCATCGGCCTGAACGCCATAAGGTAAACGCACGGCGATGAATTGGTAGTCCTGATTGCCGGTTTCGTTACGCAGTTCCGTGATGGCGGTCTGACACAACTTTCCGGTCAGGGTTGAATCCTGACCGCCGCTGATCCCCAGAACCAGGGACTTCACAAACGGATGTGCCGTCAGATAACGCTTTAAAAAATCTACGCTGACACGGATTTCTTTTACCGGGTCGATACTGCTTTTGACGCCCAACGCGGTAATAATGTCTTGTTGTAATGACATAACGTTCCCCTTCCGAACTTGTTGAACCTGCCAAAATTGCCTTAATCATCAGAGTGTAAAGCTAATTGGCGAGAAGAAAAAGAACAAGTGCGCCATCAGCAGTTTTACCTATGGATAAAATCACCGCGGCGCTTGATTAATATGCGCATAACGCGGGTTATGATTTGAAAAAACGCCTTTTGCCATCTAGTCTTAACAATGACCCATTCACATGAGGTAATGCAATGAAAAATAATCGGCTCTTGCTCTGTATGGCAGCGGCGGGCGTAGTCTTTCTTTCCGGGTGTACAACCTACAATAAAGCGGAAAGTCTGGTGACGGAACCTGTCGTGAAGGACGTGAAAACAGGAATGACGAAGCAGCAGGTTCATCAGATTGCCGGACCGGCCTCAACGGAAGTCCGCCTGAAGAATGCGCGCGGGACATGCAGTAATTATCTGTTGAAGAACCGCGACGGAACGGCGCAAAACTACTTTGTCAGCTATGACGAAACCGGGCATGTGCTGAACAAGGGCTTCCAAAGCTGCGAAGCATATGATACCTCCCCACAACGATAACAAACCTCTTTATTGAGTGATGACGTAAGCGACGGCTTGCGTGATTAGTTGTTATCTCTAAATTTTCATCGTCAAAAAACATGCTGGAATACGCATACCCATTGAGCGTATCTTCCAGCATGATCGCTTGCCTGCCTTTCAGCGCCCTGGGCGCTCACCTTTCCTTGATGCGCATGAGATCAGCGCGCGCCGCCGATAGTGTTAAGATTTTGTTTGGATTTGGTAATGTCTTGTCAGATCGGGGGTTTTAAGATATTTCTCTCTTTCGTCCGACGACGTTGTAACGGATATTGCGCTTAACCCGCTTTATAAGACTGTTTAGGCGTCGAGGAAAATGCAATGACGAAAAAAACACTGGCACTGACGATGTCGTTACTTCTGGCGACCAGTTCTTTCTCTGGTTTCACTTTTGCGCAAGGAATGAACGGATCGCAGGAGCAGAGGATGCTGCCGCGCAATAACCAAGACGGCGGCGAGCGTAAAAATGCGCCCAATGCCAACAATAATCAACGAAATTCGCCCAATGCCAACAACAACCAACGAAATGCCCCTAGCGCCAATCACAACGGTGAAAAACGCGGACAAACGGCAAAACAGGCGCCCCGTGAGCAGCGCAATGCGCCTCGTTTCCAGGAGAGGGAGCGGTTTGTGTCGCATGGCAATAATTTCAGGAAAGGGCATCCGGTGCCGCAACGTTTTCGCGGCGATGATTACCGGGTTAATGACTGGCGCGCCCGTGGACTGCGTGAACCGCCGTCAGGTCAACATTGGGCCTACATTGACGGCAACTATGTATTGATTGCCGCCGCCACCGGAATAATTACGACCATACTTCTGAACAGCGTGTTGAATAACTGATAGCGTAAAATGATTAACGAGCCGGCAGTTACCTGCCGGCTCGTTATAGATTGGCTGTCTACTTGCGATACAGCATGACGTGCGCGCTATCGGTGCGCCAACTCCACCTCTTCCTGCGCGGCGAACACCGTTTTATCCGTTTGTTTCAATAACTGGCTGGTTACGGTTCCCGCCGTCATCGAACCGCTGACGTTTAATGCCGTACGTCCCATGTCAATTAATGGCTCAATGGAAATCAGCAGCGCCACCAGCGTAACGGGCAACCCCATGGCCGGCAGGACAATCAGCGCGGCGAAGGTCGCGCCGCCGCCCACGCCGGCCACGCCGGCCGAACTGATGGTGACGATGCCGACCAGCGTCGCAATCCATACCGGATCGAGCGGATTAATGCCGACCGTCGGGGCGACCATGACCGCCAGCATCGCGGGGTAAAGCCCGGCACAGCCGTTTTGACCGATGGTGGTGCCAAACGAGGCGGCAAAGCTGGCGATGGATTCCGGCACGCCGATGCGGCGGGTTTGCGCCTCGATACTGAGGGGAATGGTCGCCGCGCTGGAGCGGCTGGTAAAGGCAAAGGTCAGCACCGGCCATATCTTGCGAAAGAATCGGGCGGGGTTGATGCCGGTCAATGACAGAATCAGCGCGTGTACGCCGAACATGATAGCCAGTCCCAGGTAGGACGCCACCACAAAACTACCCAGTTTAAGGATATCTTGCAGATTGGAGCCGGCGACCATTTTGGTCATTAGCGCCAACACGCCGTACGGGGTCAGTTTCATCACCAGACGCACCAGCTTCATCACCCAGGATTGTAGCGTGTCGATGGCTGTCAGGACGCGTTCGCCTTTTGCCGCATCATCTTTGGTCAATTGCAGCGCGGCGACACCGAGGAACACGGCAAAGATTACCACGCTGATGATTGACGTGGGGTTGGCTCCGGTCAGATCGGCAAAAGGATTTTTGGGGATAAAGGAAAGGATGATCTGAGGAACGCTCAGATCGGAAACCTTGCCCGCATAGTTAGTTTCGATAGCCGACAAGCGCGCGGTTTCCTGCGCGCCCTGCACCAATCCGCTGGCGGTCAGGCCGAAAAGATTGGTGACGAAAACCCCGACTAACGCGGCGATAAGCGTCGTGAACAGCAGGGTGCCGAGCGTGAGTATGCTGATTTTGCCTAATGAGGAGGCGTTATGCAGCTTGGCGACCGAGTTCAGAATGGAGACGAATACCAGCGGCATGACGATCATTTGCAACAATTGAACATAGCCGTTGCCGACGATGTTAAACCAGGCGACGGATTGTTTAATCAGCGGATTGTCGCTGCCGTAGACCAGGTGCAGCGCCAGACCGAATAAAACCCCGATAACCAGACCCAGCAGAACCTTTTTTGCCAGACTCCACGATTTGTTCCGGCCGGCGTACCCCAGCAGGAACAACAGGGCGGCAAATGCCAGAATATTGAATAGCAGCGGAAAGTTCATCTCCACTTCTCCCTATAAATTAGATGAAAATTTTTCTGAGTGATGAAAAACGCGGACAAGAATATCAGTTCTGTCATAAGTTTGTTATATGGCTGTAAGTTATAAATTATAGCTGATGGATGCGTGATTTTTGCGGCGACGGCGGTTTATTACGCAATGTCGATTACGCAATATCGTGGAGCTATTTTAATAGCTGGGTCACGCGAGCCTGCGCCGACTGGATAAGCCTGAATGATTGTTCGTAGCTACAGCAGTTCAGACTCTTTTGCGGTTGATACAGAGAAAAACCGATAAAGGCGATACAGAGAAAACGCTCCAACTGATTACCTTTTTGACTATTCAGTATCGGCAGGCGAAAACGCCAGCGGCAAGGCCAGAGCAGCGGTACCCCGGATGAGGTCAGGATATCGGCGGCGATATGGCTTAAGTAGCCGACAATCATCGCGTGATAGACATCGGTCGGCAGCAGCCAGTCGGCAGGCATCCGCGTCTGAATAAAGTAAACGCCGGCAATGATGGCGAGTAAACTGTGCGTGAACCCCCGGTGGCCAAATGCGCGGGCGATAGGGGCCGATAGCCATTTCAACCTTTGTCCCAGCAGAGATTTGGGGTGATCGATATCCGGCAGGAGCGACGTGAGCAGCGCGCCAGGAATCAGATGCCACCAGTCTCCCGTTGCCAGCTCTGGCGATAACTCTACTTTTTTAGCCAGGATTACGCAGGCAACAGAGAATAGGACATGTCCTTCCGCAGTCATGAGACGTCTCAAATCGAACTGTTATTTTATACAGTATATGAGATTAACCCTAACTGAGGAAGTAGTTACGCCGTCACTATTAAAGAAAAAGGCGCAGCGGATTGCGCCTTTCTCATCGTTGGCGAACGAAATGAGCAAGAATGCGGGTTAGCGGGCCAGCCAGCCGCCGTCGACCGCGATGGTATAGCCGTTGATATAATCGGACGCGCTGGACGCGAGGAACACCGCCGGCCCCATAAGATCCTGCGGTAAACCCCAGCGCCCGGCCGGGATACGATCCAGGATTTCTTTGCTGCGCTCTTCATCCGCCCGCAGCTGCTGGGTGTTGTTGGTGGCCATGTAGCCAGGAGCAATCGCATTGACGTTAATGTTATGTTTAGCCCACTCGTTCGCCAGCAGCCGGGTAACGCCCATGACCGCGCTTTTTGACGCGGTGTAAGACGGTACGCGAATGCCGCCCTGGAAAGAGAGCATGGACGCGATATTGATGATTTTGCCGCCGTGACCCTGTTTGATGAACTGCCGGGCCACGGTTTGCGACATAAAGAACACGCTCTTTATGTTCAGATTCATCACGTCGTCCCAGTTCTTCTCACTGAACTCAATGGCATCTTCACGGCGGATAATGCCGGCGTTGTTGACCAGAATGTCGACCTTGCCGAACTCCGCCACGGCTTTGGCAACCAGATCGGCATGACCGGCAATATTGCTCATATCGGCGGTCAGACTCAGGAAACGGCGACCCAGAGCGGTCACTTTCTCTATGGTGTCTTTAGGTTCGACGATGTTGACGCCGACAATATCGCAACCGGCTTGCGCCAATCCGATAGCCATACCCTGGCCCAGACCCGTATCACAACCTGTGATAAGCGCAACTTTACCCTGTAAATCGAAGGAATTTAAAATCATAGCCATACTCTCTCTATAAGCGACAATCGGTTGTCGTTAGCCGTTACTGTGAGGAACCGTACTGAATTCATTGAAGAAAAATACCGGGCAAACCGGTGATATCGCGTGGCAGTGACAATGTCACCTTAGCTTTGGTCTGCCCGGCTATTTCTGTTTATGTGGAAATCATAGTTCTGATGGGATGCTAATTCAATAAAAATGAAATAATGTTTTATTTATTTTTGATGATGGTCATAATTTTGTATGACACGGTGTTATCCGAGGAGGATCGGGCGGGGATGGCGGCAATGCGGCGGGTAGGCGAATGGTCGCAGGCAGCGGGCGGTCAACCGTCTTTCCCGGACTCCGGTTTTGATGACCGCCGCTTGGAGGGGGTTATGCCAGATGTTCGACGTTGAGCTGTAGCAGCGAGCTCAGTTTGTGGTCGGCCAGCACCCAACGGGGATCCTCGCTGAGTTCGGCCTGGGGGATGACGATGGAACGCATGCGGGCGGCTTTGGTCGCTATCATACCGTTCACCGAGTCCTCTAATGTCACGCATTGCAGCGGTGAGACTCCCAGCCCCTGCGCCGCATTCAGATAGACTTGCGGGTGCGGCTTGCTGTAAGCCAGATGTTCCGCCGAAGCTAAAAAGTCAAAATAGCGTGTTAAATCGAACATCTGTAAGACCCGCTTTTGCATATGCAACGGGGACGCCGACGCCAGCCCGATCTTAAGATTTTGCCGGCGGCAGAGTTGCAACGCCTGTTCGACGCCCGGTAATAAAGGCCGCCGTTCATCCACCAGTTCAATCGCCCGTTCAATGATCCGGTTGACGACCGTTTCCCGGCCGGGGGCGCTCCATGGCGCCAACTGATACCAGAGATCCACCACCAGATCGATACGCAGTCCCAGCGTATCCCGCATGGATTCACGTAACGAGGTATCAATCCCCAATGATGCGATGACCTCCAGTTCGGCCATATCCCATAATGGTTCGGAATCGATCAGCAGGCCGTCCATATCAAAAATCGCCGCGCGGATAGAGGAATTCGAAGTCATACCATCAGCCCCGTAAAAAAAGATAAAAAGTTAGCCAGGTAAATCCGTTGAGCTATACCTGATAGATTTCAATGTGCGCAAGGCTATACTCCAGCAACCAGAAAAGAAAGGGTATAAGTTAATGTCTTGCTTATAAAGACCATCGAGTAAAAAGCGTTGACTGAGAATAAACTTACCGTAGGCTGCTAACGATTTTTATGCGTATGCCCGCGATACTTCAAGCCGCAACAATGAATGCTGCCTTCGCGCAACACGAATTGTTTAGGGTATATACTGTTTGTGATAAAAATAGCGTCGTTCAGAAGGGGAACTCATGACGTATCAACAGGCTGGCCGCATAGCCGTGATTAAACGGATCGCGGGATGGATAATTTTTATTCCGGCATTGCTGTCCACCATCATTTCATTTGCCAACTATCTGTATGCTTTTACTCAGAAAAAACAAGGTATTGATGCCGTGCTGCTGGACTTCGTGCATCTGATGGTCGATATGACGCGCTTTAATACGCCGTTTCTGAATATCTTCTGGTATAACTCGCCGGTCCCCGATTTTTCGAACTTGTTTAAGTCCGCCAGCCTGATGTTTTGGCTGATTTATATCCTGATTTTTGTCGGCCTGGCGCTACAGAGTTCCGGCGCCCGTATGTCGCGGCAGGTGAAGGCGATTCGTGAGGGCATAGAGGATCAGATGATCCTGGAGCAAGTGAAGGGCGGCGAAGGCCATTCACGCGAGAAACTGGAATCACGCGTCGTCGTGCCGCATCACACCATTTTCCTGCAATTCTTCCCGCTCTATATTTTACCGGCCATCATTGCGGGCGTCGGTTATATGGCGCTGCGATTATTGGGACTATTAGTCCAGTAGCCGATATCCTGGCGCAGTCATGCGCCAGATTAACCGTCGTCAGTCGAAAAGCTGTTGTTCTATCGCCTGCTGGGCTTCAATAATGTGTTTCCCGCCAAACAGGTTGGCGCGGTTAAGCAGGTAGTAAATCTGGTAGATGGGCTGACGTTCGATAAAATCTTTATCCAGCGGCCAGACGCTCTGATAGCCGTCGTAAATCTGGGGCGGAAGCGTCGGGTATAACGGCAGCATCGCCAGGTCGCACTCGCGGTCCCCCCAATAACATGCCGGATCGAACAGATAGCAGCCATGGCTGCTGTTGGCGCAGTTGTCGGGCCAGAGATCGCCGTGCAGCAATGAAGGCTGCGGCTGATGTCCGGTCAACCGCGCTTCCGCGCGCATGATCAGGCTTTCGACGTCGCCGAAATGCATGCCTTTTTCCGCCGCCAATTGCAATTGCCAGCCAATACGCTGCTCGGCGAAAAAAGAAGACCAGCGGCGCTGCCAGCAGTTGGGCTGGACGGTGGTCGACAGGTCATTATCAAAGTCCAGACCGAACTGCGGCTGATCGCTCCATTGATGCAGGCGCGCCAGCTGTTCGCCAAGACACCAGGCGTTGTGGGCGTCGAGCGGTTTTACCGGCAGATACGCCAGCAGCAGGAAACTGTGATCGCGGGAACTGCCGACGCCATACACCTCAGGCACGCTGACGGTATTACTGCGGGCCAGCAGGGCGAGCTGATCGGCTTCCGCGGTAAATTTGGGCAGCATTTCACGCTCATCGCATTTCACGAACACGTCATGGTCGCCATAACGGATATACCAGGCCGGGTGGATCTCGCCACCTGGCAGTTCTCGGCGTTCCTCAATTTCAGCAGCGCCGAGATGCTCTTCTAAAAGCCGGCTGACAGCTTGCCACATAAGACCATCCTCCCGTTGATGTTGCCTGACGCCCGTCATCTGACAGCAGTCGGGTGTACACTGTTACGGTAATTGATTGAACTTTATAAAAACTGAACCTGTAGCACAGTGATGATGATTGGTGATGACGAGAATGCGAAACTTACAGCAAAGAAGTATAGCCATGATTGAGCGTAAACGCGCTGGCGCTGTGTAAGATAAACCGGCGGCGTCCGCCGCCGGTTTCGCGTGATTATGACAGGTTGGTCGAAATCTGGGCGGCGGTGCGGCGGTACTGTTTCAACTGGTGATAACTCAGCGCAATCGTGAAGAACAGCGCCTGTATGATGACGATACAGGGGCCGGTCGCGCCGTCGATATAGAAGCTGATTATCGTACCGGCGATACAGGACACCACCGAAACCAGCGTGGCCACCACCAGCATACGGTCAAAGTTCTTACACACCATAAACGCGATGATACCCGGCGCGATCAGCATGGCGATGACCAGAATAACGCCGACGGCCTGCAACGAGGCGACGATAGTCAACGCCAGCAGGCAGAGCAGTCCATAGTGCAGCAGTTTCACCGGCAGGCCGATAACGCGGGCGTGATTGGGATCAAAGCAATAGAGCATGAAATCGCGCCGTTTCAGCAGGATCACCAACAGCGTGACGAAGGCGATCAGCAGTATTTGCGTCAGTTCCTGGGCGGTGATGCCCAGCACGTTGCCGAAGAGAATATGATTCAGATGTTGATCGGTATCGATACGCGCGAACAGCACCAGGCCAAACGCGAACATGCCGGAAAAAATAATCCCCATCACGGTATCTTCCTTGACCCGGCTATGCTCTTTCACGTATCCGGTGGCGACCGCACAGAATATGCCGGAGACAAAGGCGCCGATAACCAGCGGGATCCCCAGCAGAAAGGCCACCACAATCCCCGGTAAGACGGCGTGAGAAATCGCATCGCCCATCAGCGACCAGCCTTTCAGCACCAGATAACAGGACAGCACCGCACAGACCGCGCCGGTCACAATGGCCGCCACCAGCGCGCGTTGCATAAACGGGTAGGATAACGGGTCGACTATCCAGCTCAGGATCATGCTCATCGCGCGTCCTCCGTTTGAACGCGTCGACGTAAGCGACGCGAGGCCAACAGGCCGTGTTTGGGCGCGAACAGAAATGCCAGCAGGAAGATGACCGTTTGCAGCGTCACAATAACGCCGCCGGTGGCGCCGTCGAGGAAAAAGCTCAGGTAAGCGCCGATAGCGCTGGTCAACGCGCCAAGCGCGATGGAAATCAACACCAGCCGGCTGAAGCGATCGGTGAGCAGGTAAGCCGTTGCGCCGGGGGTGATGACCATCGCGATAACCAGAATGGCACCGACGGTTTGCAATGCCGCCACGGTACAGGCGCTGAGCAAGGTAAAGAAAAGAATCTTCAGCTTCAGCGGCGAAAGGCCGATAGAACTGGCGTGGTTTTCATCAAAGAACACCGCCAGCAGGTCTTTCCATAACAGACAAAGAATCACAAAGGTGATGCCGATAATGATCTCAACCTGAATAATATCTTCCTCGGCTATCCCCAGAATGTTGCCGAAGATAATTGACTGTACGTTAACGGAGGTGGGATTAAGCGAGATAATCAGCAGGCCGACGGCGAAAAAAGTTGAAAAGATAAAGCCAATCACCGCATCTTCACGCAGTCGGGTGATATGACGCAGCAGCGTCATCGCCAGCGCCGCCAGCATACCGGTGAAAAAAGCGCCGGCCGCATACGGTAGTCCCAGGGCATAGGCGCCCGCCACGCCGGGCACCACCGAGTGCGACAACGCATCGCCCATTAACGACCAGCCTTTCAACATCAGATAGGCGGAAAGAAATGCGCAGACGCCGCCGACAATCGCGCTGACCCAGATAGCGTTGACCATGTAGTTATAGCCGAAGGGTTGCAATAAGATGTCGATCATCAGCTTTTTTTCTCCTCCAGCGGACTGCGGACGGCGGGAGGATCGCTCTTGGTGGAGCCATAGAACACGGCGGGGCGCTCGTCGTCGGTCAGTACGGTCACCGTCCTGACGTCGTCGTCGTCGTGCAGATGCGGCCCGCCGAGGTTGATGTGGCGCAATACGCCGCCAAAGGTTTTTTCAAGGTTGCTCTGGGTGAAGGTACTGTGCGTCGGCCCCGAGGCCAACACGGTTCCATTCACCAGAATCACGTTGTCACAAAATTCCGGCACGCTGCCCAGGTTGTGCGTCGCAACCAGAATCAGGTGACCTTCGTCGCGTAATGTGCGCAGCAGGTCGATAATCGCATTTTCAGTTTTCACGTCGACGCCGGTAAAGGGTTCATCCAGCAGCAATACGCTGCCTTGCTGAGCCAGCGCACGCGCGAGGAAAACCCGTTTTTTCTGTCCGCCGGACAGTTCGCCTATCTGGCGTTGATGTAGCGCCGAAAGGCCGACGCGCTCTAACGCGTCAGCGACAATGCTGCGATCCTGTTGACTGGGAATACGCAGGAAATTCATCTTGCCGTATCGTCCCATCATCACCACATCGGAAACCAGGACTGGAAAATTCCAGTCCACATCTTCGGTTTGCGGAACGTAGGCCACCAGATTCTGTTTCAACGCCTGGACAATGGGTTTCTTATTCAGCAACACCTGACCGGACGTGGGTTTCACCAACCCCATAATGCTTTTGAACAGGGTTGATTTCCCGCTGCCGTTAATCCCCACCAGCGCGCAGATCGTGCCGCCATTCAATGAGAATGAGGCATGCCGTATCGCCTGATGTCCGTTGCTGTAGATGACGGAGACATCATTGACTTCTAATGATTGCGTTGCCGTCGTATCACTGCTCATTGATCAAATCCTTTGGCGATGGTTTCGACCGTAACTTTTAGCAGGTCGATGTAGGTTGGAACCGGGCCATTTTCGTTCGACAGAGAATCCACATAGAGTACGCCGCCATATTTCGCGCCGGTCTCTTTACTCACCTGTTTTGCTGGTTTATCCGAGATGGTGCTTTCACTGAATACCACCGGGATTTTTTCCGCGCGCACGGTGTCAATCACATTACGCACCTGTTGAGGAGAACCCTGCTCATCCGCGTTGATTGGCCAGAGGTAGACTTCTTTGAACTGATAGTCTTTCGTCAGATAGCTGAACGCGCCTTCGCTGGTCACCAGCCAGCGCTGCTGTTCGGGAATGCGCGATAACCTTTCTCTTAACGGCGCATCGATCGCTTTCACCTTCTCGGCATAGGCTTTGGCGTTGCGGTTATAGGTTTCCGCATTGGCGGGGTCGTATTTAACCAGGCCTGCTCGAATATTTTCAATATAGATCAGCGCATTGGACGGCGACATCCAGGCGTGGGGATTGGGATTCCCATTATAGCTGCCCCCGCGGATCGAGAGTGGTTCAATACCTTCCGTCACCACGACCGCCGGGACGTCTTTGACGTTTTCAAAGAAACGTTCAAACCAACGCTCCAGATTCATACCGTTCCACAGTATCAACTGGGCCGACTGGGCCTTGACGATGTCGCCTGGCGTGGGTTGATAATCATGAATTTCCGCCCCTGGCTTGGTGATGGACTCTACGGTAGCCGCATCCCCGGCAATATTCTGCGCAATATCCTGAATAATGGTAAATGTGGTGACCACTTTAAGTTTTTCCGCCGCTTGAACGCCGGAAACGGAGGCGAAGAGCAGGGCGCAAGGCAAGACGATTCGCTGCAAAAAACGAGGTAACAGAGCCGGAGAAAGTTTCATGTAAATATCCTTACAGGCAGTGATTTGTTTTATGAGAATAATTATCAATATCATTTAAGTCAAGAGACAGATGACTCGTTATGGCGCGTCGGACGACCGGGCGGGTAATTGGCTGTATTGGCAGGAGTAAACGGTCCACAATGCTCCTCTGGTAACAAAAAATTTAATCTAATTTAATGAAACAAAATCAACCTTGCAACGTAAGTCTAACGCTAACAGGCAATATTCGCACTGTTAATATGGAATAAAAAGAGATTATTCGACAGATGAGAGATGGGCTAAAAAAAGGCTGGAGTCTGCCGATATACCATTATGAATGGGGTTTAAGCATAGGTCTTATTTCTGCAAGGAACATAACGATATGAGTACCAAATCAGAAAGACGTTGGAAACTGGCCAGTTGGCTTTTACTGATACTTCTCGTTCCGTTGTTTATCATTATGCTGGTGGGTAATTAACTGGTGCAAGTAAGTCGGAACAGGATTGCTCGCTTTTTGTTCTAATCCTTATCGGAAGCCCTGCCGGTGTGGAGGTGATAACTTGCATAATAATCAATGCATTACCTCCAGAAGCTTCTCTTACCCCAATATAATTCAATGATTGATCATAAGCTTATCTAATTTTCCTATGATGAGAGGGGCGGGTAATGGTTGCAATTGTATTGCAGACAGTGTTCATTATAGTGAGAAATTGCTGGTGGGGTTTGCTGCTGAAATAATTTAATCCTATCATTTATAGTGATTTAGTGCGTTGCTGAGCATTTATTGGCTCATTAAAAGACTCAATCTGTGCGGCATGTCGATGACTGGTAAAAAATGGCTTGCCATCGACTACAGAGTGTGTAATAACGCAATTAGGTAAAACGAGGTACAGTTCTGTATATGAATGGCATTTTCAGTAAAGAAGACTTGAGTACAAACGTTAGCGTTGAATACCACTTCTCTGCCGATCCTTATCTTAGTGCCTCAAGCAGTAACGACTTTGGTTTGTCTGTATAACGCCTCTGGCGGTTTAAACAATTAAAGGAAATATCTGAAATGGCAAAGATTAAAGGTCAGGTTAAGTGGTTCAATGAGTCTAAAGGCTTCGGTTTCATCACTCCTGCTGACGGTAGCAAAGATGTATTCGTACACTTCTCTGCAATTCAAGGCAACGGTTTCAAAACCCTGGCTGAAGGCCAGAGCGTAGAATTCGAAATCCAAGATGGTCAGAAAGGTCCATCTGCAGTCAACGTTACCGCGCTGTAATCATCGCTTACGTTGCAAAACCCGCCATGGTGCGGGTTTTTTGTTGTCTGTTTTTTATGAAGAATATTTTTTAAGCAGGAAAACATGCTGATAGCTTATCAATGTCCGCTGTGTCAGCAACCTTTACATCGAATAAAACAGCAATGGTCATGCGGCAGTCATAGCTTCGATTGCGCGAAAGAAGGCTATGTGAATTTATTGCCGGTGCAGTTTAAACGCTCCAGGCAGCCGGGCGACAGCGCTGAAATGATGCAGGCGCGCAGGATGTTTCTGGATGCCGGACACTACCAGCCGTTGCGTGAATATGTCACACGACGCATTAACGAGATATTACCGGATAACGCCGAGGCCTTGCTGGATATCGGCTGCGGAGAGGGATATTACACGGCGGCTCTGGCCGATTGCCTTAAGCAACGTCGGGCGGCGATCGCCGTCTATGGATTGGATGTTTCAAAAGCCGCGATACAGCGCGCGGCGAAACGTTATCGTGACGTCGACTTTTGCGTCGCATCAAGTCAGCGGCTGCCGTTTAACCATCGATCGCTGGATGCTATATTAAAAATTTATGCGCCATGCAATGATGCCGAATTGCAGCGTACGGTCAAAGCGGGCGGCTGGGTTATTACCGTATCGCCGGGACCACGACATCTTTATCAACTGAAAGCCGAGGTCTATGATCAGGTGCAGTTGCATCCCATCAGGGATGAAACGCTGCCTGGTTTTCATCTGTTTGATCAACAAACGCTGGCATACCCGATGCAACTGTCGGGGGCGGAGGGCGCAGCGCTGTTGCAGATGACGCCGTTCGCCTGGCGGGCGACGCCGGATGTGAGGCAAAAATTGCAGCAAACCGCGCAATTTAGCTGCGAGACCGATTTTATTATTCGATTTCACCAGCGTGTTGCGGATGATGACGCCGGCGAGTAGCGGCTATATTCACTCTGCGGGAAAATGATTTGATGCGGCAGAGCGTGGAGTCCTGCCGCATCATATCTGATGAGGGGTTATCGTGGCGTTTCAGGCGACATAACCGAGGTGTTCATAAAGAATATTGCAGCCAATACCAATGAGCACGAGACCGCCGAAAATCTCCGCTTTTTTACCCAGCAGAGGGCCGATATAGCGCCCGATCAGCATTCCCAGCGTCACCATGATCATGGTGGCGCAACCGATCGCCATCGCGGTGTGAAAAATATTAACCTGTAAAAACGCCAGCCCCACGCCAATCGCCATGGCATCCAGACTGGTTGCGATAGCGGTAAACACCAGAACGGGCAGACTATGTTTCTTGATTTGTCCGCATTCATCGCCATGCGAGGCCTGGAAACCATTCATAATCATGCGCCCGCCGAGAATCAACAGCAGGGTGAATGCCACCCAGTGATCCCACTCAAGGATGAAGCGACTGGCGAAAAAACCAAGCGTCCAGCCGATTAGCGGCGTGATAGCTTCAATGATGCCGAAAATGAGACCGGTACGAATGGCGTCGCGAAATTTAGGTTTGTGCAATACCGCGCCTTTACCGATAGACGCGGCGAAGGCATCCATAGACATGCCAAAAGCAAGGATGAGGGTCGCTGATAAGTTCATGTAAGTAGCCTCGGCTGGGTGCTTCTCCATATCCACGGCGATCATCCCCAACCTCATGATGATCATCGTGTCTATGGTCTCGCCTGCCCATCGGCCGTCCGCACCACGTTTTAAATTATCCTGACGAGGATATAAAACGAGTATGTTGATACGAACATTTCTGAATTAATTTTCAGAAACCGGCTACTCCCCAATGACGGCGCAACCTTAACATATTATTTATGCGGTAAACAACAATAAAAAACATATGTGTTAACAATGCGATTGATAATTATTTTCATTTAAAGTCAGGTGATAGTCGTCGCTTAAAATAATGGCGAGATTGATAGGGATAAAAGACCTTTAATAAGTTAATGGAATGTTTAATAATATTTTAAATTTATAGTATTTTAATTGTATATCATTGATTTTCAATCATAAATTTATATATCTTCTCAAGATCGTCAAGCTGGTTTACCTGGATTAATAATCGACGTTTTTCTAAGTCAATGACCAGAATGCCGTCCTCGGATAAATTCATATGCTTAATGCGGTTATACAAGATAAATATATTGGCGTAAAAGAAACCTGTTGATTTAAACAACAATTTGGGTCGCCGAATATAGGCAAGATAGATCGCCATAAATGCCAGAAAAAGCAAAAGCGATGTGGTTATTACCGGACCGTTATTCATGATATTACGATAAATAAGGATAACGACTAAGCCAATGAATATAAGCGCATCCAGTCGATTCACGCGTTTTAGCAACACGCGTAGCCGGGTTTCTCCCTTTAAGCGATCCATGATGAGTTCGTCATAGATAGCGTAAATCAGCGCCAATGCAAGCAAGACAATCAGGGCGGTATCCGTAACCGTCATAGATAACTCCATGTAAGGGAAGCGGGGCGTGTTATCACGCTGAGGTTTCCCGCGTTGAAGGATATTTCACCTCGAAGTCTGCCGGCGGCAAGGCCCCCGGCAGATTAACCGACTACAGACCCAGCAGGCCGATCCAATAGCCAAAGATACCGATGGCAAAGAATCCCATGATGAGCCACAGAGCATTCACCTTGCGTCTCAGTAGCCACATACAGCCGAATGTGAGCAGCAGGGGGATCAAACCGGGCATCAATTGGTCCAGAATAGACTGAACCGTGGTGACCGTGGTTTCTCCGTTTTGGTTGGTTATCCTTGAAACGACCAGCGGGACGTTGACGTGCGTCCATTTATTAACCAGCGCCCCCATGACAAACAGGCCGAGAATGGATGCCCCCTCCGTCATCTTCTGTAGGAGACCACCGCCCATATCGCCCACGATATCCACGCCTTTACGGTAACCATAGGCCACGCCATAGTAGCGAACCAGCAGTCGGACCAGGTTGAATAGCACAAAGAAAAGAACGGGTCCCAACAGGCTGCCGCTCATGGCGATCCCTGCGCCCAAAGCGGCGAATACCGGACGTGCGGTACCCCAGAATATTGGGTCGCCGACCCCGGCCAACGGCCCCATCAGACCGACTTTCAGCCCGTTGATCGCGCCATCGTCAATCGGTGCGCCGTTCGCGCGTTGCTCTTCCATCGCCATCGTTACCCCCAGAATCGGAGCGGCGACGAATGGCTGGGTATTGAAAAATTCCAGATGGCGTTTAATCGCCTGTTTACGTTCTTCCGAGTTTTCAGGGTAAAGGCGGCGGATCACCGGCACCATGGAAAAACAGAAACCGAGCGCCTGCATACGTTCAAAGTTCCAGGACCCCTGGAAAAGATTGGAGCGAATAAACACACCGCGGATATCGCCGGCAGTGAGTTTCTTGACATTCGTTGATTCAACCATTTCTCTCACTCCTGTTAGTCCAGTTCATTATCAAGATCGTTGCCGCCCGCCGCCGCAGGTTGACCCTGCGCCTTGTTGTATTTCGGGTTGAGCTGGATATACAGCACGGCCATAACAACGCCGATCACGCCCAGCGCGACCAGGTTGAAATCGGTGAATGCGGCGGTAACGAAACCGAGATAGAAGAAAGGCATCAGATAACCGGCGCGCATCATATTAATGACCATGGCATAACCAACCACCACAATCATGCCCCCGGCGATATTCAGACCATTGGTGACGACATCCGGAATTGAACCCAACATGGCATGCACGGCATCGGTACCGACGGAAATCGCGACGATAACGGCAGGGATGGCGATACGCATGGCCTGAAGGAGCAGCGCCGAGACGTGAAGCCAACTGATAGCGCTCAGGTTGCCGCGTTCCGCCGCGCTGTCGGCCGCGTGTTGGAAGGCGACGGTAATGGTGCGGACAATTATCGTCAGTACCTGGCCTGCCGCCGCCAACGGGATCGCCAGCGCAATCCCCGCCCCGACGCTCTGCCCGCCGGCAATAACCAGAATGGTTGAAATAATGGAAGCCAGCGCCGCATCGGGCGCTACCGCCGCGCCAATGTTCATCCAGCCGAGCGCGATCATTTCCAGTGTACCGCCGATAATGATCCCGGTTTGCAGGTCGCCCAGTACCGCTCCGATGAGCGTACAGGCGACAAGCGGACGATGGAACTGAAATTCATCAAGAATCGATCCCATCCCAGAAACACAAGATATGATGAATATCAGCACAATTTGAAGCGTGGTAATCTCCATTGTACTTCTCCTATGAAAAACGTTTCTGAGTATCCCCTTCATCTTTCAAGTTGCAGATGCGTTGGCCGCTCTCGTTTACCTCCGTCACTTACATGAGTAAGCTCTTGGGGCCTCACTCGATTGCCGCCTGCCTGCGCCTTGAAATCTATTGGGTATAAAATAAATCGTTACATAGCGTTATTTAAGGCGCTAACGGGCCATCTTATTGATTAAGTCCATCATTTTGAGTTTGCTATCGCTTGAAACTTTTCTGACTTCCAATTCAATTCCGCGTTTGTCCAGCTCTTTAAATGCGGCGATATCCTTTTCATCAATAGAAACCGCATTATTTACCTGCGTTTTCCCTTGCCGGAACGCCATGCCGCCGATATTGACCGAGGTTATTTTTACGCCATTTTCCACCAGCGCGAGCACGTCGGTCGGATTGGTAAATAACAGCATGACCCGATCGGACGCGTATTTAGGATTGTTATAAACACGGATTGCTTTCGCCACGTCGACCACATGCGCGGTAACCCCCGGCGGCGCGACCTGCGTCAGCAGCGTTTTGCGCACGTTGTCGGCGGCGACGTCGTCGCTGACGACAATAATGCGGTTTACATTGGTTTCTTTTGTCCAGCGGGTGGCGACCTGTCCATGAATCAGACGATCGTCAATACGTGCCAGTCCGATCTTCATATGTTCGCCGGAACCGGCGGCGGGCGCTGCGGCAGGGGCTTTGGGAGGCGGGGAGAGGGCGGTTTTCTGTCGCTCTTGCGTCTTCAGGGCTTTTACGCCGTCCCGACCGGCTTCAAGGGCGATGGAAACCAGATCGGCAAAGGCCGGATTGTCGTCGCGCGCCATAAACGTTTCCGCCAGCATGGGGATATTGACCCCGGCAATGACTTCATAGTTCTCCTTATCCGTGACCATGCGGCTGGCGGCGTTAAACGGGCTGCCGCCCCAGGTATCGACTAAAAAAAGGACGCCAAGCGAAGTATCTAATTGGGATAGCTTCTCCTGATATTTTTCTATTAACGTTTCAGCATTCTCACCGGGTACGAAATCTATCCAGGCGACGTTATGCTGTTCACCCAGAATCATTTCGGCTGTTTTAAGCAGCGGCCCTGCGGTGGTACCGTGAGTGCATAGCATTATCGCAATACTCACTTGTTACCTCCTCATTATTCACGTTCAAATAGTGTGTAATGTGTCGGAATAGCGGGTTAACGTTCCTCTATTAACGTTAGCCGTTACAATCTGGTGTGGCTGAAAAAATTTTACCTGCTTGTCCAATAGGTGAAAATTCACAATGAATTCATACTGTTTAATGAATTCACGACCTGTCTGTTAACCATAAATTAACGGATTGCCGGATTTATTTTACTCAGCGAAAAAATAAATAGTGTGATGGCACTCGCGTAAAATTTGCGCTGTTATGAAAATGTGGAATAAATAACAAAAATGTTACGCGTTTTTGGATAATTGCAGGGCAAGAAATTCTTTGTGAAAATCGGGATCAAGCTGTTAGAGTAATCTTCTGTTAAATTACTTAGGAGCATCGGGCCTTAGCCCTTCCCATGGACTGTCACCGACAAAACGTTCTCTGTGTACCTGCTAACGCTGGTGGTTTTCTGTACCCGGTTGGTCATTCCGACCACCTTCAGAGTCATTCTGATTCATACCTACTCTTTTCGTTACCATTCAATGCCATGAGCGCATTGAAGTCATTTGCTCGTTCATTTTTCGGAGTCTGACATGGAATTTTTGCTAGATCCTTCAATCTGGGCAGGCCTATTGACGCTGGTAGTACTTGAAATTGTTCTGGGCATCGACAATTTGGTGTTTATCGCCATTCTTGCCGATAAATTGCCGCCCAAGCAGCGAGATAAAGCCCGTATTATCGGTTTATCGCTGGCCCTGTTAATGCGTTTGGGGCTGTTGTCGCTGATTTCCTGGATGGTCACGCTGACGCGTCCGCTGTTTCACGTGGGCGAGTTCAGTTTCTCCGGCCGCGACCTGATTCTGCTGGCGGGGGGGCTGTTTTTGCTGTTTAAAGCCACCATGGAATTGCATGAACGGTTAGAGAATAAATCGCATGATGAGCATGGCAACCGCGCGCACGCCAGTTTTTGGGCCGTCGTCGCCCAGATTGTCGTGCTGGATGCGGTATTCTCGCTGGATGCGGTGATTACCGCCGTGGGGATGGTGAACCATCTTGGCGTGATGATGACCGCGGTGATTATCGCGATGGGCGTGATGCTGTTGGCATCCAAACCATTGACCAATTTTGTCAATGCGCATCCCACCGTGGTGGTGCTGTGCCTCAGCTTCCTGCTGATGATCGGTTTAAGTTTGGTGGCGGAAGGTTTCGGCTTCCATATTCCAAAAGGTTATCTGTATGCGGCGATTGGCTTCTCGATTCTGATCGAGCTGTTTAATCAGATTGCCCGACATAACTTTATGAAGCATCAGTCAAGACGGCCTCTGCGCGAGCGTACCGCCGAGGCGATTTTGCGACTGATGGGCGCCAGAAAGACGAACCGCGATGAGGACGACGAACCGCAAAAAGTCATGTCCGAAACCTTTGCCGAAGAAGAGCGCTATATGATCAGCGGCGTTCTGACGCTGGCGTCGCGCTCTTTGCGCAGCGTGATGACCCCCCGCACTGAAATTTCCTGGGTTGACAGCGAGCGCTCGGTCGAAGAGATCCGCATCCAGTTGCTGGATACGCCTCACAGTTTGTTCCCGGTATGCCGCGGCTCGCTGGATGAGTTAATCGGCGTGGTGCGCGCCAAGGACTTGCTGGTCGCGCTGGAAGAGCATACCGATGTGGAGAGTTTCGCGGCGGCCAATCAACCGATTGTGGTGCCGGAAACGCTGGATGTGATTAACCTGTTGCCGGTGCTGCGGCGCGCCAAAGGCGGACTGGTGATGGTTACCAACGAGTTCGGCGTGGTGCAGGGGCTGGTCACGCCGCTGGATGTGCTGGAAGCCATTGCCGGCGAGTTCCCGGATGAAGATGAAACGCTGGAAATTGTCGCCGATGGCGATGGCTGGCTGGTAAAAGGCGGTACGGATCTGCACTCTTTACAGCAGGTGCTCGACAGCAGCGATCTGGTCAGTCCGAAAGAGGATTACTCGTCGCTGGCGGGGATGTTGCTGTCGCACAGCGACGAGTTTCCCAACGTCGGGGATGTCATCGAGGTTCATCAACTGCGTTTCGAGATTATGGCGGTCTCGGAATACCGGATCGAATTGGTGCGCGTGGAGAAAATCGCCGAGCCGATTGAAGCCGACGACGAGTAATTGCGGTTTTGCCGCCTGTTGGCGAGGCGGTTGCGCGGCAGAACAATACGGCTTGCTCCGGATGGAGCAAGCCGTATAACGTTGGCGGCGATTTTTCGTCAAGATGCGTCTTGCGATTGCGACCAGTGCGCCATTTCCTGCGCAATAAACCAGGTCACCAGATCGCGGAACAGCTTTTCTATCACCGCCGGGCTCAGCCCGGCATGTTCCGCCCAGATCCGACGCTGCGCGAGCATACTCTCAAAGCGGGCTTTAGCCTGCACCTGATCGGGATTCTTCTTGAATTTCGCGGCGGACTTAACATACTCAAAACGCTGTGCAAGCAGGGCGATCACTTCCTGGTCCAGCGCATCGATTTCCGCTCTTATTTCATTCATGTCCGCGCAGTTTTCCGGCGCATTCTTTTGTTTGTATCCCATTACCACTCCTTTTTATTGTGGGCGGACTGCTTGCCGCTATCTGCGATAGATCGCCAATCCCCCGGCCAGAAATGTCATTATGGCGGCGCAGGTGCGATTAAGTCTTCTCAATCCAACAGCGGTAAAGGCACGGGCGGCTTGCATACCGCCAAAGGCGTATCCCGCCATGATGGCGATATCAATGGCTACCGTAATGCAGGCAAAAGCCACGTACTGAAGTAATTGAGGTTCATTCACCATAATAAACTGCGGCAGAAAAGCAGAAAAAAACAGCAAACCTTTGGGGTTTGATAGGGCGACCAGCAGGCTGCGCATAAAAGCGCGATTGGCCGAATGCGCAGCGCGATCGGCAGACGAAGTGATCAGCAAAGCAGAGGGTTTTGCCTGCCAAAGTTGTAACGAGAGCCAGAATAAATAACCGACGCCAATCCATTTAACCAGCAAAAAGAGGGTTTCGGAGGCGATCATCAATGATCCCAAGCCAATGGCTACCAGGCCAATCAGAATAAAATCGGATAAGGCCGCGCCCAGAATCCCGCAAGAAATCACGTTGATATTTTTTGTCGCCCCGTTGGTTAACGCTAACAGCGTGGTCGGGCCGGGGATGACGGTGACGGCCAGCGATGCCATGCCGTAGACGATTAGGATATTTGACATTACCACTCCTCTGTTGATCCAGTTAACTAGTACAAGTGTGCGCCCTTCATCTGATGTTAACAAGCGGCAAGAGATCGCCAATTGTATGTATTTATTGCAATCTCTGTTCTGTTACGCCTTGACAAAAGGGGGGTGAAGTATGGGGGATCGAGGATGAAGCGGAACGATTCGCTGCGAGATATCGGATCGGCGGGCGTCGCCCGCCCGCCGATTATGGCGAAGAGGGCGCTAGTCGCACTGCACCTTAATCGCCAGTCCGCCGCGCGAGGTTTCGCGATATTTGGCGTTCATGTCTTTGCCGGTTTCGTACATGGTTTCAATCACCTTGTCCAGGGAGACGCGTGGCTCGCTGGTGCGGCGCATCGCCATGCGCGCGGCGTTAATGGCTTTCACCGCGGCGATGGCGTTGCGCTCGATGCAGGGTACCTGCACCTGACCGGCAACCGGATCGCAGGTTAAGCCGAGATTGTGCTCCATACCGATTTCGGCCGCCACGCAGACCTGCTCCGGGCTGGCGCCCATCAGTTCCGCCAGTCCGGCCGCCGCCATTGAACAGGCGACGCCGACTTCACCCTGACAGCCCACTTCGGCGCCGGAGATAGAGGCGTTCATTTTGTAGAGGATGCCGACGGCGCCGGCGGCAAGAAAATAACGGATATAGATGTTCGGCTCAATCGGCTCGATAAAATGGTCGTAATAGGCGAGCACGGCAGGCACGATGCCGCAGGCGCCGTTCGTCGGCGCGGTGACGACGCGTCCGCCGGCCGCATTTTCCTCATTCACGGCCAGGGCGAACATGTTGACCCAGTCAATGACATTCATCGGGTCATTCGACAGTTTATCGGACGCCACCAGCATGCGGCGAAGCGCGGAGGCGCGACGGGGAACGCGCAGCGGGCCGGGTAGCACGCCTTCGGTGTTGACGCCGCGGTCGATACAGGCGCGCATGGTGTGCCAGATATGCGAGAAATAATCGTCGATATCCTGACGGCTGTGTACCGCCAGTTCGTTGCGCATCACCATGCCGGACAGAGAGAGACCGCTTTGTTTGCAGTGCGCCAGCATCTCTTTCGCTGAATTAAAGTCATACGGCACAGAGACGTCGGATAATACGCTTTTACCGAAGTTTTCTTCGTCAACGATAAAGCCGCCGCCGATGGAGTAATAGGTCTTACGGAAAACGGCCTCGTCGCCGGTAAACGCGGTGATCGTCATGCCGTTTTCGTGCAACGACAGATTTTCGCTGCGAAACACCATGCCGCCTTCACGAGGGAAATCGACTTCATGCCGACCATCGGCCAACAGCAGGCGCTCACGTTGTTCCACATCACGGATGAAGCCTGGAATGGCATCAATGTCGACGCTGTCCGGCAGATAGCCCGCCAGCCCCATAACGATGGCAATATCGGTATGGTGACCTTTTCCGGTCAACGACAGAGAACCGTAAACATCCACGGCAATACGCGTGATGCGGGTTAAAAGATCCTTGTTTATCAACTCATCGACAAATTGCTTACCGGCTTTCATCGGTCCTACGGTATGAGAGCTGGAGGGGCCAATACCGACTTTAAACATGTCGAAAACGCTTATCACGCTAAAAACTCCTTAAAAGCGCGCCATACCTAACGGCTAGAATAAAACGCTCAGAATGCGCTATTGTAGTGTGGAATTATGTCGTGAAGTTTTCTTTTTCGCATGAAATAAACTTATGCCAGTGAGCAATGGAATTTATCCGAGAATGGCATGACGAGGCGTTTAGGGCTGACTGGCGACGTGCTGCGCGAGCTGACGGATGATCGACGCGGTCAACCCCCAGACAAACTGCTGCTGGTACCAGGAGAGGTAAACCCGATGCGGTTTTCGCTGTCGCTCGATATCGAGGGAATGATAGCGATCGAGCGCCAATGCGACGTCCAGCGGCATCTCAAATAACTCCGCGACTTCGCTTTCATTCGGATAAAAACAGGTATGGGCGGAAACCAGGCCGATCACCGGGGTGACCTGAAAGCCGCTGATGCTGTCGATAGGCGGCAATACGCCCAACACCTGGACGTTCTCAGGCGGAATAGCCACTTCCTCCTGCGCTTCGCGCAAGGCCGTTTCGATTAACGAACGGTCGCCGCAGTCCGCGGCGCCGCCGGGAAAGGCGACCTGCCCGGCATGTTTTCTGAGTTCGGACGAACGGCGGGTCAACAGCAAGGTCGGGGCGGTGCGACGGACAATCGGCACCAGCACGGCGGCCTGACGCGACTGGCGAGCCGGCGGAGACGCGCGCAGCGTTTGTAATTGAAAACGCGTGATAAACTCCGCCAGATTAAACGGCGCGGCGGAGCAAGGTGTCGGCAAATCTGTTTCAATCACTAAAGGCGTCACGAATATTAACTCGAATTATTGAGGCTGCGGCTGGTTATCCGACCGACTTAATACGGGCAGGATACGATCTATTTTATCAAAGGTTTCCTGATATTCCGCCTGTTCCTGACTATCGGCGACAATGCCGCCGCCGGCCCAGCAGTATATTTTCCCCTGTTCGGTTAACAGCGTGCGGATGGTGATGTTGGTATCCATCGTGCCGCAGATGCTCAGATAGCCGATACTGCCGCAATAGGCATTGCGCCGCTGCGGCTCCAGCTCTTCAATGATCTGCATCGCGCGTATTTTCGGCGCGCCGGTGATAGAACCGCCGGGGAAACAGGCGCGCAGCAGCGTGGTGGCATGACAGCGCAGCGGCAGTTCGGCCACGATGGTGCTGACCAGATGATGCACGGCGGGAAAAGGCTCGACGACGAATAGCTCCGGTACGCGAACGCTGCCGGGCGCCGCAACCCGGCCGATATCATTACGCAGTAGATCGACAATCATCAGATTTTCGGAACGATCTTTCTCCGAGTCGGCCAGCCGTTCGGCCTGCCGGGCATCCGCGTCTTTATCCGCCAGCCGCGGCAATGTGCCTTTAATGGGGCGGGTCTGGATCCGTTGATTTTCCAGCCACAGAAAACGTTCGGGAGACAGGCTGATCACCGTGTTTTCCGGCAGGCGCAGAAACGCGGAAAAGGGCGCTTTATTGTCGGACGACAGACGTAAAAAAGCCTGCCATTCATCGCCTTGATAGTCGGCGACAAAGCGCTGCGCCAGATTGACCTGATAGCAATCGCCGGCGCGCAGGTAATCCTGTATTTTTGCAAACTTGTCGCCGTACTCGTGGCGCGACATATTGGCGCGCCACGAGCCGTTAAGCCGGAAATCCGTGTTCTGCCGGCAAGCGGGGGGATTGTCCAGCCAGTCCAGACGCGCCTGAAGATTATCCTGTACGATCAAGGTTAACGTCTGGCGCCGATGATCGGCGATTAACGCCCAGTCATACAGGCCAACCGCCATGTCGGGCAGATTGATATCCCGTTCCGCCCGCGCGGGCAGCGTTTCAATGCGCCGCCCCAAATCATAGCCGAACAGCCCGAGCGCGCCGCCCTGAAAGGGGTAATCCGGCTGTGCGTCCGCCGCGATCCCCAGACTGTCGAGTTGTTGCTGCAACAGCCAAAAGGGATCGGCGTCGGATAGCTGTCGGCTGTCGCCCTGAATGATTTCCGTCTGTCCGCCGCGGGTGCATAGCGTGGCTTTTGGGTCGGCCACCATGATGTCAAAACGATTATGGGGATGATCGGCAAAGCCGGAATGCAATAACATCGCCCACGGCTGGTGAGAGAAGGCGGCAAAAAGCGTCAACAGCGTCTGCGGCTGATAGGGAAGCGGGTGATAAACGGGAGATGGGCGCATCGTCTTTTTGTATAATCTCATGCTTTACAGGCGGCTATTTTTCGTACCGGCCTGGGATTGGTCTCTTCAGGCGCAGAGCGTATCACAAACCGGAAGTTCTGGTGTATGCCTAAGGTAGCGTGCGATGATACGCGCCGTTTCAACCAGCAGGAGTTTATCATGATTGCAGGTATGCCCGCGTTGACGCACGAGCAGCAGCAAGCAGCCGTAGAGCGTATTCAGGATCTGATGGCGCAGGGAATGAGCAGCGGTCAGGCGATTGCCGTGGTGGCGGCTGAAATTCGTGCGGAACATCAGGGTGATAGGGTTTCCGCGATGTTTGATGATGAAGAAACCAATGAAATGGATGACGACGAGGATCGTACCTTTGATGATGGTGAAGAAGAGGAAGAACGCTAATTCTCCTCTTCTTTTGTCGTGTTTACAGCGCGGCAATCACTTTCAGTTCAATCTTGTATTTCGGATCCATCAATTTGGCCTGTACGGTACAGCGTACGGGCGCGCTGCCCGGCGCCACCCAGGCGTCCCATTCGGCATTCATCGCCGCCAGATCCTCGGCATCAGCCAGAAAAATGGTGACGTCCAACAGGCGGCTTTTATCGGTGCCGGCCTGCTGTAACACATCGTCCAGTGCCGCCAGCGCGTTTTTTGTCTGCGCCCGGGCGTCTTCATCCAGATTATCCGCGACGCAGGTATGGTACAGCGTATTGTTATGAATAACGGCGTTGGACCAGCGGGCTTCGGGTTCGATTCTTATGATTGACATGAGTGTCGGCCTTTCCAGTTTGGGATAATGGTAGCGCCAAGCGTAACATAATCTTTTCTTCGTCTTTAATTTCCGCGGCCAAAGTCAGCCTGATTTAGGGTGGTAGCGGTAGTGGAGTCTTGGCATAATCAGCGCGGCGTCGGCCGTTGGAACCCACCTACAAAGAGAGACAGTGTGACGAGTGATCGCGTTATAGATGATTTTGCAACCGATGGCGCGCTGGCAAAGGCCATCAGCGGATTTAAGCCGCGCGAGCCGCAGCGGCAAATGGCGCAGGCCGTTGTGCAGGCCATCGGCAAGCAGCAGGCGCTGGTGGTGGAAGCGGGAACCGGGACAGGTAAAACCTATGCCTATCTGGCGCCGGCCCTGCGGGCGGATAAAAAAGTCATCATTTCGACGGGGTCGAAAGCGTTACAGGATCAGCTTTACAACCGGGATCTGCCGATGGTGGCGCAAGCGCTTAAATACAAAGGCAAGCTGGCGCTGCTGAAAGGGCGATCCAACTATCTCTGTCTGGAGCGGCTCGATCAGCAATCGCTGGCGGGCGGCGATCTGCCGGCCGAGATGTTAAGCGACATCGTCCGGCTGCGGGGATGGTCTTCGGAAACGACGGAGGGCGATGTCACCACCTGCGCCGGGGTTGCGGAAGACAGCCCTGTCTGGCCGCTGGTGACCAGCACCAATGATAACTGCCTCGGCAGCGATTGCCCGCGCTATAAAGAGTGTTTTGTGGTCAAAGCCCGGCGCAAGGCGATGGATGCCGATATCGTGGTGGTCAACCATCATTTATACCTTGCCGATATGGTGGTGAAGGAAAGCGGGTTCGCCGAACTGATCCCGGACAGCGACGTGGTGATTTTTGATGAGGCCCATCAAATTCCCGATATCGCCAGTCAGTATTTCGGTCAGCAACTGTCCAGCCGTCAACTGATGGATTTAGCGAAAGATATCGTTATTGCCTATCGCACAGAGGTGCGCGATGCCGCGCAATTACAAAAAAGCGCGGACCGTCTGTCGCAAAGCACGCAGGATTTTCGTCTGGCGCTGGGCGAACCGGGATACCGCGGCAATCTGCGCGAGATCCTTGCGCAACCGACTCTCCAGCGCGCGCTGGTGCTGCTGGATGATGCGCTGGAGCTGTGCTACGACGTGGCGAAGCTCTCTTTAGGGCGTTCCGCGTTGCTGGATGCCGCCTTTGAACGGGCGACGCTGTATCGCGGTCGCCTAAAGCGGCTGATGGACGTGCAGCAATCCGGCTACAGCTACTGGTACGAATGCAGTTCCCGACACTTTGTGCTGGCGCTGACGCCGCTTTCGGTGGCCGATCGTTTTCGTGAACTGATGAAAGAGAAACCCTCGGCCTGGGTGTTCACTTCCGCCACTTTGTCCGTCAACGATCGCTTAACGCATTTTACCGACAGACTGGGCCTGGACGAGAACAATACCCAAACCTTGCTGCTGCCGAGTCCGTTTGATTACGCCAGTCAGGCCTTGCTCTGCGTGCCGCGCTACCTGCCGGAAACCAACCGTCCGGGAGCGGCGCGAAAACTCGCCGCCATGCTGCGCCCGTTGATTGAAGCAAACCAGGGCCGCTGTTTTATGCTGTGTACTTCACACCAGATGATGCGCGATCTGGCCGCCGAGTTCCGCGCCACGCTGACGCTGCCGGTATTATTGCAGGGCGAGACCGGTAAAGCGCAATTGCTCTCGCAGTTCGTGTCCGCCGGCAACGCGCTGTTAGTGGCGACCAGCAGCTTCTGGGAAGGGGTGGACGTGCGCGGCGATACCCTGTCCTGCGTGATCATCGACAAACTGCCATTTACCTCGCCGGAGGATCCGTTGCTGAAAGCGCGCATTGAAGATTGTCGTCTGCGCGGCGGCGAGCCATTCGACGACGTCCAACTGCCGGATGCGGTGATCACCCTGAAGCAGGGCGTGGGTCGCCTGATTCGCGATATCGACGATCGCGGGGTGCTGGTTATTTGTGATAATCGGCTGGTTATGCGTCCCTACGGCGAGGTTTTTCTCAACAGTTTGCCGCCGGCGCCGCGTACGCGCGATCTGGGTCGGGCGATTGCCTTTCTTACCCGCGAAACCGCGCGCTAATTGACAGGGCGCGCGCCCGAACCGCTGTTTAATTCACGCCGCATCAATCAGATAAAACGCGAGGATCCCGATCGGCTTAACTCAAGTCAGCGCGGGATATATGTTATGATGCGCGCCGTTAAGGTTTATTTATCCCGCCTGAGGTTGGCATGTCTACGCGAATTCTAGCGCTTGATACCGCGACGGAAGCCTGTTCCGTCGCACTCTGGAATGATGGTGAAATTCATTCTTTATTTGAAGTTTGTCCCCGTGAGCATACTCAGCGTGTGTTGCCGATGGTGCGGCAGGCGCTGGCCGAAAGCGGTCTGACGCTTAATGCGTTAGACGCGCTGGCATTCGGCCAGGGGCCGGGGAGCTTTACCGGCGTGCGCATCGGCATTGGTATCGCGCAGGGGCTGGCGCTGGGCGCCGATTTACCGATGATCGGCGTTTCCACGCTGGCAACCATGGCGCAGGGCGCTTTCCGTCGTACCGGCGCGACGCAGGTGCTGGCGGCTATCGATGCCCGCATGGGCGAGGTTTACTGGGCGCAATATCAGCGAGAAGCCGACGGGCGCTGGCAGGGCGATGCCTCAGAGGCGGTGCTGACGCCGCAACAGGTGCAGTCGCTGACGGAACAATTAAGCGGTCGATGGACGACGGTCGGCACGGGCTGGAAAACCTATGCCGACCTGGCGAAGCATCCGGCGCTTTCATTACAAGATGGCGAGACGCCGCTACCGCAGGCGGAGGACATGTTGCCGCTGGCGTGTCGGCAATGGCAAGCGGGACGGGCCATCAGCGTCGAACTGGCGCAGCCTCGCTATCTGCGTAATGAAGTCGCCTGGAAAAAACTTCCCGGTCGCGAATAACAGCAACTTATTCCGTGCGTTATAGTCTAATGAGCAGACATTGGAAAAGGTGGATGCGATGAAAATGATTACTCAGCGTATGACGCAGAGCGCTCAGCCAAGACGAGCGTTTCGCACGGTATTGGGCGGCGTTTTGGCTGCCGCCGTCCTGTCGCTTTCCGGTTGCGTAACGGTACCGGACGCCATCAAAGGCACCTCGCCGACCCCGCAGGACGATCTGGTTCGGGTCATGAATGCGCCGCAGCTTTACGTCGGGCAGGCGTCCCGCTTTGGCGGCCGGGTGGTCAGTATTCGCAATGAAGCCGACCGGACGCGTCTGGAAATCGCCAGCCTGCCGCTGGACAGCGCCGCCAAACCACGACTGAATTATCCCTCTGAAGGCCGGTTTATCGCTTACGTACATCGTTTTCTGGAGCCGGTTGATTTTCAAGACCGTTTGATTACCGTGGTCGGCCCGATTACCGGAACGGAACAGGGGACTATCGGCGATCGGCCTTACCGCTACGTCGTCGTCGAGGTTCAGGGATATCAACGCTGGAACGTCGCGCAGCGAGTGGTAAACCCTTATGGTCCCGGTCCCTGGGGTTGGCATGGCCGCTATGGTTATGGCTGGGGGCCGGGGTGGGGATTCGGCGGCTGGTACGGCCCGGCGGAGATTGAAACTTTCGTGACCGAATAACAAAAGATCCCGGGAGTAATGACTTGGAGAAAATCTGGCTATCCCGCTATCCGGCGGATGTCCCTGCGGATATCGATCCCGATCGCTATTCCTCGCTGGTTGAGATGTTCGAGCTCGCGGTAACGCGCTATGCAGACCGGCCCGCCTTCATCAACATGGGGAAGGCGATGACCTTCGGCGAGCTGGACGCGCGTAGTCGGGCATTTGCCGCCTACCTGCAAAATCAGCTTAAATTGCAAAAAGGCGATCGGGTAGCGCTGATGATGCCGAATCTGCTGCAATATCCGGTCGCCTTATTTGGGATTTTACGGGCGGGACTGGTGGCGGTTAACGTCAATCCGCTATATACCCCGCGCGAGTTGGAGCATCAATTGCAGGACAGCGGCGCCTGCGCCATCGTCATTGTCGCCAATTTTGCCCATACGCTGGAAAAAGTGGTGCATAACACCCCGGTCAAGCACGTTATTCTGACCCATGTGGGCGATCAGCTTGCGCGGGTCAAAGGAACGCTGGTCAATTTTGTCGTCAAATACATCCAGCGACGGGTACCCAAATTCGCGTTGCCCGATGCGATTTCTTTTCGTCAGGTGCTGCAACGCGGGCGCCGGATGCGGTACGTCAGGCCGGAGATCGACAATACCGATCTGGCTTTTCTGCAATATACCGGCGGTACGACGGGCATCGCCAAAGGCGCGATGCTGACGCATCGCAACCTACAGGCGAATCTGGCGCAGTGTAAGGCCGCTTACGGACCGGTCTTGCAGGAGCGGCATGAGCTGGTGGTTACGGCGCTGCCGTTGTATCACATTTTCGCATTAACGGTGAATTGCCTGCTGTTCATCGAATTTGGCGGCAGCAATCTGCTGATTACCAATCCCCGAGATATTCCCTCGTTGGTCAAAGCGTTAGATAAACATCGTTTTACCGTTATCGTCGGCGTCAATACGTTATTCAACGCGCTATTGAATAACGAGGAATTCCATAAACTCGACTTTTCGACGCTCAGTCTCTCGGTTGGCGGCGGCGCATCCATTCAGCAGGCGGTGGCGGAGCGATGGGAGAAACTGACCGGTAAACATCTGCTGGAAGGTTATGGCCTGACGGAAAGCTCGCCGCTGGTTGCCGGCAATCCTTACGATCTGAAATATTACAGCGGCAGCATCGGTTTACCGGTTCCTTCCACGGAGATCAGAATCGTTGATGATGAAGGGCATGACGTGCCGGCGGGCGAAGCCGGCGAGCTGTGGATCCGCGGTCCGCAGGTGATGAAGGGATATTGGCGGCAGGCTGCCGCGACCGATGAGGTTTTGCAGGACGGCTGGCTAACCACTGGTGACATTGTCACGTTAGACGGCGAGGGTTTTCTGCGCATCGTCGATCGTAAGAAAGACATGATCCTGGTATCGGGATTTAATGTTTATCCGACTGAAATTGAAGATGTTATTACCCGTCACCCGAAAGTTTCGGAATCGGCGGTTATCAGCGTGCCGAATGCGTCATCCGGTGAGGCGGTGAAGGCTTTTGTGGTGCGGCGCGACAGTTCATTGACTAAAGATGAATTGATCGCTCACTGCCGCCAAAATCTGACCGGCTATAAAGTGCCGAAAGAAATTGAGTTCTGCACAGACTTGCCAAAGTCGAATGTGGGCAAGATCCTGCGGCGGGAATTACGCGGCGCTGAAAATCCGTCCAGGGCCGCCGTGAATGCTTAGGCGCCATATTATTTATCAATAAATCCTCTGCCAGAAGCCGCCAAGACGCGTTATCATCACCGACAGTACAGGACGCCGGTATAGCCGGCGTCAATTTTTATCGCTATGGGCCAGGCTCATACGAATACAACCGAGAGAATGATGTTTTGAATTATCAGTTGATCACGACCGACGCCGGGTTAAAAGAAATTTGCACGCAGGCGCGCCAGTATAAACAGGTTGCGCTGGATACCGAATTCGTCAGAACGCGTACTTACTACCCGCAACTTGGGCTGATCCAATTGTATGACGGCGAACGGCTTTCGCTTATCGACCCGTTAACGATAACGGACTGGTCGCCGTTTCAGGCTCTGTTGCGCGATGAGCAGGTCGTCAAATTCCTGCATGCCGGCAGTGAAGATCTGGAGGTTTTTCTGAATGCTTTCGGCATGACGCCGGAGCCGTTTATCGATACTCAGATTCTGGCGGCCTTTTTAGGGAAACCGTTGTCTTACGGTTTCGCCGCGCTGGTGGCGGAATATATGAACGTCGAGCTGGATAAAAGCGAGTCGAGGACGGATTGGATTGCTCGCCCGTTGAGTGAAAAACAGTGTGACTATGCCGCCGCGGACGTGTTCTATCTGCTGCCGATGGCGCTCAAACTGGTGGAGGAAACGCAGGCCGCCGGTTGGATGAACGCGGCGTTGGATGAATGCCGTTCGCTGTGTCAGCGTAAGCAGGAGATCCTGGAGCCGGCGTTGGCCTATCGCGAGATCGGCAACGCCTGGCAGTTGCGCGGACGGCATCTGGCTTGCCTTCAGCGGCTGGCCGAGTGGCGCTTGCGTAAAGCGCGCGAGCGGGATAGCGCGGTGAATTTTGTCGTGCGTGAAGAGAACCTGTGGCAGGTGGCGCGCTTTATGCCCGCATCGCTGGGCGAGCTGGATTCGCTGGGGCTGAGCGGCCCGGAAATTCGCTATCATGGCAAAACGCTGCTGGCGATGGTTGAGCAAACTAAAGACTTGACTGACGAAGCCTGTCCGGCGCCGGTGATTAATTTGATCGAGTATCCGGGATATAAAAAAGCGTTTAAAGATATTAAAGCGATGGTACAGCGCGCCGGCGAACGTAGTGGATTATCAACCGAGCTGTTGGCGTCGCGGCGTCAGATTAACCGGCTGCTTAACTGGCACTGGAAATTAAACGGACGGAATGCTGAACCAGAAATGCTGTCAGGCTGGCGCAATGATTTATTCGGTGATGAACTGCGGGTTATTCTTCAGGGATATTAATCGCCATCTGCGGCAATTAAGCTCAAGACGAGTCGTCTTTCCCCCGCGATATCACTTTTCAGCGATAAGCACCCCCCGGAAATAAGCCGGGGGATGCGAGCGGAAGAATCATTTGGGCGTATCTTCCACTTCCGGCAATGTGACGTTCAGTTCCAGCACGGAAATATCATCTCCTTTTTGCTCTAACTGAACATTGACCATTTCAGGATCTATCTGTACATATTTACAGATAACCTCAAGAATATCCCGCTTTAATTGCGGCAGATAATGGGGTTCGCTATCTCCCCGGCGTCGCTCCGCGACAATAATTTGCAGCCGTTCCTTGGCAATATTAGCCGTCGCTTTTTTACGGGACAGAAAGAAGTCGAGTAATGCCATAATTTATCCCCCAAAAAGGCGTTTAAGGAAACTTTTCTTCTCTTCTTCAACGAAGCGGAAGGGCCGATCTTCGCCTAACAGCCGATCCACCGTATCCGCATAGGCTTTACCTGCATCGGCGGCGTCATCGAGAATAACCGGCTCGCCCTGGTTGGACGCGCGCAGCACTGACTGATCTTCCGGGATCACGCCCAGCAGAGGGATGCGCAGAATCTCCAGCACGTCTTCCATGCTCAGCATATCGCCGCGGCTGACCCGACCTGGATTATAGCGGGTTAACAGCAGGTGCTCTTTAATCGGCTCTTCCGAACGTTCCGCCCGGCGCGATTTCGACGACAGGATGCCAAGAATCCGGTCGGAGTCGCGTACGGAAGAAACCTCGGGGTTGGTGGTGATAATGGCTTCATCGGCAAAATACAGCGCCATCAGCGCCCCGGTTTCGATCCCTGCCGGCGAATCACAGACGATGAAATCAAATTCCATTGCGTGCAGGCCGTCCAGCACTTTTTCAACCCCTTCGCGGGTAAGGGCATCTTTATCACGGGTTTGCGACGCAGGCAAAATATAGAGGTTATCGGTGCGTTTATCTTTTATCAGCGCCTGATTTAACGTCGCATCACCTTGAATAACATTAACAAAATCATAAACCACCCGGCGCTCACATCCCATGATCAGGTCGAGGTTACGCAGACCGATGTCAAAATCGATGACAACCGTCTTTTTTCCTTTCTGGGCTAAACCGGTAGCAATGGCCGCGCTTGAAGTGGTCTTGCCAACGCCCCCTTTACCCGATGTAACAACAATGATGCGTGCCATAAATGTTTCCTTGTCAAAGGGCTTAGTCTAAAGGTTGTATGTTCAATACATTGTCCAGCAGGTTCAGGTTGATCCTGACCGCCTGTCCGGAATAAGAAGCGGGTATCTGATCGCTTAGCCAGTAACGGCCGGCAATGGATACCAACTCTGCGGCCAGATGCGTGCAAAAAATCTGGCTTTGCACATCGCCGGAAACGCCCGCCAGGGCACGGCCACGCATCATGCCGTAAATATGAATATTACCGTCAGCGATAACTTCCGCGCCGGCGCTGACGCCGTTGGTGATAATCAGATCGCTGTTCCGGGCATAAATCTGCTGGCCGGAACGAACAGGCGTATTAACGACTTTGGTTTTCACCACGGAAGGGGGCGCGACGACAGGGTCGAGCGCCCGACGTTGCGCTTTCCCTTCACTTAACAGAGGCAACCCGGCCTGGGTAATCGCCTGTTTTAACTGTGGGTCTTTGCATCCGCTGATGCCGACGACGCGCAGTCCTGTCGATGAAATAGCCTGTTGTAATTTTATCCAGTCGGTTTCCGCCGTGAGGGCGGCGACATTAATGACAACAGGGGCATTCTTCAGAAAAGCCGGCGCTTGCTCAATCTTTTCCTGTAATGCCTGATAAATTACCTCGGGTTGGGAATCATGCAAATGAACAACCGATAAGGTAAAGCTGCTGCCTTTTAGCTCAATTGGCGTTTGTGACATCTATCCTGACTCAGTTTCAGCATCTTTTAATCCCTAGAGTAACATTTGAGGCATGATATTCCAGAGCGCTGTAAGCATGTTATAGTCACAATTATATACAGGCAAGACGCCATTCTCATTAAATAGAGTAAAAAAAATGTTTTGTGTGATCTATCGAAGTTCCAAACGCGATCAAACCTATCTTTATGTCGAAAAAAAAGACGATTTTTCCCGCGTGCCGGAAGAATTGATGAAGAGTTTCGGTAAGCCGCATTTAGCGATGTTATTGCCGCTGGACGGCAGCAAGAAATTGGTCAATGCCGATATTGAAAAAGTTAAACAGGCGATCAAGGAACAGGGTTTTTATCTACAGGTTCCTCCGCCGCCGGAAAATTTATTAAAGACGATCTTATAAATGTAAAAAAACAATACCGGGGTATATTTTCGGATAATTCCCCAAAGGTAATATCCCTGAGTTTGTCATGCCGGACAGAAATCCAGTGTTTAAAATCGGGTTTTGCTGCAAATGACGCTGATCGCCGGGACATTTGCGCGTCAGCGGCCGCCGTGTGAAACCGGTGAACGGCGGCGGGGCGAAAAGGTCGGCGCATCGATCGCCGTCGATCCAATGCCCGCCGCCGTAAAATACGCGTCGCAGTTAGCGGTCGGCGTCATCTCCCCGGCCAATTTTATGCCGATGCCGTCGTCCAACTATCTGGCCGGCGTCGACAACATGACGGCATCCTGAGACCGGTTGAGAAAATCCACAGCGGTAAGGCCGTCGACGCGTCAGCCTGAATGGCGTTATTTAATGTAATGGACGTGCCGACAGATTTCCTCCACGATCTCATCACGTTTTTCCGCAAATAATTTTTTATTTTCCTCTATCAGATTATTCCCCGCGGTATCAATGGATACAATTAATGGGCCGAAATTTTTCACCCGGCAAACCCATAATGATTCAGGCATGCCTAATTCCATCCAATGGACTTCTTCTATTTCCTCAACCTGCGTGGCCGCTAATACTGCGCATCCCGCGGGAAATATTGCATGTAAGGCTTTATGCGCGATACAGCCTTGTTCGGTATTCGGCCCCATGCCGCCTTTGCCGACGATGAGTTTTACGCCGGTTGCGGCAATAAAATCTTTTTCGTATTTTTCCATCCGCATACTTGTCGTCGGGCCGACGGAAACCATTTCCCACTTGTCGCCGTTTTTCCTGACGATAGGTCCGGCATGAAATATCGCTTTACCCTGCAAATCAATCGGCAATTCACGTTTTGCTTCAATTAGACGGCGATGACAAACATCACGGCAGGTCACAAGGGTGCCATTAAGGTAAATCACATCGCCGGCTTTGATATCAGCCAGATCTTCATCTTTGATGGGCGTAGTTAATACCTTGTTCATAGCGAAGTCCCCCGATGAGAAATATTTTCATAGGTCATATCCGCGTGAATTAATAATGTTCCCCGGCGATGCGCCCAGCAGCCGGTAGAAACCGCTACGCCGATGGTTGAAGGATGACGGGCGGCGGACTCTATATGGACGCCCATAACGGATGTTTTGCCGGTCAGCCCTTGAGGACCGATACCCAGTTGGTTCAACCCATCTTCCAGCCTTTTTTCCAGTTCGGCCGCTTTGGGGTTGGCGTGATGCGTGCCGATGGGCCTTAAGATGGCTTTGCGGGAAAGTACGGCGGCGGTTTCTACCGAGGTGGCGATGCCGATGCCGACCAGCACCGGAGGACAGGCATTGACGGCTAACGTTGAGATATTTTCAAAGACGAACTTGACCACGCCTTCATAACCTTCGGACGGCATCAGCACCTTTGAACGGCCTGGCAAAGTACAGCCGCCGCCCGCCATATACACTTCAATTTCGGCCTGATTGCCGTCAGGAATTAAATCCCAGGTCACCCAGGGAACGCCCGATCCGGTATTAGTCGTGGTATTGAATTCATCAAAAATCTCGACGGCGTTGTGACGAAGCGGCGCTTTTATCGTCGCGGTTTCAACGGCTGTTTTTAAAATAGATTGTAATTCGGCTAATAAGGGAAAACGCGTACCGGCCTTGACGAAAAACATAATTTCGCCGGTATCCTGGCAGGCGGGTCGATTCAGCGCTATGGCTTTTTCCATATTCTCGAACATCGTGTCATAGATGGTTTTTGCCATCCCCTCATTTTCTATCTTGCGTAATGCCGCTAATTTTTTAACGACATCGTTCGGCATGCGGGTTGAAATCATGGCGGTAAACCGGGCGATAATATCGGTCAGCTTTTCCACATTTTGATATTTATCTTGTTGTCGGATCATTGACATGCTCCAGTATGAATAATCGCGGGTAGGTTGTGCTATTAATGGCTATTTTTATCAAAGGTCATCAGCAAGCTAACACAAAGTGTGTGGTTTATCGGTGAATGGAAGTATGAATATAGGATTCACGATTCATGAAGTCAGAATTTATCTACGCTATAAGCGACTTAGCTTGATTCGACGGTGGTTGCTCGATTTATCCAACGGCATGAGTTAACCATGATGGAACAATTTTTTGATGTTTGATTTACCTGGCGATGGCGGATAAACAATACCGCGTGACAGGTTTCACATAAGCGGATTTTGTCATGTTATTTTAAATAACCATGAATTACGGTCTGTGGCATAACCTTTCCTGCGCAGGATAACGTTTTTGATGAACAGCCGATTTCCCATTCCCAAAGATTTGCAGGTATTGACTACGGTGGTTGATAAAGGCAGCCTTGCCGCCGCCGCGGATGAGTTAGGGCAAACGCCTGCTTTTGTCACTAAACGGATACAGTTTTTAGAAAATCAACTGGGGGTGAAACTATTGCACCGCTCGTCGCACGGCATCGCGTTGACGGATATCGGTAAGCTGGTATACCAACGCGGCGGCGATATCCTTGAGCAGTTGCAGAGCTTGCTTGACGCCGTCTCTCAGGTGAAGACCGAACCGAAAGGGCTGGTTCGTATCGGGTGCAGTTTCGGCTTCGGGCGTAATTATATTGCGCCGGCGATTACGCAGCTTATGGAGCAATACCCGGAGTTGCAGATACATTTTGAACTCTTTGACCGGCAAATTGATTTGCATAAAGACAATATCGATCTTGATATCCGCATTAACGATGACATCGCCGACAGTTGTATCGCCCGGCTTCTAACCAAAAACCAACGCATACTTTGCGCTTCGCCGCAATATATACGCCAGCGGGGAGTGCCGGCGTCGCTCGCCGAATTACAACAACATGACTGTTTGATCACGAAAGAACGCGATCAAACCGTGGGGGTTTGGGAATTGGAGAACGAGCAAGGGCGGAAGTCGGTAAAGGTGTCCGGCCATTTATCTTCCAATAGCGGGGAAATTGTTCTGCGCTGGGCTCTTGAGGGGAAAGGAATTATGTTACGCTCTCTGTGGGATATCGCCCCGTTGCTTAAAGATGGCTCATTAATCAGAGTATTGCCGGCATATGCGCAAAGTGCCAATATCTGGGCGGTGTACCAGACGCCATTATATGCGTCTGCAAAGCTCCGGGCCTGCGTCGAACATTTTGCTCGCTATTGTCGGCAACAGAAATTTTGATGTTTGCTTTCGCGGCGGTGTAGATTGGCGTAGCGTCGGCTGATGAGATTCAGGGGCGTTTGGCGCCGGCATGCGAAAAACTGATTTGTCCAAACGTCCGGATGGCTTTGTTATCGGCATCGGCTGATAACCGCGACGGAACCTAATGTTAAATGATGACGCTTGTCGCGATTTCATGGCGATAAGGGGAATTTTACCCCACTGACGGGGCAGGAGATGATTCATGTATCAACACAGAGACTGGCAGGGCGCGCTGCTCGACTTCCCGGTGAATAAAGTGGTGTGCGTCGGCAGCAACTATTCGGCGCATATCAAGGAAATGGGGAACGCTACGCCAGCGGAGCCGGTGCTATTCATTAAACCTGAAACCTCGCTGTGCGATTTGCGTCAACCCGTGGCTATTCCAAAAAACCTGGGCGCCGTTCATCATGAAGTCGAACTGGCGGTACTGATCGGCACGCCGTTAAAACAAGCCACTGAAGAGCGCGTAGCGCGCGCGATCGCGGGCTATGGCGTCGCGCTGGATTTGACCCTGCGCGACTTGCAGTCTCAATTCAAGAAGGCAGGGCAGCCGTGGGAAAAAGCGAAAGCGTTCGACGGTTCCTGTCCCATCTCCGGTTTTATTCCGGTAGCCGAATTCGGCGACCCGCAGCAGACCGATCTGGGCGTGAAGGTGAATGAGGAAGTTCGCCAGCAGGGGAATACCCGTGACATGATTACGCCGATCCTGCCATTGATTGCCTACATGAGCCGTTTCTTTACTCTGCGGGCCGGAGACATTATCCTGACCGGCACGCCACAGGGCGTAGGGCCGATTCAATCCGGCGATATGCTGAAAATCACCATCAACGATCGCACGCTGAACACCCGCATTATCTGAATGTCGCGCCGCCCGTTCCGACAAGAACGGGCGGTAACCGTTGTCTCCGTCAGCTAAACCCGCTATACAGAGCATCCAATAGAATTAACCGGAAAGAAAAATGACTGAACGCCCTTTTTGGCAGCAAAAAACGTTGTCTGAAATGACTGACGACGAATGGGAGTCGCTGTGCGATGGCTGCGGTCAGTGCTGTTTGAATAAACTGATTGATGAAGATACGGAAGAAATTTACTTCACCAACGTAGCCTGTAATCAGTTGAATATAAAGAGCTGTCAATGCCGTAATTATGCTCGTCGCTTCGAGTATGAGCCGGATTGCATCAAACTCACGCGGGAAAACTTGCTGACCTTTGACTGGCTGCCCTCGACCTGCGCTTATCGTCTGATCCATGAGAAAAAGGGACTGCCTTCATGGCATCCGCTGCTCACGGGATCGAAAGCGGCGATGCACGGCGAGCGTATTTCCGTTCGGCATATCGCCGTGCGCGAAAGCGAAGTGGTTGACTGGCAGGACCATATTCTGAACAAGCCCGAGTGGGCCAGATAACCACTCATTTGCGCCGGGTTTCCGCCTGATATTTTTTGATGGTTATCACAGCGTATGAAGTATGCAGGCGCCGGTGTTTTCCGGCCTGCGTCACATATTTATTTTAAACCTGTCGGCTTTAGCCCGATAAGCCAAAGTCGGCTTGCTTTCCCGATGTGAAAATCCGGGGGTGTTGTATACTTTGAATACAGCAATGGACGGATAAAAGGGGGGGCAGATGATTAACTTTGAAAAGATGATTCTAGGCTACAGCGATCAGTACGCTGATTTTGCTGCTTCCACGATAGCATTCATGGAAAGCCAGAAAAAACAGATTAATGCTGAGGAAATTTCGAAAAATATCCCGCCGGAGAAAAGGCAGTATTTCAAAGAAAGATTGAATCATTACAGGGATATTTACGGACCGCAGCAATAACCGACGGATAATAAAACCCGGGTTGACTCTCCCGGGTTTTTTTGTGCTTACTCGCTGACTTTTCAGCGACTGAAAAGATCGCGACGCTTCGGACGAAAGGGCTGTGCGATCAATACCAGCACGCCGACCAACAGGTAGGCCGCGAAGATACCGATCAGCCACTGCGGCATTTCCAGCGACAGAAACTGCCATTGGCGATCGGCACAGTCGCCAGTAGCGTTGAAAACGGCGGGGAGCCATTTTTCCAGCGGCAGCCATGACGGGAAACTGACAAAAAAGTCGCAGGTCGTAAAGGGAGACGGATGAAGCTGTATATTGGTGTGCTCCCAGGCCAGACGCAGCCCTTCAAACGCGCTGTATAGCCAAAGCGCGATGGCGGGATAACGCAGCAGACCGGCTGGCGCAATGGCGCCCAGTAACCCGGCGCCCATAACGCCAAAGAGCGCGCAGCGCTGATAAATGCAAAGCACGCAGGGCTTTAGTAGCATTACATGCTGGAAATAAAGGGCGACCAATTCCAAAATCAAGGCTGTCAATGCCAGTAACAACCAGGCACCGCGCCCGCGTGAGCAACGGTTAAGAAATCGCAACATAACAAGTATTCCATGCTAAAAATGATCGAGTCAGCAGTGTAAACCGAATCGGCTTCACCACCATCTTTTCACTGTGCAAAACACCGTAGGTATTTATTTGATTCTCTTCTTTATTCAGCAATGGTTCAACCGTCGTTCATCTGAAGTGGGCCTTTGAGGGGCGATTTTGCATCGCAGGATCTACTATACACGATTGCCATCGCGAATGACTGCCGGATATGCTGCGTGTCGGCGCGGCGTGACTTATGGCGCGGTATTTTAATAATCCGTCAAAGTATATCGATATCGCGATCCGCGGCGTTGTCGGCAGTCACAATTTTATCTTGAATTTATTTCGTGTATGGCCGCGGCGCTATATCATGCCTGGTTCATCTGGTATGATGAGTTCGGCTTTTATCGGTAAATATCGCTACGGAATATCAACTCATGGTCATAAAGGCGCAAAGTCCGGCTGGATTCGCGGAAGAGTATATTATTGAAAGTATATGGAATAACCGCTTCCCGCCGGGGTCGATTTTGCCGGCGGAAAGAGAACTTTCCGAACTGATTGGCGTGACGCGCACCACGTTGCGGGAAGTGCTACAGCGTTTAGCGCGTGACGGCTGGTTAACCATTCAGCATGGCAAACCGACAAAAATCAATAACTTCTGGGAAACGTCGGGGCTGAATATTCTGGAAACGCTGGCTCGCCTCGATCACGACAGCGTCCCGCAACTTATCGATAATCTCCTGTCTGTGCGTACGAACATTGCCGCCATTTTTATCCGGACCGCGTTGCGGCGCCATCCGGAAAAGACGCATGACGTATTAAAGCAAACCGAATCCGTGGACGATGACGCGGACGCCTTCGCGCAGCTTGATTACAACGTACTCCACGGTCTGGCGTTTGCGTCCGGTAATCCGATTTACGGTCTGATTCTGAACGGGCTGAAAGGCATGTATCTGCGCGTCGGGCGTTACTACTTTTCCAATCCCGCAGCGCGCAAGCTGGCGCTGGATTTTTATGGTCGGCTGGGAACCTTGTGCCGGGATGGATTGTATGAGCAGGTTCTGGATGTCGTTCGGCATTACGGTAAAGAAAGCGGCGCTATCTGGCACAGCATGCGCAGCGCTATTCCACAGGATATTGCGGAAATCCGGCGCTAAAAATAAAGGGTATTCAGCCCGTCGCCTGAATACCCCGATGAAATACCTCGACCTTCCCCTCTGCGTCTGAAGCAAGCGCATTCATTACGCGGGGTTGTTTCGCGGCGGACAGCGCTCCAGCAGGTCGACGCTGCCATCGTCGTTCGCCTGTTCCATGAATACCTCGAAACCCCACAAACGATGGACATGTTTCATCACTTCATGACTACTTTTGTCCAGCGGCGCACGGTTATGCGGAATATAACGCAGCGTTAAGGAGCGATTACCGCGTAAGTCGACGTTCCAAACCTGGATGTTAGGTTCAAGATAGCTCAGGTTGTACTGTGCGGATAACTCCTCGCGGATTAAGCGGTAGCCTTCTTCGTCATGGATCGCCGCGATTTCGAGATAGTTATTGCTATCGTCGTCAAGCACGGTAAACAGGCGGAAATCCCGCATCACTTTCGGCGACAGGAACTGGCTGATGAAACTTTCATCTTTAAAATTCTGCATCGCGAAATGAAGCGTATCCAGCCAGTCTTTACCGGCGATCTCCGGGAACCAGTAGCGATCTTCTTCCGTCGGATCCTGACAGATGCGCTTGATGTCCTGGAACATCGCAAAGCCCAGCGCATAAGGGTTGATCCCGCTATAGTAGGGGCTGTTGTACGGCGGTTGGTAAATCACATTGGTGTGGCTATGCAGGAATTCCAGCATGAAACGCTCGGAAACCCGGCCTTCATCGTATAAATGATTAAGAATGGTGTAGTGCCAGAATGTGGCCCATCCCTCATTCATCACCTGCGTCTGTTTTTGCGGATAAAAATACTGGCTGACCTTACGCACAATGCGCAGAATTTCACGTTGCCAGGGCTCCAGCAGCGGCGCGTTCTTCTCCATAAAATAAAGCAGATTTTCCTGCGGTTCCTGCGGGAAGCGGCGGGTACGTTCATGCGCAACGTCTGGTTCGCGGCGGGGCAGCGTTTTCCACAGATCGTTGACCTGACTTTGCAGGTAAGCCTCGCGGCTCTTCTGCCGTGATTTCTCCTCTTCCAACGATATTTTCTGCGGACGTTTGTAACGATCCACGCCATAGTTCATCAGGGCGTGGCATGAATCCAGCAGACGTTCAACCTCTTCCACGCCATAGCGCTCTTCACACTGCGCAATATACTGCCGCGCGAAGATCAGATAATCGACAATCGAGCCGGCATCGGTCCAACTGCGGAACAGATAGTTGCCTTTGAAGAACGAGTTATGCCCGTAGCAGGCATGCGCCATCACCAGCGCCTGCATGGGCATGGTGTTTTCTTCCATCAGATAAGCGATACAGGGATCGGAGTTGATGACGATTTCGTACGCCAATCCTTGTTGCCCATGTTTGTAGCGCTGCTCGGTCTCGATGAATTTTTTGCCGAATGACCAGTGAGAATAGTTAATCGGCATACCTATGCTGGAATAAGCATCCATCATTTGCTCAGAGGTAATCACTTCGATTTGATGAGGATAGGTGTCCAGACGATAAAGTTTCGCTACCCGATCTATTTCATCAAGATAGACCTGCAATAGCTCAAACGACCAGTCTGGCCCGTCATCCAGGCGATTGGTTTTCTTTACCGGGTTATCAGTCGATATAGCCATCAGCGCGCCCCTTACGTGATCGGCCTGCACAAAATCGTACAGACACTATTAATCGTAGCTCAATCTGATAAAAGTGACGTAAAAACGGTAGGTTGGCCGAAAAGATTTACAGAATCGGTATTCATAATATGACGTTATTACGGCGCGCGAACAATAGATAAATGCTATATCTACGCCTGATGACAATTTACGCCTAAATGCTAGAGTAGCCTTTTGTTCCAATATATAAACAGTTAGCCAGCATATTACATGGTCAGTCGGAATCATAAGTGGGAGATAACTAAGCATGCGGGTTGCTATTCTGGGAAGTGGCGTTATTGGCGTGAGTACCGCCTGGTATCTGGCGCAAGCAGGACATGACGTGACCGTGATCGATCGACAGCCGGAGCCTGCGCTTGAAACCAGCGCCGGCAACGCGGGGCAGATCTCGCCGGGATATTCCGCTCCCTGGGCGGCGCCGGGCATACCGTTGAAAGCCGTCAAGTGGCTATTTCAACGCCACGCGCCGCTGGCCATCCGGCCAGACTTTTCGACTGAACAGTTGGGATGGATGTGGCAGATGCTGCTGAATTGCGACAGCCGGCACTATAAAGTCAATAAGGCCCGGATGGTCAGACTGGCCGAATACAGTCGGGATTGCTTACAGGCGCTGCGACAGAAAACCGCTATTCAATACGAGGGGCGACAGGGCGGCACGCTGCAATTGTTTCGCACCGAGCAACAGTATGAAAACGCGGTGCGCGATATTGCGGTGTTAAAGGAGGCGGGCGTTCCGTATCAATTGCTGGAGAAACATCAGCTATCGACGGTCGAGCCGGCGCTGGCCGACGTGACGGATAAGCTCACCGGCGGTCTGCGCCTGCCGAATGATGAAACCGGCGATTGTCAGCTGTTCACCCGCCATCTGGCAACAATGGCCGCGCAGGCCGGCGTGGTATTCCGGTTCGGTCAGGAAGTCAGTCGGCTACAGGTTGAGGGGCAACGGGTAACCGGCGTGCAATGTCGCGATGAAACGATAACGGCGGACGCCTACGTCATGGCCTGCGGCTCCTACTCGGCGGGGCTGTTGCGCCATTGGTTCTCTATTCCGGTGTATCCGCTGAAAGGCTATTCGCTGACCATTCCGCTGACGAATGAAGCGGCGGCGCCGGTTTCCACGGTACTGGACGAAACCTATAAAGTGGCCGTCACGCGTTTTGATCAGCGTATTCGCGTTGGTGGAATGGCGGAAATCGTCGGTTTTAATACCGGGTTGAATGCAAAGCGCAGAGCGACCCTGGAGATGGTGGTGCGCGACCTCTACCCGGACGTGGGGCCGATTGAGCAGGCGACGTTCTGGAGCGGATTGCGCCCGATGACGCCGGACGGCACGCCGTTGGTCGGCCGTTCTCCGCTGAACAATCTTTATCTGAATACCGGCCACGGCACGTTAGGCTGGACGATGGCCTGCGGTTCCGGACAATTGCTGGCCGACATTATTTCAGGTAACGCGCCGGCGATTCAATACGATGATTTATCCGTATTCCGTTACGCCAAAGTTTAATTCCGGGGCAGCTCGGTAAGGCTGCCTTGCAACCCACGGGTTAATAACCTTGCCCGCAAGGCCAGCAAACCCGCGCATAGCATGACTATTGCCAGCGATATCTTCGCCGGCAGCGGTAACGCCATCGCCGCCAGTCCCAGCGCCGCGCCGCCGGCCATCTGAATAAAGCCGGCCAGCGCCGAGGCGATCCCGGCTTCATTCGAGTAGGCTTCCAGCGCGTAGCTGGTGGCGGGGCCGATAAGAAACGCCAGCCCGGCGCAGGCCAGCGCGACCGGCAGCATATAGCTCGGCCAGGTATTCTGTAGCTGGGGCGGCAGCAGGGCCACGCCGGCAATCAGACTCAGCGCACCTGCGCCCATCAACAGGCTTCCCACGCTCAGGCATCGCGGCCGGCCGACTTTTCGGATAATCCGGTTGGCGAAGAAGCTGACCAGCATGATCCAGAGGCCATTGGCGCCGAAGGCCAATGAAAACTGCAATGGGGTTAACCGGGCCTGATTCATCAATACCACGGAAGAGAAGGTCACATAGGTCAGCGCCATGCCCATGGCGCCCGCATTAACCAAGGTGAAGCCTAAAAAGCGGGGATTGGATAGAAGGCGCGTATATTGACGCAGCGGTAACGAACGGGTCGGCAACGTTGAGTCCGGCCGGGTTTCCGGCAGGAAAAAAAAGGTTAACAGCAACACGATCGCGCTGTAGCCCGACAGAAACCAAAAGGGCGCGCGCCAGCCGAACATTTCCGCCAGAAGTCCGCCGATCAACGGCGCCAGGGCCGGGACTATATTCAGCGTTCCGTTAAGAAAACCAAAGGCGCGCGCGGCATCGTCGCCATTCAGCCTGTCGCGTACGCAACTGGAAATCGCCACGCCGGTGCAGCAGACCGCGACGCCCTGAAAAAGTCGGGATAGTACGAAAATGGTCGCATCGGATGCCAATGCCGCCATCATTGCCCCGATGATGTAGAGCGTTACGCCGGCCAACGCCAGCGGACGGCGGCCGTACATATCCACCAGCGGGCCGGTGACCAACTGGCCGAGTCCCATGACCATAATGAAAAGCGCGATGGTTGACTGAATCAGCGCTTCGCCGCTATTCAACCCCTGAGCGATGGCGGGAATCAGCGGTAAATAAATATCGATCCCCAGCGGCCCCAGCAATACCAGCGTCAGCAAGAGAAAAACAAATTTTTGCATGAGAAAACAGAATACTGAATGGACGTTGCCGCTAGGGTAATGTCCGGCGGGAGGGAATGAAAGCGTTATATTTGTGACGGTGTAACGATATCAAAACGCGATCGGCCTTGTGCGGGGAACAGCTTGCCGCGTTATTGCTGGAGCGAAAGGGATCCGTTAGCATAAAATCAGCCAGGGAAAGGTGTTAACTGGCTGATTTATATCATGCTAATGGCCAACGGTTTGCTTGCGGAACAGTTCTCTGAATACCGGATAGATGTCATCCGGATCGCGAATATGCTGCATGGCGAAATTATCAAACTCATCATGCAACATCTCATACTCACGCCATAACGTTTGATGCGAGCGCCGGGTGATTTCAATATAGCTGTAATAGCGCACGATGGGCAGCAGCTGATTCGCCAGGATCTGGTGGCACAACGGTGAATCGTCGGCCCAGTTATCGCCGTCCGAGGCCTGTGCCGCATAGATATTCCATTGCGCCGGATCGTAACGCTCGTGTACCACTTCTTCCATCAGCTTCAATGCGCTGGAGACAATGGTGCCGCCCGTTTCCTGAGAATAGAAAAACTCTTGCTCATCAACCTCTTTCGCCTGGGTATGGTGACGAATATAGACCACCTCGACGTTTTTATAACTTCTGCTGAGAAACAGATAGAGCAGAATATAAAAGCGCTTGGCCATATCTTTGGTGGCCTGATCCATCGAGCCTGAAACATCCATCAGACAGAACATCACCGCCTGACTGGAAGGTTCGGGCCGCCGCTCGTAGTTTTTGTAGCGAAGGTCGAACGTATCGATAAACGGCACGCGGGCAATCTTCTGACGCAGTTCAGCGATATCCTGACGCAGCCGTTCTTCCTCCAGCAACTGAACCGGCTCGCTATGCTCCAGTTGCTCCAGCGTTTCCTCCAGCGCGTGCAGCTCCCTGCGTTTCCCCGCGGTCATCGCCATACGGCGGGCCAGGGAGTTTTGCAACGAGCGCACGACGCTGATGTTGGCGGGAACGCCGTTAGCCGTATAACCCGCACGATGCGTTTTGTACTCGGTAAGCTGGCGGTGCTGCGTTTTTTTCAGATTCGGCAGCGCCAAATCCTCAAACAGCAGATCCAGATATTCATCCTTGGAAATCTGGAAGACGAATTCATCCTGACCCTCGCCATCTTTGCTGGCATCGCCCTGACCGGAACCGCCGCCGCCACCTCCTTGTGGCCGCTCGACGCGATCGTTCTGTACAAAATGATCGTTCCCCGGATGGACGCGGTGGCGTCGTCCGCCGCGTCCCTGATGAAACATCGGTTCGTTGATGTCCCCATTGGGAATTGAGACGGACTCTCCACTTTCGATATCAGTCACCGAACGCTTGTTAATGGCCTCGGCAATCGACTGTTTTATTTGCGACTTGTAACGGCGCAGAAAGCGCTGGCGGTTCACCATGCTTTTGTTCTTGCCGTTTAGCCGTCGATCAATGAAATAGGCCATACTTCCCCCACGCGACATTGCCAACGTCATGCATCATTATGATGATTTCCTCACCCGCAGATACCATTCGCACAGCAAACGTACCTGTTTGCGGGTGTAGCCTTTCTCCATCATACGATCGACGAAGTCATCATGTTTCTTCTGTTCATCCGTTGAGGTTTTGGTATTAAACGAAATCACCGGCAACAGCTCTTCGGTGTTGGAGAACATTTTCTTCTCGATCACCGTCCGCAATTTCTCGTAACTGGTCCAGTTCGGATTGCGGCCGTTGTTGTTGGCGCGGGCGCGCAAAACAAAATTGACGATTTCGTTGCGGAAATCCTTGGGATTACTGATACCCGCCGGTTTCTCGATTTTTTCCAGCTCGGCATTGAGCGATTCCCGGTCAAACAATTGGCCGGTATCCGGGTCGCGATACTCCTGATCCTGGATCCAGAAGTCTGCATAGGTGACATAACGATCAAAGATGTTTTGTCCGTATTCAGAGTAGGATTCCAGATAGGCGGTTTGAATCTCTTTGCCGATGAATTCCGCGTACTTGGGCGTCAGATATCCCTTCAGGTGCTCAAGATATTTTTCCGCCTGTTCTTGCGGGAACTGTTCACGCTCAATTTGTTGCTCCAGCACGTAGAACAGATGTACCGGGTTGGCGGCCACTTCACTGTGATCGAAGTTAAATACCCGGGAAAGTATCTTAAAGGCGAAACGGGTTGAAAGGCCGTTCATGCCTTCGTCCACGCCCGCGTAATCGCGATATTCCTGATAAGACTTCGCTTTCGGGTCGGTATCTTTCAGGCTTTCTCCGTCATAAACGCGCATCTTGGAATAAATGCTGGAGTTTTCCGGTTCTTTCAAGCGCGACAAAATCGAGAAGCGGGCCAGCGTTTCCAGCGTGCCGGGGGCGCAAGGCGCATGAGAGAGCTCGCTGTGGTTTAGCAGCTTGTCATAGATCTTGACCTCTTCGGAAACACGCAGGCAATAAGGCACCTTCACGATGTAGACACGGTCGAGGAACGCCTCATTGTTTTTGTTGTTGCGGAATTGCACCCATTCCGATTCATTGGAGTGGGCCAGAATAATGCCGTTGAACGGCAGAGCGGCGATGCCTTCCGTACCGTTGTAGTTGCCTTCCTGCGTCGCGGTCAGCAGCGGGTGCAGCACCTTGATAGGCGCCTTGAACATTTCCACGAACTCCATAATACCCTGGTTGGCCCGGCACAGCGCGCCGGAGTAACCGTAGGCGTCGGGGTCGTTCTGGGCGTAATGTTCCAGCTTACGGATATCCACTTTCCCGACCAACGCCGAAATATCCTGATTGTTTTCATCCCCGGGTTCGGTTTTGGCAATCGCCACCTGAGCCAGGATGGACGGCCATACCTTGATGACCTTGAATTTCGTGATGTCGCCGCCGAACTCCTGAAGACGCTTGGCCGCCCACGGCGACATGATGGTGCCCAGATAGCGCCGCGGTATGCCATACTCTTTCTCAAGAATCGCCGCGTCTTCCTGTGGATTGAAGAGACATAACGGGTGATCGTTAACCGGACTACGTTCGCCGTTCGCGCTGAGAATATAAATAGGGACGCGCTGCATCAGCACTTTCAGGCGTTCCGCCAGCGAGGATTTACCCCCGCCGACCGGTCCCAGCAGATACAGGATTTGTTTCTTCTCCTCCAATCCTTGCGCGGCGTGTTTCAGGTAAGACACGATTTGCTCTATGGCGTCTTCCATACCATAGAACTCTTCGAAAGCAGGATAACGAGCAATGATCCGGTTTGAAAACAAACGGGATAGGCGCGACTCATGGGCGGTATCCACCATCACGGGTTCACCGATGGCCATTAGCAATCGTTCAGCAGCGTTGGCATACGCACTCCGATCCTGCTGACAGATAGTAAGGAATTCCTGCAATGTGAACTCTTCATCCTTGGCAGCGTCATAGCGCTGACGGTAGTGATCAAATATGTTCATAGCGATGCCCGTCCTTCGTCGATTAGCACAGATTAAGAGAGCGTGTAGAGTGCGTACTGCCTATAATATTGCTCCCCGAAAGAAGAAATCCCCCTGAGTACAGCAACCCTTATGCCAACTTGTGGTATGAAGAGAATATCATGGTTTTACCCATTACCGCCGCCTCGGAAAAACTTCGCCTTCTGTATTAAAGCGTAGTTTGCATCCGTAAAATTTCCTCTACTCAGCGGAGATATTTTTAAGATATTTCAATGACTCACTTCTCGGCAATAACCTGTAATATCACGTGATGCGGCGGTCCGGGCCGCCTGGCGCCGCGGTTTGGGAAATAGAGATAATATTGCTATAAGTTATTCGATTATCTTATTTTTATTTAAACCAGGAACAGCGGTGAATCGCAGAGTCATCGTGTTTAACGCTGTTTGTCGAAACAGGAAACGAAAACCGTGAATAAATCGCAAATATTGCTGTCATCCGCCCTGGTATCGGCGCTCGCCGCCTTGCCGACCGCCTATGCCGCCGACGTATCCCTGGGATTAGGCGCGGCAGGGGCGACATCCGTTTATCGAGGCGACGATAACGCCGTTTATCCGTTGCCGATGCTGAATTACGAAAGCGAAAACGTCTATTTTCGTGGGTTGGGCGGCGGCTATTATTTATGGAATGACGGAGAAAATAAGCTGTCGCTGAGCGCGTATTACCTGCCGTTAGGGCTTAAACCGAGCGACAACGATGACGAACGGATGCGGCAATTGGATAAAAGACGCGGTACGCTGATGGCCGGGGCCGCCTATCGGCATATTGCCGATTGGGGCGAGATTCGCACCATTCTGTCTGGCGATACGCTGGATTACAGCAACGGCTTCCTCTGGGATACCGCCTATCTTTACCGCTTTACGGCGGGCGATCTGACGGTGGTGCCTGGGCTCGGCGTCACCTGGTTCAGCGAGAATATGAACCGCTATTATTATGGCGTCAGCCGCGGGGAGTCCGCCCGATCCGGTTTTGGCCGTTATCAGCCGGGCGATGGATGGTCGCCGTATGTCGAGTTGAGCGCCAACTATCAAATAAATCCAAGCTGGAGCGCCTGGGCCGTTGGCCGTTATACCCGGTTGTCGGATGAAGTGAAGGAGAGTCCGATTGTCGATAGCAGCTATAGCGCGGCGATGAGCGTCGGCGTGAGTTATCGGTTCTAAGGCAAATCGGTTCTTAAACGTGCATCCGATGCTCTAAAATGGGGCGTTGCTATTTGTTTGCCTTGTAATGGTGCGTTTGAAGACGCGCTCTCTTTTTCGGGAGGAAGACTGACCATGGCGATAAAAGAAGTCTGTTTTCCTGATGGCGCCACGGTGCCTGCTATCGGGCAGGGTACCTGGTTCATGGGGGAAAACCCACAGACAAAAGCGCAGGAAGTGAAAGCGTTGCAGGCCGGTATTGACCAGGGATTGATTCTGATCGATACGGCTGAAATGTATGCGGACGGCGGGGCGGAGCGGGTTGTCGGCGAGGCGATTCGCGGGCGGCGCGACGAGGTCTATCTGGTTTCCAAAGTTTATCCTCACAATGCGAGCGGCGAAAATGCGGTGAAAGCCTGTGAGCAGAGTCTGGAACGACTGCAAACCGATTATATCGATCTGTATTTGCTGCATTGGCGCGGCGGTATTCCGTTGATGGATACTATCGCCGCCATGCAGGGGCTACAGCGGACGGGCAAGATTGGCCGCTGGGGCGTGTCCAACCTTGATACCGATGACATGCAGACGCTCTGGTCGCTGGAAGGCGGCCGGGAATGCATGACCGATCAGGTGCTTTACCATCTGGCGTCACGCGGAATAGAGTTTGATTTACTGCCCTGGTGTCGGCAACATCATGTACCGGTGATGGCATATTGTCCGATTGCCCAGGCGGGGCGGCTGCGCAATGGGTTGTTCACGCATCCTGTGATTAACGCTATCGCCCGGCAGCATGGCATCACGCCGGCTCAGGTGTTGCTTGCCTGGGTTATCCGTCAGCCTGAGGTGATCGCCATACCGAAAGCCGGTTCGGAACAGCATGTTAAAGAGAATGCGCAGGCGCTGGATATTGAGCTTAACGCGGATGAACTGCTCTTGTTGGATCAGGCTTTTCCAGCGCCGAAGCATAAACAGCCGCTGGATGTCGTGTAAGACGCGGAAAATCATGGCGTATGAACCTGGGTTCACACGCCATTTTTCATTATGCCGGCTTCTTGATGCGGATATGCGTGGCTAAACGGGCAGGGGACTGCACCGTTGCGTTTAACGTCCGATTAATCCGGGCCGTCTCCACGCAAACAAACGTTTTATAGCCCTCATCGGTCATATCGCTCATGGTATGGGATAATTCGGCGCCGGGATTCCATGCCACCACGTCGCTGTAGTGGGTGTGCTGCACTTCAATCGTGCGTTGCAATTCCGGATCATTAATAACGCTAATATCCTGCGCGTGCGTGTAAATGCGATCGGTACGGCCGGTAAAGACCAGCTCCCCTTGTTGTTGGGAAACCTGACCCTGATTGACCTTGTCAATAAACCGCTCACCCAGTCCGCTGACGCTGATTTTGCCGATATCGCCAATTTGAAAATAGGTATGCAACGCGCTGGTCATGCTGTAGTCGCCGTGCGCTTCCAGCTCGACATGACAGGTTTTACCCAGCTTGAAGCGTGCGATAAGGGTAAATTCATGCGGCCAGGCCGCACGGGTTTGCGCCGAGTCGCGCAGCGTGAAAGCCAGCTCCACGCCCTGTTCGTCTTCGCTATGGGACGTGAACTCCCACGGCAGCAGACGGGCGAAGCCGTGGCTAGGTTGGGCAAACGGGCCAAACCAGGGGAAGCAGATAGGGATGCCGCCGCGAATCGCTACATGCTCGCTGAAGGCGGTATTCTCGCTCAGCCACAGAACCGGCGCTTCATTCGCAGGTTGCCAGCTCAGCAGATGCGCGCCCTGTAAGGCGATAGCGGCGCGAACCTGAGGATGCTCAATCACGATCGCCGGCAGTTGTTCCAACTGTCGCTGGCTGATGGTCGGGGTAATCTGTTTGGTGATGGGAAGTTTGAAAATCTTGTCATTCATGATGTTGCCTATTTTGGTTGTTGTTAATCAGCAAGTAAAAAGGGCGGCCGGAGGCCGCCCTTCATCATTGAATCATCATTCGAACTTATTTGGAGATGTGCGCGATCAGATCCAGAACCTTGTTGGAGTAGCCGGTTTCGTTATCGTACCAGGAAACCAGTTTCACAAAGTTGTCGCTCAGCGCGATACCTGCTTTAGCGTCGAACACGGAAGTTTGTTTTTCACCGTTGAAATCGGTAGAAACAACGTCGTCTTCGGTGTAGCCCAGAACGCCTTTCAGTTCACCTTCTGAAGCTGCTTTGATAGCGGCACAGATTTCTTTGTAAGAAGCCGGTTTTTCCAGACGAGCGGTCAGGTCGACAACGGATACGTTCGGCGTAGGAACGCGGAACGCCATACCGGTCAGTTTACCGTTCAGTTCAGGAATAACTTTACCTACAGCTTTGGCTGCGCCGGTAGAAGACGGGATGATGTTCTGGGATGCGCCGCGGCCGCCGCGCCAGTCTTTGTGAGACGGGCCGTCAACGGTTTTCTGAGTTGCGGTGGTGGCGTGAACGGTGGTCATCAGCGCTTCAACGATACCGAAGTTGTCGTTGATGACTTTAGCCAGCGGCGCCAGGCAGTTAGTGGTACAAGACGCGTTGGAAACGATGTCCTGGCCAGCATAGGATTTGTGGTTAACGCCGATGACGAACATCGGGGTGCTGTCTTTGGACGGACCAGTCAGAACCACTTTTTTAGCGCCGGCGGTGATGTGTTTACGCGCGGTTTCGTCAGTCAGGAACAGACCGGTCGCTTCAGCAACCACGTCAACGCCCGCTTCGTTCCATTTCAGGTTAGCAGGGTCACGTTCTGCGGTAACGCGGATAGTTTTGCCGTTAACAACCAGATGGCCATCTTTAACTTCAACGGTGCCGTTGAAACGGCCATGAGTAGAGTCATACTTCAGCATGTACGCCATGTAATCGGCATCCAACAGATCGTTGATTGCAACGATTTCGATGTCAGAACGCTCTTGCGCTGCGCGGAAAACAATACGGCCGATGCGGCCAAAACCGTTGATACCTACTTTGATAGTCATATATTCCACCAGATATTGGTTAGTGAATAAAAGGTTGGTTGTAAAATTACAAAAACCTTGCTGAGCGTCAAGCGGAATCGTGTCAATAGTTGCTGTAAGTCAATCCTATGACCAACCTTTGAACGAAATTCCACCTGACTCTGTAAATAAAGAACATTTAAGGCTGATATAGGGCGCTATGTATCATATAAAGCTCATTCCGCCTGAAATTGTGATGAATGTCACAATTAAATGCTCATCCTGTCCACGCTCATTATATTAAGCCAAAATGGCCTGTAAAGTTGTTAATTTTTTGTTATTATTAATGAATAACTTGATTGCCGACTGTGCCAGCGAGGCCGTTATGATTAGCAAATCCTCTCAGCAAAGCGCCGCAGACGCGACGGAATTGACGGAAATACAACGCTATGTCACCCAGCAAAGCGGCACGGAGCCGCCTTTTTCCGGCAAGCTGCTGCATAACAAGCGCACCGGTATTTATCATTGCCTGTGTTGTCAGAAAGCGCTGTTCTATTCAGATAATAAATTTGACTCAGGCTGCGGCTGGCCAAGCTTCGATCAACCCGTATCGCCTGACGCCATCCGCTATCTCGACGATGATTCTCACAATATGCACCGTATTGAAATCCGCTGCGGCAACTGCGACGCGCATTTGGGGCATGTCTTCCCTGACGGCCCCCGGCAGACTACCGGCGAGCGTTATTGCGTCAATTCCGCGTCATTAAGCTTTATCGATGCCGATGACGGCAAGCGGATCGACGGCTAATGCCGGTAGTTTGAAGATGTCGCCGCTTGTGGCGAATGATTAGCTTAACCGTTTCAGCAAAATGTGCAGGAAGAGGCTATGCAACTTGATGACCTGATTGATGCCATGACGCCGGAAATTTACCAACGTCTGGCGACGGCGGTGGAGTTAGGGAAGTGGCCGGACGGGGTCTCCTTGTCTGAGGAACAGAAAGCAAACTGTCTGCAAATGGTGATGCTGTGGCAAGCACGTCACAACACCGAGGCGGAGCATATGACCATCGGCAGCGACGGGGAGATCGTGATGAAAAGCAAGCAAGAGCTGAAGCAGCAGTTCACTGCGCCAGCCATTGCGAAGCTTTATCCCCGCTGAGCGGCCAGTCGGCCGGGCAATATCGGCGACGCGTCAATTCCGCGGCAAAGTCGAGCGGTCGCTTAGCGAGGTGCGGGCAGGCTGGAAATGAAAGTGTCCAGATCGATTAGATTCGCCCCTTTTCGCTGCATTTCCCGCAGCGCATGCTGGCTATCCTGCGGATTAAGATTTACGCCGCGACATCCCTCCGCCAGCACCTCCGTTTGGTAGCCCAGGGCGAGGGCGTCCAGCACGCTGAATTTGACGCAGTAGTCGGTGGCGATCCCCATGACGGTCAGATGGGTGACGGCATGGGCGCGCAGCCAGTCATCCAGATCGGTTTTCGCCCGATGCCCGTTATCAAAGAATGCGCTGTAGCTGTCGATATGGGCCTGCGTGCCTTTACGCACCACCCAGGTTATCGCCTGTCGGTTTAACGTTGGATGAAATTCCGCGCCGGGTTGACCCTGAACGCAGTGTACGGGCCACCAGACCTGGGGCAGGCCGTCGAGTTCGCCGGTTTCACCCACCGGTTTGCCGGCATTGACGGCAAAACTCCCATGATTGGCGGGATGCCAGTCCTGGCTGGCGATGACCGCGACATCTGAAGCGACGCAGGCCGCGATAGCGCGATTTGCCAGTTCAATCACGCGGTCGCCCTCGCTGACGGCCAGTGCGCCGCCGGGGCAAAAGTCATTTTGTAAATCAATTAACAACAGCGCCTTCTTCATGGTGACCTCGTGGTTAATTTAGTCTTTGTCGCTCAATTCGCCGCGCAGATTTTGCTGCATCAGGTGCCGGATTTTCTCTGGCTCAAGATCCTGCCGGCTCAGCAGATAGTGCAATTTGGTCAGCGTCGCCTCCACCGTCATGTCGAAACCGCTGATCACTCCGGCCTGGGCTAAGGCATTGCCGGTGGCATAGCCACCCATGTTCACCCGGCCGGAGAGGCATTGCGTCAGGTTAACCACCACGATGCCGCGTTCCGATGCCTGACGCAACTCATTCAGCAAACCGGGACTCTGGGGCGCATTGCCGACGCCGTAAGAGCGCAATATCAATGCCTTTACCGGCTGACGCAAAAAGTTGCTTACCACATCGGCGGAAATGCCGGGATAAATGGTAATCACCCCGATAGGTTGCGGCGTAATGGCGTGTACCCGCAGCGGCGGACAATTCTCGCAGACCGCCGACGGCGCCAGCCGGCGAATATGAATACCCGCTTCCAGCAGCGGCGGGTAATTGGGCGAGGCGAAAGCGTCAAAACCATCCGCGTGCGCTTTGGTGGTGCGGTTGCCGCGCAGCAGTTTGTTATTGAAGAAAAGGGCGACTTCATTGATCGGGTGATTGGCGGCGACATACAGCGCATTAAGCAAATTGGTTTGCCCATCGGAGCGTAATTCGGCGAGAGGGATTTGCGATCCGGTCACAATCACCGGCTTGGACAGGTTTTCCAGCATGAACGATAGCGCCGATGCGGTAAACGCCATGGTGTCCGTACCATGCAAAATAACAAAACCATCATAATCGTCATAATTTTGCTGAATGTCATCCGCGATGGCCTGCCAGTCGGCCGGGCTCATGTCGGAGGAGTCGATCAGCGGCGAATATTCATGAATGGTGAATGCCGGCATTTCGGCACGGTGGAACTCCGGCATCTGCGCCAGTTGCTGTTGTAAATGTCCGGAGACCGGGATATAGCCGTTAGCGGAGCGCTGCATGCCGATTGTGCCGCCCGTATAGGCAACGTAGATGGATTTTTTTTGCATGGGGTAAAATTAATCAGATAAAAGCAGGATTATAGAGATAACCCGAAGGAAAAGCAGCCCGGCATATTCCCCCCGAAAGGGGAACGCCGGGCTGTATGGTTACGGCTTTACTTTACCTCGCCGCAGGTGAGGCAAAGCGCGTACCGGTGCTGCGGATCGTTGAGGTGATTGGCGATGGAGGGCTGCGCCTGCACCGCATGCGTCAACTGCGCCACCGGAGCGGGCAGCAGCGCCTGAACGGCGGTCGGCAACCAGGCATACACCGACGCGTTGATCTGATTCATCATGGCGTCGAACAGGCTCGGTTGTTCTTCGAACCAGCTAAGCTGGTATTGGCCCAGTTTCGCCAGTTCGGCGGCTTTCTTCACCGCATCGTCAAAATCGCCTAACTGATCGACCAATCCGTTCTCTTTCGCATCGCTGCCGATCCAGACGTGTCCCTGCGCAATCTGATCGATTTGCTCCGGCGTCTTTTTACGGGCCTGAGCCACGATATCGATAAAGTTCTTATATCCGCGCTCAATACTCAGCTGAACCATCTGACTGAACTCGGGCGATAACGATTTGGTTACCGACAGATCGGCCAATGGCGAGGTGGCGACGCCGTCGGTATGCACGCCGATACTTTCCAGTGAGTTTTCAAACGTATTGATCACGCCGAAGATGCCGATAGAACCGGTCAGGGTGCTGGGGCTGGCGATAATGCTATTGGCCGGCGTTGAAATCCAGTACCCGCCGGATGCCGCCATTCCCCCCATGGAGACCACCACCGGCTTGCCGGCAAGGCGTACCGCCATCAGTTCCGATCGGATCATTTCCGATGCCGTCACGCTGCCGCCAGGGCTGTTGACGCGCAGGATAACCGCTTTGATCTTGGGATCGAGACGCGCTTCGCGCAGTTGGGCGGCGGTGGTATCGCCGCCGACCATGCCGGGCGTTTCCTGACCATCGATAATCGCGCCGTTGGCAAAGACCACGGCAATCTGATTATTGTTCGGCGCCGGAGGCTTAGGCTGGTAGTCATAAATGCTGGTGAAATTAAAGTTGTTGGTTTTGTCATTCCAACCAAAGGCTTTAATCAGCGTTTGTTCGATAACCGAACGGGAGGCGACCTCATCAACCAGTTTGTTTTGCAGCGCATAGCGGGCGGTATCGCCCTGTACGGCCTGCAAGCCGGAAATGATGCCGGCCGCGCCGGGGAACAATTGTTCGGGCGTAATCTGGCGGTTCGCCGCGACGGTCACCAGATAATGTCGCCAGAGCGTGTTGATCCAGCGGCCGTCGGCTTCCCTGGCTTCGGGGGACAGGTTGTCTCGCAGGTAGGGTTCGACGGCGGATTTATAGGTGCCGACTCTGAAAATATGGGTGGTGACTTTCAGTTTATCCAGCAACGATTTGAAGTAGAGATTGTTGGTGGCCAAACCATGCAGGTCGACTTCGCCCTGCGGCGTCAGGGCAATGGTATTGGCGAAGCTGGCCAGATAATATTGCGCCTGGGAATAGCTATCGCCCACGGCATAAATGGGCTTGCCGCTGTCGCGGAATTCCCGCAGCGATTTGCCGATATATTGCAAAGAGGGCTGATCCGCGCCGGCAAAATCACGCAGATCCAGCACCAGACCGGTAATGTTATCGTCGGTTTTGGCCTGACGGATGCTGTCGACGATATCGAATAGGGAGTTTTCCTGCCGGCGATTGCCGGATGCGCCGAAAAATTCCCGTCCCAGTTGCCGCAATTTATTGTTCATGGAGGGCTGGTCGACGACCACGCCGGTCAGATCCACCAGTAAGGCGCCACGGGTAATATCGGTAGGGGCGCTCGTGAACTGTGTGTAAATCCCGACGCCAACCAGAATAAGCGCGATAAGAAAAATATTGAGAATAAACTCTCTGATAAAATTAAGCAGACGCCAGGTCCACTTAAAAATGCCGCTAAAAATTCGCCACAATGTGCGCATGATATCTCCGGAAACGGGAAAACAGCTTATTATTCTAATATCCTAATAAGCGGGCAGTAAAAAGTCAGCATTAAATGATGCCCAGGCAGCGCTTGGGTGGGGCTATCTTGTAACAAAACTTCTACTTATGCTACCTTGGCGCGCATCGTGTCTTGCCATAAAAATCAGATTGCCATACAGGAGATGTGCGATGGATGCTCTCGAACTGTTACTTAATCGCCGTTCGGCTTCACGCCTGACGGCGCCGGCACCTTCCGGTGAGGCGTTGAACAACATTATTCGCGCCGGTATGCGCGCCCCCGATCACGGCGCTTTACAGCCCTGGCGCTTCTTCGTGCTGGCCAATGACGGTCTGGCGCGTTTCAGTGCGTTGCTGGCGCAAGCGGCGGAGCAGGAAGGTCTGGATGAGGCCGGTATCGAAAAAGCCCGGCAGGCGCCGTTTCGCGCGCCGCTGATTATTACCGTGGTGGCGCATTGCGAAAAAAATGCGAAGGTGCCGCATTGGGAACAGCTTGTTTCCGCCGGCTGCGCCGTTCAGGCGATGCAAATGGCGGCCCTGGCCCAGGGATTTAACGGCATTTGGCGCAGCGGCGCCTGGACGCATAATCAACGGGTGCGCGCGGCGTTTAATTGCCGCGAACAGGATGCGATCGTCGGTTTCCTCTATCTGGGTACGCCGCAATTGAAGGCGCCGGCTAATGTGACGCCGCCTGATGTCGAAAAATTCGTTCATTATTTCTGATAAGCGCCAAGTGAAAAACTTTCGTCCCTCTCTGCGCTTGCGGTGCGTTATGCTTCCGGCGCGCAGGGCCACGATCTTTCAGCGCAATGGTGCGTAATGCGACTTTTTATTGCCGAAAAGCCCAGTCTGGCCCGGGCGATTGCGGATGTATTGCCGAAACCGCATCGCCGCGGCGATGGCTTTATCGCCTGCGGGCAGCACGATGTCGTGACGTGGTGCGTCGGGCATTTGCTCGAACAGGCGCAACCCGATGTTTATGATGCGCGCTATGCGCGCTGGTCATTGGCCGACTTGCCCATTATCCCACAGAAGTGGCTGCTTCAGCCTCGTCCCTCGGTGAGTAAACAGCTCAACACCATCAAAAAACTGCTGGCGGACGCCAGCGAGATCATTCACGCGGGAGACCCCGACCGTGAAGGACAACTGTTGGTCGACGAGGTATTGGAATATCTTTCCCTGCCGGAAGAAAAACGTCAGCAGGTGCGACGTTGTCTGGTTAATGACCTGAACCCGCAGGCGGTGGAGCGCGCGGTGGCCAGGCTGCGCGAAAACAGGGAGTTCATCCCGTTATGCGTCTCCGCGCTGGCGCGTTCCCGCGCCGACTGGTTGTATGGCATCAATATGACGCGCGCGTATACCATCCTGGGGCGCAATGCCGGCTATGATGGCGTGCTGTCGGTCGGACGAGTGCAAACGCCGGTGCTGGGGCTGGTCGTGCGTCGTGATGAAGAGATCGAGAACTTTGTTGCGAAAGATTACTTCGAGGTGAAAGCGCACATCATAACGCCGGCCGGGGAGCGGTTTATCGCCGTCTGGCAACCGAGCGAGTCCTGCGAACCCTATCAGGATGAAGAAGGGCGCCTATTGCACCGCGCCCTGGCGGAGCATGTCGTTAAGCGCATCGACGGGCAGCCCGCGTGGGTGACCGGTTATAATGATAAACGGGAATCAGAAACCGCGCCGCTGCCGTATTCGCTGTCAACGCTTCAGATTGAAGCCGCCAGGCGGTTCGGGCTCAGCGCCCAGCAGGTGCTGGATATTTGTCAGAAGCTTTATGAAACCCATAAGCTGATCACCTATCCCCGTTCGGATAGCCGCTATCTGCCGGAAGAGCATTTTGCCGGGCGTCAAGCGGTACTGAACGCGATTTCGGTGCATCAGCCGGATCTCTTGCCTCAGCCGGTGATGGATATCGACCGGCGCAATCGCTGCTGGGATGACGGCAAGGTCGATGCCCACCATGCGATTATCCCCACGGCGCGCAGCGCGAACGCGGCGTTGTCCGATAATGAGCAGAAGGTCTACGGGCTGATCGCCCGCCAGTACATCATGCAGTTTTGCCCCGATGCCGTATTCCGCAAATGCGTGATCGATCTGGATATCGCCGGCGGGAAGTTTGTCGCCAAGGCGCGTTTTCTGGCCGAAGCCGGCTGGCGTACGCTGTTGGGGGGAAAAGAGCGCGATGAAGAGAATGAAGGTTCGCCGCTGCCGGTGGTCGCCAAAGGCGATGAACTGCTGTGCGAGCGCGGCGAGGTGGTCGAGCGGCAAACGCAGCCGCCGCGTCCTTTTACCGATGCGACCCTGTTGTCGGCGATGACGGGCATCGCGCGCTTCGTGCAGGATAAAGCCCTCAAGAAAATCCTGCGGGCAACCGATGGTTTAGGGACGGAAGCGACGCGCGCCGGCATTATCGAGCTGTTGTTCAAGCGTTCTTTCCTGTTTAAGAAAGGGCGTTATATCCATGCCAGCGAAGCGGGGCGGGCGTTGATTCACTCTCTGCCCGATATGGCCGCGCATCCGGATATGACGGCGCACTGGGAGGCGACGTTGACGCAAATCAGCGAAAAAAAATGTCGTTACCAGGATTTTATGCAGCCGCTGACGCATTCTTTACAGGAATTGATTCATCAGGCCAGGCAGAACCGGGCCGTGGGCGCGTTCAAAGGTATTAGCGCGCCTCAGGCGAACAGTAAAAAACGGCGTAAAGCCAAGCCCAAAGTAAAGGAGCAGAATCAATGAAATCTCAGGTTTGCTGGTTGGTGATGGGCGCGGCGTTAGCGTTGCCGTCGGTGGTATTAGCGAACCGCGGCGGGACGGACATCGTGGTGCCGGTGCCTGCCGAGGTCTGGAGTTCGGGTTCCGCCGCGCGTGAACGCAATAACAATTGTTTGCGCTGCTGCGTGTATGAGAACCGTAACTATTCGGAAGGCGCGGTGTTGAAAGTCGATGGCGCGATCCTCCAGTGCGTGCGGGATAAACAGACGGTGGGTACCAACGATCTGATTTGGCAACCGCTTAAGCAGTAATCAATGCTGACTGAAGGGGTTCAAAGGCGCAGCCGCGGTGTATGCCGGCGCTGCGCCTTTTTTGTCAGCTTAAACCACCGCCTCGGGAAGTGGTGATTGTTCGTTATTACAACGCGAACTCAGCCCATATCGGCGCATGATCGGACGGTTTTTCCATCGCCCGAATATCATAATCAATGCCGGTATTGGTGCAACGCGCCGCCAGCGGCTGACTCGCCAGTATCAAATCGATACGCAAACCGCGGTTGGCATCAAAGCCGGCGGAACGGTAGTCGAACCATGAAAAGCGATCGTTACAGTCAGGGTGGGCGGCCCGGAACGTATCGACAAGGCCCCAGCTTTGCAGACGGGCAAGCCACTCGCGCTCTTCCGGCAAGAATGAGCATTTTCCCGTGCGCAGCCAGCGTTTACGACTGTCCTCGCCAATGCCGATATCGAGGTCGGTCGGGCTGATATTCAAATCGCCCATAATAATCAACGGTTGATCGGCGGCATGGTGCTGCTCGATATAGTTTTGCAGATCTTGATAAAAGCGGGTTTTAGCGGGGAATTTGATCGGATGATCGCGACTTTCTCCCTGAGGGAAATAGCCGTTCACCACGGTAAGCGTTCCTTGCTCGGTCGCAAAATCCGCCATGATAATCCGCCGCTGCGCGTCTTCCTCATCCGTTGGGAAACCGCGGCGCACCGCTATCGGTGGGTTTTTACACAACAGCGCGACGCCATAGTGGCCTTTTTGGCCATGATAAAAAACGTGATAGCCATACTGGCCGACGTCTTCCAGCGGAAACATATCGTCATGGACTTTGGTTTCCTGCAAGCCGATGACATCGGGCTGGTGCTGTTCGATAATGGCGGCCAACTGATGAGGGCGCGCCCGTAGTCCATTGATATTAAAAGAAACAACTTTCATGTTAGCTGCCGTTCGATAAAAATGTTTCCAGATGGTAACAGATTTCCATGCCGGGAGTCACGGCGGCGCGGGAAGCTGATTTCGGGACTCGTTCATGATGAGTTGAACGGCGGCGACGGAGCCCGTATACTCCGCAATTCGCAGGAGAGAGCGCGTCAATTGACGCTCCGCCGAAGGCGCAAACTCCCATAATCGCTCAGGTCACCCATACTGCGAATTTCATTCAAGCCAACTGGAGAGAGGTTGTTGCGACAACCCACCGAAGGGGCAAGCGCCGTCAGCGGCGTAAACTCTCAGGTAAACGGACAGAGGGAGGGGCACATTTCACAGGAAACTTTTTGTGCTTACCTATATCTATCTGATCGCGATCACGGCGGAAGGAATGTCTGGCGCACTGGCGGCCGGGCGTCGCAATATGGACATTTTCGGCGTCAGTATGATCGCTTTTATCACCGCGCTTGGCGGCGGCACGGTACGCGATATTCTGCTTGGTCATTATCCCATCGGTTGGACTCAACATCCCGGTTATATTTACCTTACGATCGGCGCCGGTCTGTTTACCATCGTCATTGCGCGCGTGATGCACCATTTGCATCGCCTGTTCCTGGTGCTGGACGCCATGGGGCTGATTGCTTTCACGATTATCGGCTGCAATGTCGCCCAGGGGCTGAATTACTCCATCACGGTGGTGGTGATGTCAGGGATTGTGACGGGTATTTTCGGCGGAATTCTGCGCGATATCTTTTGTAATCGAACTCCGATGGTTTTGAAAAAAGAGCTTTACGCCTGCGTATCATTATTAGTGGCGCTGCTGTACCTCGGGTTGAAGGCGCTGAACGTGGATCATGATATCAATCTGTTGGTTTCTTTCAGCATTGGCTTGTCGGTGCGCTTAGCCGCGATCCGCTGGTCATGGCAACTTCCGGTTTTTTCCTACGTTCCGGGGAGTTGGAAGAGTTAATCCGTCGCGCTGGGTCGGTTTTGTCGAACCCTGGTCGAAGGTTCTCACCTTCCCCTGACGGGAATCTGTAAGTCATTTTTTTGGGATTTGATTCAGCAGGGCGTCGTTTCGAGAAAGGGACATATTGTACGTTAAAATGACTTTTTTGTACCGTCAGGCTCAGGGCTAATCCGGCATTATCCGCTCCATCACGGCTAGCCGTCGCCTATCTTTAATTCCGGCTCTTCGGCGCAAATGGCAGCGAGAAAATGGATGAATTCCCGCACACGGGATGGAATGCGCCGTCCGGCAGTTGTCACAGCGTTGATAGGAAGGGGCTGTGGCGCATACTGATTCAGAATTTGTCTGACCTCACCGGAGGCCAGCACATCCGTGAACAACCAACTCGCGTGATGAGCGATGCCGAGACCTGCAATGACCGCGCTGCGGACATGCTCGGCGTCATTTGTGCGGAATGCTCCCGTACCGTTGATCGTGACCTGTCTGCCGTCTACGTGGAAATCCCACCCGGTGACATCGCCCTGGTAAACATAGCTGATACACTGGTGGCTGCGCAGTTCATCCAATGTTTGCGGTGTGCCGTTTTGAGCAAGATAGCTTGCGGAGGCCAGGGTTATCATCTGCATATCGCCAATGTGCCGGGCAACGAGCGCTGAATCCGAAAGCCGACCGATGCGCACCGCAACGTCTATACCCTCCTCAATAAGGTCAACGTGCCGCCCGGAGACCTCCATCTCGATTGCGACATCGGGGAAACGTTTCCTGAAATCGGATAGCCGGGGAATAATGAACATCCGCCCGAAGGCGGGTGAGAGCGTTACGCGTACCAGCCCTGAGGGAGTCGATTGCCCTTGAAGTATCCGCTCTTCTGCGGAGTCGATCTCCTGAAGGATGCGGACGGTGGTCTCGTAATAATCCTGTCCTGCCGGCGTCACGGAAAGGGTACGGGAATTTCTCGCGAGAAGCTGCGTACCTAGCCGCGCTTCAAGCCCAGCAAGTTGTTTGCTGACTGTCGGCTGGCTGACGTTGAGGTCTCGCGCCGCCTGCGAAAAGCTGCCACTTTCGACGATGCGCACGAACATCCGCATTGCATCTAATTTATCCACCGCTTTCATTCCGCAGAACAATCGAAGACATAATGGTTTCCGGTTTTACCTGATTGATTAATGGCGTTGATTTGCGGGAGAAAGGATAGCTTATCACCCGCTTCAGGCCCAGGCCCACCTTCGAATGCGCATAGGCGACAACATCGTCGGTTTTCTCACTTTTATCCCGATAGGGTGTTGGTCGAGCTGACTGTTCCGACTACGACTCGGCACCAATATTCCCTCACTATTTATTCAAATAAAGAATAGGCGGTATTCATTTAACGTCAATGACATTCTATATGAGAATATGTGAGTATTCGTTTGACCGCCCGGTGACGGGCTCCCAACGGAAAGGAATAAGTAATGACGATCAAGATTTATGGCGATCCCGGCTCGGGCAGCTTGCGTCGCGTGACCACTGCGGCAAAGATAATGGGCGTTGAAATTGAACGTGTGAATGTCGATCTATTTAAGGGAGAAAGCCAGACTGATGAGTTCAAATCGCGTCTCAATCCCCACGGTTTGACGCCTGTTCTGGAAGATGGCGATTTCATTCTCTATGAAGCCGCTGCGATCAATCTTTATCTGGCTAATAAGGTAAATTCTCCGCTGATCGGAACCACGGAGAAAGATCGGTTTCAGGTTCTTCAGTGGATGTTCTGGTCGGGTGAGCAATGGCGCATCTTTGCAACCACTCTCTTCGACGAGCGGGTTGGGAAGACAGTCATGGGCCTGCCGAAGAATGAACCGGTGATTGAGTTCGCCGAGGAGAAGTTTCGCGCTGCTGCGAAGGTGCTCGATCAGCATCTTGAAGGCCGCAAGTTCATGGTTGGTGAGGCTCTGACCCTTGCTGATTTCGATATTGCGGGGCCTTTCTCCCAGATCGATCGTTCAAAGCCTCATCTCCGGGAATATCCAAACCTCATGGCCTGGCATGACAATCTCCTTCAGTCGGTTCCGGCGTGGGCAGAAACGAAGGCTGAGGTTGATAACCGTATTGACAGTTTCCTGGAGAATGTCGGCGTGAGGTTGTGAGCGACAGACGTTCCGTCAGGCCAGCTCGCCCTGCGGGCCAACGCTGGCGCGTTGTGCAAAACCTGCGGTTTTGTCGAACCTTGGTCGAAGGTTCTCACCTTCCCCTGACGGGAATCTGTAAGTAATTTTTTTGGGATTTAATTCAGGAGAGTATTTTGGAGTGGTGGTGGGGGAAGGATGACTCGCCGCTGCGCGGCTCGCCCTGCGGGCCAACGCTGGCGCGTTGTGCAAAACCTGCGGTTTTGTCGAACCTTGGTCGAAGGTTCTCACCTTCCCCTGACGGGAATCTGTAAGTGATTTTTTTTGGGATTTGATTCAGAAGTGTATTTTGAAGTGGTGGTGGGGGAAGGATGACTCGCCGCTGCGCGGCTCGCCCTGCGGGCCAACGCTGGCGCGTTGTGCAAAACCTGCGGTTTTGTCGAACCTTGGTCGAAGGTTCTCACCTTCCCCTGACGGGAATCTATAAGTAATTTTTTTGGCATTTAATGCAGAAGTGTATTTTGAAGTGGTGGTGGGGGAAGGATTCGAACCTTCGAAGTCTGTGACGGCAGATTTACAGTCTGCTCCCTTTGGCCGCTCGGGAACCCCACCACTGGCCTTGCTGCATGAGGCTTTCGCTTCAAGCGGGGCGCATCATATCAAATGCTGCGCCCCTGTAAAGCCTGATATATCAAAAAAGAATGCGTTTGCCGATTTTTTATTCCAGATGGCGCATCCTTATACATTTAACGGATACAGCGATGCGCCAGCGGCGAATTAAAGAATGATGGTGCGGTTGCCGTAGACAAAAACACGCTGAGCCAGCACCCGGTAGAGCGCGCGACTTAATACATTCTTCTCGACATCACGCCCGGCGCGCATCATGTCGTCGGCCGTATAGGTATGATCGACGTTGATCACGTCCTGCATGATGATCGGGCCTTCATCCAGGCTGTCGTTCACGTAGTGAGCCGTTGCCCCGATGATCTTCACGCCGCGCTCATAGGCCTGATGATACGGACGGGCGCCGATAAACGCCGGCAGGAATGAGTGGTGAATATTGATAACCTGATTCGGGTAGTGCTGCACGAACGCCGGCGTCAGCACACGCATATATTTCGCCAGTACGACGAAATCCGGTTGATATTGGTCGATCTGGGCGATCATGTGCTGATCGTGCTCTTCGCGGGTAAATCCTTCATGACTGACCAGATGGAAGGGAATATCAAACCGCTCGACCAGGGTACGTAACGTATCGTGGTTGCCGATAACGGCCGCAATTTCCACATCCAGCCCGCCATATGCGCTTTTCATCAGCAGATCGCCCAGACAGTGGGCTTCTTTCGTCACCAATATGACGATGCGGCGACGGCCGGCGGTCGTCAGTTCACGAACAGAGCCTTCAGGGAGCGCGCCGTCGAGATCGGCCAGCAGGGTGATGTCGTTAAAAATCCCTTCCAGCTCGGTGCGCATGAAAAAACGCCCGGTGCGATGATCAACAAACTCATTGTTCTGTACGATATTGAGTTCGTGTTTGTAGCAAATATTGGTGATTTTTGCGATGAGCCCTTTAGCATCAGGGCAAATGGTCCGTAATACTTTTCTTTCTGTATTCTGGGGTTGCATGGGCGTGTGGATCCTGTCCAAAACTTGATAGCGTACGTATGTTTATATTGCGCAGTGCCGGAATTCACCGCGGTTTATCACTGTTTTTACTGTCCGCAACACTTTTTGTATTTTTTGCCGGAACCGCACGGACAGTGCTCATTTCTGCCGGTTTGCAGATGGATGCCGTCCATATAGTACCAGCGATCGTGATGGCGAAGGAAGCGTGAGCGTTCTCGCATTAATCCAGCCTGTTGCTTCTCAGTGGTGGCGGTATAGCGGGCGGCGAATTCCACATACCCTTCGTCAGGCGTTTTCCCCGGCGCGGTCGCGACAATATTCAGTCCCTGCCAGCGCGTATCCCGGCAGCTTTCCTGAATGGCTGCGCGCCATTTTTCCGGCTGATGGTCGGGGTGCCAGGTCGCTATCAGGTAATCCACATCCTGTTTGACGTAAGCCGTATAGCGGGAGCGCATCAAGGTAACCGGGTCGGCGGGGGCAACGAGATTGCCGAGATAGGGCTGACAGCATACGCTATAGGGTAATCCACTGTTACAGGGGCAAATTTCCGACACTGCGTCTCCTGAAAAAAAATTAATTTTAAAAAAAATGATAAATAATAGTGGGATCCTTTATCAGGATGCCGATATGTTACCTAATAATCTCTGGAGGTATCAATGTGCGCTAGAATGAAAACACACGAGGTCAACCATGAGACGGATAAAAGTTGGTCTGGCATTAAGTTCTGGTGCTGCCAAGGGATGGGCTCACATTGGTGTGATAAATGCGCTGACGGAGCTGGGGATCGAGATTGATGTCGTTGCCGGATGTTCCGTTGGCGCACTGGTCGGCGCGGCATATGCGACGCATCGGCTGGATGCCATGGAGCGCTGGGTCAGCGGGTTCGGCTACTGGGATGTTATCCGTCTGATGGACCTGTCCTGGCAACGTGGCGGTCTGTTGCGTGGCGATAAAGTATTCAATAACGTAAAAAATCTGTTAAGAACGAAACAAATTGAGGATTGTGCGATTAAATATGGCGTCGTCGCGACCAACCTGAGTACGGGACGCGAGCTTTGGTTAACGGAAGGGGATCTGCATCAATCCATTCGGGCTTCTTGCAGCATTCCAGGTTTACTTTCTCCCGTTCTGTTCAACGGTTACTGGCTGGTGGATGGCGCGGTGGTGAATCCGGTACCGGTGTCGTTGGCGCGAGCTATGGGGGCGGATGTGGTGATAGCGGTCGATCTGCAACAAGACGCCAGTCTCGATCACCATGATTTATTATCGATTAAACCAACGGCGCCGAACTCTGAAGTAGAACCCGATGTCGATGACTGGCGCCGTAAGATACGCAAACGTTTGTCACAGGGGCGACGTCGACAGACCGTGTTGTCGCCTACAGCGATGGAGATCATGAGTACGTCAATTCATATTCTTGAAAACAGATTGAAGATGACGAGGATGGCGGGGGATCCGCCTGATGTGCTGGTACAACCCTATTGCCCACAGATAGCCACGCTGGATTTTCATCGGGCGCAGGAAACGATTGCAGCCGGTCGTCAGGCGGTGGCAAAGAAACGTGATGAATTGTTGTCGCTGGCGAACAGAGCGCGTTGAGAAACAAGGCGTTGCAAGCGGCGGCAAAACGTCATGGGCGATAAAGTAAATTGAATATTAAGCGTTTGAAGTAAGAGGTGATTGATGGAACAACCATTAGCGGGTAAACACGTATTGATTATTGAGGATGAGGCCGTTTTCCGCTCGGTGCTTGCCGGTTATCTGACTTCGCTAGGCGCTTCAATTCGGGAGGCGGTTCATGGATTGGAGGCATTGAGTATTCTGGAGCACCATCATCCGGATTTGATTATCTGCGATCTGATCATGCCAATGATGGGCGGCATTGAGTTCCTCGAACGCCTGCGTTTAAAAGATAACAATACGCCGATACTGGTGATATCCGCGACCAGTCAGATGGCCGATGTCGCGAAGGTTTTGCGCCTTGGCGTGCAGGATGTCTTACTCAAGCCGATCCGTGATTATAGCCGCCTGCGCGAGGCGGTGATGGGATGCCTTTACCCGGATATGTTTACTTCGCCGGTGAATGAAATTGAGCAATTAATGCAGGATATGGATTCCCTGAATCAATCTCCCGATGCGGTGGTAAAACTGTTGGCTCAATTACAACCGCCGGTTCAGCAAACGCTTGCGCGATGTCGTATTAATTATCGACAGCTTACCGCGGCCGAACAACCGGGGCTGGTCTTGGATATTGCCGCGCTTTCAGAAGAAGATCTGGCTTTTTATTGTTTAGATGTTACCCAGGCGGTAAACAATAACGGTACGCTCGCGGCGCTATTACTGCGTACATTGTTCAACAGCGTTCTGCAAGAACACATGGCGAATCAACAACACCGGCTGCCGCATTTGCCGCTTTTATTAAAACAGGTAAACCAGCTATTCCGTCAGGCCAGTCTGGAAGGGCGTTTCCCATTACTGGTCGGTTATTATCATCGCGAATTAAAACGGCTGATACTGATCTCCGCCGGTTTAAATGCCACGTTAAATGTTAATGAAGATCAGATTGCGTTGAATAGCGGCGTACCATTAGGCACGCTCGATGAAGCTTACCTTAAGCAGTTAAATCACGATTGCGATGCCTGGCAATGTCAGATTTGGGGCGGCGGCGGTCGTTTACGGCTGATGCTTTCTACAGAATAGTCCGATAGCTGGGGTTATACCCTTTGTCTGACGGTGTTCTCCTTCCGTTGTTATTCTTTATTTCCTACTATTGAGTCATCATCCTAATTTTTCTTGGGCTATGACGTTGGGCAAGCATGGCAGCGTTAAACTGGTATACTCATCCGGTTTTTAGACCAAACAATTAAAGTTCATTATTTGAACGATATATAAGAGGTTGTTTATGTCGATTATCAATAAAAAGGTAAAAAAAGCGGTTATCCCGGTTGCTGGATTGGGAACACGTATGTTGCCGGCCACGAAAGCCATTCCTAAAGAGATGCTGCCGTTGGTTGATAAGCCGCTGATCCAATATGTTGTCAATGAGTGTATTGCCGCCGGCATCAATGAAATTATTTTGGTCACGCATTCATCTAAAAATTCTATTGAGAACCATTTTGATACCAGCTTCGAGCTGGAAGCCATGCTGGAAAAACGTGTTAAGCGCCAACTGCTGGAAGAAGTGCAATCTATTGGCCCGAAACACGTCACCATTATGCAAGTTCGGCAGGGGCTGGCGAAAGGTTTGGGTCATGCCGTATTGTGCGCTCATCCTTTGGTCGGGGATGAACCGGTCGCGGTAATTTTGCCTGATGTGATTATTGATGAATATAAATCCGATCTGACAAAAGACAACCTAAGTGAAATGTTGCAGCGTTTCTCAGAAACCGGACATAGCCAGATTATGGTTGAGCCGGTTGAGAATGTCAGCAGTTACGGCGTTGTCGATTGCAAAGGCGTGGAATTAAAACCGGGCGATAGCGCGCCAATGGTCGGCGTAGTAGAAAAACCCAAAGCGTCCGAAGCGCCGTCTAATTTAGCCGTTGTCGGCCGCTATGTGCTGTCTGCCGACATTTGGTCCCTGCTGGAGAAGACACCGCCTGGAGCAGGTAATGAAATCCAGTTAACCGACGCCATTGCAATGTTAATGGAAAAAGAGACGGTGGAAGCCTATCACCTCAAAGGCGTGAGCCATGACTGCGGCAACAAACTCGGCTATATGCAGGCCTTCGTTGAATACGGTTTGCGCCATGAAAATTTGGGGCCGCAACTGACGCAGTGGCTACAGGAAACTATTGAAGAAGAAGAAAATTAATATTTAGAAAAGACTGCTCTCTGTTTTATTACAAAGATAGAGAGCATGAATTCTGGTTCGCACAGGGTTTATTTTGCAAAAAAAATACCCTTGATAAAAATCAAGGGTATTTTCTATTTGTTTATTAAAAAAACCGATTAGATCAGGAAATCGTCTAAAGATTTACCTTGTTCTTCGATCGCTTTTTTGATTACAGCCGGTGTGCGGCCCTGGCCGGTCCAGGTTTTAACTTCGCCGTTTTCATCGGTATATTGATATTTGGCGGGACGAGCGGCACGTTTGCTTTTGCCAGTTGATTTGACTGAACCTAAAGACTGTAATAGTTCATTCGGATCAATACCGTCGGCAATCAACATATCGCGATACTGTTGTAATTTGCGTGCGCGTTCTTCAACTTCTGCTTGAACCTGGCTTTCTTCTTCGCGGCGTTCATTTACCACGACTTCCAGTTTTTCCAGCATTTCTTCCAGAGTATCCAGACTACATTCCCTGGCCTGGGCACGCAGAGTACGGATGTTGTTTAGAATCTTTAGTGCTTCGCTCATTGTGATAATCTCAAATTCATATTATTGGTGGCGTGTGGGGAGATAATAGAGTGCTATTTTCTTTTCTGCAATAGTGAAATTTGTAAGTTTGTTAAAAAATACCAATTTTAAAACAGATATCACATGTCATGTTACATGAATATAAATACGGACACCTCAAATGGAAATACATTTAACCTGTCGTTTTTCCAGCATTGCCGGCCTGAAGATATTGTGACGCAGTCCAATGTTATAAGGAATGATTATATCCATATTGCGTATCAATAGATGAAACTTGGCGATTTTGTGCAAGTAATAGCCCATTGCATGGTCTGATGGGGAGTTGTTACAATAATGCACACTGTATAGCATGATATAGCCCGTCCTTGGGAGCATCTGAGCATGGCTCAACTTTATTTTTATTATTCAGCAATGAATGCGGGGAAATCTACCTCGTTATTGCAGTCATCATATAACTATCAAGAACGTGGCATGAGAACGGTGATTTTCACCGCAGAAATAGATAACCGCTACGGCGTTGGGGTAGTAAGTTCACGGATTGGCCTTTCTGCGCCGGCGTTATTGTTTAATCAGCAGACATCCTTATTTAGTCTGCTGGCTAAAGAACACCGCCGCCAGCCTATTGACTGCGTCTTAATTGATGAATGTCAGTTCTTAACCCGCGAACAGGTCAGCGAGCTTTCGGATGTCGTCGACCAACTGGATATTCCGGTATTGTGCTACGGATTACGCACGGATTTTCGCGGCGAATTGTTTTCCGGCAGTCACTATTTATTAGCCTGGGCGGATAAGCTGGTCGAGCTTAAAACCGTGTGCCATTGCGGTCGGAAAGCCAACTGCGTATTACGGTTGGACGCGGAAGGAAATCCTTTGCAAGAAGGGGCGCAAGTGGTTATCGGCGGTAATGAAAACTATGTTTCCGTTTGCAGAAAACATTATAAAACGGCATTGGGTTTAGTCAGAACGGAAGCGGAATAAAAAACGTCGCGGCGTTTAAATGTATTTGTGAACCAGGCGGAGCGCTGTCTTCGCCTTTTGCCATATTCCCGTCGCGGCGTGTTAAATAGGTTAGTCGGTCGTGTAATTTAATGCGATAGGACTTATCCATTTTTAATGAAATTACCCGCTATAACAGATATTAAAGCATTTAAAGTCAATATTGGACTTATGCTCGTCATGCTTCTGTCCGCATGGGCGTCGACCGTGCACAGGCGCCTTGCTGCAAGCCGAATTTATGTTCTTATACAACGGTTGTCATTGAACCGAAGGCGTTGCCGATACCGCGTCCAGCCTTTGCGATAAGCCTCGACGGCGTGAAACAGTTTGCCTGTACCGCGGCAGGTGGGCGCGGCATCAAAACAAGAAAGCGTTATCGCGTTTATCGGCGTCAGGAGAGCCTACAGAGGGTTGCCCAGCCAGATACTCATTCAAGGTGGGAAATCGCCGTGCCTGCGCGTTTAGACGCGCTGAAGCTGGCTTATCGGATTTCACGCTTTGCTTTTCCCCCGGCGAGCGAGGCGTCATGGCTTGAATCCGGGGAAAAAAATGCCCCGCCGGTTGGGCGGGGCAGGCAGCTTTTCTGCGAAACCGCCTCCGGGGAGGCGGTTATTGTACAGAGTGTCAGCTAGTCACTTTTTTGGGCTGCTTGGCCGCTTTTACCGCGGGCGCGGCAACTTCGGCCTCTTCCTTGGTTGCGTGTTCAGAGTACTTACGTCCGTAGTAAGTATCCAGCAGGATTTGTTTCAGCTCTGAAATCAGCGGATAACGCGGGTTGGCGCCGGTACACTGGTCATCGAACGCATCTTCAGACAGTTTGTCCACTTTCGCCAGGAAGTCCGCTTCCTGTACGCCGGCTTCGCGGATCGATTTCGGAATACCCAGCTCTGTTTTGATTTCTTCCAGCCAGTTCAGCAATTTCTCAATTTTCTGAGCGGTGCGATCGCCCGGCGCGGTCAGTCCCAGATGGTCGGCGACTTCGGCATAGCGACGACGAGCCTGAGGACGATCGTACTGGCTGAATGTGGTCTGCTTGGTCGGGTTATCGTTAGCGTTATAACGGATAACGTTGGAAATCAGCAGGGCATTGGCCAGACCGTGCGGGATGTGGAACTCCGAGCCCAGTTTATGCGCCATGGAGTGACAAACACCCAGGAAGGCGTTGGCAAACGCGATACCGGCGATCGTCGCGGCGTTGTGAACGCGTTCACGGGCCACCGGGTTTTTCGCCCCTTCATGATAGCTGGCCGGCAGGTTTTCTTTCAGCAGCTTCACGGCCTGAAGAGCCTGACCATCGGAGTATTCATTCGCCAGTACGGAAACGTAGGCTTCCAGTGCGTGAGTCACCGCGTCCAAACCACCGAATGCGCACAGTGATTTAGGCATATTCATGACCAGATTCGCATCGACAATCGCCATATCCGGCGTCAACGCATAGTCGGCCAACGGGTATTTCTGACCGGTCGCATCATCGGTCACCACGGCAAACGGCGTAACTTCAGAACCGGTACCGGATGTCGTCGTGACGGCGATCATCTTCGCTTTTACACCCATTTTCGGGAACTTGTAGATACGTTTACGGATATCCATAAAGCGTAACGCCAGTTCTTCGAAGTGGGTTTCCGGGTGTTCGTACATCACCCACATGATTTTGGCTGCGTCCATCGGGGAGCCGCCGCCCAGTGCGATGATGACATCCGGTTTAAACGAATTCATCTGTTCCGCGCCCTTGCGAACGATGCTCAGCGTTGGATCCGCTTCGACTTCGAAGAAGATTTCGGTTTCCAGACCTTGCCGTTTCAGTACGTCGGTGATCTGATCGACATAACCGTTATTGAACAGGAAGCGGTCGGTAACGATAAAGGCACGTTTTGCGCCGTCGGAAGCAACCTCTTCAAGCGCGACGGGTAATGAGCCGCGACGGAAATAAATAGATTTTGGAAGTTTATGCCACAACATATTTTCTGCTCGCTTAGCTACCGTTTTCTTGTTGATCAGGTGCTTAGGACCGACGTTTTCCGAGATGGAGTTACCCCCCCAGGAACCGCAGCCCAGCGTCAGCGAAGGGGCGAGTTTGAAGTTATACAGGTCGCCGATACCGCCTTGCGAAGCCGGCGTATTAATCAGAATACGTGAGGTTTTCATCATGTCGCCGAAGTGGGCGACGCGTTCCGGCTGGTTATCCTGATCGGTATACAGGCAAGAAGTGTGGCCGATACCGCCCATCGCAACCAGTTTTTCCGCTTTGATGACGGCGTCTTCAAAGTCGGCCGCGCGATACATCGCCAGCGTCGGCGATAGTTTTTCATGCGCGAAAGGTTCGGATTCGTCGATATCCGTCACTTCGCCAATCAGCACTTTGGTTTTCTCGGGAACGCTGATGCCGGCCAGCTCAGCGATTTTCGCCGCCGGTTGGCCCACGATCGCGGCGTTCAACGCGCCGTTTTTCAACAAAATGCCCTGAACCGCCTGAAGCTCTTTGCCTTTTAGCATATAAGCGCCGTGCGAGGCAAAACGTTCGCGGACGGCGTTATAAACGCTGTCGACGACAACGACGGATTGTTCGGATGCGCAAATGACGCCGTTATCAAAGGTTTTCGACATCAGGATCGAGGCCACGGCGCGTTTAATGTCGGCCGTTTCGTCAATAACGACCGGCGTGTTGCCGGCGCCTACGCCGATGGCCGGTTTGCCGGAGCTGTAAGCGGCTTTTACCATGCCTGGGCCGCCGGTAGCCAAAATCAGGTTGATATCCGGGTGATGCATTAACTGGTTGGACAGTTCAACGGAGGGTTGATCAATCCAGCCGATGATGTCTTTCGGCGCGCCGGCGGCAATCGCGGCTTGCAACACGATGTCTGCGGCTTTATTGGTCGCATTTTTCGCCCGCGGGTGGGGAGAAAAGATAATGCCGTTACGCGTTTTCAGGCTGATCAATGCCTTGAAAATCGCCGTGGAGGTCGGGTTGGTGGTTGGTACGATACCGCAAATCAAGCCGATAGGCTCTGCGATAGTAATGGTGCCGAAGGTGTCGTCGGTGGAGAGAACGCCGCAGGTCTTTTCGTCCTGATAGGCGTTGTAAATGTATTCGGAGGCAAAGTGGTTTTTAATCACCTTATCTTCCACAATACCCATTCCGGATTCAGCGACGGCCATCTTGGCCAGCGGGATCCGCGCATCTGAAGCTGCTAACGCGGCAGCCCGGAAGATTCTGTCGACTTGCTCTTGAGTAAAGCTGGCAAATTCACTCTGCGCCTTTTTTACTCTTTCGACCAGTGCGTTAAGTTCAGCAAGATTGGTTACGGCCATAATGCTCTCCTGATAATGTTAAACTCTTTCAGTCAATGGTCTGCCAAGTAACAAAGTATAGATAAACGCGCGAATATTGCGTTTGTCCGGCGGCTAGCGCCGGCCAGCTTACTCGTTACTGCATTCATTGACTCAAAGAGCTCGCACACGGCCATCCTAACGGTTGTCGACGGCATCGCCTGAGATTTTCAGCAATGTCAAGGCAAAAGATATTGTGCCAACCGACCCGATCAGACGCGACTCATTTGTACTAACCGGGTGAGGAAGAGCATACGCGCTTACTGGACATTTTTTTGTGATCTTTATCTAGTTTTTTTCATGCTGACACCATTCAGCATTGCTGTTTATGAGAATTATTATCAATTGAGGGGTGTTATAGGCCATGCAGCCTTTTACCTGCTTAAGGAAAACGCAGACCGGTGATTTTTTATTCTATCTGGCAGTGGAATGAGAAATAAAATCCACCCTCCCGGCATGGATAAATAGGGCTGATTACACTACATTAGCGCCGGTAAGGCACTCATGTGAACAGTAACCCATTCGGGGTGGTATGTGGTCCAGTCATTGCTGAGCGTTTCAGATTATATCAAGTTCTTTATCGGCCTGTTTGCGCTGATCAATCCGATAGGCATTCTGCCGGTGTTCATCAGTATGACTAACTATCTGGCGGTGGAAGGGCGCAATAAAACCAACCTGACGGCCAACTTCTCCGTGGTGGTGATCCTATGGATATCGCTGTTCTTTGGCGACAGTATCTTGCGATTATTCGGCATCTCGATTGATTCCTTCCGCATTGCCGGCGGATTATTGGTTATGACGATCGCCATGTCGATGATCAACGGTAAGCTGGGGGAAGACAAACAAAACAAGCAGGAAAAGACGGAAACCGCCAACCGCGAAAGTATCGGCGTCGTGCCGCTGGCGCTGCCGTTGATGGCCGGCCCCGGTGCCATCAGTTCCACCATTGTCTGGAGTTCCCGCTATCATGAGTGGCAGAATCTGGCGGGGCTGTCCCTGACTATCGCGCTGTTTGCGTTTTGCTGCTGGTTGCTGTTTCGGGGCGCGCCGCTTTTAGTCAGAATTCTCGGCCAGACGGGGATTAACGTCATTACCCGTATTATGGGGCTATTGCTGATGTCATTGGGCATTGAGTTTATTGTGACCGGCGTTAAAGCGCTTTTCCCTGGTTTATTATGACGATTTGAAAGCGTTAAATTGAATTTGAAATTAAGGCCTATCGCTGGATTATGCCTTAACAACCGCTGCCGTCGTTAATCGCATTTACCCGTCTTTTTTATCGCATAAATATTTTTCGCATAAGCAATACTAATTTCTTCAGGTTGTTTTTTACCCGCGCCTTGTCTGCTAATTGTGACTGGGGTCTCTTTCTGGTCTCTTTTCTTATGTGCTAATTTGTTAAATTAATAACATTTATCGCGTATAACGTTATTGCTATCACGCTTGCCTGTTAGCGTGGTTTTGTGCCGGGGTGAGATAAGTGATGGTTTTTTGTGCTTAAAATGGATTGTTTTAACGTTTTTTTTCTTGTGGAGCGCGCAAAACATTTTAGACAATATTGCTGCTTGTGAATCGGCCGGCAGGATGAAAGGTGATTTTTAGTGATGTTTCTAACGTTTACAAAAAATCAGTCCAGCGTCATTTTAAATGTTTGGCGAATGAATTCTCTTTTTGCTAACGTCGATTCGGACAGTTTTTTGTCAATTACCTATAAGTAAATTTTATTAATTATCTCACTGTCCGAATCGGGGAAGCTGTCCGTGGTTGCCTCATGCTCAAGGCTACGGGTTATCTGTGAATGGCATGAATGGTAAAAACAATTTTCCGCTGACATTTTGTTGGTCATCGGAATGCGCATGTCGTAAAGGCATAATCAACAACACAGGAGAAAACAATGGCGCGCATGACAAAAAAAAGGCTGACCGCAGGCATCGTTGCGGCATTGAGTCTGGCGGCGGGCGTTCCCGCTTGGTCCGCGGTGGTGCCGGCAAACGTTGAACTGGCGGCAAAACAGGAACTGGTGCGGAATAACGGCGCTGAAGTCGCATCATTGGATCCGCATAAAATTGAAGGCATACCCGAGACCAATGTATCCCGCGATTTGCTCGAAGGGTTGGTGATTACGGATCCCAATGGCAAGGTTATCCCCGGGGTGGCGGAACGCTGGGACAACAAAGATTTTAAAGTCTGGACTTTCCATCTGCGAAAAGATGCCCGCTGGTCAAATGGTGACCCTGTCACGGCTCAGGATTTTGTCTATAGCTGGCGGCGCCTGGCCGATCCGCAAACCGCATCGCCCTATGCCAGCTATCTGCAATACGGTCATCTGCTGAATATTGATGACATCATCGCCGGAAAGAAGAGCCCGGATACGCTCGGCGTTAAAGCGCTGGACGACCATACGCTTGAGGTGACGCTGAGTGAAGCCGTTCCCTATTTTTACAAATTGCCGATCCACTCATCCTTATCGCCGGTAAACAAAACCGCCGTGGAGAAATTTGGCGAAAAATGGACGCAGCCGCAGAATTGGGTCGGCAATGGCGCCTATAAGCTGAAAGCGTGGGTGGTTAATGAAAAAATCGTGCTGGAGCGCAACCCGCAGTACTGGGATAACGCCCATACGGTGGTTAATCAGGTCACCTACCTGCCCATCGCTTCAGAAGTCACCGACGTCAACCGCTATCGCAGCGGTGAAATTGATATGACTTACAATTACCTGCCGATAGAACTGTTTCAGAAGTTAAAAAAAGAGATCCCGCAGGAAGTTAAGGTAAACCCGTATTTATGCTCCTATTATTACGAAATCAATAACCAGAAGGCGCCGTTTACCGATGTGCGGGTAAGAAATGCGCTGCGCCTGGGACTGAGTCAGGATATCTTAACCAATAAAGTTAAAAATCAGGGGGATATTCCGGCCTATGGCTTTGTACCGCCTTATGTCGAGGGGATAACGCTAACGCAGCCCGAATGGTTTGGCTGGACGCAGGAAAAACGTAACGCAGAGGCGAAAAAATTACTGGCGGAAGCCGGATATAGCGCGGATAAACCTTTAACGCTCAACCTGCTGTACAACACGTCTGACTTGCACAAAAAGATGGCGATCGCGGCGGCCTCAATCTGGAAACAGAATATCGGCGTGAATGTGAAGTTGGATAATCAGGAGTGGAAAACCTTCCTTGATAGCCGTCATCAGGGGTCTTTCGATCTCGCCCGGGCGGGCTGGTGCGCCGATTACAATGAGCCTTCATCGTTCCTCAATGTCATGACGTCGGACAGCAGCAATAATACCTCGCACTATAAAAGTGCTGCTTACGATGCGCTGATGAGTAAAACCTTGCAGGTCGGTTCCGATGAAGAGCGCACTGCGCTTTATCAGCAGGCAGAATCTCAGTTGGACAAAGACGCGACTATCGTGCCGGTTTATTACTATGCCAACACCCGGCTGGTAAAGCCTTATGTCGGTGGTTTGACGGGTAAAGATCCGATGGATCATATCTATGTGAAAGATCTTTATATCATCAAACACTAATAATATTGCGGGCCGCGCCGAGAGCGTCGCCCGCTCTTATTTGCAGGTTTTATAGGTACGGGCAATGTTAAAATTCATTTTTCGTCGCTGTCTGGAAGCGATTCCGACGCTGTTTATCCTAATCACCATTTCATTCTTTATGATGCGCCTTGCGCCAGGCAGCCCGTTTACCGGCGAACGCAACCTTCCGCCGGAAGTGATGGCTAATATTGAAGCCAAATACCATCTTAACGATCCGATATTAAAGCAATACGGCAACTATTTATGGCAACTGGCCCAGGGCGATTTCGGCCCTTCATTTAAATATAAAGATTATTCGGTCAACGATCTGGTGGCGGCTTCATTTCCGGTTTCCGCCAAATTGGGGGCGGCGGCGTTTCTGTTTGCGGTATTTTTCGGCGTCGGCGCCGGCGTGATTGCGGCATTGAATCAAAACAGCAAGTGGGATTATACGGTAATGGGCTTTGCGATGACCGGAGTGGTTATCCCCAGCTTTGTCGTGGCGCCGCTGCTGGTGTTGATCTTTGCCATTACGTTGCGCTGGTTGCCGGGCGGCGGCTGGAACGGCGGGGCGCCCAAATACATGATTCTGCCGATGGTCGCCTTGTCGCTCTCCTATATCGCCAGTATTGCGCGTATCACCCGTGGGTCGATGATTGAAGTGTTGCATTCCAACTTTATTCGTACCGCGCGCGCCAAAGGGTTGCCGCTGCGTCGCATTATTCTGCGTCATGCCTTAAAACCGGCTTTGTTGCCGGTGCTTTCTTATATGGGGCCGGCGTTTGTCGGCATCATTACCGGTTCAATGGTTATCGAAACCATTTTCGGCTTACCCGGCATTGGGCAGCTTTTCGTGAATGGGGCGCTGAATCGTGATTACTCGTTAGTGCTTAGCCTGACGATTTTGGTCGGCGGATTAACCATTCTGTTTAATGCGATAATTGACGTGTTATACGCCGTTATCGATCCGAAAATTCGCTACTAAACCGGGGGCGGTATGTTTTGGCATCGAAAAAATAGTGAGGCGCTGGATAATTTCAACCAAAGGATGGACGTCGAAGGCCGCAGCCTGTGGCAAGACGCCCGCCGGCGCTTTATCCATAACCGCGCCGCGCTTGCCAGCCTGTTTGTGCTGGCGCTGATTACATTATTTGTGATTGTCGGCCCCTGGCTGTCGCCTTTTAATTATGCCGATACGGACTGGAACATGATGTCGTCCGCGCCGGATATGACGTCCGGCCACTATTTCGGCACCGACTCATCAGGGCGCGACCTGCTGGTTCGCGTCGCCGTCGGCGGGCGGATTTCGCTGATGGTCGGCGTGGCGGCCGCGCTGGTCGCCGTGGTGGTCGGCACCTTGTACGGCGCGATATCCGGTTATCTCGGCGGCAAAGTCGACTCCGTCATGATGCGCTTGCTGGAAATCCTCAACTCTTTTCCATTCATGTTTTTCGTCATTCTGCTGGTGACGTTCTTCGGGCAGAACATGCTGTTGATCTTCGTTGCCATCGGTATGGTGTCCTGGCTGGATATGGCGCGGATTGTGCGCGGTCAGACGCTGAGTCTGAAACGTAAGGAGTTCATTGAAGCGGCGCTGGTGTCCGGGGTTTCGACGCGCGGCATCGTGTTGCGTCATATCGTACCCAATGTGTTGGGCGTGGTGGTGGTGTATGCCTCATTACTGGTGCCGAGTATGATTTTGTTTGAATCCTTTCTGAGCTTTCTCGGATTAGGCACGCAGGAGCCGTTAAGCAGTTGGGGCGCCTTGTTGAATGACGGCGCGAACTCGATGGAAGTCTCTTCCTGGCTGCTGCTTTATCCCGCGGCGTTTCTGGTGGTGACGCTGTTTTGTTTTAACTTTATCGGCGACGGCCTGCGTGATGCCCTCGACCCGAAAGATCGCTAAGGAGCGGCATGATGAACAGACATGATGCAACCGGGACACATGAACCGCTGCTCAGCGTGCGGGATTTGCGGGTAACGTTCCGTACCGAGGATGGCGAGGTGACGGCGGTCAACGATCTCAACTTTACCCTGAATGCCGGAGAGACGCTGGGGATTGTCGGCGAGTCCGGTTCAGGAAAATCTCAGACAGCGTTTGCGCTGATGGGATTGTTGGCCGGCAATGGGCATATCAGCGGTTCCGGACGTTTTCATGGCAGGGAGATCCTCAATTTGCCCGAGCGCCAGTTGAATAAGCTGCGCGCGGAAGAGATCGCCATGATATTTCAGGATCCGATGACCTCGCTGAACCCATATATGCGCGTCGGCGAACAGTTGATGGAAGTGCTGATGCTGCATAAGCAGCTCGGTAAACGCGCGGCTTTTGAAGAGTCGGTCCGCATGCTCGACGCGGTGAAAATGCCGGAAGCGAGAAAACGTATGACCATGTATCCTCATGAATTTTCCGGCGGCATGCGTCAACGCGTGATGATCGCCATGGCGTTGCTGTGCCGTCCTAAATTGCTGATTGCGGACGAGCCGACCACGGCGCTTGATGTAACAGTGCAGGCGCAGATCATGACGTTGTTGAATGAGCTAAAGCGTGAGTTTAATACCGCCATCATCATGATCACCCATGATTTGGGCGTGGTGGCCGGTATTTGCGACAAGGTGCTGGTGATGTACGCCGGGCGGACGATGGAATACGGTTCGGCGCGCGATGTGTTTTATCATCCCAGCCATCCTTATTCTGTCGGATTGCTCAATGCGGTTCCGCGTCTGGACGCCGAGGATGACGTCCTGGCGACTATTCCCGGCAATCCGCCCAATCTGCTGCGCTTGCCGAAGGGGTGTCCGTTCCAGCCGCGCTGTCCCTATGCGATGGAACGGTGCCATGAAGCTCCGCCTTTGACGCCCTTTGGCGACGATCGTCTGCGCGCCTGTTTCAGAACGATCGAGGAGGTGTTATGAGTCCCGTCCAGGAAAAAAACGCGTTGCTGGAAGTTGTCGATCTGAAAGTCCACTTTGCGGTAAGCGATGATAAGCAATGGTTCTGGCAGCCGCCCAAGATGCTAAAGGCGGTCGATGGCGTGACGCTTCGTCTGTATGAGGGCGAAACGCTGGGCGTGGTGGGCGAGTCCGGCTGCGGCAAATCCACGCTGGCGCGCGCCATTATCGGCCTGGTGAAAGCAACCGGCGGCAGTATTACCTGGCTGGGGCGCGATTTGCTGGGTATGAACGAGGCCGAGTGGCGTAAAGCGCGCGGCGATATCCAGATGATATTTCAGGATCCGCTGGCGTCGCTCAATCCACGCATGACTATCGGCGAAATCATAGCGGAACCGTTAAAAACCTATTACCCCAGGCTGTCGCGTCAGGAGGTGAAAGAAAAGGTCAAAGCGATGATGCTGAAGGTGGGGTTATTGCCCAACCTGATTAACCGCTATCCGCATGAGTTTTCGGGCGGCCAATGTCAGCGTATCGGCATCGCCAGGGCGTTGATACTGGAACCGAAGCTGATTATCTGCGACGAACCCGTGTCTGCGCTGGACGTTTCCATTCAGGCGCAGGTGGTGAATCTGCTGCGGCAATTGCAGCATGAAATGCGACTGTCGCTGATTTTTATCGCTCATGACTTGTCGGTGGTGAAACATATATCCGATCGGGTTCTGGTGATGTATCTGGGGCATGCGGTGGAGCTGGGCACCTATGATCAGGTTTATCGCAATCCTCAGCATCCCTATACGCGGGCGTTGATGTCGGCCGTACCGATCCCCGATCCGGATAAAGAGAGAAATAAGCGGATACAGCTACTGGAGGGCGAGCTGCCTTCGCCGATTAACCCGCCTGCGGGCTGCGTGTTTTGCACACGTTGTCCGATCGTCGGGCCTGAATGTGTGAAAACCAGACCGGTAATGGAAGGGAGCTTTACCCATGCCGTCTCCTGTCTGAAGGTCGATCCGCAAGCGCTGAGCTCGTCATCACGATCGCGCTAAAAAGGGCGAATCTCAGGGATGAGGTTCCTGTTCGCGCGGCTTATTCTTTCCACAGAATATGGCAAAGCTTGTGGTCTTTTTCCCGGCAAATCAGCACGCGGGCAAAAATATCGGTAATCTCGCCGCCATCCTGTTCAGCCAGCCCAATCACCACTTCGGCAAAGAAATCAGGATTGAGGTCAAAGTCGACATGCTCTGACCAATCTTCCGCCGGATCGAAGAGTTCCGCGCCGCCGCGTTCCTCGAACTGTAGGTTAAATAATAAGATATCCGCCGGATCAAGATTATCGGCAGCCAGCTCCAGAAAAATATCGTAAGCCTGTTCCAACGCTTCGTCTTCAGTCAGACGGTTATTCAAATCCATACAAAGTGTCCTGTTAATGCGTGTGGAACTATTAAAACACGGCGAAAGCCGTATTTATAGCAAGGGACTGAAAAAGTAGCACAGCCGTTCTATAATTCGTTGCCAATAAGGTCGGCTTTGCCACTGTTTGGCGCTGAGCAGAGTGGAGCGGGCAATATAATCTTCCTGCACGCAGGCGAGGTCGGTGCCGAAACCGGCATCGTCGATCACCACGGTAATTTCAAAATTCAGCCACAGACTGCGGATATCAAGATTAACCGTGCCGATCAGGCTCAGTTGACCGTCGACCAGCACGCTTTTGGTATGCAGCAGGCCATCGTTGAACTGATAGATTTTGACGCCGGCCGCCAGCAGTTCGGTATAGAACGCCCGACTGGCCCAGCCGACCAGTACGGAATCATTCTTATGCGGAACGATAAGGCTGACATCCACCCCGCGCTGTGCGGCCGTACAGATGGCGTGCAGCAGGTCGTCGCTTGGCACGAAATAGGGCGTGGTCATGATCAGCTGTTTACGCGCCGAGTAGACCGCGGTTAACAATGCCTGATGGATCAGATCTTCCGGATAACCGGGGCCGGACGCAATCACCTGAATGGTATGGTCGGTTTCCTCTTCAAACGGCATCGTATTGACGTCGGGCGGCGGCGGCAACAGCCGTATACCGGTTTCCATTTCCCAGTCGCAGCAATAAATAATCCCCAACGTTGTCGCCACCGGCCCTTCAATGCGGGCCATCAGATCGACCCATTGACCGACGCCCGCATCCTGTTTGAAAAAGCGGGGATCGACCATGTTCATACTGCCGGTATAGGCGATACGGTTATCGATCAGGATGACCTTCCGGTGCTGACGTAAATCCATGCGCCGCAGAAACGCCCGGAATAAATTCACTTTTAACGCTTCGGCCACTTCAATTCCGGCGGTGCGCATCAGTTGTGGATAGGTGTTGCGGAAAAACTTAACGCTGCCCGCGGAGTCCAGCAGTATCCGGCAATGCACGCCGCGCCGCGCGGCCGCAATCAGCGACGAGGTGACCTGATCGACAATGCCGCCGGCTTGCCAGATATAAAACACCATCTCGATATTATTATGAGCCAGTTCAATATCGCGGATCAGCGATTTAATGGTGTCGTCAAAGGTGGTCAGTAATTGCAACTGGTTGCCTTTTACGCCGCCGACGCCCTGACGGCGTTCGCATAATTGAAATAATGCGCTGGCGACCTCGCTGTTTTCTGTGGCGAATATTCGCCGGTACTCTTTGAGCTCGCGCAGCCATTTCGCCGTTGAGGGCCACATTTTACTGGCTCGTTCCGCCCGGCGTTTGCCAAGATGTAATTCACCGAAGGAGAGGTAAGCGACAATACCCACCAGCGGCAGAATATAGATAACCAACAACCAGGCCATTGCGGAGGGAACCGTTCGACGCTTCATCAAAATACGTAGCGTGATACTTGCAATCAACAACCAGTAACTGAAAACAAGTAACCAACTCATTACTGTATAAAATGTTGTCATAAAGGCGTCGCAAATCCCTTCTGTAAGTCATTAATTAAAGTGTACGCATACTTTGATGAAAGGTGAAACGCCTTTAGTCTTAATAAAATAGCCTGATATCTCTTTCCTGGCGGAAAGGGAATGTCAAACATCGCTTGGATCGAAATACGAAGGGACTATAATGACGCGGCAAATCGTCGATAGAAGAGTTATGCCATGAAACGCAGCCGGAATGAAGTTAGCCGCTGGCGAATGTTGCGTCAGGTTCAGCGTCGCAGAAGCCGCTGGCTGGAAGCGCAGTCGCGTACTTACCGTCATATTCACTACGCCCGCTATTTGCAGCAAAAGCATAAACGGCGCGCGTTGTTGTATGCGGTCGCCTATGAGTGGTAGTTAGCCGAAAAAATTAGCGGTCATCATTGATATGACCGCTAATTTTTTAATCGACGGCGACGGCGCCGGGTTTCAGGATAATACGGGTATCAGCGGTTTATCGGCAGCTGGCGACGACTCCGCGGGATCGGACGGCATCTGAAATAGCGATACGGTCGAACTAAGCCGCTCTGTGTGTTGCAGCAGCGATGAAAAGGTCAATGCCGTCGTTTCAACCTGCGCGGCATTCTGTTGCACGGTATCATTCAGGGTGCGAATGCGGCTGGTGACGTCATGAATGCTCTGGTTTTGCTGGTGTGATATTGCCGATATTTCACTTAAAAACGCGCTGGTGCCTTTCGCTGCCTGAATGATCTCTTGCAGGCTCTCGTTCAAATCGTTAACCACTTTGGCGCCCATTTCAACGCTGTTATCGGAATCGCGGATCAAGGCATTGATATTTTGCGCGGAATGGCTGCTTTGCGATGCCAGCGTACCGACTTCACGCGCGACGACGGCAAATCCGCGTCCCATCTCCCCGGCGCGGGCGGCTTCAATCGCCGCGTTCAATGACAGAATATGCGTTTGGAAAGCGACATTTTCAATCATGCCGATCGCATCCGTCATTTCCCTTGTTCTGCCCGCTATATCCGACATGGCCGTTTTCACTTCATTCATCATGACTTCGCCCTGCGAGGCGATATTGCTGGTGTCTTCGGCGTGCAGACCGGCCTGTTGAGTGTGCTGCGTATGCTGTTCCAGATGCTGGCTCAACTGAATGATATGTTCGGTGGCGGCTTTCAGTTCGTTAGACTGCCGGTTTGCCTGCGCCGACAGGATTCGGTTATCTTCAGCAACCTTATCAACCTGGGCGCTCATGCTCCTTACGCTCTGGCGAACCTGATTAACCAAAACAACCAGACCACGCTGCATTTGAATAACGCTGTGATTCAACTGATCTATTTCATCGGCCGCCCGTTTTTCCGCATCGATGGTATGCGAAAGATCGCCTGCCGCAATCAGGCGTAAATGATCGATGATGCGTTTTAGCGGACGAATAATGACTTTGTTGACGCCGACCCACACCAGCACCGCGACCAATAGCAATAACGCCAGCACAACAATAAAAATAGTATGGGCGCGATCGAGAGAGGTGAGGAATTGCTGGCCGTGCCGTTTTTGCCGGATATCGTTATCTTGCAGGTAGCGTGAGTACTTTTGGGTGAAATCGTTTTGGTAGGCCTGAATCGGAATAGCAAAGAAGATATCAATTTGATTGCTCGTTTTTATTCCTTCGGCCAGTTCCAGCAGTCCCGCATACAATTGACGGTAGCTGTTTTTCAACGCCGCGAAGGCCGGGGAGGCGGATGCGGTATCCAGTTGTTGGTAATGGGTTTGCGCCAGCTTTAATGACGTCTCGGCTTCGTCCATCAAACTTTGCCAACTGCCGACCGAGCCGGTTTCTTTATCAACCAGCAGATAGATTCCGGCCCGATTCAGTTTATCGCTGGCGTTCATGACTTCCATTCTGGCTTTATCCATCAACGCCTGCTGTTGACGCAACCGCTCATTAATCGACGTATCCAGTCGCACCTGCGTCAGGGTTTGGGAAAGAATGCCGACCGAGATCAGCTGCAATAATGAAAACAGCCCGATGACCAGCAATAAACCCAAAAGAATACCCGGCCGGCGGCGAAATATTTTTGACATCCCTAATCGTAGCGTAGCGGACGTTAACATATGATTTGACTCCCTGCATATGAATAACGATCAGCGTATCATTGTTAAATGACTAAAATATTTCAGCTTTCAGCCGTTGGGAGGCGGATGTCGGCGCCTGAAGAGTGTGGGCGACGGGTCATCGCGATAGCCGCCATGACCCACCGTTATCAGCGCAATTAAAACACCTTTTTATAGGGTTTTACCGTGACTTTGTGATAAACCTTGGCGGCGACGTAAGGATCTTCATTCGCCCAGGTTTGCGCTTCCGTCAGGGAGGGAAATTCGGCGATGATGACGGAGCCGGTAAAACCGGCTTTACCGGGATCTTCGCTATCAACGGCGGGGAACGGGCCGGCGGTGATAAGTCGTCCCTGATCCTGCAAGTTTTTCAGACGGGCAAGATGGTCGGGTCTTGCCGCCAGTCGATTCTCCAGCGAACCGGCGACATCTTCTGCATAGATAACATATAACATAATTGGCCTCTTTCATTAGCAAGTGCAAAACTGCGGTAACCTATCATACTGGATGATGTGAGCAGGGCAATAGGTTGATTTAGCAGATAAATGGCATCCCATTCCGGATTATTTTAACAATTTGGCGGGTTATTATTGAATATGATTGCTATTTGCATTTAAACTTGGGCGGCATAAGAGGATAAAGAAATACTATGCCGCAAAAAAAGCTTTTTCTGACCCGCCGTTATTCATGGCCATTTATACTTTCAGCTGGTATTCACGGTTCTTTAATCGCGGGTTTGCTGTATGCGTCGTTCAATAAAGCTTTCGAAATGCCGGAAGAGTCCAAAGCGATCAGCGTCGTTATGGTCAATCCCGCCTCGTTTGAAGCGGCGCCCGCGGCGAAATCAGCGCCGGCCGAGCCGGAACCGGTAGAACAGCCGGAACCGGTAGTAGAGCCGGAAGCCGCGCCCGAGCCGGTTCCGGAACCTGAGCCGGAACCCATCCCGGAGCCGATTCCAGAACCGGTTCCCGTGCCGCTGCCGGAACCTAAACCAGAGCCTAAACCGAAGCCAAAACCGAAACCGGTGAAGAAAGTCGAGCAGCCGAAGCCGGTGAAACGGGAAAGGGCCGTTGAAAAACAGCCGCCGTCGCCGTTTACCAGCGAAGAACCGACGCAAAATGTGAAGAATGCGCCGGTCAGGCAGGCGCCGTCTCCTGCGTCAAATACGCAGTCGGCAGGGCCTCGTCCGCTGAGCCGGGTTGAGCCGCAGTATCCCGCGCGGGCGTTTTCACTGCGCGTCGAAGGGCGGGTGAAGATACAGTTTGATATTGATGATGCCGGCCGGGTAGAGAATATTCGGGTGCTTTCAGCAGAACCGCGCAACATGTTTGAACGGGACATCCGACAGGCGATGCGTAAATGGCGCTATGAAGCCAGCAAGCCCGGCAGAAATCTGGAGGTGACGTTCGTCTTCAGGATCAATGGCGGCTCAACCATGGAGTAAGTTCGCTATCGACAAAAAAGCACCGCTTTATCGCGGTGCTTGAGTCTGTTGGCTTGGTCGGGGCTGGACTGGAAGGCGCGCTATATCAATTTGATTCCGGTTCATCATAATTGCAGTGGCTTTTCCCCAGCGGTAGTTCGCGCGCGCGGCCGTAGCTGTCCACGGCGACATAAGTGAATAGCGCCTCCGTGGCGCGATAACGCTGACCGATCGGTTCGGACGAGACTTTTTTCACCCAGACTTCGACATTCACATTGATGGAACTGCGGCCGGTGCTGACGCAGCGCGCATAACAGCACACCACGTCGCCGACGGCTACCGGCTTCAGAAACGACATGCCGTCAACGCGTACGGTGACCACCCGGCCTTCTGCAATTTCTTTTGCCAAAATAGCGCCGCCCATGTCCATCTGCGACATGATCCAGCCGCCAAAAATATCCCCATTCGCATTGGTATCAGCAGGCATCGCCAGTGTACGAAGCACCAGATCGCCCTGAGGTAAAACGTCTTGTTTGCTCATTGTGGTATCAATCAAATTAGGTTGACTCATTGAGTCATATTGTTTTTATCAAACGGGCATCATCAGCGCTCGTTTCCATTTTCCTCTGACTTTTCCCGATCGCCGGGTAAATGCCGGTAAATATAAATGCCGCAGATCAGGGTAAACAGCAGGGTAAATCCTGTTAAACCAAACACCTTGAAGTTAACCCATACGCTTTGCGGCATCCAGAAAGCAATATAAATGTTTAATAATCCACATACCAGAAAGAACATGGCCCAGGAGAAATTAAGTTTTCCCCATACCGGCGCCGGCAAGGTTAGCTCTTTACCCAGCATGCGCTGGATCAGCGTTTTCTTCATCACGAACTGACTGTACAGCAGCGCGGCGGCAAACAGGGTATAAATAATGGTCACTTTCCACTTGATGAACTCATCGTTATGGAACACCAGCGTCAAGGTGCCGAAAATAGCGACCATGGCAAAGGTCACCAGCATCATTTTCTCTATCTTGCGATAAAGCACCCAGGTGATGATCAGCGCCAGCGCGGTCGCGGCGACCAATGCGCCTGACGCCACATAAATGTCATAGAGTTTGTAACAGACAAAAAAAACAATCAGTGGAATAAAATCAATAAGTTGCTTCATTGTATCAATCCGTCGCTCAATAATTCGTTGGTGATAACCGCAATGGCTATCCGATAACTGGCCGCATTATCCTTTATTGTGGTGTACTGTTCCCTTGATATCGCCATAATTTGCAGAAAATTACGATTGGCCGCGCCGGCGGCTTACCGTTATCAGGGCGACGGTAAGCCGCGCGATCTTTCTCCCGCGGATTTATCGCCCCGATCGGTTATTCGCTAACTTCCCGGGACGCGCCTTGAAATCCATCGGACGGCGGTTAAACGCGCAGCAGCATATAAAGACGGAACAGATAGATCAGCAGAATAGCGGATATCAGGTTGCTCAGGCCGTTTAACAGAATGGCCAGCACGGTGGGTGAAAATACCGGGATTTTCGTTACCAGCAGCAGGATGGCGATTTTAGTCAGTATCCAGAGGATCACCGCCGGCGCCGTGACGCGCAGGTTGGCATAAGCCAGTTTGGCGCTGGCCTTGATGGCGCGGAATACGCCGTATTTTTCGGTGACGACGATAACCGGCGACAGGCTCAATGCAATAGCCAGCAGCACGCCGGGAATGACCAGAAACAGCATGCCGAATTGCACGAGCAGCGTACACAGCAGGATCAGTATGAACAGGCGGGGCAGCGCGGGGGCGGCGGCGCCGATCGCCCGCAAGGCGCTGGTGCGGTTGCCGGCGGACACCATCTGAAGCAGCATCAGGATGCCGCCAGTGAGAATCGCGTTGCCGACCAGGGCGGCGAATGTACCCGCGGCAGACATTTTCAGCAGCACCACCTGCTGCTCCGGCGTCATTTGCTGGATCATATCCATCACGCCCAACTCGACGGAGGAAGACAAATCGCCGCCCACGTTATTCAGCGTTTGCAATTCTTCATCCCCGGGTGCGAAGGCATGATTCAGAATGACAGTAATGAACGCGGTCAGCAGGGCCATCAGTAAAATACTGATGAACTGGTTACGCGTAAAATTCATTGTGTCACGGTACAACGTGTTGGCCGTGATGGACATGCAAACTCCTTGAGAAAAAATGGGTAATCATATTAGCCTTTAATTGTAACCTGTTACGCCAGACTGTGGCACCCCGTCCGGCGAGCGATGCGCGGATTTCTCATGATTCGGCGGACGGCGCTTCAATCCCGACGGGTAACGGGGGCAATCCGTAGCGTGCCCGGGCGCGGTCACAGGCCTCATTTATCCGGCCATTTTCGCCTGATTGCATAAATTCACGGCATGGGGAAGGACGATCGGAATAAATAGAACAACTGACATTTTCGCCGATCTCGCCTTTTAACGCGACGCAGCGCGGCGTTTTGCTATTGGTTCCCTGCATACAACGCAAAAATGGCGTAACGGGCTCCGTGAGGAGGACAGGAACGGCGCCGCCGCCATCATCCGCTTCCGCCCAGTAAAAAGATACCCTGAAATAGGCGCAGCAGGCGCCGCAATGCATACAGGCGTTATCACTCATTTGTCGTCTACCGTCCTCGACCGGCATTGCATCAACCCCTTCATTTTTCAAGCCGCGCAGTGTCGGCCAATGCTGAAATCTGTCGGGAACCAAACAAATATTGCTGAAAATTTAGCGCCGAAATAACCGCCCTGGCAGTGCATTTTTTCAGGATCGCACGTTATGTGCATTTTTGGTTATTTTGATCTAAATCAATTCCTTTGTTTTTAATGATTTGGCTGTATTTGATTAATTTTCACTTTTTACAAAATGCGTTTAAAAGATGTGATCTGGCTAAAAACAAGAGTAGCCGCGCAAAGGTATATTTTGCTCGAAATTAAACCATATAAAGGGAGTGGATAATGAAAAAGGCGTCTTTCTTACTTATCGCGGCGACGCTGTTGCCGTCATTCGCACAGGCTCATCAGGCCGGAGATATCATTGTCCGTGGTGGAACCGCGACGGTTCGTCCGGTAGAAGGCTCCGACAATGTATTGGGCCTGGGTTCATTCGACGTGAATAATAATACCCAACTGGGTTTGACGTTCAGCTACCTGGTCACGGATAACATTGGCGTGGAGCTATTGGCCGCAACGCCGTTTACCCATAAGGTCGGGTTGAACGCCACCGGGGAGCTTGCCGAAGTGAGCCATCTGCCCCCGGCGCTGATGGCGCAGTACTACTTTGGCGATCAATCCGACAAACTTCGTCCCTACCTCGGCGTAGGCGTGAACTACACCCTGTTCTTTGATGAAAAATTCAATAGCCGCGGCGAAAGCCTGGGTTTAACCGACCTGAGTCTGAAAAATTCCTGGGGCGTCGCCGCGCAGGCCGGTGTGGATATTAATCTGGCTGATAACTGGCTGCTTAACGCATCGTTGTGGTGGATGGATATCGATACCGATGTGAAGTTTAACGCCGGAGGCCAGCAGCAGTCGATTAGCACCCGTCTGGATCCGTGGGTCTTTATGTTCGGCTTCGGCTATCGTTTCTGATTGCGGTTATTTGCTGAAGCGGCGCGTTTTAACGGCAATGGCGGATATGCATCCGCCGTTGCCGTTTTCGCATTATGCGCGTGTCGCCGCCTTCATATTGCTGACAAAGGTATGCAGCTGCGACAGCATTTCTTTGGGATCTTGCTGATTTTGTTCAATAATCCGCACGATCGCCGAGCCGGAGATGGCGCCGGCGGCGCCCGCGGCCAACGATTCCCGCACCTGAGCGGGTTCTGAAATACCGAAGCCCTGAATGGGCGGCGCGGCGTGGTATTCCGTCAATTTGGCGACCAGGTGATGAAGCGGCAACTGCGCGCGTTTTTCCGTACCGGTAACCCCCGCGCGCGACAGGAGATAGGTGTAACCGCGGCCATAGGACGCAATTTCACGCAGCAAATCGTCATCGGCATTGGGCGGACAGATAAAAATCGGCGCGATGTTATGACGCTGCGCCGCGGCGCGGAAAGGCGCGGATTCTTCAACCGGCACATCGGCAATCAGCACGGAGTCGACGCCAACCTGCTCGCAGCGCTGATAGAACGCATCAATGCCATTACTGAAAACCAGATTGGCGTACATCAGCAGGCCGATGGGGATCTCCGGGTATTTCTGGCGAATAGCGGCAAGCATTTCAAAGCATTGGCTGAGAGTGACGCCCGATGCGAACGCCCGCAGCGTCGCGGCCTGAATCGTCGGCCCATCGGCCAGCGGATCGGAAAAAGGAATGCCGAGTTCCAGCGCATCGGCGCCGGCCGCCACCAGCGTATCGATGATTTTCAGCGACTGTTCCGGCGAAGGATCGCCCAGCGTAACAAAGGGGACAAACGCGCCTTCTTTCTTTTCGTCGAGACGTTTGAACAACTGTTGATAGCGCTCCATTAAATTTCTCCCCGATCTTTTAAAATATCGTGAACGGTAAATATGTCTTTATCGCCGCGGCCGGACAGGTTAACCACCAGGATTTGTTCCTTCTCCGGCTCCTGCTTAATCATTTTCAGCGCATAGGCAAGGGCGTGGGACGATTCCAACGCCGGGATAATCCCTTCGTGACGGGAGAGTTCTTTAAAGGCATCCAGCGCTTCGTCATCGGTAATGGAAACATAATCGGCCCGGCCGATGCTGTTCAGGTAAGCGTGCTGGGGGCCGACGGAAGGGAAATCCAGTCCGGCGGAGATCGAATAGGACTCTTCGATTTGTCCTTCGCTGGTTTGCATCATCGGCGACTTCATGCCGAAGTAAATTCCGACGCGGCCGTGCTTGAGCGGCGCGCCGTGTTGTCCGCTGGCGATGCCTAACCCGGCAGGCTCCACGCCAATCAGGCGCACGCCGGCGTCATCGATAAAGTCGGCAAACATGCCGATGGAATTGGAGCCGCCGCCCACGCAGGCCAGCAGCGCATCCGGCAACCGGCCCTCTCTTTCCAGCAGTTGGGCTTTGATTTCTTCGCCGATCATGCGCTGAAACTCACGCACGATAGTGGGGAACGGGTGCGGACCCGCCGCGGTGCCTAACAGATAATGCGCCTTCTCATAGCTGCCGGACCAGTCGCGCAGCGCTTCGTTACAGGCGTCTTTCAGCGTGGAGGAACCGCTGTGAACCGGGATGACTTCAGCGCCCATCAGGCGCATACGGAACACGTTGGGCGACTGACGTTCGACGTCTTTGGCGCCCATATAGATGCGGCATTTCAGCCCCAGCAGAGCGCAGGCCAACGCGGTGGCCACGCCGTGCTGGCCTGCGCCGGTCTCGGCGATGATTTCCGTTTTCCCCATCCGTTTGGCGAGCAGCGCCTGACCCAGCACCTGATTGGTTTTATGCGCGCCGCCGTGCAGCAAGTCTTCACGCTTCAGGTACAGCTTGGTGCGGGTCCCGGCGGTCAGGTTTTTACACAGGGTCAGAGCGGTCGGGCGACCAGCGTAATTCTTCAGTAAATCGGTAAATTCCGCCTGGAATTCGGGATCCTGCTGCGCGCTAACAAACGCTTCTTCCAACTGACGCAGGGCCGGGATGAGGATCTGCGGCACATATTGTCCGCCGAATTCACCAAAGTATGGATTGAGTAATGTCATAATATTCCTGTCTTTGTATTCACGAATACCCTACATATTTCATGTCGCAAGGCGCGTCGGCTGCCTGAGCGATGGGTATGAATGTTGAACCGCGCCGCGAGGGTGAAAGGGATCATATCGCCCGTAGCGTCTGAAAAACCGCCGCGATTTTATGCGCATCTTTCTTGCCGGGCTGACTTTCCACGCCGGAATTGAAGTCCAGCCCGGCGCATCCCAATTGCGCCGCCTGTGCGCAGTTGTCGGCATTGAGTCCGCCGGCCAGCAGCACGTTATCCAGATTTTGTCCCTTCAGCACCGACCAGTCGAACGTCTGACCGCTGCCGCCCTGCGCGTTATCCAGCACATAGCGGTCGACATGCGGCAGGTTTCTGGCCGGACTCTGGCCGGTTACGCTCCGCGCTTTCCAGATTTGGCAGTCGGCGGGCAGCTGTTCGCGCAACTGTGAAATGACGTGCTGGTCTTCGTTGCCGTGCAGTTGCACCGCCGCCAGCTTTAATTCGCCGGCGAGGCTGACAATCCGCTCGACCGGATCGTCGCGAAATACGCCGACATAGCGCAGCGGGGCGCTGGCGGTCAGTTGACGAGCCTGTTCCGGCGACACGCAGCGCGGGGAGGACGGCACAAAGATCAATCCGCCATACACGGCGCCGGCCTGATAGGCGGCCTGCGCATCTTCCGGGCGGGTGAGGCCGCAAACTTTATTTTCGCCGAGAATGACGCGGCGCACCGCCTGCGTCAGGTCGGGTTCGGACATCAGCGAGCTGCCGATCAGGAAACCGTCGGCGAACCGGCATAACTCACGAATCTGCGCATGGCGATGAATACCCGATTCGCAGATAACCGTCACGCCGTCCGGCAGCAGCGGGGCAAGCTGACGGGTGCGATTCAGATCGATGGACAGATCGCGCAGGTTGCGGTTATTGATGCCCACCACGCGGGCTTCAAGTTTAATCGCCCGATGCAGCTCTTCCTCATTGCTGGCTTCGGTCAGCACGCCCAGTTTCAGACTATGCGCCAGATCGGACAGTTGGCGATACTGCTGGTCGTCCAGCACCGAGAGCATCAGCAGGATGGCGTCGGCCTGATAATAGCGCGCCAGGTAGATCTGATACTCCGAAATAATGAAGTCTTTGCACAGCACCGGCTGGTGAACCGCCGCGCTAACCTGCGGCAGGAAAGCGAAGTCGCCCTGAAAATATTTTTCATCGGTCAGTACCGATATCGCGGAGGCGTAGTCTTTATAAATCCCGGCGATCGTCGCCGGGTCGAAATCATCACGGATCAATCCTTTCGACGGCGATGCTTTCTTGCACTCCAGAATAAACGCCGGCTTATTCTGGCGCAAAGCCTGATAAAAATCCCGCTCGCTGGGGACGACCTCATGCTGGAACGTCGACAGCGGTTGTTGCTTCTGACGCGCTTCCAGCCATATAGCTTTATCACGCACTATTTTATTCAGAATGGTTTCCTGCATGACTTCTTTATCCTCTTGCGGCCAGTTCGGTTACGCGTTGATAGGCCTGTCCGCTATGAATCGCAGCTAACGCCTGTTGCGCATTTTGACGCAAATCTTCCTGTCCGAACAGCTTCAACAACAACGCCACGTTGGCGGCAACGGCCGCTTCGTGCGCCGGCTGGCCTTTTCCCTGCAACAGCGCGGTCAGAATATCGCGGTTTTCTTCCGGCGAGCCGCCTTCCAGCGCTGAAAGCGGGAAGGCGTCCAGACCAAAGTCTTTGTGAGTCAGTTCGTATTCGTCAATCTTGCCGTTGTTCAATTCAGCGACTTGCGTCGGCGCATGAATAGCGACTTCGTCCATTCCGCCGCCGTGAACCACGGCCGCGCGTTGATAACCCAGAACTTTCAGCGTTTCGGCGATAGGACGAACCAGTTCCGGACGATAAACGCCGATCAGCGCCAGCGGCGGACGGGCCGGGTTAACCAGCGGCCCTAAAACGTTAAACAGCGTTCTGGTTTTCAACTGCTGGCGCACGGGTACCGCATGGCGGAATCCGGGATGATACTGCGGCGCAAACAAAAAGCATACGCCTAAGTCATCCAGCGCCTGCCGCGCTTGTTCGGCGGGCATATTAAGGTTGATGCCGAACGCCGCCAGCAGATCGGACGAGCCCGAGCGGCTGGATACGCTGCGATTGCCGTGTTTGGCGATCTTCAACCCGCAACAGGCGGCGACGAATGCGCTGGCGGTCGAAATGTTAATGCTGTTGGTGCCGTCGCCGCCGGTGCCGACGATATCGGCGAACGGGTAGTCGGGACGCGGAAAGGGCTGCGCATCGGCCAGCAGGGCGGCTGCCGCGCCGGCAATCTCTTGCGGATGTTCGCCGCGAACTTTCATACTGATCAGCGCGGCGGCCAACTGGGTCGCTTCCAGCTCGCCGCGCACGATGGCGCCGAACAGCGCCTGGCTTTCCTCACGGCTGATGATTTCCGCTTGATACAGCTTCTCAAGTATGGCGGAGATGGAAAAAGTCTCTTGCATGATCGTGTCCTTTAATTAAGCCAAAGCCCAGTCCAGCGTCTGTTCGAGCAGCCGCGCGCCGTGGGTGGTTAAAATCGATTCAGGATGAAACTGGAAACCGCAGACGCGGTCGGCGTCGTGACGCACCGCCATGACCATCTGATTAAAGTGGGCGTTGACGGTCAGCGTGGCCGGAATATCGCTGCCGACCAGCGAATGATAGCGCGCCACCGGCAGCGGGTGGGGCAAGCCCGCGAACATCGCCTCGCCGTCATGGTCGATATTGGAGGCTTTGCCGTGCAGGATTTCGCCGGCCCGGCCGACATGGCCGCCGTAGGCTTCCACAATCGCCTGGTGTCCCAGACAGATGCCGATAATCGGCAACTGACCGCGCAGGCGTTGCAGCAATTCCGGCATACAGCCCGCGTCGGCCGGCGTGCCGGGGCCGGGGGATAACAGCAGTACCGGCCGTTCCATTTTCTTTAAGTGGCCGATGATGGTGTCGGCCGGCAGATGGTTACGATAAATGACCACCCGGTGTCCGCTGGAACGTAGCTGATCTACCAGGTTGTAAGTGAATGAGTCGATATTATCGAGCAGTAAGATATCCGCCATTAGAACAGCTCCTTCGCGTTATGCGCACTGGCGATGGCCCGCAGAACGGCCCGCGCTTTGTTTCGTGTTTCATCGGCTTCCGCCTGTGGAATGGAGTCCAGAACCACGCCCGCGCCGGCCTGAACCGTGGCGATGCCGTCTTCCACATAGGCGGAGCGAATAACGATACAGGTATCCAGATCGCCGTGGGCGGTAAAGTAACCCACCGCGCCGCCATAGCTGCCGCGGCGGGTTTTCTCACTGGCGGCGATCAGCTGCGTGGCGCGGACTTTCGGCGCGCCGCTCAGCGTACCCATGTTCATACAGGCGCGATAGGCGTGCAGCGCGTCCAGATCGTCACGCAACGTCCCTACCACGCGGGAGACCAGATGCATGACGAAAGAGTAGCGGTCAACCTGGGTTAAATCGGCCACATAGCGGCTGCCGGGATTACAGATACGCGCCAGATCGTTGCGCGCCAGATCGACCAGCATCAGGTGCTCGGCCATCTCTTTATGGTCGGTACGCATTTCCAGCTCAATGCGGCTGTCGAGATCGCGATCCAACGAACCGTCGGCGCGGCGGCCGCGCGGACGGGTGCCGGCAATCGGATAAATTTCAATCTGTCGGCTGTCGGCGTCGTATTTCAGCGAGCTTTCCGGCGACGCGCCAAACAGCGTGAAATCCTGATCCTGCATGAAAAACATATAAGGGCTGGGATTATTGTCTTTCAGCACCTGATAAGCGGACAGCGGCGACGGGCAAGGCAGTGAGAAGCGACGAGACGGCACCACCTGAAAAATTTCTCCGGCGCGAATGGCCTGCTGCATCTGGGTGACGACGTCGCCATAGGCTTCATCGCTCTGGTTGCAACTGAGCGTCATGCTGTCGATGGTCTGATGAGGAAGCGCCGGCGCCGGTTGCTTCAACTGCTGCTGCAACTGTTCCAGACGCTGTTGCAGACGATGCCGTTCCGCGTTGTCCGGCGTAAACAGGCTGGCCTGAAGCAGGGCGCTCTGCTGCTGATGATCCAGCGCCAGCAGCGTTTCCGCCAGATAGAAGCAAAAGTCCGGGCAGCGTTGCTGCTGGCTTAATTCCGGCAACGTTTCAAAACTGGCGACCAGATCATAAGCGAACAGTCCGCCCAAAAACATGGCTTCGCGTTCATCGGCAGGGCTGTCGACCAGCTTCAGAATGGCGCGCAGCGCATCAAACACGGATAACGAACGCAGGCGCGAATCTTCATCCTGCATGTTATCCGCCGGCGGGAAGGTCAGTTCGCGGCCGTTGGGATGCGTTTCGATGACGACCTCGGCCGGCAGCGCGTCATCCAGCAACGGCAACAGGTTGGCGCCGTTGGCGGTCAGCGCCTGAATGGAAACCTGCTGGCCGAATGCGGTGATGCGTAAAGCGCTATCCACAATTAACCAGCTTTTCAGGTTTTGCTTACTCTCGATGGCGGCGGATTCCAGCAGCAGCGTGGCGGGTCTTGCGCCGCAGAGCTGATGGAAAATGGCGCTGGGGTCATTTCGGTAGATGGCCTCGGTACGCAGAAGCGCCAGTTTTGGTTGTGTTGTTTGCATCGTTGCTACCCGTGTTATTTTTGCCCATATATGAAAAAGCCCGCTTGATAAGCGGGCCTGGGAATATCTGCATGTATGATAATAGCTATGCGCGATTACTCCGCCCGCGTGAGGGAAGAGCGCCACCAACCTGATTTCATCGTGCTATGCATGACCATTATCAACATCTCGCTGTTTGTGTGCTGAGCCTGCGTACTAGTAAACTAGTTCACGGACCGAAAGTCAATAACAGGAATAATATTATTTTATTGCCGGATTTAAAACGGCTGAGATGTTCGTCATCTGCCTAATTATTACAATTAGCGGCGCGTTGATGGCATCATAGTGACCTTCAAACCACCAATTCTGCCAGTGATGGGAATATTTGTGTCGCAAGAATCTCAACCGCTATCGTCTTTCCCGCTTTATGATCTGCATAGTCACACCACGGCGTCCGACGGCGTATTGGCGCCGGCCGAACTGATTAACCGGGCGTCGGCGATGCGCGTCGGCGTATTGTCGATTACCGATCATGATACCACCGGCGGTCTGGCTGAGGCGCAACGCGCCATTGACGAGCAGGCATTGCCGTTGCGGCTGATCCCCGGCGTAGAGATATCGACGCTCTGGGAAAATCATGAAATTCATATTGTGGGGCTGGGTATGGATATTCGTCATCCGGCCCTGTGCGAGCTGCTGCTCAGTCAGGCGCAGTCGCGGCGGGAAAGGGCGGAGCTTATCGCCCAGCGTCTGGCGAAAGCGCGTATTCCCGATGCGCTGGCCGGCGCCAGCCGCCTGGCGACCGGCGGGCAGATCACCCGCGGTCATTTCGCCCGCTTTCTGGTGGAACAAGGCGCCGCGCCGAATATCAATCAGGTGTTTAAAAAATATCTGGCAAAAGGGAAAACCGGATATGTCCCGCCGCAGTGGTGTACAATAAAGCAAGCGATTGATGCTATTCATCAATCTGGCGGCGTGGCGGTATTGGCGCATCCCGGACGTTATGATTTGACCGCCAAATGGCTGAAACGTCTGTTGACCGCGTTTGCGGATCACGGCGGCGTCGCCATGGAGGTGGCGCAATGCCAGCAGGCGCCGGATGAACGCACGCAGCTTGCCCGCTACGCCAGAGAGTTTGGCTTATTGGGGTCGCAGGGGTCGGATTTTCATCAGCCGTGCGCCTGGATTGAACTGGGGCGCAAGCTGTGGCTGCCCGCCGACGTGGAGCCGGTGTGGCATCACCGGGCGCTGGCGCAATAATTTACTGAATATCACGGTAACGCCTGCCGGCATAAAATAATGGCGTTGCCGATTAGGCGGGAGAGGCGGTGTTTTCTCCCGTATTGCAGATGCAAGAGGTCGTGTCATGAGTCAGTTTTTCTATATTCATCCGCAGAATCCACAGCCCAGGCTTATCAAACAAGCGGTGGATTTTCTGCATAAGGGCGGGGTGATTGTCTATCCCACCGATTCCGGCTACGCGCTGGGATGCATGTTGGGCGACAAAAATGCGATGGAGCGTATCTGTCGTATCCGCGATCTGGACAGCAACCACAATTTTACGCTGGTGTGCCGCGATCTGTCCGAGCTGTCCACCTATGCCTATGTCGATAATGCGGCGTTCCGGTTGATCAAAAATAATACGCCGGGCAACTACACCTTTATCCTCAAGGCCACGAAAGAAGTGCCGCGCCGCCTGATGAACGAAAAACGGAAAACCATCGGCCTGCGCGTTCCCTCCAATCCCATCGCGCTCTCGTTATTGGCCGCGCTGAACGAACCGCTGATGTCGACCACCTTGATGCTGCCGGGCAATGATTTTGCCGAATCCGACCCGGAAGAAATTCAGGAAAGGTTGGGAAAACTGGTCGATCTGGTGATTCACGGCGGCTTTCTCGGCCAGCAGCCCACGACGGTTATCGATTTAACCGACTCCTCCCCGCAGATTGTCCGTGAAGGCACCGGGGATATCACGCCGTTTCTTTAGAGATTGAGCGCGCGGATTATCCGGTAACGGAACATGACTAAACGCCGGACGGATATTGGCGCTGAACCCATTGACGCATTTTGTCGCTGGCGTGTTAATTGCATCTTTCCGCCGGTGAAGTTTCGGGAGTGAGAACCATGGCGGCAGACCCTTCAACAACGATCCGTTTCCTGCTGGCCTCGCGTCAGTGCGAGTTGAATAGCCTGCGCTATTTGCTGCAAAGCGGCGAACTGGTGGGAAAGATCAGTCAACTGGTGCATATGCTGCAACGCGAGCGCGGCACATCCAACCTGTTTCTCTGCTCTGACGGCCGACTGTTTGCCGATGAGTTAAGGCTCAGGGAAACGGAAGTGGCGCAGGCGCAGGAACCGCTGATGGCGCATCTGGATCGCCTGGAAGGCATGACGGCCGATTTGCCGCAGGCCAGCCGTCTGTTCAGCCGGGTCGCCAGCGTGGTCTATACGCTGAGCCTGCTGCCTTCGCTACGTCAGGATATTCGCCAGCGGATATTGCCGTTGCCGCAGGCCATGACCTTTTTTAACGACATTATCCGCAATCTGCTCTCGCTGGTGTTCGAGGTCTCCGATACGGCGGCGGAGCCGGTGATTTCGCGGGCGCTGATCGCCATGTTCAGCTTTATGCAGGGGAAGGAATTCGCCGGCCAGGAGCGGGCGATCGGCGCGGCCGCCTTTGCCTCCGGCGCCTTCAATGAGGATACGCAGCAAAAGTTGCTGGATTTGATCGAACGACAGGAGCGGTGTTTCGCCACCTTTGCGGATTTCGCCGATGAGCAAAACCGGCAGCGCTGGCTACGGATGACGACGGATAGCGAGTTTGAACGTTTGCGCCGTATCGCCTGCACCCGCGGCGGCGCGGAAAAGCGCGAAGACGAGGGTAGCCTGCGCTGGTTCGCCATCGCCACGCAGCGCATTGATGAAATGAAACGGCTGGAAGACAGTCTGGAGCAGACGCTGATGCAACTTTGCCGCGATCGCATCGCAGCCGCCGAGCAGGCGAACAGCGAGCAGATGGCGGATATAGTAAGCCTGATGTCGCCGACGGAAAACGACGATCCGGGATACTCGGTCTTTATCGCCGGTCATGATATGGCAAGCGCGGCGTCGGACGGCTGGCTGAATAGCGATGGGGTCCGCCCTCAGCTCGGGCGTTCGCTGCTCTCTTTGGTTCAACGGCAGTCGCGGCGTTTACAGGCGTTGGATCACGAACTGGCGGCGTTGCGCGATACGCTGAATGAAAGAAAACATATCGACCGGGCAAAAAGTCTGCTGATGCAGCATCGCGGTTTAAGCGAGGAAGAGGCGTACAAAACCCTGCGCAAGATGGCGATGAATCAAAATAAAAAATTGATTGAAATCGCCACGGCGATGCTGGCGGTGGCCGACGTTTTTCAGGATACGCCGTAGGCGTCATATGCACACAAAGGGTGCGTGCTTTGCCCGGCGGCAGTGCAAAGAGTGGTTTATCCTCTTTTGGCCCTTTGCCAGGGCTGTCTCTTAGTCACAAATTTACCGATAACGGTATATGTAAGCTCAGTGTTATTTCGTGCGCGAAAAGAAAGGTATATTTATGCCACGTCGTAGCACGCGCCCGACAAGGAGCGCTCAATTGCCGCAGCTCCTTGACCTATGGCTTTTGGCGGAACGGGGTCGCTACGCGATGCCTTCGCCGGGAGAGTCCTTCTGACGGACCGCCAGTGACGCGTTCCCGACGCGGCACTGGCTTGAGCAGCATCCATGCTGCTCATCCTAAAGGACTCTCCCGACTCAGCCCCTTTTACGCCAAAGGGAAAACAACCTGTTGCCCGGAGCCTCTTCCTGAGTTGTGACTAAGAGCCCCCTTGCCAGGGGGATGAGCCAAACTCCCTCCCCTGCGAAGGGGAGGGCCGGGGTGGGGTTACAGCCCAATTTTCACCATCACGCCCAGAAATATAACTTCTGGCACACACCTTGCTTTAAAACTGACAGTAACTGATCAACATCATTAATCGGTGATAAGCCAACGGCGGTTTGTTGCGGGTTAACCGGATAACGGCGTCCATAAGCGTGCATCTTTTGCATGGGCTTATGGACGCCGTTTTGTTTTTTGACCGCCGGAAACGGCGATCGGCTGAAAGGTGTCGTGAATGAGTGATTCCAAAACGAAGGGCATGACGGTTTCCCGTCGTCAGTTTTTACTGGGCGGTGCGGCGTTGGGCGGCGGTTTTATGCTGCCGGGGTTGATGAACAGCGCCTGGGCCGCCGGCTCCGACGCGCCGGAGAAACAGGAAATCCGCGTGGGCTTCATTCCCCTGACGGACTGCGCATCGGTGGTGATGGCCGCGATAAAAGGCTTCGACAAGAAATACGGCATTCGCATTATCCCCAGCAAGGAAGCCAGTTGGGCGGCGGTGCGCGATAAGCTGGTATCCGGCGAGCTGGATGCCGCGCATATCCTGTACGGCCAGCTATACGGCCTGCAAATGGGCTTATCCGGCGCGCAGAGCGACATGGCGGCGCTTATGACGCTCAACCAGAACGGACAGGGCATCACGCTGGCCAACCAGCTACGCGAAAGCGGCGTCACCGATCTGAACGCGCTGCAAAAATATATCGCCGCCAGTGCGGCGGGTACCTACACCTTCGCTCAGACGTTCCCCACCGGCACCCATGCCATGTGGCTCTATTACTGGCTGGCCTCCGCGGGCATTCATCCGCTGAACGATGTCCGCACGGTGGTGGTGCCGCCGCCGCAGATGGTGATGAATATGAAGATCGGCAATATGGTCGGCTATTGCGCCGGCGAACCCTGGAACCAGCGCGCCATCAGCGACAAGCTCGGGTTTACCGTCGCCACGTCGCAGGATATCTGGCCCGATCATCCGGAAAAAGTGCTCGGCACGCGCGCCGACTGGGTCGATGCCAACCCGAACAGCGCCCGCGCGCTGACGGCCGCCATTCTGGAAGCGTCGCGCTGGATTGATGCCTCCGACGACAATCGGCGTGAAACCGCCGGCGTGGTGGCGGGGCGCGCCTACATCAATACCAAAGAGGCAACCATCGTCGGCCGGATGCTGGGCCAGTATGAAAACGGTCTGGGGAAAAGCTGGCAGGACGAACATGCGATGCGTTTCTACCACGACGGGTCGGTGAACTATCCCTATCTGTCCGATGGCATGTGGTTCCTGACCCAGCATAAGCGCTGGGGCCTGCTGACGGAAGATCCGGATTACCTGGCCGTCGCCAGAAAGGTCAATCGGATTGATATCTATAAGCAGGCCGCCGCGGCGGTAGGCGGTGTCCCGCTGCCGGACGGCGAGATGCGCAGCAGCGTGCTGATCGACGGCGTGCGCTGGGACGGCAGCGATCCGGCGGGCTATGCCGACAGTTTTAGCGTGAAGAAATAAGCGAGGCAATGATGAAAAACCAGGCTCAGGTTATTCCCATCGCGGCGGATAACGCACCCGGCGCTGAACAGGGCGCGGAGATTATGCCGCTGCCGGCCAGAGCGGCGGCGGAAAAAACGGCGGCTTCGGCCGCGCCGGCGCCGCGCCGCTATCGTCCTTTATTCCGCCAAGCGGCGCAGCGAATTTTCCCCGCATTGTTGGGCGTGGGCCTGTTGCTCTGTATCTGGCAGGTCGCGGCACTGCACAGCGAAAACTTTCCGACGCCGTGGGCCACCTGGCTGGCGGCGTTGGAGATTTTCGCCGATCCGTTCTATATCGCCGGACCGAACGATCAGGGCATCGGCTGGAACGTGATGGCCTCGTTGCAGCGCGTGGGCATCGGTTTTGGCCTGGCGGCGCTGGTGGGGATTCCCGCCGGCTTCCTGATTGGTCGCTTCAGCTTCGTGGCCGACATGCTGAATCCGATTATTTCCCTGCTGCGACCGGTCAGTCCGCTGGCCTGGCTGCCTATCGGCCTGCTGTTGTTTCAGCGCGCCGAACCGGCCTCCAGTTGGACCATCTTTATCTGCTCCATCTGGCCGATGATCCTCAACACCGCCGAGGGGGTAAGACTGATTCCGCAGGATTACCTGAACGTGGCGCGCGTGCTTAAGCTGTCCGAGTTCACCGTGATGCGCAAGATCCTGCTGCCGGCGGTATTGCCGAACATCCTGACCGGCGTGCGCTTATCCATCGGCATCGCCTGGCTGGTGATTGTGGCGGCGGAAATGCTGACCGGCGGCATCGGCATCGGCTTCTGGATTTGGAATGAATGGAACAACCTGAACGTGGAAAACATCATTATCGCCATCGTGGTGATTGGGGTGATCGGCCTGCTGCTGGAGCAGGGCCTGATGTTAATCGCCAAACGTTTTAACTATGACAACCGCTAAGGAGCCGACGATGCGCGCGAATCCGATTATTCAGGTACAGCAGGTCAGCCAGCGTTTCCATACCGCCAGCGGCGAGTTTTTGGCGCTGGATCAGGTGAGCTTCGATATCTACGCCGGGGAAACCGTCAGTCTGATCGGCCACTCCGGTTGCGGCAAGTCAACCTTGCTCAATTTGATCGCCGGTCTGACCCGGCCGAGCGGCGGCGGCCTGCTGTGCGACAACCGGGAGATCGACGGCCCCGGCCCGGAGCGCGGCGTGGTGTTTCAGAACCATTCCTTGCTGCCGTGGCTGACGGCTTATGAAAACGTGGCGCTGGCCGTGCGTCAGGTATTTCGCGGCCGGATGAGCAAAACCGAGATGCATGAGTGGATCACCCACAATCTGGCGCTGGTGAATATGGCGCACGCGGCGGACAAACGGCCGAATGAGATCTCCGGCGGGATGAAACAGCGGGTAGGGATCGCCCGCGCGCTGGCGATAAAGCCCAAAGTGCTGCTGATGGACGAGCCGTTCGGCGCGTTGGATGCATTGACCCGCGCCCATTTGCAGGATGCGGTGATGGACATTCAGCAGCGGCTGCACACCACCATCGTGCTGATCACCCACGATGTGGATGAAGCGGTCTTGCTGTCGGATCGGGTGCTGATGATGACCAACGGCCCGGCGGCGACGGTCGGGGAGATCGTGACGGTGGAACTGGAGCGCCCGCGCTCGCGCGTCGCGCTGGCGGACGATCCCCGGTATCACCAGTACCGGCAGCGGGTGCTGCATTTCTTATATGAAAAACAGTCGCACGCCGCCTGACGGGAAACGGTAAATCAACATAACGAAAGCGCATTCGCCGCGGACAGGCGCAACCCGTCCGCGCCGCCGCTTTGCGGGCTTTTTTCCCCTGATTTTGATTCACAGCCAGCGGCTGTAGGGATTGATCTAATGAACAAGCCAGTTTTGGTGGTTATCGGCCATGGCATGGTCGGTCATTATTTTCTTGAGCAACTGGTCGAGCGCGATCTGCACCAGCGTTATCGCATCGTGGTCTTTGGCGAAGAGCGCCGGGAAGCTTACGATCGCGTCCATCTTTCCGAATATTTCTCCGGCCGGACGGCGGAATCGCTGTCGCTGGTTAAAGCGGGATTTTTTGCCGCCAGCGGCATCGAACTGCGCCGCGCCAGTCAGGTTACCGCCATCGATCGCCCGCATAAGCGCGTTCTTGATGCGCAGGGCGGCGAAACCGCCTATGACCAATTGGTTATCGCCACCGGCTCCTATGCGTTCGTCCCGCCGATTGCGGGCAATACGCGTCCGGGCTGTCTGGTTTACCGCACGCTGGACGATCTGGACGCCATTGCCGAGCAGGCGCAAAAATCCAAAACCGGCGTGGTGATCGGCGGCGGCTTACTCGGGCTGGAAGCGGCCAACGCCCTGCGCCAGCTGGGACTGGAAACGCACGTCGTCGAATTCGCGCCGCGGCTGATGGCGGTACAGCTGGATGAGGGCGGCGCGGCGATGCTGCGCCGAAAGGTCGAGGCGCTGGGAGTACGGGTTCACACCGGCAAAGAGACGCGGGAAATCGTCGACGGCCAGCAGGCGCGGCACCGGCTCTGTTTTGCCGACGGCGGCGCGCTGGAGGCCGATCTGGTACTGTTTTCCGCGGGAATTCGCCCACGGGATAATCTGGCGGACGGCTGCGGTCTGGACAAAGGGCCGCGCGGCGGCATCGTGATTGACGACCGCTGCCGGACGTCGGATGACGCGATTTTCGCCATCGGCGAATGCGCGCTGTGGAACGGGCAAATATTCGGGCTGGTGGCGCCCGGCTACCAGATGGCGCGCAGCGTGGCGGATACGCTGGCGCGGCGCGATACGCCGTTCAGCGGCGCGGACATGAGCACCAGGCTGAAACTGCTGGGGGTGGAGGTGGCGTCGATCGGCGATGCGCACGGCCGCGCCGTCGGCAGCCAGAGCTATCAGTGGACGGACGGTCCGCGCGAAGTTTATAAAAAAATCGTGGTGTCCGCCGACGGCAAACGCCTGCTGGGCGCGGTGCTGATCGGCGACAGCGCCGACTACAGCACGCTGCTGCAAATGATGCTTAACGACATACCGTTGCCGGCGCATCCTGAGAGCCTCATTCTGCCGGCCCGTTCCGGCGATGCGCCGCAAGGTCTGGGCGTGGCGGCGCTGCCCGCCGGCGCGCCGATCTGCTCCTGCCATAACGTCAGTAAAGGCGATATCGCGGCGGCGGTGGCCGGCGGCTGTAACGAACTGGATGCGCTGAAGTCCTGCACCAGGGCAGGCACCGGCTGCGGCGGTTGCGTTCCCCTGCTGAAGCAGGTGATGGAATACGAATTGACGCAGATGGGCGTGGAAGTAAAAAAAGATGTTTGCGAGCACTTCCCCTGGTCGCGTCAGGAGCTGTATCACCTGATCCGCGTGCATCACATTCGTTCATTCGACGAGTTGATCGCAGGCTACGGGCGCGGATTGGGCTGCGAAGTGTGCAAACCGCTGGCGGCCTCCATGCTGGCGTCCTGCTGGAATGACTATCTGCTGCAACCGCAGCATTTGCCGTTGCAGGATACCAACGATCGCTTTTTCGCCAATATCCAGAAGGATGGCACCTATTCGGTGGTGCCGCGCGTACCGGCCGGCGAGATCACGCCGGCGGGACTGATCGCCATCGGCCAGGTGGCGCAGCGCTACAACCTGTATACCAAAATAACCGGCGGTCAGCGCGTGGATCTGTTCGGCGCGCGGCTGGAACAATTGCCGGCTATCTGGCGCGAACTGATCGACGCCGGGTTTGAAACCGGTCACGCCTACGGCAAATCGCTGCGCACGGTGAAGTCCTGCGTCGGTTCGACCTGGTGCCGCTACGGCGTGCAGGATTCCACCGCGCTGGCGATTACGCTGGAGCACCGTTACAAAGGTTTGCGCTCGCCGCATAAAATCAAAATGGCGGTATCCGGCTGTACCCGCGAATGCGCGGAAGCGCAGGGCAAAGATATCGGCGTCATCGCCACCGATAAGGGCTGGAATCTGTATGTGTGCGGCAATGGCGGTATGAAGCCGCGTCACGCCGATTTGTTGGTCGGCGATCTGGATAGCGAAACCCTGATCCGCACCATCGATCGCGTGTTGATGTTCTATATCCGCACCGCCGATCGTCTCCAGCGCACCAGCAGCTGGCTGGATAATCTGGAAGGCGGTATCGACTACCTGCGACAGGTGGTTCTTGAAGACAGCCTGCATATCGTTGAGGAACTGGATAAGGAGATGCAGCGCGTGGCGGATACCTACCAGTGCGAATGGAAAACCACGCTGGAAAGCCCGGATCGTCTGGCGCTGTTCCGCGCCTTTCTCAACAGCGATAGCCCGGACGAAGCGGTGGTGATGGTGCCGACGCGCGGCCAGATCCGGCCGGCGCAGCAGCATGAAAAGCCGCCGACGGCGCGCAGCCCGCAACCGGCGGAGCTGGAAACGGAGTGGGTTCGCATCGGCGCGTTGCAGGATATTCCCGCCAATGTCGGCATGGCGGCGCGCCTCGGCCGGCAGCAGATCGCGCTGTTCCATCTTCCTGCCGGCGAGCAACAGGTTTTCGCGCTGGAAAACCACGAGCCGGGCAGTGGGGCGAACGTGCTGTCCCGCGGCCTGCTGGGCGACGTCGGCGGCGAACCGGTGGTGATCTCGCCGTTATACAAGAAGCGTTTCAGACTGCGCGACGGCGTCTGCCCGGATAACGCGGCGCTGCGCGTACGCGCCTGGCCGGTAAAAGTGGTGGCGGGGCAGGTCTGGGTCAATCGCCGGCCGTTGCCCCTGCCGACATCTGAGACCATTGCGCAAGCCTGATGAACGGAACGCTTGCACGCTTAACCTTTTTTATGCGCGGATGAGGCCACGGCATCAGTCCTGCGGGGAGTATGTGATGGATGCCAAACCCACCACTCAGGTAAAGAGCGTTTGCCCCTACTGCGGCGTCGGCTGCGGCGTGGTGATGCAGATACAGGACAATCGCGTGATTAAGGTCACGGGCGACAAGACGCATCCCGCCAACTTCGGCCGGCTGTGTACCAAAGGCAATAGCTGCGCTCAGGCTATCGCCGCAGCGGGGCGGCTGGAGCACGCCTACCTGCGGGCGGATCGTCGGCGCGAACCGGCGCGGGTCGAGGTAAAACAGGCCATCAGGGAGAGCGCGCGCCGGCTGCGCGCCATCATCGATACCCACGGCCCCGATGCGGTCGCGCTCTACGTCTCCGGTCAGATGTCGCTGGAAGCCCAGTATCTGGCCGGCAAGCTTGCCAAAGGCTTTATCGGCACCAACAATATCGAGTCGAACTCGCGCCTGTGCATGGCCAGCGCCGGCAGCGGCTACAAACTTTCGCTCGGTTCGGATGGGCCGCCCGGCTCCTATCAGGATTTCGACCGCGCCGATCTGTTTTTCGTCATCGGCGCCAATATGGCGGACTGTCACCCGATACTGTTCCTGCGCATGATGGACCGGGTCAACGCAGGGGCGAAGCTGATTGTGGTCGATCCGCGCCGTAACGCCACGGCCGACAAGGCGGATCTGTTCTTACCGATCAAGCCGGGCACCGATCTGGCCCTGCTCAACGGTCTGCTGCACCTGATTGTGCAAAACGGCCATCTCGACCAGGATTTTATCGCCGAATTTACCGAGGGGTGGGAGGCGATGCCGGCGTTTCTTGCCGACTATCCGCCGGAAAGGGTGGCGCGGATAACGGGACTGGCGGAAGACGATATCCGCCAGGCGGCGGCGTGGATTGGCGCCGCGCCCGAATGGATGAGCTGTTGGACCATGGGGCTGAATCAAAGCACGCACGGCACCTGGAGCACCAATGCGATTTGCAATCTGCATCTGGCGACCGGTGCGATTTGCCGCCCCGGCAGCGGGCCGTTTTCTCTTACCGGGCAGCCCAACGCCATGGGCGGGCGCGAGATGGGCTATATGGGCATGGGGCTGCCGGGCCAGCGCTCGGTGCTGGCGGATGACGATCGCGCTTTTATCGAAGCCTTGTGGGGCGTAAAAGCCGGGACGCTCCGCACCGATCTGGGAGGCGGCACGGTGGCGATGTTCGAGGCGATGAAAGCGGGCGAGATCAAGGCGTGCTGGATTATCTGCACCAATCCGGTCGCCTCGCTGCCTAATCGTCAGAACGCGATCGAAGGGCTGAGGGCCGCCGAGCTGGTCATCGCCCAGGACGCGTTTCTCGATACCGAGACCAACCGTTACGCCGATATTCTGCTGCCCGGCGCGCTGTGGGCCGAGGCCGAAGGCGTGATGATCAACTCCGAGCGCAATCTGACGCTGATGCGCCAGGCCGTCGACCCGCCCGGCGAGGCGATGGCGGACTGGCGAATCATCGCCGCCGTGGCCTGCGAGATGGGGTATGAACAGGCATTCAGCTACGACTCCGCCGCGGAGGTATTTGAAGAGATCAAGCGCGCCTGGAATCCGAACACCGGCTACGACATCCGCGGCGCAAGCTATGCGCGTTTGCGCCGGACGCCAGTGCAGTGGCCCTGTCCGCCTGACGATGACGGCGATCGCCATCCGATTCGCTATCTCAATGACGGCGTGAGCCAGACGCTGAAAGAAACGCCGGACGGCGCGCGGCCGCGCATCGTGTTCGCCACCCAAAGCGGTAAAGGCGTTTTTTTCCCCCGGTCGGATAGCCAACCGGCCGAGATGCCGGACGACGCCTTCCCTCTGGTGCTGAATACCGGGCGCTTGCAGCACCAGTGGCACACGATGACCAAGACCGGCAAGATCCCGATGCTTAATAAGCTCAATCCACGGCCTTTCATCGAAATACACCCTGAAGACGCCGCCGCGCTCGGCATTCGCGATAAGGATTGGGTGGAAGTGCGTTCGCGGCGCGGGCGCGCGGTGCTGCCGGCGGCGGTGACCGATCGGGTGCGTCCCGGCAACTGCTTTGCGCCATTCCACTGGAACGATCTCTTTGGCGAGAATCTGGCCATCAACGCCGTCACCAGCGATGCGATTGACCCGATTTCCCAGCAGCCCGAATTCAAGTTCTGCGCCGTCGCCCTGACGCGCGTCGCGCAACCCGCGTCATTGCGCCCGCCGGGCCGCGAGGCGCCCGCGCTATCGTCGCCGGCCGCGGCCCTTACGGCGGCATCGTCTTCTATTCTGGTGCTGTGGGCGTCATCGACCGGTAATGCCGAAGGCTTCGCCGCGCGCTGTGCCGAACGCTTGACGGCGCAGGGGCATTGCGTCGCGCTTGCGGGCATGGACGGCTGCAATGTGGCGACGCTGCGCTCGGCGGCGCGCGTGCTGTTTGTCGTCAGCACGTTCGGCGACGGCGATCCCCCGGACAACGGCGCCGCCTTCTGGAGGGCGCTACAGGCGGATACCGCGCCCAGACTGGATGCGCTGGCGTTCTCGGTGCTGGCGTTCGGCGATGCGAACTATGACCAGTTTTGCGGTTTCGGCCGCAGGCTCGATACGCGACTGGCAGAGCTGGGCGCACGGCGGCTGTCGGCGCGAATTGACTGCGACGCCGACTATCAGGACGCCGCCGATGGCTGGCTGGATCAGGTGGTCGCGGCGCTGGCGGGAACCACGCTCGCGGCACGCGCCGGGATGGCCGCCGTCCCGACGGCGATAGCGGCAGGCGAGGGCGCGGAGAAAATCAGCGCGCCGCTGATGACTCAGCCATCGACGTTCAGCCGCAGCGCCCCGCTGCGCACGCGTCTGGTGCTTAATCGGCGGCTCAATGCGCCCGGCGGGCAGAAAGAGACCAGACACATCGCCTTCGACCTGACCGATCAGGATTTTAGCTATGAAGCCGGCGATGCGCTCGGCGTCTGGCCGAGCAATTGCCCCGATCTGGTGAATGACATGCTGGCGCTGCTCAGGCTTGCGCCCTCGACGCCGGTCACGCTCAGGGATCGCGGCGACATGACGCTGGTTGAGGCGCTGTCGCAACATTGCGAGATAGCGCGCATCACGCCGGAGGTGTTGCAGTTCGTCGCCGAGCGGTCGGGGCATACGGCGCTGGCCGAATTGTTGCAGGAGGCGTGCAAGGACGATCTGAAACGGTGGCTGTGGGGACGGCAGATTATCGACCTGCTCCAGGAATATCCGATTCAGCCGCGGGCCGATGAATGGCTGGCGGTGCTCAAGCGCCTCCAGCCGCGCCTGTACTCGATCTCGTCGAGCCAGAAAGCGACGCCGGATCAGGTTCACCTGACGGTTTCGACCGTGCGTTACGGCCGCGACGACAAACGGCGGGGCGGCGTCTGTTCGACCTTTCTCGCCGATCGCGCGGGTTCCGTCGCGGTGCCGATTTTCGTCCACAGGTCGGCCCATTTCCGGCCGCCGAACAACCCGGATACGCCCATGATTATGGTGGGTCCCGGCACCGGCATCGCCCCTTTCCGCGCCTTTTTACAGGAGCGCCGGGCCACGGGGGCGAAAGGCGCAAATTGGCTGGTGTTCGGCGAGCAGCGCGCGGCGACCGATTTCTACTATCGTGAAGAACTGGCGGCGATGCGGCGCGACGGCTATCTGCATCGACTGGATACCGCCTTCTCGCGCGATCAGGCGGAAAAGATCTATGTGCAGCATCGCCTGCTTGAACAGGGCGCCGAGCTGTGGCGCTGGTTGCAAGAGGGGGCGCACTTCTATGTCTGCGGCGACGCGGCTCGTATGGCCAGGGACGTCGACGCCGCGCTCAGGCTGGTGGCGCAGCGGCACGGCGCGATGAGCGCCGAGGACGCGGCGGCCTATATCGCAAAGATGGTTCAGGATAAACGCTATCTGCGGGATGTGTATTGAGCGTGTTAATCGGAAAAATCCGGTTTATGACAAAATGTAAAGCGCTATGATTAGCAAAATTTAAGTGATTGGGTCGATGGTATGGATACGGTGGAAGAGCCCAAGGGCACCTACTTTTATGCTGGCCGGGCGAACATCAGCGCCAGCAAATTACTATTTATGATCTTTTCCGATATATTTCCTTGATTTGTTTGATTATTCTGGCATCGGGTGTATCACAAATCGTTTATTGCACAATTCGTGATTACAACGCGATAGCCAGAGGAAACGATAAGCTATGGAAATAGAGGATATCGAAAAACGCGTTTATGACCTTGTGCGGCCTTATGCGGGGGAGTATTTGTTTAGCCTGAAGACGGTAGTTTTAGCCCCTGAAACAGATTTAGACACCAATCTGGGTATTGATGAGCTTGAGGTGGGGGATTTAATGGATGAATTCTTTAAAGAATTCAAGGTAGAAAAAGGTAATTTTAATATTAAAACCTATTTTCCCGATCCCCCTATGTCATGGAACCCCTTCAAGAAGGCGGAACCTATACCCGTACCTGATTTCACTATCGGCATGCTGATCGAATCCGCCAAGGCTGGCCGCTGGCTTTATGTTCGCGTATAGACTATTTCGACTTATGATTTTACGATGTAGATAAATCATACAAGGAGGGCAGTTTATGAGCGCACAGGCAGAGGAAGGAACATTACGCCGGATGACGTTAGGCGAGATTGCAATGGCTCGCAGGGTGTTCGGTGATTCGATAGTTTATAGCCGTGTCTGGATTCATTGCGACAGCTATTTACCATTCGGCCTACAGAAACAGAACTACGCGATGACCCCCAACGGGGAGTTATGGTACAGAAAGCCAATGTACAGAGAAGACTTTTCCGCAAACTCTGTTTTCATCGAAGATAAATATGTTTTCATCCATGAACTGGGGCATGTGTGGCAACACCAACACGGGCAATGGGTGAGAATGCGGGGCGCATTTAGCTGGGCTGCTGAATATACCTACAGACTGGATAAAGACAAGCTCACTGATTATTCTCTTGAACAGCAAGCCTCTATTTTAGCTGATTACTGGTTACTGCTGGTTTATGGGATCAGTAAGTGGTCATACTATCAGAGACCTGGGCGTATGGGGATGTACAGGGGCGTAGATATGTTGCAGGATGTCCCCTCGCTTTACCAGAAAATCGTAACAGGGAAGGGGCGTTAAACATGAAAAACAAAATGCTGCTGGCTGTCGTATTTCTCTTGACGGGATGCCCTGGGCCTGGAGATCGAATGGTAGAGCGCGAATCTACAACGGCATTTATCAAAGATAATCAAGTTTGTGTGGTGTCACCACTGGAGCCAAAGGAACGGATCACTGCTATTCAAATCAACAGCGATAAAAGCGACTCTCTTCACAAGATTTTCGATGACAAGCCTGTGTATGTTCCAAAGGGTGAGTGTCTTCCTGTGTTCGGATTTAAGTTTACATCTGGGGAGCGGTATAACTTCGCATATGACGTCCAATCTGATAAATCAGAGTCGCATTTAGTCACTGCTGAATTTTCTTATCCCAAAGAATAAGGGGGCATCGCCCCCAGATTTTACTTCTTCAAGTCACCAGTACATTGATACTCCATAGTGACCATCGTTTCCATACACCCGCTTGAGGAAGGCTGAGAGCAAACAGAAGTTGAGCCGCCGAATGGCTCAGCACCAGAATAACCCCATGCAGCGCAACGCTGTGCTGCTGCTTGAGCACCTTGCTGGACGTTTACTTTAGGTGATTCGAACATCCCAAAGGTATAACTCATCGAAATCATCCCGATTGATTGTTGTATTTAAAAAGCGACAGCCAGATCTTGAGATGTTTTTCAACATGCTGACTACTGAGCAGATCTTCCTCTGGAACGTCATAATCAATGCATTCTGCCAAAGATAGACGCTTGTAGGGCAGCTTCGTACGAGTAGGTAAGTTTTCCGTCACTTTTAGCGCTTCGCGGATATCTTGCTTAGTAACCTTATCAGTCGGTTTGTCACCGATAACGTAGAGCAGGACTTCAAAGAAACGCTGGTTCTCGTTAGCGATGCTTGCACGCCATTTTTGGCCTTTTTCTTCAACATACTGCGTCCATGCTTCGGAAAGTTTGCTTGCCTCGCTGGTTGTTTCTTTTACTTCTGGTGAAACAGACAGGTTTGTTTCAACACTACTTTGCGGTGAAGAGTTCAGTTTTGCCTATTCTAACTGAGCTTGCAGTGTTGCAATGAGTTGGCGATATCGCAGCATATCTTTCGAATAGAATGCTTCATAGGCTTGTGCGACGGTCATACGGCTCATATCGAGAGCAGTGCCTACTTGATTCGCAAGGAGCAAATCATCCTTGGAAAGTTCAAGTTTTTGCATATGAAGACTGGCAAGCACTTCGTTTGCAATCTGATCGCTACCGTTCACCATGCGATGGAAGTGCGCATCTGAGTAACCTTGAGCTGCCTCAACCGTATCAGAAGCTGATAAAGGAGAATCAGGATTAATGTTTCTATGCCATTGCCCTAACTGTGGGAGACGCTCCACTTCGGCAACATCCCTTTCGAGTGCATGTAGAATGTAGAAGATGGCTGTCAAAGTCTTGCTTAGTGGCAGCGCGGTAGCCCTGCATTTTGCGTTTGAACTCTTCGAGGCTCATCGTTCCATTCTGTACAAGGGGAATGAAAGGGCGGATCTGATTCATGATCACTTCTGCTTGCTTTCGGCTATCAGTACCAAGACTCAGTCGCACAAAACTTGTTGAATCATTTAGTCTAAAGTTAGTGTAGTATGTGCGCCCACGAATCATTGTGTGACATATTGTTTGCCATGCTGTTACCATAAATAGTTATATATCAGTTAGTTACGTTGATTTAGGTGCTAACTCGTTGTTTTAGAAAGTATACCAGACGCCTGTGAAGGCGGCACTCAGAGGTTGCTCGATGAGCGAAAAGTTACAGAAAGTATTAGCGCGCGCCGGTCATGGTTCGCGCCGTGAAATAGAAGGTATCATTCAGGCCGGTCGCGTCAGCATTGATGGGAAAATCGCCACGCTGGGCGACCGCGTCGAAGTGACCAAAGCCACCAAAATCCGCATTGACGGCCACGTGGTTTCCGTGAAGGAAACCGAAGAGACCGTTTGCCGCGTGCTTATCTACTATAAGCCGGAAGGGGAACTGTGTACGCGCAGCGATCCCGACGGGCGTCCGACGGTATTTGACCGTTTGCCCAAGATACAGGGTTCGCGCTGGGTGGCCGTGGGCCGTCTGGACGTAAATACCTCAGGGCTGCTGCTGTTCACCACCGACGGCGAGCTGGCGAATCGTCTGATGCACCCCAGCCGCGAGGTGGAGCGTGAATATGCCGTGCGGGTATTCGGTGAAGTCAACGATGAGAAGATTAAACAGCTGAGCAAAGGCGTGCAGTTGGAAGACGGCCCGGCCTCTTTCCGCACCATTCGTTATCAAGGCGGCGAAGGGCTGAATCAATGGTATAACGTCACGCTGACGGAAGGGCGCAACCGCGAGGTTCGCCGCCTGTGGGAAGCGGTCGGCGTGCAGGTCAGCCGCCTGATCCGCGTGCGCTACGGCGATATTCCGTTACCTAAAGGCCTGCCGCGCGGCGGCTGGTCGGAGATGGCGCTGGAGAAGGTGAACTATCTGCGTGAACTGGTGCAGTTGCCGCCGGAGACGGTAAGTAAATTGCCGGTTGAGCGCGAGCGCCGCCGGGTAAAAGCCAATCAGATTCGCCGGGCGATAAAACGCAGCAGCCAGGTTGCGCCGACGCGCCGCACCTCGCCGAAACCGAAGCGTCGCGGTCAATCTTAAGAAATTCCACCCGCCGTCATCATAACCCCACCCCAACCCTCCCCTTCGCAGGGGAGGGAGTTAGCTCCTCCCCTGGCAAGGGCTGTCTCTTATACACAAATCCAAGGAACCTCTAGAGGCCATGTGTATTCTGGTCTTGGTTCTTGGTTCTTGGTTCTTTGCTTTTCGTCGGCGTAAGAAATCACGCTGAGGTGGACGACCCCGCGAATGCGCCGCAGGGAGGCGGCGCAAGCCAGTGCCGCGTCGGGAACGCGTCACTGGCGGTTCGGGAAAGGGGGCGACCGCCGAAGGCATCGCGTCAGCGACGTGATTTCAGCCACAAGCCCGGGTCCGGAGGGTGGTGGCGCTTGAACCACCCTGCGTCGGGCGCATGCTGCGACATAGCAGAGAAATGACGGCCTTCTAGCGCACGAAATAGCGCTGAAGTCACATATACCGTTAACAGTATATGTGACTAAGAGACAGGGCAAGGGTAAGGCCGGGAGGGGAACAGGGCGACGGTTCGCCTGCAACCGCCCGGTTCGTTACCAATCGATACCCTGTTGCGCCTTGATGCCGGCTTCGAAGGCATGTTTTACCGGCCGCATCTCGGTGACGGTATCCGCCATCTCCAGCAAATCACGATGGCATCCCCGTCCGGTAATAATGACCGTTTGTCCCGCCGGGCGATCACGCAGCGCGTTCAATACCTCTTCCAGTTCCAGATAACCGTAGCTGACCATATAGGTCAGTTCATCCAGCACCACCAGATCCAACTGCGGATCGGCCAGCATGCGCTTGCCGTGCCGCCACACTTTTTGCGCGGCTTCGGTGTCGGTCTGGCGATTTTGCGTTTCCCAGGTGAAACCGGTCGCCATAACCTGAAATTCGACGCCGTGTTTTTGCAGCAGGTTTTTCTCGCCGTTCGGCCAGTCGCCTTTGATGAACTGGATCACTCCGGCTCGTAAATCATGGCCGATAGCGCGGGTAACGGTGCCGAAAGCCGCGGTGGTTTTCCCTTTGCCATTGCCGGTGAAAATCATCAGGATGCCGCGTATTTCGTTCGCGGCGGCAATCCGGGCATCGACCTTCTCTTTTATACGTTGCTGACGTTGTTGGTGACGTTCATCACTCATGCTGCGTGTTCTCCTGACTATTCGGCCGGGCCTGATTTTCTGCCCGGCTGGGCATCAAAACTCATGCCGGTTTTACGGCGGCTGTCGTCCCCCATCAGATAGAGGTACAACGGCATGATATCCGCAGGGGGCTTCAGTTTCTCCGGATCTTCATCGGGAAATGCCGCTGCGCGCATGCCGGTGCGCGTGCCGCCGGGATTGATACAGTTTACCCGCAGATTTTGCTGGCGATATTCATCGGCCAAAACCTGCATCATGCCTTCGGTGGCGAATTTTGACACGGAATAAGCGCCCCAGCCAGCCCGGCCCTGACGTCCCACGCTGGAACTGGTAAAGACCAGCGACGGGCTGGCGGATTTCAGCAGCAGGGGCAGCAATGCCTGCGTCAGCATAAAGGTCGCGTTGACGTTCACCTGCATCACATCGCGCCAGACGTCCGCCGATTGCCGCGTCATCGGCGCTATCTCGCCCAGCAGCCCGGCATTGTGCAGTACGCCGTCCAGACGGGGCGCCACCTGGGCCAACTCATCGGCCAACTGAAAGAATTGCGCCGAGTTCGTCGTCAACATATCGCAGACGATAATGTGCGCCTGCGCGCCGTTTTCTTCCTGAATCTGTTGCTTAACCGCCTGAAGTTTGCTTTCAGTTCGACCCAGCAGAATAAGGCGCGCGCCGAAACGCGCATAGGTTAGCGCCGCCTCGCGGCCGATACCGTCGCCGGCGCCGGTAACCAGAATGATGCGCTGTTGCAGCAGGTCGTTTTTGGGCTGGTAATACACGGGCAATTCCTCTTACAGACGTACCGGCTACCTTCATTAATACGTGCGATATCGCTATGCCGGTATCTGGTTGAAAAGGCATCCAAACAGGATGAAGATGACGGATTTATGCCTTAAACAGGCGGGGTTTTCAATGAGACTGGCGCCATTTCTTACCGCAGGTGCGCTAAAAAGCAGCAGAAAACACGGAGAAGGCGCGAATAACATCGCCATCCTGGATGTCATCAGTTAGGTTAAAGGTTTCGTTCACCAAGCTGGCCTGGTCATGGGGCAGTATAATCAGTTTGATATGTCAACACTCAGCTAATGAGGGCGGTATTTGTGGAATTACTTTCTCAGTATGGTTTATTCCTGGCTAAAGCACTCACCATCGTTATCGCGATCGGTGCGATTGTGGTTTTAGTCTTCGGCGCGGCGCAGCGTAAACGCCAGCGTAAAGGTGAATTGCAGGTGGTTAATCTGGGGGAACAGTATCGCGATATGCAGCAGGATATGCAGACGGCATACATGAGCGATGCAGAGCGTAAACAGCTGTTCAAACAGGAAAAGAAGAAAGAAAAAGCCAAGGCCAAAGAAGAAAAGCAGCGCGCCAAACGCGGGGAGGCGAAACCGACGAAACCCTGCCTGTATGTGCTGGATTTCAATGGCAGTATGGATGCCGGCGAGGTGAGATCTCTGCGTGAGGAGGTCTCGGCGGTGCTGGCGGTCGCCAAACCGCAGGATGAAGTTCTGCTGCGGCTGGAAAGTCCGGGCGGGGTGGTTCATGGTTACGGCCTGGCGGCTTCTCAACTGCAAAGGCTGCGTCAGGGTGGGATTAAACTGACCGTGGCGGTGGATAAAGTCGCGGCCAGCGGCGGCTATATGATGGCCTGCGTCGCCGACCGTATTGTCGCCGCCCCGTTTGCTATCGTCGGATCGATCGGCGTGGTGGCGCAGATCCCCAACTTCAACCGTCTGCTGAAGAACAAGGATATCGATGTTGAATTGCATACCGCGGGCGAGTTTAAGCGCACGTTGACGCTGTTCGGCGAAAATACGGAGCAGGGGCGCGAGAAATTCCGCGAAGAGCTGAACGTGACGCACAACCTGTTTAAACAATTTGTTCACCAGATGCGTCCGTCGCTGGATATTGATTCCGTCGCGACCGGCGAACACTGGTTCGGCACCCAGGCCAAAGCGTTGGGACTGGTTGACGAGATTGGCACCAGCGACGATTTGCTGATTGCCGAAATGGCTGACCATGACGTGCTCAGCGTGCGGTATACGCGCCGTAAGCGCCTGATTGAGCGTCTGACGGGCAGTACGGGCGATACCCTTGAGCGATTGATGCTGCGCTGGTGGCAGCGAGGCAACAATCCGCTGTTGTGATGCCGCCCGTCGAATGGCTTCCCTGCTCATCGCCCGCGTTCACCGCGGGCGATGGCGTTTAATCGACCAGATAATATTTTTCCGACAGCGTGTGAGCCAGATGTTTGAACATGTTAAACACGGCGGTGGTTTTCAACGTGGGCAGGCCGTTGTCATCAAGGAAAAACTCGCCGCGAAAAACCAGCACATTATTTTTTTGCTCGACATCGTCGGCCACCATGCCATGCAGATAGTCGCCGTGACTCTGGATAATGGCATTGGCTTCGGCGAGTAAGGTTTTGCGGTCGATCGGGGATCTTTCTTTGATCATCTGAATTTCATCGGACATGGGTTACATACTCCAAAATATGTGCAAAGCGATTTAGCGTACATCAGGTTGGTCTTCTGGCTAGGGCGATAGTACGCCATAACGACGCCGGTGTTACCCCTGATTGTACTTCTCCGATATATTTTATCGCAAATGCGCTAAGTTTTAGTCACTTGCCTGCCGATACCGCATTCATCGCGAGGTGGATAAAACGGCTTTTCCATGCTAATTAGGTTGCGTGACGTCATTTATCAGGTAGAGTGTGGGATTTTGCGCGGTCAGTGGAATTAATTCTTTACGTCATGGCAGTGGGTATTTATCTGATATTAGAATAAACGCGTCACTATTCAGACCGAACGTGCGGATTACGGAAGATTTTTTGAGTTGCACCACTCAGCGGTAATGATCGAGCGAACTGCGCCGTGATCCACAATTAATCGAGTATTCGCCCTTGTTTATGTTGGCGGATGCCCCCAAAAGATATCTGATTTTCAGAAGAATTCAGCAGGTAATAGTACATATGGGTAAAGCTCTCGTTATAGTTGAGTCCCCGGCAAAAGCCAAAACGATCAATAAGTATTTAGGCAATGCCTACGTGGTGAAATCCAGCGTCGGCCATGTGCGCGATTTGCCGACCAGTGGCTCAGCCAGTAAAAAGAGCGCGGACTCAACCAAAGACAAAACCAAAAAAGCCGTCAAAAAGGATGAGAAATCCGCGTTGGTGAACCGCATGGGCGTCGATCCTTACCACGGGTGGAAAGCGAACTATGAAATTTTGCCCGGTAAAGAGAAGGTGGTCTCGGAGTTAAAAACGCTGGCGGAAAATGCCGATCATATCTATCTCGCGACCGACCTTGACCGCGAAGGGGAAGCCATCGCCTGGCACCTGCGGGAAATCATCGGCGGCGACGATAAGCGTTTCAGTCGCGTGGTGTTTAATGAAATCACCAAGAATGCGATTCAGCAGGCGTTTGAGAATCCGGATAAGTTAAATATCGATCGCGTGAATGCCCAACAGGCCCGCCGGTTTATGGATCGGGTGGTCGGCTATATGGTTTCGCCGCTGTTGTGGAAAAAAATTGCCCGCGGGCTGTCCGCCGGCCGCGTGCAGTCGGTGGCGGTGCGTCTGATTGTCGACCGCGAACGCGAAATCAAGGCGTTCGTGCCGGAAGAATACTGGGAACTGCACGCGGATTTACTGGCGGGCAGCGATACCCCGTTGCAGATGCAGGTTACCCACTTCAACGGCAAACCGTTCAAGCCGGTCAATAAAACGCAGACGCAGGCCGCCCTCAGCCTGTTGGAAAAAGCCGACTATGCGGTGGCGGAACGGGAAGATAAGCCAACCAGCAGTAAGCCTGGCGCGCCGTTTATCACCTCTACGCTGCAACAGGCCGCCAGCACCCGTCTGGGGTTCGGCGTGAAAAAGACCATGATGATGGCGCAGCGTCTGTATGAAGCGGGCCACATTACCTATATGCGTACCGACTCGACCAACCTGAGTCAGGATGCGCTGAGCATGGCTCGCGATTATATCGGCAAAGAATTTGGTAAAAATTATCTGCCCGATGCGCCGAATCACTACAGCAACAAAGAAAATTCGCAGGAAGCGCACGAAGCGATCCGTCCTTCGGATGTGAAAGTGCTTGCCGAGCATCTTAAGGATATGGAAGCGGATGCGCAGAAGCTGTATCAACTGATTTGGCGTCAATTCGTCGCCTGTCAGATGACGCCGGCGAAATACGATTCCACCACGTTGATTGTCAAAGCCGCCGATTATCAGTTGCGCGCCAAAGGCCGCACCTTGCGTTTCGACGGCTGGACGAAGGTCATGCCGGCGCTGCGCAAAAATGATGAGGATCGCACATTGCCGACGGTCGCCGTCGGCGAACGGCTGGCGCTGCAAAAATTGCTGCCGAGTCAGCACTTCACCAAGCCGCCCGCACGCTATAGCGACGCGTCTCTGGTTAAAGAGCTGGAAAAACGCGGCATCGGCCGTCCTTCCACCTATGCGTCGATTATCTCCACCATCCAGGATCGCGGCTATGTGCGGGTTGAAAACCGCCGTTTCTACGCCGAGAAAATGGGCGAGATTGTCACCGATCGGCTGGAAGAGAACTTCCGCGAGCTGATGAGTTACGATTTCACCGCGCGCATGGAAAGCAGTCTGGACCAGGTAGCGAATAATCAGGCGCAGTGGAAAGCGGTGCTGGACGAGTTTTTCGCCGAGTTCAGCCAGCGGTTGGAAACCGCGGAGCAGGATCCTGAAAAAGGCGGTATGCGGCCTAATCAAATGATTCTGACCAGTATCGACTGTCCGAGCTGCGGCCGGAAAATGGGCATTCGCACCGCCAGCACCGGGGTATTCCTGGGTTGCTCCGGTTATGCGCTGCCGCCGAAAGAGCGTTGCAAAACCACCATCAACCTGATTCCTGAAGCCGAAGTGCTTAACGTGCTGGAAGGGGACGAGGCGGAAGCCAATGCGCTGCGCGCGCGTCGTCGCTGCCCCAAATGCGGTACGGCGATGGACAGCTACCTGATTGATAACCAGCGCAAACTGCATGTGTGCGGCAACAACCCCGCCTGTGACGGTTATGAGATTGAAAGCGGCGAGTTTCGTATTAAGGGCTATGACGGCCCGGTCGTCGAATGCGAAAAATGTGGTGCGGAAATGCACATGAAGATGGGACGCTTCGGTAAATACATGGCCTGTACCAATGAGGCATGCGGCAATACGCGTAAAATTCTGCGTAACGGCGAAGTGGCGCCGCCGAAGGAAGACCCGGTTCCTTTGCCTGAGCTGCCGTGTGAAAAGTCCGATGCCTATTTCGTGTTGCGCGACGGCGCCGCGGGTATCTTCCTGGCGGCCAATACGTTCCCGAAATCCCGTGAGACGCGCGCGCCGTTGGTGGAAGAACTGGTGCGCTTTAAAGATCGTCTGCCGGAGAAAATGCGTTATCTGGCCGACGCGCCGGTTGTCGATAAAGACGGCAACAAGACCATGGTGCGCTTTAGCCGTAAGACCAAACAGCAATATGTCTCTTCAGAGAAAGACGGCAAAGCGACCGGCTGGTCCGCTTTCTATGTTGACGGCAAATGGGTCGAAGGAAAGAAATAGGGCATTCGCGCGGGCATGTCGTCGCGAGGACGACGATGGCCGCGAGGTCAGCGGCGGCGGTAAAACGTTACGTCCAGTCATTCCCGCGGTTGTAGGCGGGAATCGCCTACTGAAACCGTAAACCGCCATTGGCTGATTCCCGGTTATTCGCCCCATCCCTGGGGCTCGCCCTTCGGGCCGTCGCAAACGGCGTTCAAAAACATTCCCGATGTTTTTGTGCGCGGGAATGACGGATTTGGAAAGGTTTGTCATCAACCTCGGCCAGCCTTTTAGGCTGGCTTTTTTGATCTGGGTAAGGAGATGGCGATTTACCCGGGAGGATATTGATTCGTTGATATACCCTTGATCCTTATGGCCTACGGCAGGTTGATTTTGCGCTTGTCCGCGGGCGATGCGCGTCGGGATTCGTTTTATCACTGACGGATAGCCTGAAATCGAGCGTTTTTTATTCACTGGCCATGGTTTCTTCTTATATGCGATTCAATAGTGGTTATATAAAAACTATTTTTATGATTAAATGACATTAATTGATGAAAATATGCACCAGATGACTAAGGTGCAAAAAACGATTTCAGCAAATGAAACATCGTCAGAATTTTGGATGGCGTGCGCATAATTCAATTGAAAATGGGATAACTTATGAAACTGCAACAGCTTCGTTATATTGTTGAAGTTGTTAATCACAACCTGAATGTTTCTTCTACCGCGGAAGGGTTGTACACCTCTCAGCCTGGCATCAGTAAACAGGTGAGAATGTTAGAGGATGAACTGGGCATTCAGATCTTTGCCCGCAGCGGCAAGCATCTGACGCAGGTGACGCCTGCCGGGCAGGAAGTCATTCGTATCGCGCGTGAAGTCCTGTCAAAAGTCGATGCCATCAAGGCCGTCGCCGGCGAGCATACTTACCCGGACAAAGGTTCGCTGTATGTCGCCACGACGCATACTCAGGCTCGCTATGCATTGCCCAGCGTGATCAAAGGCTTTATCGAGCGTTATCCGCGGGTATCGTTGCACATGCATCAGGGCTCGCCGACGCAGATTGCGGAAGCGGTGGCCAAAGGTTCGGCGGATTTCGCCATCGCCACCGAGGCGCTGCATCTCTATGACGATTTAATCATGCTGCCCTGTTACCACTGGAACCGCGCCGTGGTGGTCAAACCCGATCATCCTTTGGCGTCGAAAACGGAAGTCACAATTGAGGAGCTGGCCGCTTATCCGATCGTGACCTACACCTTCGGCTTCACCGGGCGCTCGGAACTGGATACCGCCTTCAATCGCGCCGGCCTGACGCCGCGTATCGTGTTTACCGCAACCGATGCGGATGTCATCAAGACCTATGTGCGTCTCGGGCTGGGCATCGGCGTGATAGCCAATATGGCCGTTGATCCGCAAATAGAAACCGATTTGGTGAAGATCAACGTCAGTCAGATCTTCAGCTATAGCACCACTAAAATCGGTTTCCGCCGCAGCACCTTCCTGCGCAGCTATATGTATGACTTCATTCATCGCTTTGCGCCGCATCTGACGCGCGATGTGGTGGATACCGCCGTGGCGCTGCGTTCGAACGAAGAAATCGAAGCCATGTTCAAGGATATTACACTGCCGATCAAATAATCGGCGGAACGGCGGGGTCAGCCGGCCCCGCGCGGCATTAAACCGGCGGGTATCCGTTGCTTGCAAGATAACCGCTACGCGTAGACCTTTTCTTTATATTCGCACAGATCTTCAATCAGGCAGGAGCCGCAGCGTGGTTTGCGGGCGATACAGGTATATCTGCCGTGCAGGATCAGCCAGTGATGGCAATCAACCTTAAACTCGGTCGGCACCACTTTAAGCAGCTTTTCTTCAACCTGTTCGACGTTTTTGCCGGGAGCAAAGCCGGTGCGGTTGCAGACGCGAAAAATATGCGTATCGACGGCGATTGTCGGCCAGCCGAAAGCGGTATTGAGCACCACATTCGCCGTTTTGCGCCCCACGCCGGGCAAGGCCTCCAGCGCGGCGCGATCTTCGGGTACCTGGCTTTGATGTTTTTCAATCAGCATGCGGCAGGTTTTTATCACGTTTTCAGCTTTGCTGTTAAACAGCCCGATGGTCTTGATGTAGCTTTTTATCCCTTCGACGCCCAGCGCGAGCATCGCTTCCGGCGTATTGGCGACGGGGTAGAGCCTGGCCGTCGCCTTGTTCACGCTGACATCGGTGGCCTGCGCGGAAAGCAGCACGGCGATCAGCAGTTCAAACGGCGTCGTGTATTTCAGTTCGGTTGTGGGATGCGGATCGTTGGCTCGCAGTCTGCTTAAAATTTCAATCCGTTTTTGTTGGTTCATAATGTTTCCCCAGACACATTCGAAGGCGAGTTCCCGGCGCCTGCGGCGATCCTGGCTTGACGTTGCTTCATTTTTTCATCAATCACATACTTCGCCGCCAACATCAGTCCTAAGCCGATAAAGGCGCCGGGCGGCAGCATGGCGAGCAGGAACGGCGAGTCCAGGTGAACGACCTCGATGCGCAGCGCTTTGGCCCAGTCGCCCAGCAATAAATCGGCGCCGTCGAACAGGGTGCCGTTACCCACAATCTCACGCAGCGCCCCCAGAACAAACAGCGCGCTGGTGGCGCCTAAGCCCATGGCCAGGCCGTCGATCGCGGAAAGTCCCACCGGGTTTTTCGACGCATAGGCTTCCGCCCGCCCGATAACAATACAGTTGGTGGCGATCAGCGGAATAAAAATGCCCAGCGACTGGTATAAGCCGTAGGCATAAGCATTGATCAGCATTTGTACCGTACTGACCACGGCGGCGATCAGCATGACATAGATCGGGATGCGGATTTCAGCGGAAGCCCAGCGCCGCAGCGCCGAAACCGAGGCATTGGTCAGCACCAGCACCAGGGTCGTCGCCAGTCCGAGTCCGAGCGCGTTGGTGGCGGTGGAGGACACCGCCAGCAGGGGACAAAGCCCAAGCAATTGCACCAGCGCCGAATTGTTTTTCCACAATCCTTCGACTAAAAGGCGTTTCGCTTCATTCATTGGCGCTCTCCGCAGGCAGGTAGGGAAGACAGTTGGGACGGCAACGTTTCCAGATACAGCGCGCCGCGTTTGATGCTATTAATCACCGCCCGCGGCGTAATGGTCGCGCCGGTAAACTGGTCGAACTGCCCGCCTTCTTTTTTTACCGCCCAGCGGGGGTCGGCGTCATTCTGTACGCGTTGTCCGCTAAAACGCGTGATCCAGTCTGAAATGCGCACATCGACTTTATCGCCTAATCCCGGCGTTTCATGATGTTCGGTCACGCGCGCCCCCAGCACATTACCCATAAAATCCGCGCCAATCAGCAGGTTGATCGCGCCCGAATAGCCGTCCGGGGCGGTGCTTTCCACGGCCGCCGCAACGGGTTCGCCGGCTTTGCGGGCAATGAATACCCGGTGGGCGGACGCTGATCCCAGTGCCGGGTCTGTGACGGTGTAACACTCTTGCAGCAGATCATTGTCATATCTGTCCGCCGGAATAACCTGATCCAGCAGCTTTCTTTGCTCTAGCGCGGCCTGATGCGCGATAGTCGGCGCCGTCAAGCTATTGACGACCGCCGTTAAGGCGGTGGTGCCGGCGGCGAAAAGCGCCAGCGTTGTCGCATGGCGGCGCATCGTGGTTAACATAGCGACTCCTTAGCGGTGATGGCCGTAAGCGCGGGGCTTGGTGTAATAATCAATCAGCGGCACGGTGATATTCGCCAGCAATACCGCGAAGGCGACGCCGTCAGGATAACCGCCGTAGGTTCTGATTAGCCAGACCAGCAGGCCGATCAGCGCGCCGAAAATCAGCCGGCCTCTATTGGTGGTGGAGGCGGTCACCGGGTCGGTGGCGATGAAGAACGCCCCCAGCATGGTGGCGCCGGAGAACAGATGCAACATCGGCGGCGCATATCTTTCTGGCGACAGCATCCAGGCCAGCGAGGCGCACAGCACCAAGGTCAGCAGAAAGCTGACCGGGATATGCCAGCGAATGGTTCCCTGTTGCAGCAGGAATAGCCCGCCGGCCAGAAAACCGATATTCACCCACTGCCAGCCAACCCCCGCCAGCGCGCCGGAAAATAACGGCTGTTGCAGAATTTGCTCTGGCTGATGACCGGCGCGCAGCGCCGTTTTAAACGTATCCAGCGGCGTCGCCTGACTGATGCCGTCAACGCTTTGCATCAGTTGTTGTACCGAATGCCCGGACGGCGTATGCCCGGTAAAAATAGCGACCAGCGCGTCATAGAAACTGACCGGCAGACTTTGCAACGGGGCCGGGGGCAGCCAGCTTGTCATTTGAAGCGGAAACGAGATCAGTAACACCACGTAGCCGATCATGGCCGGATTGAACGGATTTTGTCCCAAACCGCCATAGAGTTGTTTGGCGATCACGATGGCAAATAGAGTGCCGATAACCACCATCCACCAGGGCGCCAGCGGCGGAAGACTGATACCGAGCAGAATGCCGGTGAGCAGCGCTGAATTGTCAGCCAGATTCGCCCGAACGTTAAATTTCCTAAGTGACAATGTCACTGATTCCGCGGCAATAGCGGTTACCGCGGCCAGACAAACCTGAATCAGGTTACCGTAGCCAAAGAAAGAGTACTGAGCCAGCATACCGGGAATACAGGCTATGATCACCAGCAACATAATGCGCTGAGTGCGCTGCTGATTATGTGTAAACGGTGAACTTGCAATCTTGAAAGCCATTTATTCCTCTTGAGACTTCGATGAAGCTTGTGCTGCTTTACGGGCTTTTACCCGCTCGATGGCGGCGGCGACGGCGGCTTTGCGCGGGTCGACGGGCTGATCGGGCGTTTGCGCCGGGGCGGCCGGCGGCGTGCTATCGTCGCCAGCGGCCTGCTGGGCGGCTTTACGGGCTTTTACCCGCTCAATGGCGGCGGCGACGGCGGCTTTGCGCGGGTCGGCGGGCTGCTCGGGCGATTGCGCCGGGGCGGTCGGCGGCGTGCTATCGTCGCCAGCGGCCTGCTGCGCGGCTTTACGGGCTTTTACCCGCTCGATGGCGGCGGCCACGGCGGCTTTGCGCGGGTCGGCAGGCTGATCGGGCGTTTGCGCCGGGGCGGCCGGCGGCGTGCTATCGTCGCTTGCGGCCTGCTGGGCGGCTTTACGGGCTTTTACCCGTGCGATGGCGTCGGCGACGGCGGCTTTGCGCGGGTCGACGGGCTGTTCGGGCGTTTGCGCCTGGGAGGCCGGCGGCGTGCTATCGTCGCTTGCGGCCAGTTGCGCGGCTTTGCGCGCATCGGTCTCGTCTGCCGTATGGGGTTCAGCGCAAGCCGACTGGTTGGCGCGCGCCTGCGCCTTACGCGCGGCGCGGGCCGCGATAGCCGCGCGGTTATCCGGCTGTTGGCCGGGGATCACTTCAATGACGGGCGACGACTTCGTATCACGCACTCGCGCCAGCGCCGACTGAACCGCCTGTTTATCACCTTCTGAAATACCGGCCGCCGCCTGTTGATGGCGCAGTTCCCGCGCCTGTTTTTCGCGCTCAAGCCGCGCTTTCTTCGCATCAAATCGGCGCTTGGCTTGCGCAGAACGTCGAGCTTCTTCGTCAATGGCGCGGATTTCCGCCTTTTCCTGGCGGTAATATTGCACCAGCGGAATATTGCTGGGGCAGACATAGGCGCAGGCGCCGCACTCTATGCAGTCAAACAGATAGTGATCGCGCGCTTTTTCGTGCTCCTGGCCACGGCTGAACCAGTACAATTGCTGCGGCAACAACCCGGCGGGGCAGGCATCGGCGCACTGGCTGCAACGGATGCAGGACTGTTCTTCGGCGACCGGTTCCATCTCCGAATGGGAGGGCGCCAGAATACAGTTACTGATTTTGACGATGGGTACATCCAGCGACGGCAACGTAAATCCCATCAACGGACCGCCCATGATCACCATCGGCTGCCGGCTGATGTGGAATCCGGCATGTTTCAGTAAATGGCGCACGGGCGTGCCTAATCTGGCCCAGACATTGCCCGGCTGTCGCAAGGCTTCGCCCGTCAGCGTGACGACGCGCTCGGTCAGCGGTTCGCCGTCGACAACCGCGCGTTTGATGGCAAAGGCGGTGCCGACATTCTGCATCAATACGCCAATCGCGGCGGAATGTTTGCCAAAGGGAACTTCCTTGCCGGTCAGAATCTTGGTGAGCTGCTTGGCGCCGCCGGACGGATACTTGGTTGGAATAACGCGCAGACCGATGGTCGAATGTGCGGGCAATGCCTGCCGCAGCGCGGCAATGGCCTCGGGCTTATTATCCTCGATGCCGATTAGAATACGCTGCGGCTGTAGCAGATAAGCGAGAATATCGATGCCTTGCACGATTTCATCCGCATGTTCCTGCATCAGCCGGTCGTCGGCGGTGATATAGGGTTCGCACTCGGCGGCATTGATGATCAACGTTTCGATGCCGCGCATCCCGCCTTGCAACTTGGCGGCGGTTGGAAAACCGGCGCCGCCCAAACCGGCGATACCCGCCTGATGCAGGTGGGCGAGCAGGGTCTCCGCGGACTGCGTGCGGTAGTCGCCGAGCGCGCGGCGTTCACACCAGCGGTCTTCGCCATCCGGGGTGATGAGCACGCTTAATTCAGGCAATGCCGAAGGGTGCGCCGTCATGTGATGACGAATCGCGCTCACCGTGCCGGAGGTCGGCGCATGGACCGGCAATGTCCGGCCTTTGCCGCGCGTCAGCGGCTGGCCGCGCAGTACCTGCTCGCCGACCTGGACGCAAAGTTCGCCTTCCGGCCCGAGGTGCTGTTTGAGCGGAATGATAAACTGTTCCGGTAGCGGTATGGCGCGCAGCGGAACCTGGCTGGATTGGGTTTTCATTTCCGGCGGATGAATTCCGCCGTTGAAATCCCAGATCCGATCTTTTTTCAAGGCGGTAAACAGCTTAAGCATGGTGTTCTACTTGAATAACACGAACCGGAATGGCGTTGAGATCCCATTTCCAGCTGTCGGGAGTCGGCGCGACGGGGCGCAGTTCGATACAGTCCGTGGGGCAGGGCGCGACGCACAGATCGCAACCGGTGCAGAGGTCGCTGACGACGGTATGTACCGCTTTGGTGCTGCCGACGATGGCGTCTACCGGACAAGACTGAATGCACTTGGTGCAGCCGATGCAGTTTGCTTCGTCAATCCAGGCGACTTGTCGCTCGGGTTTGCGCACGGCGTCGTCCCCGTCGAGCGGCTGCGGATCGACGTTCAGCTTCTCGGCCAGCTTCAGCATCATCGCTTCGCCGCCGGGTACGCATTTATTGATTTTTTCGCCATTCAGCGAGACGGCTTCGGCATAGGGGCGACAGCCGGGATAACCGCACTGGCCGCACTGACTCTGCGGCAGCATGGCTTCGACCTGTTCAACGACAGGATCTTCCTCGACCTGAAAACGACGCGACGCGTAGCCGAGAATCAGACCGAAAAACAGGGCGAGCAAACTGAGTGCCGCAATGGCGATCCAAATAGCCGTCATTAGAATTTCACCAAACCGGTAAAGCCCATGAAAGCCAGCGACATCAGCCCGGCGGTAATCAGCGCGATCGACGAACCGCGGAAGGGGGCGGGAACGTCGGAAACCGTAAGACGCTCGCGGATGGCGGCAAATAGCACCATCACTAAAGAAAAGCCGGCCGCCGCGCCGAAACCGTACAGCGTCGACTGAAGAAAACCATGGGACATGTTGACATTGAGCAGCACCACGCCCAGCACGGCGCAGTTGGTGGTGATTAACGGCAGAAAAATGCCCAGCAGGCGGTAAAGTTCCGGACTGGTTTTACGCACCACCAATTCCGAAAACTGCACGACGACGGCCAATACCAGAATGAACGCCATGGTTCGCAGGTAAACGATATTGAGCGGCTCCAGGACAAACGCGTTGACTATCCATGAAAACATCGAGCCCAATGTCATCACGAACGTGGTGGCCAATCCCATGCCGATAGCCGTCTCCAGGCGTTTGGATACGCCCATAAACGGACACAGCCCCAGAAACTTCACCAGAACGAAATTGTTTACCAGAAGGGCGCTAACAAATAACAGTGCGTATTCGGTCATTACTCTGCCTAAAAAAACAAAACCCGCACATTATCAGGTATTGTCAGGCTTTCGACAACACACCTAAAGTAAGGATATGGACGAAACCTGAATGAATAGGGGCGCTGAACCCATATAAAGGAACGGAAAGATCATGACGATATCAACGGAAACCGGTGAATAAGCATAATTATTCATTAGCATTATCACCGTTCGGACTTATATCACATAGCGCCACACCGACTTGGGAACGCAACCCAAATCAAATAGCTTGCCGCCGGAAACCAGCTCCGCCCGCCGATGATCCGCGGCCCGATACATATTGATTATTTCCTGGCTGTCGGTCAGGGAGTAGTTGAGATGATCGAAGAGTTTTTCCAGACTTTCCATCGTACTGACCTTCCGAAACTTAAGCAAGTAGTCATGCGCAGTCATAATTAATGAGCTAATAGTTATGATGTTGGGGGATTAAGTATATGCAAGAGATAGGCGCTGTCTATAGGATAATAAAAAAAGAAATATAAATTCTAACCTACTGTTTTAATCCGCAAATCGTCATTATTTCCTGCGCGCTTTGTTCGCCGCGTCCGTGCGGCCCGGCGTTTTTCCGTTAGCGGCTACAGAGTTTGTAATACACCTCGTTCCAGCGCAATGCGTCCCTGAACGCAGGCAGGCGGGTATCGTTGTCGATTACCAGCAGCTCAATATTCTGCATCTCGGCATACAGACGCAGATAGTCCGCATCCAGCGCCTGGCTGAATACCGAGTGATGCGCGCCGCCCGCCAGAATCCAGGCCTCGGCGGCGACCTCCAGCGAGGGTTGCGCTTGCCAGATGGCGCGCGCGACCGGCAGCTTGGGCAACGGGCGCGGCTGTTCAATGGCGTCCACCACGTTAACCAGCATTCTGAAACGATCGCCCATGTCGATAACGCTGGCATTGAGCGCAAGACCGGCGGGCGTGGAGAAAATCAGCCGCGCGGGATCGGCCTTGCCGCCGATCCCCAGATGTTGGGCGTCAAGAATCGGTTTTTGCTCCCGGGCGATGCTGGGGCAGACTTCCAGCATATGAGAGCCGACCACCAAATTATTGTGTGCCTGGAAGTTGTAGGTGTAGTCCTCCATAAACGAGGTGCCGCCGGGCAACCCCTGCGCCATCACTTTCATAATGCGCAGCAGCGCCGCCGTTTTCCAGTCGCCTTCGCCGCCAAACCCGTAGCCTTGCTGCATTAATCGCTGGACGGCCAGCCCCGGCAACTGCTTCAGCCCATACAGATTTTCAAAATCGGTGGTAAAGGCTTTATAGCCGCCCTGTTCCAGAAAACGTTTCAATCCCAGCTCGATTTGCGCCGCATCCAGCAGATTTTGCCGGTTCGGGCCGTGTAGTTTTACCGCATCGGTCAAGTGGTAGCTGGCTTCATACTCGTCAACCAGCGCATCGATATCGCCTTTGGCGACGGCATCGACCACGCCGGCCAAATCGCCCAATCCCCAGGCGCTGACGGAATAACCGAACTGGATCTGCGCGCCGACCTTATCGCCTTCCGTTACCGCCACTTCACGCATATTGTCGCCGAAACGCGCCAGTTTCAGCTGCTTGCTTTCCCGCAGCGCCGCCGCCACCCGCATCCATTTGGCGATACGTTCATGGGCCTGTTTATCCTGCCAGTGGCCGACAACCACCTGGTGCGACTGACGCATCCGGGCGCCGATAAACCCGAATTCCCGGCCGCCGTGCGCCGTCTGATTCAGATTCATAAAATCCATATCCATGGTGTCCCACGGAATTTCCGCGTTGAACTGGGTATGAAATTGCAGCAGCGGCTTGTGCAGAACGCGCAGCCCGCCGATCCACATCTTGGCGGGCGAGAAGGTATGCAGCCAGGTCAGCAGACCGATACAGTTATCCTGATAATTGGCGTCCCGGCACAGCGAGAGAATTTCGTCCGGCGTTTTCACCAGCGGTTTAAGCACCAGTTTTACCGGCAGTCCGGCCTGCTGATTCAGACCGGCGACCACGTTTTCCGCGTTCTCCTTGACCTGACGTAAGGTTTCCGGTCCATACAGGTGTTGGCTGCCGATAACAAACCAGACTTCAAGCTGCTTGAAATGATCCATGATGACTCCTGTTTATTCCCAACGGGAAGCGAAAGTAATTAACCGAGATTCACGCTTGCGCCTGCCGGTTCGCGCGGTAAGCCGGCTCGGCGATGCGGCACCACTGCTGATAACGTTCGTAGAGCCGCTGATACTGTGCGACGCGTCGGCAGTCCGGCGTCAGCGTGCGTTCAATACCGCTGGCCATGTGGCGTTGCGCGCCGGGAATGTCGGCATGAATGCCCGCCGCCACGGCGGCGAAGATGGCCGCGCCCAGCGCGCAGCACTGGTCGGAGGCGACGATTTGCAACGGGCGATTCATCACATCGGTGCAAACCTGCATGATGGTCGGGGATTTGCGGGCGATACCGCCAAGGGCGAGAATGTTCTCGACCGGCACGCCCTGATTTTCAAAGCACTCCATGATGGCGCGGGCGCCGAAGGCCGAGGCGGCGATAAAACCGCCAAACAGCGTCGGCGCATCCGTACCCAGATTGAGATCGGTAATCACGCCTTTTAACCGCTGGTCGGCGAAGGGGGTCCGGCGACCGTTAAACCAGTCGAGCACCACGGGCAGGTGATCCAGCGTCGGGTTCGCCGCCCAGGCTTGCGTCAGCCGCTCCAGCAGTTGCGCCTGCGTCGCCTGCAACTGCGCCTTAATCGCCGGATGATCGTCGGCGGCCTGCTGCAATGACCAGTTCAGCAGCCGGCCAAACCAGGCGTACATATCGCCAAAGGCGGATTGTCCCGCTTCCAGCCCGATATAGCCGGGTACCACGCTGCCGTCCACCTGGCCGCAGATACCTTTAATCGTTCGCCCGGCAATCCGATCTTCCTCGGCAATCAGAATGTCGCAGGTGGAGGTGCCGATCACTTTCACCAGCGTATACGGCTGCGCGCCGGCGCCGACGGTGCCGACATGGCAGTCAAACGCGCCGCCGGCGATAACCACGTTTTCGGGCAGACCAAGCCGTTGCGCCCACTCCGGCGTAATGACGCCGACCGGCTGCTCGGCGGTCCAGGTATCGGTGAACAGCGGGTATTGCAGGTTTTCGCTCAGACAGGGATCGAGCGCGCGCAGGAAGGTTTCCGGCGGCACGCCGCCCCAGTCGGGGTGCCAGAGCGATTTATGCCCGGCGCTGCAACGACCGCGTTTGATCTGGCCGGGCGCATGCGTGCCGGAAAGCAGGGCCGGCGCCCAGTCGCAGAGTTCAACCCAGGAGACGGCGGCCTGACGCACCGCGGCATCCGCACGCGAGACGTGCAGTATTTTTGCCCAGAACCATTCCGAGGAGTAGACGCCGCCGATATAGCGGGTGTAGTCGGGGAACCGGCCGCTGCGGCACAGCGCGTTGATTTCCTCGGCTTCTTCTATCGCGCTGTGATCTTTCCACAGTACGAACATGGCGTTCGGGTTATCGGCGAATTCCGGGCGCAGCGCCAGGATATTGCCCTGCGCGTCGATAGGCGCGGGCGTGGAGCCGGTTGAATCCACGCCGATGCCGACGATCCGTTGACGCTGTCGCGCGCTGAGTCGTCCGGCGGCGGCGCGAATGGCCTGTTCCAGCGATTCAATATAATCCAGAGGATGGTGGCGGAATTGGTTGGCGGCCGGTTGACAATATTTCCCGGCGCGCCAGCGGGGATAATAAACCACGTCCGTCGCCAATTCCTCTCCGGTCTGGCAGTCCACGGCCAACGCGCGCACCGAATCACTGCCGAAGTCGAGTCCAATCGTAATCGCATCCGCACTCATCGCTTGCTCCTGTTCGTCCTCTTTGTCGTGCTGTAACGATAAAGAGAGACAACGCCGGGGGTGAGGAGGCGTTAGCTGGAAGTATGCATTTTTCTGCCGCTGTCGGTCATTTTGTGATGCCCGTCAAAAGTTAACAACCGGTTAAATTCGCTAAATATATGTACAAACCTGTCATTATTTCGGGATGTGATAACGCTCTATCTTCTGGTGAAAAATAACAGCTAAAAGGTAGGGCGTCTGAATGCTGTGGAGGAAAGGAATTGCATCAACGCCGTGTTTTTCCTTTATCCAGACCGGAAATGCCCTACTGGAAACGATTACACGTTTCAGCGTCATCGGCGTGTAAAACGATAAATACACCGGAGAACATCATGCATAAATTCACTAAGGTGCTGGCGACGATTGGGCTGGCCGCCGTTATGTCACAATCGGCTATCGCTGAAACGCTGAAACTGGGATTTCTGGTTAAACAACCAGAAGAGCCCTGGTTTCAGACGGAATGGAAGTTTGCCGATAAGGCCGGCAAGGATCTTGGCTTCGACGTGATCAAAATTGCCGTGCCGGATGGCGAAAAAACGCTTAACGCCATTGATAGCCTGGCCGCCAGCGGCGCGAAAGGCTTCGTTATCTGTACGCCCGATCCCAAACTGGGGCCGGCCATTGTGGCTAAAGCGCGCAGTTACGATCTGAAAGTCATCGCGGTGGACGACCAGTTCGTCAATGCCAAAGGCGAACCGATGGCGTCGGTACCGCTGGTGATGATGGCGGCGACCAAAATCGGCGAGCGTCAGGGGCAGGAGCTGTGGAAAGAGATGAATAACCGCGGCTGGAAGGTGGATGAAACCGCCGTGATGGCGATTACCTCCAATGAGCTGGACACCGCGCGCCGTCGGACAACCGGTTCGATGGAAGCCCTGAAAGCGGCCGGTTTCCCGGAAAAACACATCTATCAGGTGCCGACCAAATCCAACGATATCCCCGGCGCATTCGACGCCGCCAACTCCATGCTGGTTCAGCATCCGCAGGTGAAGAACTGGCTGATCGTCGGCATGAACGATAACACCGTGCTGGGCGGCGTGCGCGCCACCGAAGGTCAGGGCTTTAAAGCGGCTAACGTGATCGGTATCGGCATCAACGGCGTGGATGCGGTGAGCGAACTGTCGAAGGGCCAGGCCACCGGCTTTTATGGCTCGCTGCTGCCAAGCCCGGATATCCACGGCTATAAGAGCATCCAGATGCTGAACGACTGGGTCGCCAAAGGCGTGGAGCCGGAAAAATTCACCGAGGTCACCGACGTGGTGCTGATCACCCGGGAAAACTTCAAAGTCGAGCTGGAGAAAAAGGGCCTGCTGTAATACCGGCGCGGTGATGATATCTCGATCGTTTCGGCCGCGCGGCGGGTAAGTCAGGAGATGGCGGAGCGAGTCTCCGCCGTTTTGACAGCAACCGTTTTAACCATGAGGAAATGGCCATGACGGCACAGTCACCCTATTTATCATTTCATGGCATCGGCAAAGCGTTTCCCGGCGTGAAGGCGCTGACGGACATCAGCTTTTCCTGTTATGCCGGGCAGATCCATGCCCTGATGGGGGAAAACGGCGCGGGTAAATCCACGCTATTAAAGATTTTGAGCGGTAACTATTTGCCTTCTACCGGGGAAATCCATATTCAGGGTAAGCCGGCGCAGTTCAACAATACGATGGATGCCCTGAATCAGGGGATTGCCATTATTTATCAGGAATTGCATCTGGTGCCGGAAATGACGGTGGCGGAAAACATCTATCTCGGCCAGTTTCCGCATAAATACGGCGTGGTTAACTATTCGCTGATGCGTTATGAAAGCCAACTGCAACTCGATCATCTGGGGTTGGATATCGATCCCGATACGCCGCTTAAATACCTGTCCATCGGCCAGTGGCAAATGGTGGAAATCGCCAAAGCGCTGGCGCGCAACGCCAAAATCATCGCCTTTGACGAACCCACCAGTTCGCTGTCCGCGCGGGAAATCGAACAATTGTTCCGGGTAATCCGCGAGTTACGCAGCGAAGGGCGCGTCATTTTGTACGTTTCGCACCGTATGGAAGAGATTTTCGCCCTGAGCGACGCCATCACCGTGTTTAAAGATGGCCGCTATGTCCGCACCTTTGACGATATGGCGCAGGTGAACCATGAATCGCTGGTTCAGGCGATGGTGGGCAGAAACCTGGGCGATATCTATGGCTACGCGCCGCGTACCTGCGGCGAAGCGCGGCTGACCCTGAAGGATGTGAAGGCGCCGGGGGTGAAGTCCACGGTTTCCCTGCAAGTGCGTCAGGGGGAAATCGTCGGGTTATTCGGGCTGGTGGGCGCCGGACGCAGCGAACTGCTGAAAGGGCTGTTCGGGGCGACCCGCATCACCAGCGGGCAGGTACAGCTGGACGGCAAGCCATTAGCGGTTAATTCGCCGATTGAGGCGATCCGTCAGGGCATCATGCTGTGTCCTGAAGATCGCAAGGCGGAGGGGATCATCGCCGTTCATTCGGTACGCGACAACATTAATATCAGCGCGCGGCGCAAGAGTCTGAAGGCCGGCTTCATCATTAACAATCGCTGGGAGGAGGAGAATGCGCGGCAACGGATCCTGGCGTTGAACATCAAAACCCCCAGCGCGCAACAACTGATGATGAATCTTTCCGGCGGCAACCAGCAGAAGGCGATTCTGGGGCGCTGGTTATCCGAAGAGATGAAAGTCATTCTGCTGGATGAGCCAACGCGCGGGATTGACGTCGGCGCCAAACATGAAATCTATCACGTCATTTATGAACTGGCGAAGCAAGGCATCGCCGTGCTTTTCGCTTCCAGCGATCTGCCGGAAGTGCTTGGGCTGGCCGATCGTATCATCGTGATGCGTGAAGGCGCGGTCTCCGGCGAGCTGATGCACGATGAAGCCACTGAGCAGAGCGTGCTGAGTCTGGCCATGTTACGAACCCCTGATATTGAAGCTGCGGTCGCCTGACCGTAAAGGAGCAAACCATGCCAGTAAGTAAAACGGATTCAACGGTCGCGTCTGCGCGCGCTGGAAAGCGGCAAAACGGGATGAGCATCGCGCGTATTTGGGATAACTACGGCATGCTGGTGGTGTTTGCCGTGCTGTTTGTCGCTTGCGCGATTTTCGTCCCGAACTTCTCCAGTTTTATCAATATGAAAGGGTTGGGGCTGGCGATATCCATGTCAGGCATGGTGGCCTGCGGGATGCTGTTTTGCCTGGCGTCCGGCGATTTTGACCTGTCCGTCGCATCGATTATCGCCTGCGCCGGCGTGACCACGGCGGTGGTGATCAACATCAGCCAAAGTTTGTGGATCGGCGTCGGCGCCGGGCTGTTGCTGGGCATCGCTTTCGGTTTGATTAACGGCTTTATCATTGCGCGACTGAAGATTAACGCGCTGATCACCACGCTGGCGACGATGCAGATCGCGCGCGGACTGGCCTACATTATCTCCGACGGCAAAGCGGTCGGTATCGAAGACGAGCGTTTCTTTGAACTGGGCTATGCCAACTGGCTGGGGCTGCCGGCGCCGATCTGGATCACCGTGGCCTGTATGATCCTGTTTGGGCTGCTGCTCAATAAAACCACCTTCGGACGCAATACGCTGGCGATAGGCGGAAACGAAGAGGCCGCGCGTCTGGCGGGGGTGCCGGTGGTCCGCACCAAAATCATCATCTTTGCGCTTTCCGGTCTGGTCTCCGCGGCGGCGGGCATCATTCTGGCGTCGCGGATGACCAGCGGTCAGCCGATGACCTCGATCGGTTATGAGCTGATCGTGATTTCCGCCTGCGTGCTGGGCGGGGTGTCGCTGAAGGGCGGCATCGGCAAAATTTCTTATGTCGTCGCCGGCGTGCTGATTTTGGGGACCGTGGAAAACGCCATGAATCTGCTGAATATTTCGCCGTTCTCGCAATACGTGGTGCGCGGCTTGATTCTGCTGGCCGCGGTGATCTTCGACCGCTACAAACAGCTGGCGAAGAAAACGGTATAAGCCGCGTGACGGGGTAAAACCTGTATTTCATTCTCTCACCAGGTGTTCCGGAGGTTGGATGTATCACCGTGTGGCGCAGGAATCCCAGTCTAATCCGTTGCTGCCAGGCTACTCGTTTAACGCCTACCTGGTCGCCGGATTAACGCCCATCCTGGCGGGCGGACCGCTCGACTTCTTCATCGATCGCCCGGATGGCATGAAAGGCTACATCATTAATCTCACGATTAAGGGGGAAGGACAGGTTTTTGCCGGCGACGACGCCTTTTATTGCCGTCCGGGCGATTTACTGCTGTTTCCTCCCAAATCAAAACACTTTTACGGCCGCGCGCCCGACAGCGACTGCTGGTATCACCGCTGGGTCTATTTTCGTCCGCGGGCGTACTGGGCCGATTGGCTGGAGTGGCATACCCGGCGCTGCGGCGTCGGCTGTTTGAGCCTGCCGAATAATCAGCTGTTGCTGGAGTTCGATCGGCTATTCGCCAATATTGAGCAGACTCAGCGCTCGGGACGGCGTTTCTCGGAAGAGTTGGGGATGAACCTGCTGGAGCGTCTGCTGCTGAGGGCGATGGAGGAAGATCCGCAGAGTCCGCAAAAAATCATGGATCCGCGGGTGATTGAAGCCTGCCAGTTTATTACCGGCAATCTGGCCGGCGAATTGCGCATTGATGAGGTCGCCCGCCACGTGTGCCTGTCGCCATCGCGGCTGGCGCATCTGTTCCGCGAGCAGGTCGGGATTAATATCTTGCGCTGGCGTGAAGACCAGCGGGTGATCCGGGCCAAGCTGCTGCTGCAAACCACGCAGGAGTCCATCGCCAATATCGGCAGGGTGGTCGGTTATGACGATCAGCTCTATTTCTCCCGCGTATTTCGCAAACGCGTGGGGGTCAGTCCGAGCGATTTCCGTCGCAGCCGCAGCGAAATCAACTATCCGGCGGCCAGAAAAGAGACGCCGATATGGGAAGAGGCCGCCCCCGGCGCCGTTGGCATTCACCGCACGGCGGAGATATCGTCAAGATAACCCGATTCCTCTAAATTTATTGGGTATATACTTGTGATGAAATCACAACGTCAATGCTAAGGGGAATCTTCATGAGTGACGTAATTCGTGTTGGGTTATTGGGATACGGTTATGCCAGCAAAACGTTTCATGCGCCATTGATTGCCGGAACGGCGGGTATGGAACTGGTCGCGGTTTCCAGCCGTGACGCCGATAAAGTCCATGCCGACTGGGCCAATGTCAGCGTGGCGAGCGATCCCCATACGTTATTTAACGATAAGGCGATCGATCTTATCGTTATCCCCACCCCGAACGACACGCACTTTCCATTAGCTAAACAGGCGCTGGCGGCGGGCAAGCATGTGGTGGTGGACAAGCCTTTTACCGTGACATTGTCACAGGCGCATGAGTTGAATCTGCTGGCGGAACACGCGGGGAAACTGCTTTCCGTATTTCATAACCGGCGCTGGGACAGCGATTTTCTGACATTGAAGCAGCTATTTCACACCGGCGTGTTAGGCGATGTCGTCTATATGGAGTCCCATTTTGATCGCTATCGTCCGGAGGTTCGCGAGCGCTGGCGCGAGAACGGCAGCGAAGGGAGCGGTATCTGGTACGATTTGGGGCCGCATTTACTGGATCAGGCGTTGCAGCTTTTTGGTTTGCCGGTCGCGATTCAGGTCGATCTGGCGCAGCTCAGGCCCGGCAGTAAAGCGACGGACTATTTTCACGCCGTGTTGATCTATCCCCAGCGGCGGGTGGTATTGCATGCCAGCATGCTGGCGCTCGCCCCAACCGCCCGTTATATCGTCCACGGTTCGCGCGGCAGCTTTGTGAAATACGGCCTTGATACGCAGGAACAACAGTTGAAAAACGGCCAGCGTCCGCCGCTGGACAACTGGGGCGAGGACAAAGAGGACGGGGTGCTGACCCTGCATCGCGACGGCGTGGCGGTCGAGCAGCGCGTATCGACGCTTCCCGGCGACTATGCCGCTTACTATTCCGCCATCCGCGATGCGTTAACCGGCAAAGGGGACAATCCGGTGACGGTGCATCAGGCGATTCAGGTGATGGAGTTGATTGAACTCGGTCTGGCGTCTCACGAGCAGAAACGGGTTATGACGTTAAAAAATAATTAGCATTGCCAATTGTTACCACAGACATTACTGTTTGGTTTAAGCAGGCGATCTCCGGATCGCCTGTGAGGTTGGTGACAAGTGCGTCGAGCGGTGAGAATGGATAGATCGTAAAGACGCTGCAAGTACATCCCTGTAAGCTCGAACCGCGCCGTCCCTGGCGCGGACGCTTTACTCTTCTATTCCATTCTCACCGTTCCGATTTGGCAGATAGGTTTGTTAACAGTCTGAGGCGATCTTAGGATCGCCTGTATTGTTTTAAATAGGGTGTTCATGTTCGCCGGCGCTGAGCGGCGGACGACAAGACGTTGAAAATTTGGACTGCGGCGGGGAACATACCGGGATAAAGGGGTAAATATGGCGTGGTTACAACGATTAAGAATTGATAAGTTTTTGCTGATATTGGTTGCGGTGGTGGCGGCGGCATCATTTTTTCCGTGCGAGGGCGCGGCAAAAATCTTTTTTGAGTACCTGACGACCGCCGCCATCGCGCTGCTGTTTTTTATGCACGGCGCCAAACTGTCGCGCGAGGCCATCACGGCGGGGATGGGACACTGGCGGCTGCATCTGGTGGTATTCGCCAGTACGTTTATCCTGTTCCCGCTGCTGGGCGTCGGCATGAGCCTGCTGGTGCCGGTGGTGTTAACGCCGGCGCTGTATCTCGGCTTTCTTTATCTGTGCGCCTTGCCGGCGACCGTGCAGTCGGCCATCGCCTACACCTCAATGGCCGGGGGCAACGTCGCGGCCGCCATCTGTAGCGCTTCGGCCTCCAGCATTCTGGGCGTATTTCTGTCGCCGATATTGGTCGGCCTGCTGATGCATACGCAGGGCGAGGCCCAGACGGATACGCTGCACGCCATCGGCTCGATTATCATGCAGTTGATGGTGCCTTTTGTCATCGGTCACTTATCCCGCCCGCTGATTGCCGGATGGGTCGATCGTCACCGCAAATTAATTAATATTACCGATCGGTCATCGATTCTTCTGGTGGTTTACGTCGCCTTTAGCGAGGCCGTCGTTCAGGGGATCTGGGGGCAGATCAACTGTTGGTCTTTACTGGCGGTGGTCGTGTGTTCCATCGTGTTGCTGACCATTGTGCTGGTGGCGAATACGCTGGCGGCGCGCAAACTGGGGTTCAATACCGCCGATGAGATTACCATCGTATTCTGCGGTTCGAAGAAAAGTCTGGCCAATGGCATTCCGATGGCCAGCGTTCTGTTTCCGGCATCGGCGGTGGGGGTGATGGTGCTGCCGTTGATGATTTTCCATCAAATTCAGTTGATGGTGTGCGCGGCGCTGGCTCAACGTTACGCCAACCGGCTAAAACGCGCCGAAGCGGAGCGTGCCGCGGCGCCGGCAAGCGAGCAATAGTGCCGCTGAAGGCCGGCGGCGTTTCCCGCCTCCCGGCCTTCAGACTGGATCAGGAAGCCAAACCTCGTTTACGCAGCACTTTCTCACGCAATTGTTGCTTTTCCTGTTCGCTGATAAACGCGATACGTAATCCATTTTCTTGCGCCTGACGGGTTTCTGCGGCGGTTAATCCCGCCAGCGGCGCCGCCACTTCGTATTCATGCCTGATCTCGATGCCCTGTACGGCCGGATCGTCGGTATTAATCGTCGCGGGAATGCCGTAACGCAGGAAATGCACCAGCGGATGCTGCTCCAGCGCGGTCACCGTGCTGGTTTGCAGGTTCGACGTCAGACAGGACTCAATGCCGATGGTGTTTTCGGCCATGTAGCTCATCAAGTCGGTATCGACAATGGCGGCGACGCCGTGACCGATGCGCTCGGCCTTTAGCTGGTGAATGGCCTGCCAGATGCTTTCCGGCCCCGCCGCTTCGCCGGCATGAACGGTAATATGCCAGCCGGCGTCATGCGCCTGTTTGAAATGCGATGAGAACAGATCGCCGGGATAGCCCAGCTCATCGCCCGCCAGATCCAACGCAACAATGTGGTCGCGGTGAGCCAGCAGGCCATCCAGCTCCTGTTGGCAGGCGTCGGTGCCGAAGGTGCGGCTCAAAATACCGATCAGACGAATCACGATATCATGATCGCGGCAGCCGGCGGTTACGCCGTCAATCACCGCTTCGACCACGCCGGCAATCGGCAGGTTATGCTTCATCGCCATATAGTAGGGGGAAAAACGCAGCTCCGCGTAATCCAGCCCGGCATTGACGGCATCTTCCACATTTTCATAAGCGATACGGCGGCAGGCGTCCAGTGAGCCGAGAACGGCGACTCCCCAATCCAGCTTTTGCAAAAAACTCAGCAAATCCGGCTCAAGTTTCGTGATTTGCACATGCGGGCGAAGTGACTCCAGGTCGTTGGCAGGGAGTGAAATATTGAACTGGCGGCCCAGTTCCAAAATGCTCTGCGCACGAATATTGCCATCAAGGTGGCGGTGAATATCCGTCAGTGGGAGTCGCGTATCAATCATGGTGTACTCTTTGCAATTAGTTGTATTAATAACCATCGTGGTATGGGTAAGTCGGACAACAGCCCGGCCGAATGCGGTGAAGTATAAAAACAAATGGCGGTAAATTGCCAATTGTTAAGCAAAAAAGTCTGCAAACCCATCAAGTTTATCAACGGTCTGAAGGTTGCCGGTCGGCTTGATATCCGGTCAGTTTGGGGATCAGACGGATATAAACCAGCTCGCTTAACAGCTCCATCAGCGTTTGGGTTACGATAATCGCCGGCAGTATCGGGATTGCGCCGGGAATGGACAAAGCCAACGGCAACACGACCAGCGAATTACGCGTGGCGGCGCTAAAGGCGACGGCGCGTCCGTCGGCGGGCGCCAGATGGAAGAGTCTGCCGATCAGCCAGCCGGCCGCCGGCGCGACGATGGCGAATAACAGGTAGATGGGGATCGCGGTGAGTACGAGAGTCCAGTTGGTTTGTAGCTGCGGAATAACGGCGGCCGCCACGACGAACAATACCCCCGCCGTGGCGGGAACGGGGAGCAAACCGAGTCCGTCGGCCAATTTATCCAGCGCCGGAGAACGGCGCGCGCCCCATTGCATCAGCCCGGCAAGCAACAAGGGGATGGCGATAAGCCAGACAAACGCGTGGAAAAACGGCGCGATATGAATCAGCCCGGCGGCGTCCTGACCTAAAAACAGGCCGAGATAAAAGGGCAACGCCGGCATTTGTACCATCAGCAGCAGCGGCGTGGCGGCCAGCAAGCGTGAGGCATCCGCGCGGCCAAGATGAGAAAAGGTCACCACGTAGTCAATACAGGGCGCGAGTAACACCAGCAGCATGCCGAGCCGAATCAGCGGATCGGCGGGCAAGTAAGGCACTAGGAGCGCGAGAAACAGGGGAATAACGATAAAATTGGCGACCAGCAGCGCGGCAAGAAACCGTAGCTGGGTCAAACTCCGCTTTAGCGACGCCAGCGGCACCTGTAAAAAAGTCACGAAGAGCATCAATGCCAGCGCCGGATTGATCGCCGCCGCCAACTTTGCGGTTTCGGGTCGTAATAGCGCAATCAATATCGCCATGACGACGGCGATGAAGTAGATCGTCGTTTGGCGCGCTTCCATCAATATCTTCAATTTTTGCATACGGCGTCGCTCAACGATAAAAACCGGTTCGGGCGGGAACAGCCAGCGACGGCGCGATTACCGTCGCTGGCTGCTGTCTATCTACGGGGGATAAAAGGCTTAATTGTCGTCTTCAGCGGGAAGGCCGATAAACGGGGCGATGAAATCTGATAATGATATCTTGTGACCGTTAAAATCAATCTGACCGTCTGCATACTGCAATGAACTGGTGATCGCATTATCTTTCGTGACGGTCACGCTATTCATCTGGCCGATGCTTGCCATCATATTCGCTTGCTGAAGCGCCATTTCCCGGGCCTGTTCTTGCTCGTCAGCATTTACCGACGGTTTTTCCGCCTGAACCATCAATTCGGCCAGCATCTCTAACGGCACATTCAATTTGGCATCGAGTTTTTTAACGGACTGAAGAATGATTTTCTCTTCATCCGACGCTTGCGGATCGGCGGCTGCGGCGCTGTTCTGAAGCGGATCGGTCATATCCAGCGTCAGCGTAAAGGTGCTTTCGCCTTTACTGTTCTTCCAGCTAAGCGGAGAGATGGCGACGCTGGGGTTGCCTTTCAGCAATTTAGGTAAATTTTGCAGGAAAGCGATCATCACCTGATGCTGGTAAGCCTGGGGATCTTCCTTGGCCGCGCTTTGCAAAAACGGTTGCAGCGTTTTCTGATAATCGGTTGCAAATTGCCTGGTTCCTTCACCGTCAAACTGGGAGAAGTGAATGCTGAGGTTGCCGGATCCCAGGTTGCGATCGCCGAAAGTTAACGATTCCAGTCCTATCGTGGTGTTGCCCGCCAGGTTTTTATCATCTTCCGTCACAGTGCTTTGTATCGAAATATTGTTGAGCGCGACCGGCTCGCGGCCTTCAACGGCTACCGTCAGCGATTTGGCGGTCACTTTGCCGTCACCGATGCCGATGTCAAACTTGCCCTTGTGATTGTTGACGTTCAGCGCGAGATCTTTCAGCGTGAAGCTTTCCAATTCATCCCAGGGATTTTTCTTTTCTATCAGTAGATTGTTGATAGCGCCCGACAGTTTGTTACCGCGAAAATCGCTGGTGGTGTCCAGCAGGAGTTGAGCGCCGCTGAAAGAAAATTTCTGATCGTTTTCCTGAAATTCAATCGGCAACAGCCTGATATCGGAACCGATAGCGCCGCTGTAGGCGACGCGCGACTCGGAGGTGAAGAACGGTTTGCCCTGCGTGAGTTCGAACAGCGGGTTGATCACCGGCGTATCTCCCAGTTCCGCATGTACGGCGGCCATCGCGGGGATCAGATTAAACTTTTTGAGTTGCGACAACGGGAAAGGGCCGTGATAAACGGTATTGTTGATGACGATTTCCTCGCCCGGCGCCAGGGGTTTTTGCCATTTGTCCGAACCGTCGTATTGCATAACGAAAGTGACTTTACTACTGAAAATACCGCCCTGATAATCACGATACACCGCTTTTATCGCGGCATCGGGGTAAGCGGATTTAATCTGCGCGTTAATATTGTCGGTAAACTCGTCAATATTCTGAGCCAATTGTTTACCGGTATACCAGGAAGCGCCGGTCCAGACCGCGCCCAAAGCGATAATGACGCCGGCGGCAACTAATGACTTCTTCATTTTTATTCATCCTTTTTTAAAACTCGCCCGGATGCTTCCGGGCGAGCGATCTGTCTCGGTAATTACCGATTAAATACACGAGCGATGCGCCCCTGTCCCTGAACCAACACCGGTGTTTCATTAGCTGAAATAAAACAGGACTCGCCTGGTTTAAGTCTGATGTGCCGATCGTCTTTTTGCAGTAATGCCTCGCCGTCAATGCAGAAAACAATGGCGGCGCTATTTTGGCCGAGCGCTTGCGCTTCACCGTTCAGATGGTGCAGGGAAAAGGCAAAGTCGTCTACGGGAATCGGAAAGCTTAACTCATTTCCCTGTTGAATGGGGGCGGTCAATAAATTTGCCGCCGGTTTGGCGACAAATTGCACGTTATCCAGCAGTTCCGGGATATCGATATACTTCGGCGTTAACCCCGCCCGCAGCACGTTATCCGAATTCGCCATCACTTCCAGCGCCACGCCGTTCAAATAGGCGTGCGGCGTTTGCGCATACAGGAACATGGCTTCGCCCGGTTGCAGCGTAATGACGTTGAGCAACAGCGGAGAAAATAGCCCGCTGTCGTCCGGATAAAACCGGGTAATATCGCGAATGGTTGCCCAGGGTTCGCCCTGCTGGTTGTTCAGCGCCGCTTTTAATACGCCCAATGCCTGACTTTTTTGCTGGCCTTCCATGCTTAGCAGGTTGGCGAACAGCATGGAGAGATTTTTACCGTCCGGTTGCTGTAAAAAGGCGGCAATCGACGGATGCGCGCTGGCGACCGGCTGCAATAAGGCGACAATTTCAGATAATTCTCGAAAGCCATTCATGGCCTGGAACGGGGTCAGGGCGAACACCAATTCCGGCTTGTGATTGGCGTCCTTGTAGTTTCTTTCCGCCGCATCCAGCGCGATACCGGCGGCATTTTCCTTCGCAAATCCTTGTTCCGCTGAGGATTTACTCGGGTGAACCTGGATGGAAAGAGGCTGGTCGGCGCATAAAACCTTAAATAAAAACGGTAATTCCCCAAAACGCCGCGCCACGTCGGCGCCGAGATGCCCGGTCAGGTCTTCGGCAATCACTTCACGCAGGCTGCGATCGTTGCCTTGTTCGTCAATGACATGGGAACTGCTCTTGGGATGGGCGCCCATCCATAATTCCGCCATTGGTAAATTATTAGGGTTATCAATACCATACAGCTCACTTAAAGCGTGTTTGCTTCCCCAGGCGTAGTGCTGGACACGGTTGAGCATTTTTTGCATGTTGGTTTCCTGACGTTAAGTAACCTTTTGATTAACATAATTTAAATAGTTAACAAATCGGCAACAGGTAAATAAATGGTTTTCGCTCACATCATGTTAATGTTTTATGTGCCACTATTCCAGACGGGGCCGGTAGGGGTAATCTCTTATCCCAGACGTTTAAGGAACACTTTTCCGGGACGATTTCGGCAGAATTGACCATTAAATCAGCGTTTGTGTCAGCTCATGCCGTAATGATTCGCATTGCCATTATTCTTTTTATTTTCATTTGAATGGCGATGCCGATCTCTTCATTATTCTGTCATGCTAAGGAGAAATGGTTATGACAACCACGCGTATTGAAAAAGACTCAATGGGGCCGATTGAAGTTCCTGCCGAACATTTATGGGGCGCGCAGACACAGCGTTCACTGGAGCATTTCCGTATTTCCGAAGAGAAAATGCCGCGCGCGCTGATCTTTGCGCTGGCGCAGACAAAGCGTGCGGCGGCCAGCGTCAATATGGATTTGAAATTGCTGCCCGACGAGCGCGGAAACGCCATTGTCCAGGCGGCCGACGAGGTGCTGGCGGGCAAGCATGCGGGTGAGTTCCCGCTGGCCATCTGGCAAACCGGATCCGGCACCCAAAGCAACATGAATATGAATGAGGTGCTGGCGAACCGCGCCAGCGAGTTATTGGGCGGAGAACGGGGCAGCGACCGCCTGGTTCATCCCAACGACGACGTGAATAAAAGCCAAAGCTCGAACGATGTTTTCCCCACGGCGATGCATGTGGCGGCCGTACTGGCGCTTAACGAGCACCTTATTCCCGAGTTGACCGTATTGCAGCGCACGCTGGCGGCGAAGGCCGAACAGTTCAAAGATATCGTAAAAATCGGGCGCACCCATTTGCAGGACGCGACGCCGTTAACGCTGGGTCAGGAAATTTCCGGCTGGGCGGCCATGTTGCAACACAACCTGACGCACATTGAAAACAGCGTACCGCATTTGTGCGAACTGGCGCTGGGCGGTACGGCGGTCGGCACCGGATTAAATACGCACCCTGAATATGCCGTCCGGGTCGCCGCCGAACTGGCGAAGCTGACCGGGCAGCCGTTTGTCACCGCGCCGAACAAGTTTGAATCATTAGGCACCTGCGATGCGCTGGTGCATGGACACGGCGCGTTGAAAGGGCTGGCGGCCTCATTGATGAAGATCGCCAATGACGTGCGTTGGCTGGCTTCCGGGCCGCGCTGCGGCATCGGCGAACTGAGTATTCCTGAAAATGAACCCGGCAGTTCGATTATGCCCGGCAAAGTGAATCCGACGCAGTGCGAAGCCCTGACGATGCTGTGTTGTCAGGTGCTGGGGAATGATGTCGCGGTGAATATAGGCGGGGCATCGGGGAACTTTGAACTGAATGTTTATCGCCCGATGGTGATCCATAATTTCCTGCAATCGGTGCGTCTGCTGGCCGACGGCATGAAAAGCTTTAATGAACATTGCGCGGTTGGCATTGAACCGAACCGCGAGCGTATCGATCAGCTGTTAAATGAATCACTGATGCTGGTGACGGCGCTTAATCCCCACATCGGTTACGATAAAGCCGCCGAAATCGCGAAAAAGGCGCATAAAGAAGGACTGACCTTAAAAGCATCGGCGCTGAAGCTCGGGTATCTTACCGATGCGCAGTTTGATGAGTGGGTACGACCGCAGGATATGGTCGGCAGTCTGAAAAACTGATTAATCCCGCCTATCGCCGGCTGGCGATAGGCGGTCTCAGTGACGATCCCGGCGGTCGTTTACACGGCGTCGGTATACAGATGCAGCCGGGGGATCAGCAATCTCAGCGGTGTCGCCTGCGGTTTATGCTTATGTTTTATGTTGCCGGCATCGTAGTTATTCAATTCGCCGATAACCGGAACGGCGCCTGCGGATTCTTGTCGGCACAAGACCAGCAGTGGGGAAGGACAGGGATGTTGCACCTGCTTTTGTTGTTCCGGATACCATACTCTGGCGATCGGCTGGACTTTCACCGGTCGTTTTATCTTCAATACCGCCTGTTCGGGCAATCGCAATACTTGCTCTATCTCCTGTTCAACGAATTCCGCCCACTGTTGCTTGCTGTACGGCGCCGCGCTCTTGCCGGCTTTCCGGCTTTTCTCCAGTTTATTCAGCAGTTCGGCGCGGGTCATATTCTTGATGATGTGTTTATTGGCCCAGCCGAAACGTACGGACGCCGGGTTGACGACCAGCATTATCGAGCGGTAGGCGCTGAGCGTGATCAGCCCCGGCAGGTGATTGTGAACAAATTCAAAGCGCTGTTCGGGGGCAAGGCCGGATTCAACGGTGATAATGTGCTCCAGTTCTTTTTTCAGCGCATTGATTTCGGCGATAAGCCGTTGCGCCTGCTGATACTGATGCAGGTCGACGGAAAAGCACAGGGCGCCGGGGAGCCGAATGGCGGCTTTGCTGCTAATGGTTTCCGGATAGTGGTGGATAAACAGCCGCTGGAAATGCGCCAACCCTGATTCGCAGGCCGCCTGGCCGACATGCTGCTGAACCATGATGTGTTCTATCGCGTCGTGCTCGGCGCCTTTTTCAATATCAGGTAATGAAAAAACGCGCCCGGCCAGTAAGCGAAAGGAGGAAAACAAAGGCGGCATCTGCGCCAATTTTTCCTCCAGCGAAGCGAAGCAGCGGTTCATGCGGTCAATCAGCGAGTAGCGATCCATAGTTTTACCGTTCCCCATTGTCGATGCCTTTAGTTACAACATACTAATGGTTATATAACTAATCCCCGGCATCAGCAACCGTGTTTTGGTCGCTGAGCAGGGATTTATGGCGAATCGGCGAGGTTAGGGCAGTTGTTTCAGACGGAAGCTGACCAGTAGCGCGATGATCAGTAAGGCGGCCAAAAATAGGGTGATGCCCGCCCAGCCATACGAGTACCAGAACATGCCGCCGACCGTGCCGGCCAGACTGGAGCCAAAATAGTAGGAAAAGAGATACATGGAGGACGCCTGGCCTTTAGCCCGACGAGCGCGCTGTCCAATCCAACCGCTGGCGACCGCGTGCGAGGCGAAGAAGCCCGCGGCAAACAACATCATGCCCAGTAAAACGCACAGCATGGGACTTAGTGCGGTAATAAGAAGACCCAGCAGCATGATACTGATGGAGATCATCAATACCGGACCGCGTCCATAGCGAGCGGTTAATGCGCCTGCTTTCGGCGAGCTATAGCTGCCGGTCAGATAAACCACTGACAGCAGGCCGACGATCGCCTGATTGAGCAGATAGGGTGAAGCCAATAACCGGTAACCGATGTAGTTGAAGAGGGTGACGAACGACCCCATCAGCAAAAAGCCTTCTAAAAACAACAGCGGCAGTCCGGCATCGTGCCAGTGCAGTTTCGCATTCAGCAATAACGCCTTGGGGCGCAAAGAACCGGCCCGGAAATGGCGCGATTCCGGCAGAATCTTCCAGAAGACCAGCGCCGAAATTAACGCCAGAACGCCGATGGCGCCGACGGAGACCCGCCAGGGAAAATAGTCGCTCAATACGCCGCTGACCAGTCGCCCGCTCATGCCGCCAATCGAGTTGCCGCTGATATACAGCCCCATGGAAAAGGCCAGCACGCTAGGGTGGATCTCTTCGCTCAAGTAACTCATGGCGACGGCCGCCACGCCGCTGAGCGATAGACCAATCATGGCGCGCATGATCAGCACGCCGTGCCAACTGGTCATAAAGGCGCAAATTAACGTACAAATGGATGCCAGCAGCAGCGACACGACCATCACGTTTTTTCGTCCGACGGTATCGGACAGCGGGCCGGTAAACAGCAGGCCGAAGGCCATGGTCGCCGTCGCCACCGAAAGCGACAGGCTGCTGGCGGCCGGAGAAATGGAAAACGCGTCAGAAAGCACCGGCAGCAGCGGCTGCACGCAGTAAAGCAAAGCAAAGGTGGCCAATCCGGCCGAAAACAGGGCCAGGGTGACGCGCATAAACTGCGGCGTGCCGCGTTTGATATAAGGTGTTTTTCCGTTAGCGGTAGGTTTTGGCGACTGGGGTTCTACATCATCAAGGATCGAGACAGACATATTGCCTGATGCTGTTGTCGAGGGGGTACTCAAAATAATTCCAGGTTAAGAAGGGAAAAGATGGCGCGATCATAGAAGAGCAATATTCTTTTGTATAATATATTAATCATCATAATTAATACTTATAAAATATGAATATTGAATTACGTCATCTTCGCTATTTTATTGCCGTCGCCGAAGAGCTGCATTTTGGCCGCGCGGCGGAAAAACTGCTTATTTCTCAACCGCCTCTCAGCCAACAAATACAAATTTTGGAGGAGCAGGTCGGCGCAAAGTTATTGGAGCGCAATAACCGGAATGTCCGCCTGACGCCGGCGGGCGAAATGTTTTTAAAAGAAGCCTGGTCAATCATTGCGCAGGTTAATCAGGCGGCGGAGCGGGCCGCGCGCATTCAGCGCGGGGAAATCGGCGAACTGACCATCGGTTTTACTTCATCCGCGCCTTTTATTAAAAAGGTTTCTCGCAGTTTACTTCGTTTTCGCCAGTCTTTTCCGCAAGTGCATATCCAGATGATTGAGCTGAATACCAAACAGCAAATCGAGCCATTGCTGAACGGTAAACTCGATATTGGGGTGATGCGCAATAATCCGTTGCCGGATGCGCTTGACCATCAGCTCTTGCTGCACGAAGCGCTGGTTGCGGTGGTGCATGAGGAGCACCCGCTGGCCAGGCAGGCCAAAGGGCCGATCAGCATCCGTCAGTTGGAGAATGAACCTTTTGTGTTTTTCTCGCGCGAGGTCGGTACGGCTTTGTATGATGAAACCCTGACGTTGCTGAAAAAATACGGCATCACGCCCTACATTACTCAGGAAGTCGGCGAGGCGATGACGATAGTCGGTCTGGTGTCATCCGGGCTGGGCGTATCCATTCTTCCCGCTTCGTTTATGCGCATCAAAGTCGATGGCGTGAAATATTTACAATTAGCGGAAAGCGATGCGATTACGGAAGTCTGGCTGGTTACGGCAAAACACCGGGCGTTAAAAACGGCGGCGGAGACGCTGATCTCGCTGATGCTTAATCGATAATATTTTCAATATGTGCGTTAAATCACATAACGAATCAAATATTTGACGGCTTTGGCGAAAAGCCCCAACATAACCGCAGTTTTTTTATTTTGCAGCGTGAAAAATAGATTATACATACCTGATAGATTTCGAGTTGTCGCTCCAGGCTGTAACTTGAAGGATAGCGGGTATAACCGGTCCCCATCAGCAGTGTCAGCGATGAAAAGTAGGAGCCAGTTTTGTGATTGCCGACGGTCAGCCAGGACATATCGATCAGATTAAACAAACGAATGCCGGTGCGGTGTACAGACTGATCGATAATTATGGCCCGATATCACGTATTGAACTGTCTAAACGCGCCCAGTTGGCGCCAGCCAGCATCACCAAAATAGTGCGCGAACTGCTGGAGGCGCATCTGGTGCAGGAAACGGAATTCCAGGATATCGGCAGTCGGGGACGTCCGGCCATCGGGCTGGTTCTGGATACTCAGGCTTGGCATTACCTTTCCGCGCGCATCAGTCACAATACGATTACGCTGGCGCTGCGCGATCTGAGCAGTCAGCTGGTTGTCGAGGACAGCCTGCCGCTTCCCGCAGAACATCCGCAGCCGCTGTTGCAACGTATTTTGCAGGAGATCGATCGGTTTTTTATTCGCTACCAAAATCGTCTGGAACGCCTTACCGCCATTGCGATTACCGCGCCCGGCATGATCGACGCCGCCACCGGCATTATTCATCGCATGCCGTTTTATGACGTCGAGGAGATGGCGATCGGGCCGGCGCTGGAACAGCGCACCGGTTTACCCGTTTTCGTCCAACATGATATCTGCGCCTGGACGATGGCGGAGGCGCTCTATGGCGCTTCTCGCGGTTGCCAGAATGTCATTCAGATTGTGATTGACCATAATGTCGGCGCGGGCGTCATTACCGGCGGACGGATTTTGCATGCGGGCAGCCGTAACCTGGTCGAAATAGGGCATACGCAGGTCGACCCTTATGGCAAGCGCTGTTATTGCGGTAATCATGGTTGCCTTGAAACGGTCGCCAGTACGGAAAGCATGTTAGATCTGGCGCAGCAGCGGCTGAGCGTGTCGATGAGTTCGGCGCTGCATGGGACGCCATTGACGGTCGACAGCCTTTGCGAAGCGGCATTGAAAGGCGATCAGTTGGCTAAAGATATTATTAATGATGTGGGTAATAACGTCGGCCGAATTGTCGCCATTATGGTTAATTTATTTAATCCCGATAAAATTCTGGTCGGTTCGCCGCTAAATAAAGCCGCGGATATTTTATATCCGGCTATTATGGGATGCATTCATCAGCAATCTTTCCCGCCATACAGCCACAACATTAAGGTAGAAGCGACGCAGTTTTATAATCAAGGCACCATGCCCGGCGCGGCGCTGGTTAAAGACGCCTTGTATAACGGCTCGCTACTGGTGAAATTGTTGCAGGGTTAATTTTTCAATCTCTTTTGATATTGGCATTTTCCCGTCCGCCGGCGCAGAGCAACAAAACATTGAGCTAACGCAAGCTGCCTGAAGGGCGTATCGCCTAGACTTTCGCTATTGGATAGCATTTTTTGTAGTGCTTGTTATTTTTCAGGTTCCCTCCGGAGTTTTCTCATGTTGAAACGCGTTTTTGTCACAGGAACTGATACGGCGGTTGGTAAAACTGTGGTATCCAAAGCGTTATTGCAAAAGTTGGCAATGACGGGAAAATCAGTGGCGGGCTATAAACCAATAGCAAAAGGGTGTGTGGAAACGGAAGAGGGATTACATCATAAAGATGCGCAGCTTTTACAGGCGGCGTCGTCTATCGAACTTCCTTACGAGATGATCAATCCCATCGCATTGCGCGAGGTCGAAATCAGCGCCAGCGAACAGGCGATTAATTACAGCGCCATGACTCAGGGATTGCAGCATTTAAGCGAGCTTGCCGACGTCGTGGTCGTGGAAGGCAGCGGCGGTTGGCGCACGCTGCTCAACGATCTGCGCCCTTATTCTGAATGGGTGGTTCAGGAACAACTGCCGGTCGTTTTAGTGGTGGGGATTAAATTGGGTTGCATCAGTCATGCGTTATTAACGGCGCAAGCCATTATTAATGATGGTTTGCCGCTGGCCGGCTGGGTGGCGAATAGAATTAATCCAGGGTTAGCGAATTACGCGGATATCATTACCGTATTGCGTAAAAAAATTCCCGCGCCACAATTAGGGGAATTGCCTTATTTACCGCGTGCCGAACAGCGTGACTTATCTTCTTATATCGATCTTTCAGGATTAACTTATTAGTTCCGCACACTGTCCGCCGAATGATTTCAAGGTGTAGTCAGCATCGCTGCACCTTATATTTCCGATATTGCGCCCATCGCTCTCCTTTTTAAATTTCCCTGTCCTATTTTTTCTGACCTTAAGCAGAGGGTCGCCGACGGGCAACAACTGGTATACTCAACAACAGAGTTTATCCGCCAGGCAAAAAAGTTTAATGAAAACAGTCGATAATTCTGATCACTCTCCTGTAAAGCATCGCCACTGGGTTTTAATCGCCTGTATGTTGGCCATGTTTACGGCGGCAATTGAAGTTACCATTGTCGCCACCGCGCTACCGACGATTATCGCGGATTTAGGCGGTTTCTCACTCCTGGGATGGGTTTTTGCCGGTTATTTGCTGACGCAGGCCATCAGTATTCCTATTTATGGTCGGCTGGCCGACTTATTCGGCCGCAAGCGCATTTTCTTTATCGGCATGGTTATTTTTCTGCTGGGCTCGGTGCTGTGCGGCTTTTCCAACCATATGGGATGGTTAATTCTGTTTCGCACCATACAGGGCTTGGGCGCCGGCGCCATCACGCCCATCGCCTTTACCATCGTCGCCGATGTGTATAGCAAGAGGGAGCGCCCTAAAATTCAAGGGTATCTATCCAGCGTATGGGGGATCTCGGCGATCGTCGGCCCGCTGATGGGGGCATTTATCGTTGAGCATTTCACCTGGGCCCTGGTGTTTTGGGTTAACGTGCCGATTGGATTTTTGTCGATGTTTTTATTAGCCCGTTACTTGCCGACGATTAGCCAGGTACGGCAGCATCAGTTGGACTGGATTGGCGCATTCTACCTTGCCATTACCGTCGCCAGCCTGTTGATGGCGTTATTGCAGGCTGAAATCCTGGGAGTATGGGTCATCCCGTTACTGGCGGTTGCCGCGGTCGGCGGCATTTTATTATTCAGACAGGAAACCAGAACGCCGGAACCGCTTTTCCCGTTGGCCTTGTGGCGTAACCGGGTGATTGTCGCCGGAAATCTGGGCGGGCTGTTGATTGGCGCAACCATGATGGGCGTCAGCGCTTTTCTGCCGACCTTTATTCAAAGCGTGATGGGCCGTTCGCCGCTGGAGGCGGGGAGTATTCTGGCGCTGATGTCGATTGGCTGGCCTTTGGCCAGTACGCTGGGTGGCAGATTAATGCTCTGGACATCCTATCGGTTTACCGCCGTCTGCGGGGGATTGCTGCTGATAGCCGGCAGTCTGATGCTGTTAACGCTCGCGCCGGATAAATCGCTGAACTGGGCTCGCGTCGCCGCATTTACTATCGGCGCCGGTATGGGGCTGAGCAACACCACCTTTTTGGTCTCGATACAAAACGCGGTGGACTATTCCATCCGCGGCATCGCAACCGCGTCAACCATGTTTACCCGCATGCTGGGTTCGGCGCTGGGAACGGCCATTCTCGGGGCGACGCTGAATATCAACCTGCATTTTCGTTTGCCGGAGATGGCCGATCCACTGCAAACGCTGATGGATGTCCATAGCCGCGGCATGATGAGCGCGACGCAGTTGGAATCTATCGCCTGGCAGGTTTCATTCTCAATACATTGGGTTTTTATTGTTTCCGCGCTGATCGCGGTCGTGACGCTGTTTGCCGCCTGGATGATCCCCGCCAATCACCGCGTTTAATCAGCGTGCGTGCTTGAGACGGGAACGGATTTTCGTTTCAGAGAGAAGAAAAACGCGCTCTGAAACGAAAACAGAAAAAACACGAAGGGGTTATTCGGTGGTCGCCGGCTGACTCTCATCCGGGGAAGTGGCGCTGTCTGCACTTGTTTCGCCATCAGCGTGGCGGATATAAATGATTTTTTGCGAGTCGTTTTCACAATGACCCACCACCTGACCGCCAGCCTGATTGACCTGATCGTTAGGCACGATATCAAGCGTAAAACCCGATTCAGGCACGCCGTTGTTGATGATTTTCTGTGCGATATCCGCTTTTACGCTCTCGCAAGACGCTTGCGCGGCCAGCGGCGCAATGACCAACATCGCCGCGCCAAATACCATTGCTTTTTTCATTTTATCACCCTTTTAGCTGTATAAATTTCTGCCCATTGTTATACCGTGCGGGCAGATGAAAGTTACATTAAAAGCGTAGACTAAAAATCAGGGCGTAACCGGGCGACCTGTCCGACGATCAAGACAACGTGAGGTATTGGCTTCCCAATAGGCATTGACGTTATAGCTGGCGTTACACTTCTCTTCACCATCTATCGACTTTTCAGCCTTATCGAACTCTTTCTCGACGCGTGAGTTGACTTTATTGCGCAAGGTACGGGTTGAATTCCACTGTTCGCTGCTCTGCCGAGCGGCTTCCTTGGATAAGGTATTATCTGACTCAATAACGATATGACGGGTATCGGCTTGAGCGGGTTGCCAGGCGGCGGAAACCATTATCAGGGATAGTGGGATCAAGGCCCGAATCAAAGCGGTAAAGGAATATGGGTTCATGTTTCACCTTGAAAAATAGGATATACCCGACATCATTCTGGTTACGGATGCGCACCTGGAGAGCCATTGGGTATCAGTGCAAAAACCTTATTACTATGGCAAATTCTGCCGGTAAAGACAAAAGGAACCCTTCGCGGCAATCCCATGGCCGCATGAGAAAGGTTCGGGAAGAACAGCCTGTGCGATGGAGTGTATCACTCTTCTCATCAACGGCTCTATAACCGCTGATGCAAGCGGTGAGAAGGAAGGGGCGGCGCGAAAAACGGCCTCGCGCCATACCGGTTTCAATTTTCGCGATAAACATTCAGCCCGGCAAAAGACTGGCTGACCGGCATCATTTCCAACGAGTTGATGTTGACGTGACCTGGCAACGTCGCTACCCAGAATACGGATTCGGCGACATCCTCAGCCGTAAGCGGATGGGTATTGTCGTAGGTCTTATTCACCTTGTCTTCGTTGCCTTTAAAGCGTATGGCGGAAAATTCCGTTCCGCCGACCAGACCCGGTTCGATATTGGTGACCCGAACCTGAGTGCCGAACAAATCGGCCCGCAGACCAAGACTGAATTGCCGGACAAACGCTTTCGTCGCGCCATAGACATTGCCGCCGGCGTAAGGCCAGTTTCCGGCGGTGGAGCCGATGTTGATGATATGTCCGGTATTACGTTTGACCATCTCCGGCAACAGCGCGCGGGTCGTAAAAACCAGCCCTTTGTTATTGGTGTCGATCATCACATCCCAGTCGTTCACATTGGCTTTGTCCGCTGATTCCAGCCCTAAGGCCAAACCGGCATTATTCACCAGAACATCGATATCACGCCATTCGGCGGGAAGCGAGGTGAGGGCCTGATCGATAGACTTCTGTTCGCGCACGTCCAGTCGTAAGGTATGCAGCGATTCGCCCAATTCTTCTTTCAGCGCGTCCAGACGTTCCTGACGACGGCCGGTTGCGATAACTTTATGGCCCTCTTTGATGAATCTGCGCGTGATGGCTTCACCAAATCCAGCCGTTGCCCCGGTAACAAAAATAATCATGCTGTAGTTTCCTTTGCGTGCGTTTCAATCGTCAACTAAGTGAGTGAGGCGACAAATCAGCGTTGCCAAATGGAAGGCGGCTGCTTGTGCTTAATGTGAGTATAGATAAAGCCAGTATAGTTAAAGTCACGACCCCTATGGAAGGCAAAGAAGAAGGATAGCAATCCTGCTTGAATGCTAACCGCATATTCATTGACCTTCGATGAACCGCCGCCGCGAAGCGGCTGTTCTTTCATTATGAGAGATAGAGACGAGGACGTTTACGCATCTTTATTATCTGCTTCCACGGCATCGTAAAGCCGCTCAAGGATGTCAGGGAAAGCGGACTGGACACGGTTCCAGCTTGGAACAAAGGGTTTATCCCCAGGGCTCTCGGTATAAACCTGACCAGAAAGCGTAATCACATCAGAGAATAATTCGACGGCGGATTCTTCCGTATGCCGATCAAAATGCAGCCCATTCATCCGGGCGTCGTGTTCGAAAGCATCAATCATATCCAGCGCGGTTCGGTAGTAGGTCGCCCGCAGGACGCGGAATGAATCCGTCGTAATATTGACGCCTAAAATCGCCAGCTTGCGGTACAGCGCTTTGGTGATATCGCTCGCCATACGTTGCAGCCCCGCGCTGGGATCATTTTCCGACATCGGCTGATGCTTATGGTCATAGTTGTCGGCAATATCCACCTGACAGATACGGCTGGTTGCCGTACCCCGGTGAATTTCCGACAGAACGCCGATTTCCAGGCCCCAGTCGCTGGGAATACGCAGATTGTTCAAAATATGGGTCCGCATGGCGAACTCGCCGGACAACGGGTAACGATAACTGCGCATGTACTCCAGATAGTCTGAGTTGCCGTAAACCTTTTGCAAAGATTTCAGCAATGGGAAGACCAGCAGGCGACCGACGCGTCCGTTGAGTTTGCCGTCGGCGACGCGCGCGTAATAGCCTTTGCAGAAGTCATAATGGAAATGCGGATTCGCCACCGGGTAGAGCAGGCGGGCCAGCATGCCGCGATTGTAAGTGACAATGTCACAATCATGCAGCGCAACGCAGGTGGTACGACGCGACGCCAGCGTATAACCGACGCAAAACCATACGTTGCGGCCTTTGCCTGGCTCCGTCGGCGCCAGCGATTTATCCGCCAGTTCATCGCTTAATGCTTTCAGGCGGGGGCCGTCATTCCATAGGATGCGGTGACGCTGCGGCAGGCGCGAGAAAAACTGGCGCGCAAATTGAAACTGTTCTTTATCGGCGCGATCCAAACCGATGACGATCTCGCCGAGATAAGACACTTTGGACAACAGGTCGATAATATTATCCAGCGCCGGTCCTTCCAGCTCGGAAAAAAGGGACGGAAGGATAAGTCCCATGCTGTTTTGTCCGGAAAAGACCTGTAGCTCGTATTCAAGTTCTTCCACGCTGCGTTGGGTCAGATTGTGAAAGTTGGTAATTATTCCATCCTGATAAAACTCACTCATGATGCTCTCCCATACAATGTATGCCTGTCTCCGCCGCCTTCCCGCGACTTGAATTTAGGCTATATGTGCCTCATATCGTCGATGAAATTAATCACCAATAAAGTATGCAAGACCTTCACTCCAGCCTGTCGGCCCGGTGGCCCGCGTGCGATATAACCGGCCTGTAAAGTTTTCTGGCAAGGTAACAATTTGATTTACTTTACCTTTAATGATTACTGCATTATCTACTGCACATAACAAGGAAACATCATTCGGCCCGTCGCCCAGACCCATCGTCAGCACGGGATTATCATTTTTATCCGTGTACTGTTTTTTTATCCAGTTAACGGCATTTCCCTTACCGACCTTTTCGCCCATGACATGATAAAAGCGTCCGCCCTGGGTCAGGGATAACCCTGTCTGCGCCAATATCCGGCGAAAATGGGCCAGAGAATCGGTATCGCCCAGCCATTGAATGGGCTCAGAGGCTTCACGTCGGCGGGCCAGTTCGGCATCCTGCACCGATAAGCCCGTCAACCTGGCGACCTCTGCGGCATTCATATCGGCAAAGCCTCTGAAGCTGAAATCGTACTCGTCGCGTAATTGATTGAGCCGGGCGCAAATGAAAGCGTAGTCGGCGCCAAAAATCTTGCGTGGATAATTCGGATGCCAATGCCAGTCTGGCGGTAGTGCAATCAGCGCGCCATTTTCAGCAATGTAAGGTAGATGGCTGAGTCCAAGATCGCATTGTAATTGTTCGACCTCCGCCGTTGTTTTACTGGTGGTGATGATGACGGGGATCTTGTGCTGCGCCAATCGTTCCAGCCACGGACGCGCAGGTTCCCAACTGTAGGTATCGTGATCCAGCAGCGAACCGTCGAGGTCGCTGAAAATCATCAGATTGGAACTCAATTCTGACATTCGCGCTCCATAAGTTATTGGGGTAAACAGATAATAACGATGAGTGTACCGCGCTGCGTTGAGTCGTTATCTCAGACTGGTTCTCGCTATCAGTCTGATAATAAGATGAAAATTGGCTTAACCCTTACCTTTAACTGTATGCATAAATTATCTTTTAGGCAAATTTATGAGAAACGTAACGGCAGGGCGCCTTGAATACTGAAGCGCGACCAGCAAAAAGATGGCCTTGTAGTTTTGTGAGAATGGCTACTCATGAACTGAAAACATGGCCGCAATCTGTTTGGCTGAAACGGGTTTTGAGAAAAAGTAACCCTGCGCTTCGTCACAGCCAAACGTTTTGAGCATCAACGCCGTTTCCTCATCTTCAACCCCTTCGGCAAGAACCAGGTAATCCAACTCCTTAAGCATCACGATGATATTACGTACGATAATTCGGCTACCGGTATCTGTCGTGATAAGGCTGATAAGGGAACGGTCGAGTTTAACGATATCAAGGGGGATACGGCGAAGGTAATTGATGTTGCTATATCCGGCGCCGAAATCGTCCAACAATATCTTAAAGCCTCTCAGTTTGAGAACGTCGAGTTCATTCAGCGCGATATCGCTTTCCAGTACTTTTTCGGTTTCCAGACATTCGATACGCAAATCCGCTGTGGTAAGGCCGGATGCGAGGATTTGTTCCTCCAGTCGGTCGGCAAAGCCGGCTTTGGATAAATCGCGAACGGTCACATTAACTGAAATGGGAATACCGATGCCGGCTTTTCTCCATTCTTTGAGTTGCGAAAGCGCGGTGGTAATCACCCAATGGGTAATCGCAGATATCAGACTGGTTTTTTCCGCCAGGGCGACGACCGTTGTGGGCGGAATATTGCCTTTGGACGGATGTTGCCAACGTAACAATGCCTCCACGCCTTCGATATGACCGTCTGACAGCGACACTTTAGGCTGGTAAACCAGATAAAGCTGACCTTCAGTTTTTATTGCTTCGCTCAGGTCGTACAAAAGCCTGAATTCATCATTTCTTCTTTTATCTAACTCTATATCAAATTTTTGTACAGGAATGTCCCGTTTTATCGCTTCATGCAGTGCGCTGATCGCCTGACGAAAAATCTCCGCGGGTGAGGCGGCGGTAGGTTTAAACGACACATAGCCGGCATGCGTATTAAGCGTAATGTCGATATCGGTGGTGATTTTGCTCTGCGTTGGCGGCAACGCGCCCGCTTTTTGGATGAGATTTTCCGCATTACGCGATTTTAACAGCACCGCATACCGACCCGGCGCAAAGGTATATAACACCGTTTCTTTTTTCAGGTTAAGTCGAAGGCGTAATAATGAACTGAAGTCCTTGAGCATTTTCTCAACGGCGAAAAGCCCTAAATATCTAGAAAGTTCATAGGCTTGAGGCATGTCGATGCAGTCGAAAATTATCAGGCTATAAGAGTCATTGACGTTTTTTTCCGCTAGTTTTTCAATATCGCGCAGGAGTTGGCGTCTATTGGGCAAATTGGTCAAGGCGTCAATAAACCCAATAGAGTTTCTGGCCTCAAGGTAAACACCGGCCAGGTTGGCGATGTGCAGAAAGTTGTCAATGCGGTCTTGAGAGGGCATAAAGGGATGTTTATCGATAACGCAGAGCGAACCAAGCACAAATCCATCCCGAGTCTTCAATGGCGCCGCGGCATAAAATCCGATGGCGCCTTCTTTAACCAGCCGGTGATTGCTAAACTGCGTATCAGCGCGCGTGTCTGGACATATCACCGGGCTATCGGTATCGACGGCATGTTGATACATCGTTTCGGTTATCGGCATGCTTTCAAGCGGGAAGGGCGCATTAATCGCGAATTTTACGTGTTGATACTGACCGTCAAAAACGGTGACGAAAGCGCCTGATACGCTCATGACTTTGCGGGCCAGCTCTGCGAAATCACCCAATGCCTGATCTTTTGTTTTGTCTTCTATTCTAAGCTGCTCAAGAGTAGCCAGTTTTTTTTCTTCGTTTTTGTTAAGACCAGTGAACATATTGGTTTTTACCCGCGTAGATATCTTTCCCAAATTGCCCGGCAAAGAGGATGAGTCCGCTATACGATTCTATGCATTATAGCATTATAGCATCATGGCGATGGCTTGAATGGAGGGTGAAAATGACCGGGCAGGCGGAAATGTAAAGATTTTGTTTTCGTCGGCTCTGCAAACATTTTATGAACCGATGCTATGCAGCCTGTATATTCCTCACCTTATCCAAAACAACCTTTTTTTGTAATATTCACGAGTTAAGTCTTTGTGTTTTTTTATCATGTAAATGATAGGCAGGAGGTACATGATTCCCGCAGTCGCGCTCAGATAGATACGAAGTTGCACAGCCAGCAAAAATGCGCCTATAGCAATAAGACTAAAAACAACCCATGAAAAGAATTCAGTTTTCCCAGTGTTTTGAAAAACTTGCGCGCCACAGCCACATTCAGAAGCATTATCTTTTACAAGACTGCTTTTGCAAAAGGGACAAACACCTGTTTTCTTCATCAGTTTTTTTACTTTCATACTAAGCCTAATGTATTAATCAAAAACAACAAAAATACCAATAAAAATGGCACCATTACTATTGCCCAATAAAATTGGCATATCCTGTAAACATAAAAGGGAGTATGGCTTTTGCCGGTTTTTTGATGGTACTTGTGCAAAACAGCGACAACTAAAGGGGCAATGCAAATAATCGATAAATAAAAAGCGCCGATATAAATTGGAGTATCAAAGTCCATAGCTATGAATCAATCCCTGTAGGCATTGCATGCCAGATAATGAGGTCGGACGTGAAAGTAAATTAATGGTACTGAGCGTGATGAAATGCGTCAATCAAATTTTGTACTGGAGGTGATGATATCCGCATGATATTAGAAAAAATCAGGCAGGGTGAATCTTCCCGGAAAGAGTACTACGATGTCACATACTCACAGGGCATACGAGCCTGTAGGTTTATGTGGTGTGTCGATGCTGATGCATGCCAAGCCATAAGGTGTATTAGCTCAGACTCAATCTGACAGTTTCCGCAGATAGAATGCAATCAAACCTGACAATCCGCTATGAGCGAACCCTAGCGAAGCGTAAAATTTTGCATTAAAGGCTGCTATGTTATCCGTTGTGAGAGTGGCACCTGCCAGACTGAGCTAATACACCTAAGGGGATGTCAAAAATCACTCCAACAATGATTTACAGGGAGTAGCGGTGAAATATGACGCCGCCGATCGGCTGCCATAGTTAATTTAACATAATATACATTATGCGAACCCAGGTAATCCTGGGCGGGAACTGGTATTCCGGTGCTGTCATTGGTCGTGTCGATGCGCTGAATCAAACACGACTTCCTCAGTGCCGTCATCGCGATGCCGGATAATTTGGTAATCCAAATCCGGGTTCTGGCTCTCAGCCTCATAAGCGGCCCGCAACACGGGATCTTTTAATAACTCTTCTTTCAGTTCGTGATGTGTCGTGAACGTCTTCATAAACTCGCCTCGCAGGAATGCTGCCGCGCCGAATTCCGGACAGCAACAAAAACATGTTTTGTCACTGACCGGCGTTATCGTTTGAAGTAAATGGTTAGTCGGTTTTTATCTGGTCTTTAAAAACTTCGTGGTCACCACCAATACGCAAACGGCTTGTTGCTGACCGGAAATGCGATCCCGTCAGGATCACGGCCATGACGGACTTCGGTCAATCGTCGTTTCACTTCACGACGTTCTGGTCGGGTCATCATCAGATTGCGATACCAGGACGGCGATTTATCAAACCATCTTGCGCAACTGGCAAAACGACGGCCAACGCGACGATAAGACTTCATGCGACCATTGGGAAGACGGTCGCGCGCCCTGCTCTTTACAGACATAAATAATCCTCTAAGTAAATGAATTACCTAGAAGATGTCGTATTGTTCATACCCCGTATTTTTTAATGACATAAATGACGATCCTCTATCAGAAACCAGCCCTTAATATTGTGCGCTTTTTCTGAACGCGTCGTGGCTTGTTTTTATCCTATTGCTATGTATTGCTCCGGTCAAATTTCAGTAGCAGCATTAGTTACTGACTTGAGCACTTTACGATGCCGTAATGCAATGGCCTAAGCTGTCGTTTTATGCAAAGACTTCTCTTGTGGATGCGGATCATTTTTCAAAAAGAACATGGCAAAAAACATAAAGGCTAAAACAACAGCGCCTAAGATATAAAATGAGAACTGATAACCATATCTGTCATAGATAACGCCAATAAACGACGACAAGCTTATCACTCCAACGGAACCTGCTATTTGAAATCCTATCAGGAACACACTCGCAGAAAGACGACGGTCGAAGTTCATAGCGATATATTTAAACGCTGAAACAAGGATTATAGATATCTCAAACGCGTGAAATAACTTCATGCATGAAATAAGGACGATCGACGTAAAATACCCGGAAAGTATGATCCGCAGTGCGGAAAAAAACGCAGCCAGTACCAGTGAGTATTTTGCTCCTAATCGATTGACCAGAAATGGCGCTGCGCACATCATGCCTGCTTCCAGAAAAACCTGAAGGGATCCAAGGTAACCGTAAAGCCTGTAACCGGTATTGATATCTTCGAACTGATGAGTATAAAAAACCGGAAATAATTGTTGATCATACACATTGTATAGACTGTAAGTGCCAAAAATATAGATAACGAAAATCCAGAAACGACGCTGTCTAAATATAGAAAATTGTTCTTTTAATGTTAGTTTTTCCACCTCTTTTTCATATTTCAAAGATGTATCCGCTTTATAAACCAAATTGATACAAATCAATGCAAAGCCAGCTGCTGATATACACCAGAAATTGATGTGTGGATCGATCGCAATAAATCTTCCTGCGATAAATGCCACAATAGCGGCAGATAGGCTTCCTCCCATACGCGCCATGCCGAACTCGAATTTGTAAATACGGCTTAGGCGATCAACATAGGAATCGATTAATCCCATGCCAGAAAAGAAAGCGATGCTCAGATATATCGCACCCAATAACGTGCCAAGATAAAAATGGCTCTTCAACAAGGGTTCATAGACATATATAAAAAAGGGGCCGCAGCCCAATATCACAACGCTTTGCACCCAAAGTAATAGTTTTTTAACTTCGTATAACTACCAGACTGAAAGAGAATGTATTCATGCAGGCGTTGCCGAGTCGAAAGAATTCGCCAACGCCCATTATTGCTACGACTTTAATATGTTGTCTGGAACAATTGCGTCGGGATTATTCGCCCCAGACCTCGTTGGCGACTTCCACGATCAGGCGGATCTTGGCCCATTGTTCCTCTTCCGTCAGAGTATTGCCTTCTTCGTTCGATGCAAAGCCGCATTGAGGACTCAGACAAAGGTGCTTAAGCGGAACGAATTTCGATGCCTCGCTGATGCGCGCCTTGAGTTGCTCTTTGTCTTCCAGTAGCGGCGATTTTGAGGTTACCAGGCCCAAGACGACGGTTTTGCCCTCGCCCACTTTTTCTAACGGCTGGAAGCCGCCGGCGCGATCGGTGTCGTACTCCAGATAGAACGCGTCGACATTTTCCTTGTTGAGCACGTAAGGCGCGACCGGCTCGTAGCCGCCGGAAGTCCACCAGTCCGACGAGTAATTGCCGCGGCAAATGTGGGTGTTGATCACCATATCCGCCGGCTTGTCGGCGAGAACCTGGTTGTTGATATCCAGATAAAGCTGGGCGACGGTATCAAAATCGATATCCAGCCCTTTCATTTCATTGAATTTCTTCGGGTCGACCAGGAATCCCCATGTGCAGTCGTCAAACTGTAAATGACGGCAGCCGGCGGCGTAAAAGGCACGAACCACATCGCGGTAGGCCTGGATGATGTCTTTCTGCAAATCGGCCAGGTCCGGGTATTGTTGCAGCGTTTCCTGTAAGTTGTCCGGACGGAAGAACTCCCAGTAACACTGCGATGGAGAGGGAATGGTCTGGCGAGCGATAACATCATCACCGGCAACGGACTTCAGAAATTTGAAGTGCTCGATAAAGGGATGGCTGGTAAAGCGAATCTTGCCGACAATCCGCGATGTATCGAATTTGGTGGTGACTTCATTGAATTTCACGCGATAGTCCGACGACTTGCGCTCGATGCCGTCGAATCCCCAGAAAAAATCCGAGTGCCACATGCTGCGGCGAAATTCGCCGTCGGTAACGGCTTTCAGGCCGACAGCTTTCTGCTTGGCGACCAGATCGATGATCGCCTCGTCTTCCACCTGGCGAAGCTGATCCTCAGAAATTTTACCGGCCTGAAAGTCGGCGCGTGCCTGTTTGAGCGCCGCGGGACGAAGAAAACTGCCGACGACATCGGCTCGAAAAGCGATATTTTGCATAGCTGAATAGTATTCCGAATATTATTTTATCAATTAAACCAAACCCGCAATGGGCATAACGCAGCCATTGCCGGCGAGAGAATCATGGCGCCTGACAGTCCGCACCCGAGCGTCAGACAAAACCACTGGGTCAGTTTGCCTTAATTTACGGCGGCTTAGAAGTCTTGCATGATTTTCCTGAGCCTGACGCGGTTTTCCTTTACAATGAAATCTCCAGCCATCAATCAGGTCGATTCCTATGCCAAGACTGACTCAGAAAGACATGACGGAACAAGAACAACGTCAACTTAAAACCTTGCTCGACCAGGAAAGAAAAAAACATGGCCGTCCGCTGACCAATTCGGAAAGCAATCATATTAAAGATGATTACATTGATAATCTGATGAAAGAACGGGAAGCCGCCGCTAAACGGGTTCGCGCCGAGAAGAAGAAAAACAAATTCAAGCCGGATATTTCCGCTACATACAGTTGGTCGGCCAACACCAGTTGCCGGGGACGCCGCTAGCCTATAGACGCCGCTAGCCTATAGCGGAAAGAGGCTTTAGCAAATCGGTGGCACTCAGGCGGCAACCAAGGTTACCGCCTGAGTAAACCACGAATCAGATGGTTTTTAATCCGGTCAGTTCGTCGCTCGTCATCGACGGCGCAAACTCGATGATGTCATAGCTGGCAACCGCATTGAACGGATCTTCGGCTAGCACCGACTCAAGCGCCGAACGTTCCATCGTTTTAGCGAAAATCACGCCGCCCGTACGCGGCACTTTTCTGCCGGAGGCGACAAACACGCCTTGCGCATAATATTTCTTCAACCAGGCAATATGGTTTTCCAGGTGTGCTTCCACCGTTTCAATCGGCTGATTATAAGTAAGACTGATTATGAACATCGTTTATCCTTTTCTATAAAAATCCTATTCATACTAACGCGTTACGGCGGCAGTCGGAACCCGCCAAGTTCTCTTTTCGCTTATGCGACGAGTCTGATTATCGATAGCGATAGCCGCGCGGCACGGCTGGAGAATCATTGATCTGGCGATGAAAAAAACGCTGATTCATCATCTATGCCTTAAATATTTATCAGTTTTGCCCCTTCTTTAAGCATTTGATTCGCCATCATTAGCACTAAAGTATAGCCTGTCGCAGATTACGTACTATTTTCTGCCCTGGGTATCTACTACAAAAGGTCTCTTTTGCGTGACAAAATTATTTTTACGTAGCGGGAGTTTGGATGATTTTCTGGCTCTGGGCGAAAATGGACAGCCAGTTTATGCCTCCGCACTTCAATTACGGGAAACATTACGTCTCAGAAAACAGCAACAGATTGCAGATTGTCTGGCTATTCCCCAACCTAACGAGCGTGGCGACCGTATTGACTGGTATGCGCCTATCGCCGGCAAGGTCACGTCCTGGATCGCCGCCAGCGAAGAAGAACGTGCCGCCGCGCTGAAATTACTGGAAACCTATCAGTCCGCCGTCGCCGACATCAGTCAACGGGCGCAAGAAGCGGAAAAACCCGGCCAAAAACTTTTCGGCGTGCTGTTGGCGAAAGCCATTCAGTTCCCCGGCGCGAATCATGTTTATCTGGTTGACGGCAAACCGGTTTTAACCTTCTGGGGATTCGTCAATCTGGATAAAAAATCCCGCGCCGATGCGCTTGATTGCTTACGTGAGGTCGAAAAAGCGGTGGAGCCGATCGCATCCCCGCTCTCCGCTTATGAAGAACCGCTGACCGAACAGGCAACAGAACCTGAACCGGCGGACAAGCCGGAACAGCGCCCTGCCCGCGAATCTGTTACTACCGCGCGACGCAATCCATGGTTGCGTTTCTGGTGGGTTCTTCCTGCCGTGGCTCTGCTGGCCGTGCTTTCTCAACAAATCCGCGGATGGATTGCCGGTCGGGAGGATACCCCGAAGCCGCCAGCGTTGGCCGCGACTATCAAACCTGAAAAACGCGCGTTGCCGGCTTCGCCCGCCGAGCCGACACCGGCACCACAGACGGTGAACGAGGTCGCGCCTGTCGCACAGCCTGAAGCAGAGCCGCCTAAGCCCGATGTAGAAAGCAAAAATTCTGATGCGCCGGCTGCCGCCGTTGCGCAGCCTGAACCTGTCGCCGAGCCGGCCGAGACGGTTCCCGCGGCGAGTGATGAGCCCAAAGCGGCTGAAGCCGCGCCCGTGGAGCCGGCCGTGATTCAGGAAACGCCGGTTACGGCGCGTAAAGGCGAGTTGGTCATGCCGGCGGATGCGGTAAGAATGGGATCGGTCAACTTCCTTAACGGAAGCTGGCGGGTATCGATAGATGCGAAAACGCCGGTTACCGGTCGACCGCCGAGCCTGATATATCAGATCAGAAATGGCAAGGGAACGGCAAGAATTACGCACGGCGACGGCGTAACCTGCCGGACGGATATTGAAGCCGGACTGATGAGCTCCGGCAATCTGGTTATCAATAGCCGATACAGAGCGCGGTGCAGCGATAATACGCGGTATCAGATGCCTGCTATCGTGTGTAAACAGGGTACGGCGGACATCGCTGAGTGTACCGGTCGCTATAACGCTGATGCGGTCTTCCCCATGACGATAAAGCGCGAGAGTAAACGATAATGCTGGCGACGATCACCGATTACAAACAGAGAATTACGCTTATTCAGGACAGCGGCATTCAATTTCTGGATTTTGCCTTGAAACCGGAATTATCTACCGACTCTCCTAATAAGTATGTGCGCAAAAGCGCCAATGGACCGCTGTTGCGTTTGGTCTATAACCCCCAGACGGATAAATATTTGCTTCCGTCGCCGACGGGCGCGGCGCCTGAAGTGGTCAGGCCGGAACTGAGCATTCCGCTGGAGCAGTCGCTGAAGTTGCTGGAAAAAATCTGGTTGCCGCTGCCCTTTTTCCGATTTAACCCGCCGCGAACCTTTATGGGAGGGCCGGATAACTGGGCGCGGATGCAGCTATTGGCGCTGGACGCCCCGGATCAGGACGGCAATACCCATCGGATCTGTTTGGCCTTCGACACCAAGGTTTATCCCGAGGGACACGCGTACGAATCATTGGCGCCGAACGCCAATGACATCAAAACCGGCGGCAGCTTTGCGCTGGCCTATCACAGTGATGAGTTGGGCGAATTTCTTGATCAGACCTGGGTGGATGGCTGGCTGAGAGAGGTCTTTACCCAGCAGGCGGCGGAACGGGAAAGTCGCACTATCGGGGAGATCAAAGCCGCCATCCGCGGGTTTGAGTATCAGGCGCATTATATGAACCTGCTGGATATGCTGGGCAATCAGCTATCAATCCCCGAAATCCGCATCAATACCGGCACGCTTCAGGAGTCGGCCGTCAGCGTTGACCTGATTCTGGATGTCGGCAACTCGCATACCTGCGGCATTTTAGTTGAAGATCATGCGGATGAAAGCAATGGTTTGAAACAGACATACGAACTGCAACTGCGTGATCTGAGTCAGCCGCATTATCTGTATAACGAGCTGTTTGAAAGCCGGGTTGAATTTGCACAGGCCAGATTCGGCAAGCAAAATTTCTCCGTGGAAAGCGGCCGCGATGATGCGTTTATCTGGCCGTCGATGACGCGCGTAGGCCGCGAAGCCAGCCGAATGGCGTTGCTGCGTGAAGGTTCTGAAGGTTCCACCGGCATTTCCAGCCCGCGCCGCTATCTGTGGGATGAAGAGAGCTACGCGCCGGGGTGGCGTTTCAGTCAATCGTCGGAAACGACTGCGATGAACGAGCCGCTGGCGACGGCGATGCCGCTGACTATTTTGCTGAATGATGAAGGCCAGCCGCTGTACGATCAGCCGCTTGAAGAGCGCTTGCCGGTTTTCTCGCCGCACTATAGCCGCAGTTCGGTCATGACATTTATGTTGTCTGAACTGTTGCTCCAGGCGCTGATGCAAATGAACAGCGCCGCCCAGCGACTGAAGATGATTCACTCCGCGGCGCCTCGTCAGCTTCGCAATATTATCCTTACCCTGCCCTCGGCAATGCCGAAGCCGGAGCGTGAAATATTTCGCCGTCGGATGAATGAGGCCATCGGTCTGGTATGGAAATCAATGGGCTGGCATCCGTTAGATGACGATTTCACCACGCCGGAGGATAAGCTGCGCAGCCGGGTGCCGGTGCCGGAGGTGCAAATCGAGTGGGACGAGGCCACCTGCGGACAAATGGTCTATCTGTATAACGAAGCGCAGGTCAATTTTGGCGGTCGCGCCGAAGACTTTTTCGCCAGCATGGCGCGTCCGGATAAAGAGCTGTCGGAGGATGAGCCCGCCGGAAAAACCTTACGCATCGCGTCGATTGATATCGGCGGCGGCACGACGGACCTGGCGATCACCCAATACCTGCTGGATGACGGCATCGGCAATAATGTCAAAATCATTCCACGTCTGTTGTTCCGCGAAGGGTTTAAGGTCGCGGGCGACGATATTCTGCTGGATGTCATCCAGCTGTATGTTTTACCGGCATTGCAGGCCGAGTTGAAAACGGCCGGTCTGGCTAATCCCGATGAGTTGATGACCAAGCTGTTCGGCAACGAAGGACGCATCGACGGACAGCTGACGTTACGTCAGCAAGTCACGTTGCAGGTTTTCATCCCTATCGGCCGCGCGATTCTGGAAGCCTACGAAGGATTCGACCCGCTGGATATCAGCGCCGAAATAGAATCAACCTTTGGCGAATTGCTGGCGCAGCATCCGACGGCAAAAGTGCTGGAGTACATCAACACCGAGGTTCAGCGCGAACTGCCGGTGGATAACACGTCGTTTGATATTCTCCAGGTGCCGCTTATCCTCAAGTTGAGCAAACTGCATGCGGAGTTTTTATCCAACCGGATGAATATCACCCAAAATCTGCGTTTGATGTCTGAGGTCGTTTCGCTCTACTCCTGCGATGTACTGTTGTTAACCGGACGCCCTTCCCGTTTCCCTGGGATCCAGGCGCTGTTCCGCCATTTACAACCGTTGCCGATTAACCGCATGCTGTCGCTGGATGGGTATCACACCAATGACTGGTATCCGTTTAATAAACGGGGCCGTATCGATAATCCGAAATCCACCGCGGCGGTGGGCGCCATGCTCTGCCTGCTGGCGCTCGACCTGCGTCTGCCGGGCTTCTATTTCAAAGTCGGCGACTTCCAGCCCTATTCGACTATTCGTTATCTCGGCATGATGGACGGCAATAACGCGCTGGCCGCCGATAACGTCTACTACAGCGATATCGATCTGGATGATCCGGCCTTCGCGCTTGACCCGGACGCCAGCTTCCAGATTCGTGGATCGCTCTGTCTGGGATTCCGCCAGTTGGATAACGAACGCTGGCCGGCGTCGCCTTTATATACCTTGTCGATTATCGATCAGGAGCTGGCAAGAAAAGTGGTCGGCGACAGTATCCTGCGCGTCAGGCTGTCGGTGACCGGGGGCGATGACCAGAACAGCCCGGAACGCTTTGAGATTGCCGATGCGGTTCTGGATGACGGTAGCCGCGTGCCGCCCCAACATTTGCGCCTCAAATTGAACACATTAGCCGACAACGGTTCAGGAGCAACCCATTATTGGATCGATAGTGGGAGTGTATTTAGAAAATGAAACCATTAACGCCCAAACAACTGTCAAGCCGACTCAATAGCCAGCTACAGGCCGTAGCCCAAGGCGTTGAGCGGGCGATCGATTGGATCGAAACTACCCGACAAAATGCGCCGCGGCTGGATATTGAAGCCGATCGGCTAATCGTTAAACTGCGCCGTAACCGCGACAAGGCAAAGCACTTGTCGGATGTGGCGCTGAAAGATATCGCCATTGGTTTTTTCGGCCTGTCGCAAGCCGGGAAATCTTATCTGATCTCTTCATTGGCCGCCGGAGAGAATGGCAAGCTGGAGACGTTTTTTGAAGGACAACAGCTTGATTTTCTTACCCACATCAATCCAACCAACCGGTCTGCCGCGCTGGTCACCCGCTTTAGCCGTCAGACGGGCGTAAAAAACAAAACCTTTCCCGTTCAACTGCTGCTGCTCAGCGAGGTCGATATTGGCAAGATTATCGCCAATGCTTTTCTGCACGATGTTAATCAGGATGAAGCGTTTGAAGAATTAGACGAGCAATTCATCGACGAACATCTGAGAACCTTGTTGATGCACCGTCAGCCGGAACCGGTCGAGGGCATGAACGCGGATGAGGTTGTCGCGTTGTGGGACTATCTGGCTCGTCATGACGCCAAACGACAAAAGCAACTGGAAACGCGCTTCTGGCCGCTGGCGATAGAACTGGCGCCCTATCTGAGCGTTGACGATCGCGCCCAGCTGTTCTCGGTGCTTTGGGGAAGCGACAATGCGCTGACGGCGGCCTATCGCCACTTTTCCCATACATTGCAACACCTTTCCGGCGTCCATAAGGTACTGGTCCCGCTGCGGATATTGGCCGATGAAGCGCTGCGTCCGGTTGACGGCATCATTCACGGCACGGCATTGGCGCGACTGAATTCGTCTAACGATCCCGGCGTGTTAGTTCGTCCCATCTTGAATGGCCGGGCGGGAAAGGCGGTCGAACTGTCGCAGGCCGAGTTGGCCATGCTGACCGCTGAATTGCTGATCCCGTTGCATGCTCCCCCGCGCGAGCCCTTGTTTGAGCAGGTCGATATTCTGGATTTCCCGGGTTTCGGCGATACGCCGGAAATGGCCGACGAGCCTCAAACGGCAGAACAAGGCAGCCCCGATGCGCATCCGCTGGCGTCCACGTTGCTGCGCGCCAAACGGGCCTATTTGCTTGAACGCTATACCGATAATCATGAAATGAATCTGCTGATGGTATGCACCGCCGCGGGCAGACGTTCCGATGTCAAAGTCGTGGGCAAGGCGCTGGATCACTGGGTGAAACAGACTCAGGGCGAAAACGCCCAGATTCGGAGTCGTCGTAAACCGGGCCTCATCTGGGCGGTGACCAAGTTTGATCGCCGCATTACTCATGGACAGAACCATGACGCGGCCGTGCAGCGTTATGTCGGCAATCCCGGCGATGCCTGGGGTACCATGCTGGCGATGGATAAACGGGGCGTCAGCCGTATGGCGGCCTGGCTGGGCGCGGAAGTTCACCGCGAGGTGAAGCTCGGCCGCATCAGCGAGCAACTCGGCGAAATACAACGCGAACTGGGCGATAATCTGTTGGGGAATTGGTATCAGCCGCCGGGCGCCGACGATCCGGCCAGGAAACAGCAGATAGCCGAAACGTTGCTTAAATCATTGCAAACCCGCACCGGCGTACACGGCGAGTTGCTGGAACGGCTGTTGCCCTCGCGCGATGAGCTGCGTCGGCTTTATCTGCTACAGCAGGCTCAACCCTACGGCAATCCTCATCAGAATGTGGAAGAGCTCAGCGCGCCTTTAACCGGCGGCGATCCTTTTAGCGTCGGGATCGAAATCGATCTGTTTGCCGATGAACCCGTCGAGGTCGATCAACCCGTATCTGCGATTCATGAAATTGATCATGGTTACGAAGCCGAATATGCGCACAACGTTTATCGCTATTGGATAAATCATTTACGCGGTTTGCCGGAAAACGGTCCGCTGGTCGAACTGTTGGGCGTGACGAAGGCGACGATTGAAATGCTGGTGGAAGAATTGATCACAGCCAGCATTCGCATGAATATCGAAGACGCGCTGATCGGGATGCTGGTGGATTCGGATCAACTGGGCATTCACCGCGAAAATAAGGCGGATCGGCAGGTGTCACGCGTGCTGACGGTGCTGGGCGATTTTGTCGCCTGGCTGGGGTTCCAGCAAATGGATGAATCACTGCGCCCCGCCAGCCGGATTAATCGCGGTCATAAAATCTTCGCCAAGCCGGAAAAACAGGCGCTGAACTGGGGCGCGTCACAGCGCCTGACCAAGCTTTCGCTAACGCCGACCAACAATACGGCTTTTTATATCTATGACTGGCTGGTCGGCCTGAATGAAATGATTATACAAAACACCGGGTATTCCGCCGGACGTGAAGTCAGTGCGGAACAGCATCAACAATTGGGCGAGATATTAACGCTGATCAAACCCGTCGAGAAGTAACCCTGCCTGCCCCCGGCGTTTCCGGGGGCAATCCGTTGTTCGTTGGCCGATGATGCTAATTTGCCGCGTTTATCCCCATGGTCGCCTCCCTGAGTTGACGCCTTTCCCGGCTCAACTATTATTTCATACCAAGATGATTATTCCGGTAGCGCGATATTGCGCCGTGGGACAATCAACCGGTTCAATCGTAATCGATTTAATAACAACAGAGGCAAAAGACAATGAAACTGAAGGCACTTATCCTGACAGGCGTGTTCTTTTCCTGTTCCACATTCGCCGCCGGCACTACGGTAACCTTGAACGAAGCGCTGCCGGACGGCAACGGCAAGGCATTGGGAGAGGTCTCGATAACGGAAACCCCTTATGGCCTACTCTTCACGCCGAAGCTAACCGGGCTGACGCCGGGCATCCATGGTTTCCATGTTCATGAAAAATCGAGTTGCGCCGCCGGGGAGCAGGACGGCAAATCCGTGCCTGCGTTGGCGGCTGGCGGACACCTCGATCCGGAAAAAACCGGCAAGCATCTGGGACCATATACCGACCAGGGTCATTTGGGGGATTTACCCGGACTGGTGGTTAACGCCGATGGCTCCGCCTCCTATCCGGTGCTGGCGCCGCGGATAAAATCGCTGTCCGAGGTGAAAAACCACGCGCTGATGATCCATGCCGGCGGCGATAACTACGCCGACAGCCCGGAAAAACTCGGCGGCGGCGGCGCACGTCTGGCCTGCGGCGTGATTGAGTAACCCGTTATCGCATCTCGCGTTATGATGGGCGGATGTCGTGGCGGTATGGCAACGACATCCGCTCCGGCATTGGCCGAATAGCGCGTTCACATAAGGCATTCAGCGCTGCCGGCATGCGCGTCTGATTAAATCGGTAAGGAATGATTGTGCAGGTTTTTTTTCTGGATACGATGCCAACCCCTATCGGGGAATTAATGCTGGTTGCCGATGAAAATAATTGCCTGCGGGCGGTTGAATGGCGTGAATATGAAGAAAAATTATATCGTTCGCTGAATCGATGTTATAAGAATGATCCCTTCTCGTTACTGCCTGAGAATAATCCCGGTGGATTAACCGATAAGCTGCAACGTTATTTCGCCGGCGATTTAAATGTCATTAATACCATCCCCGTTGTCTCGGTCGGCACGGAATTTCAGCAACAGGTCTGGCGCGCGTTACGGCAAATCCCTTGCGGGGAAACAATAAGTTATGGCGAACTGGCTGCGCGACTGGGGCGACCGACGGCTTCCCGCGCCGTGGGGATGGCGAATGGCGCCAATCCGATCGGCGTTGTGGTTCCCTGTCATCGCGTTATCGGCGCGCAGGGGGCATTAACCGGCTATGCCGGCGGCGTTCATCGTAAACAGTGGTTGCTCACGCATGAAGGCTATTTCCCGCAACAGAATATATTCGCGCTATAAATGATATCGTTACGCCAAAAATCCGCGCGCGAAAATGTATTTTTATCAGGCATAAAGTTAAATTACACCTTAGTTCGCGCCTTATTGAGCCATTGGAAAGGTTATCGGACTTATCACCGGCGATAAAAGCTGTTAAAATTGACCAATATCAATTATCGCCTGAGCAAAGTCTATGATCCCGGAAAAGCGAATTATCCGCCGCATCCAGTCTGGCGGTTGTGCGATCCACTGTCAGGATTGCAGCATCAGTCAACTATGCATTCCATTTACTTTGAATGAACACGAGCTCGATCAGCTCGATAATATCATTGAAAGGAAAAAGCCTATCCAGAAAGGACAAGCGCTCTTCAAAGCCGGCGATGAGTTAAAATCTCTCTATGCTATCCGTTCGGGCACCATCAAGAGCTATACCATCACCGAACAGGGCGATGAGCAGATCACCGGTTTTCATCTGGCGGGCGACCTGGTCGGCTTTGATGCCATCGGCAACGCGCAGCATCCCAGCTTTGCCCAGGCGCTGGAAACCTCAATGGTCTGCGAAATTCCCTTTGAGACGCTGGACGATCTTTCCGGGAAAATGCCTAACCTGCGCCAGCAAATGATGCGCTTGATGAGCGGCGAGATCCGCGGCGACCAGGATATGATCCTGCTGCTGTCGAAGAAGAATGCCGAAGAACGTTTGGCGGCTTTTATTTATAACCTGTCTCGTCGGTTCGCCGAACGCGGTTTCTCTCCGCGCGAGTTTCGCCTGACCATGACGCGTGGCGATATCGGTAATTATCTGGGACTGACGGTAGAAACCATCAGCCGTTTACTGGGCCGTTTTCAGAAAAGTGAGATCCTTGCCGTAAAAGGTAAATACATCACCATTGAAAATCTTAGCGCGCTTTCCGAACTCGCCGGCTCTTCGCCTAACAGAGCCTGACCTGCCGCCGGAGCGGTGAATCGCTTATTACATCGTTCCGGCCTTTCACCGCTGTTTTTCAAAACGATATTGTTCAAAACGATGTCCTTGGGGTACTCTTGATTTACAGACTGTGGACTAACAGCTGTTTGGAGGACCTATGGCAAAGTATCAGAACTTGCTTGTAGCTATTGACCCGAATCAGGATGACCAACCGGCGCTTCGGCGGGCGGTTTATTTGGTTCAGCGACTTGGCGGGCGCATCAAGGCATTCCTGCCGATTTATGATTTCTCTTATGAAATGACCACCCTTCTGTCCCCTGACGAACGGACGGAAATGCGTCAGGGCGTGGTTTTACAGCGCACCGAGTGGATTAGGGAACAATGCAAATATTATCTTGATGCCGGCGTTCCGATAGAAATCAAAGTGGTCTGGCACAATAAGCCATTTGAAGCCATTATTCAGGAGGTGATTGCCGGGCAACATGACCTGTTGCTGAAAATGGCGCATCAGCACGATCGGCTGGAAGCCGTTATTTTCACCCCTACCGACTGGCAGCTATTGCGTAAATGTCCATGTCCCGTCTGGATGGTGAAGGATCAGCCCTGGCCGGAAGAAAGCCGGGCGTTGGTCGCCGTTAACCTCTCCAGCGAAGATCCCTATCACGATCCTCTGAACATTAAGCTGGTATCAGAAACGCTGGAGCTGGCGAAACAGGTTAATCAGACGGAGGTTCACCTTGTCGGCGCCTACCCGGTCACGCCGATCAATATCGCCATTGAACTGCCCGATTTCGACCCTAGCGTTTACAACGATGCCATCCGCGGTCAACACCTGATTGCGATGAAGGCGTTGCGTCAGAAATTCAATTTGGATGAACGGGTAACACATGTGGAGAAAGGATTGCCTGAAGAGGTGATCCCTGATTTGGCGGAGCACCTGCAAGCCGGCGTCGTGGTCCTGGGATCGCTGGGCCGAACCGGACTCTCCGCGGCATTTATCGGTAATACCGTCGAGCACGTTATTGACCATCTGAAATGCGATTTGCTGGCGATCAAACCTGATGATTTCGTCAGCCCGATCACGCAGGAAGGGGAAAACGACGAGGATAAAAATTAGTATGGCGTTCTGAATGCCTGGAATAAAGAAAGGGGCGATGATGATCGCCCCTTTTAGTCTGCCTAGCGCAAAGAATTACAGCGCTTTCAGAATCGCCTCCACGCTGTCTTTGGCGTCGCCAAACAGCATCTGCGTGTTTTCCTTGAAGAATAACGGATTCTGCACGCCGGCATAGCCAGTGTTCATCGAGCGCTTAAACACGATAACATTCTGCGCCTTCCACACTTCAAGCACCGGCATTCCGGCAATCGGGCTGTGCGGATCTTCCTGAGCAGCCGGGTTCACGGTGTCATTGGCGCCGATGACCAATACGGTATCGGTATCGGCGAAATCGTCATTGATTTCGTCCATTTCCAATACGATGTCATAAGGCACTTTCGCTTCGGCCAACAAAACGTTCATATGGCCCGGCAAACGACCGGCAACCGGGTGAATGCCAAAGCGAACCTTGATCCCGCGAGCGCGCAGTTTGGCGGTAATATCGTGTACCGGATACTGCGCCTGCGCGACCGCCATGCCGTATCCGGGCGTGATGATCACCGAACTTGAGTTTTTGAGTAATTCAGCGACTTCTTCCGCTGAAGCCTCGCGGTATTCGCCCATCTCTTCGCTTTCACCGGTGGACGAACCGTCGGTACCAAAACCGCCGGCAATCACGCTGATGAAGGAGCGGTTCATCGCCTTACACATGATGTAAGACAGAATGGCCCCGGAGGAACCCACCAAAGCACCGGTTACGATCAGCAGGTCGTTGCTTAACATGAAGCCCGCCGCCGCCGCCGCCCAACCGGAATAGGAGTTCAGCATGGAAACGACAACCGGCATATCGGCGCCGCCGATGGAAGCCACCAAATGCCAGCCGAATACCAGCGCAATCGCCGTCATAAACAGTAACGCGACGGACTGCAACGCCACACTGTCGGAATTAACAAACACCAGCAGCAGCAGGAAAGAGACCACCAGCGCCGCCAGGTTCATTTTGTGGCGATGAGGCAGCGTCAGCGGTTTGGACGAAATGATGCCGCGCAACTTGCCGAAAGCGACAACCGAACCGGTAAAGGTTACCGCACCGATAAAGATCCCCAGAAAGACTTCCGTCAAATGGATATTCACCAGTACCGGGTCGGTGATCTCGCCGTGGTCGAGAAAGCTGTTAAACCCGACCAGTACGGCGGCCAGACCCACGAAGCTGTGAAGAATGGCGACCAGCTCCGGCATTTCGGTCATTTCAACTTTGCGCGCCAGATAAACGCCGATTGCGCCGCCGATCACCATGGCGACGATAATCCAGGCGACGTTGCCGGTATCCGGCCCCAGGATAGTGGCGATTAATGCAATCGCCATCCCGACCACGCCGAAAATATTCCCCTGACGGGAAGTTTCGTGTTTGGACAAACCGGCCAGGCTAAAGATAAATAAAATCGCGGCAACAATGTATGCAGCTGTAACTAATCCACCAGACATGTGTTACCCCTTAGTTTTTGCGGAACATTTTCAGCATGCGCTGAGTGACGGTGAAACCACCGAAAATATTGATGCTGGCAATCAATACGGCGATGAAGGAAAAGAAAGACACCCATCCACCGTGACCGATTTGCAACAATGCCCCGACGACGATAATTCCCGATATCGCGTTTGTTACCGACATTAATGGCGTGTGCAGCGCATGGCTGACATTCCATACGACGTAGTACCCTACCACGCAAGCGAGCGCGAATACGGTGAAGTGAGACAGAAACTCTTTCGGTGCGACATTCGCCAACCAGCCGAACAGCAGGATGGCAATGGCGATGAAAGCGTATTTCTTCCATGGAGAAGACGGTTTTTTCTCTTCTTTCGCGACGGCAGCCGCAGCGGGTTTGGCCTGTTGCGGCTGAGCCGAAACCTGAATCGGCGGCGCCGGCCAGGTGACTTCGCCATTTTTGATGACCGTGACGCCACGAATCACGTTGTCTTCAAAATTAACGTCGATTTCGCCATTTTTCTCTTTGCACAGCAGCTTCAGCAGGTTAACCAGATTGGTGCCGTACAGCTGAGAAGACTGGGTCGGCAGACGGCTGGGCAGATCGGTATAACCGATAATTTTGACGCCGTTTTCCGTTACCGTAACCTGATCGGCGACGGTCAGCTCGCAGTTGCCGCCGGTTTGCGCGGCCAGGTCGACAATCACGCTGCCGGGCTTCATGCTCAGAACCATCTCTTTGGTAATAAGACGCGGAGCGGGTTTGCCCGGGATAAGCGCCGTGGTGACGATGATATCCACGTCCTTTGCCTGTGCGGCGAACAGTTCCATTTCCGCTTTGATAAAGGCTTCCGACATGACTTTGGCATAACCGTCGCCGCTGCCGGCTTCCTCTTCAAAGTCGAGCTCCAGGAATTCGGCGCCCATGCTCTTGACCTGTTCCTTAACTTCAGGACGGGTATCAAAAGCGCGGACAATCGCGCCCAGACTTCCTGCTGCGCCGATAGCCGCCAGACCGGCAACGCCGGCGCCGATAATCATGACCTTGGCCGGCGGCACTTTGCCGGCCGCGGTAATCTGACCGGTAAAGAAACGACCGAACTCATGAGCGGCCTCTACAATGGCGCGGTAGCCGGCGATATTCGCCATTGAGCTAAGCGCATCCATCGACTGGGCGCGTGAAATGCGGGGAACAGAGTCCATTGCGAGTACCGTCACCTGACGCGCGGCCAGTTTCTCCAGTAACTCAGGATTCTGGGCCGGCCAGATAAAGCTGATAATCGTACTCCCCGCGCGGGTGAGTTCAATTTCCTCCTCCAGCGGCGCATTGACCTTCAGGACAATATCGGACTGCCAGACTTCACCGGTGTCTGCCAGTGAGGCGCCCGCTTGCGCATACGCCGAGTCTTCAAAACTGGCAAGTTTCCCAGCCCCACGTTCTATCGAGACCTCAAAGCCAAGTTTCAGCAACTGTTCGACCGTTTTCGGCGTTGCTGCAACTCTTGCTTCATTGGTCAACCGTTCTCTTGGAACACCAATACGCATACTGATTCCCTTTTTGCTTATTTTTAACGAAGGTTATTATAGTCACCCTACTCCGGTGGTATGAATCGACCGAGATTTATTTCACCCTGTCTCTATATTTGACCTGATTAACCGACTACCCGGTATCTTGCAAACTGCAATGGCGATAATAGCCTATATTCGCTCAACCAAGGATGCGTTCATCATCGCCAGAGGAGCGACCTGAAATCAAGTGGATATATAACCTACTGAAAATGTGAGCGATGATCCATATATAAAACGAATTTCACCTAAAAGCCGAGTTATTATAGTCAGCATCGGTTTTTTTTGGTCGAAAATCACGTTCGCTTGCCGCTTTTGTAGCATTATTATTGATAAATTATTCTGGGGTGTTTCACAAAAATCGCGTGTTACGGGCTTGTTAAGCACAAGGCCCGAATAAATATCCCTTATGATAGTGAAACAATCATTAACCGTTATTATTGACGTTTTTCTTTAATCCCGGCCTGGGAAACGAAGGTTGAGATACCCTGCAAAATGCTAAAGCATGCGTCGTTATTCCGTGCGATAATCCGGGGCTATTCCATTACATCTTGATTGCCAAGCATGTTATAAACCAAACGCGCCAGGCGAAAGGATCCTTTTATGAAGTTCAAGACGACAGTTATTGTATCCGCACTACTCTCATTATCGGCATTTTCAGTACAGGCGGCCCGGGAACTCACCCCAGAACAGGCCGCGTCATTACAGCCCTTTAAGAGAATTTCATTCATAGGTCGGTTCAGCGCCATCAACGAAGCGGTTGCCGCGGCGTCAAAACGTGCGGATAAGCTCGGCGCCGACGCATTCTATGTTCAGGATATGATGGACACCAATTCCTACGACCGGTGGAACGTTATCGTCGACCTCTATCATAAAGATGCGCCGAAGGCCAGTAATGAAGTGAAGTACCGCACTTTTCATGGCGTAAAAGAATTGCCAAAAGATACCGCCTATGCGTTGGAACCGTACGATACCGTTACCGTCAGCGGTTCCTTCCCCAACCAGCCGGAGATTAACGAAGCCATTGGCAAAGCGGCAAAAGAAAAAAATGCCGACGCTTTCTTTATTGTGCGTCAGGTTGATATTAACGCCGGCGGGAGCAACCAGAAGGTAACGGCCTACATATACAAAGCCGATGCGCCTAAGCGCCAGCTCCAACGCCCGGATGCCATCCCGGCCGATTCCGAAGCCGGCAGAGCCGCGCTGGCTGCCGGCGGCACAGAAGCCGCCAAGGTGGAAATTCCAGGCGTGGCAAACTCGGATAGCCCAAGCCGCAACATCGGCAACTTCTTTGAAACGCAGTCGTCAAGAGGTGGGCGTTACACCGTCACGCTTGCCGACGGCACTAAAATTGAAGAACTTAACAAAGCGACCGCCGCGCAGATGATCCCCTTCGATTCCATTACTTTCCGCGGCAGCTTTACCACAATGCCGCAGGTGTCCGAAGCAGTGGCAAAACGCGCAGCCAAAAAAGGCGCCAAATACTACCACATCACCAGACAACGGGAAAATAATGGCACGAATATGACCATTAGCGCTGATTTGTACAAGTAACCGCAAACGAATAAAAAAACCCGCATAACGCGGGTTTTTTTATGCCTGAAAATCTACTTGCTGGTATCCAGTTCCGGGAAACTTTTGACCAGATCGTCAATGGCTTTGATCTGTTGCAGGAAAGGTTCCAGCTTATCTAACGGCAATGCGGAAGGACCGTCGCATTTCGCGTTGGCCGGATCGGGATGCGCCTCGATGAATAATCCCGCCAGACCCACGGCCATACCGGCGCGGGCCAGTTCGGTTACCTGCGCGCGCCGACCGCCGGATGCGGCGCCAAACGGGTCGCGACATTGCAGCGCATGCGTGACGTCGAAAATGACCGGCGAACCGTTGGAAACCTGCTTCATGACGTTGAAGCCCAGCATATCCACGACCAGATTATCGTAACCGAAATTGCTGCCGCGATCGCACAGGATTACCCGATCGTTGCCGCCTTCGATAAATTTATCGACGATGTTGCCGATTTGTCCGGGGCTGACAAACTGAGGCTTCTTAACGTTGATAACGGCGCCGGTTTTCGCCATCGCTTCAACCAGATCGGTCTGGCGAGCGAGAAAAGCCGGCAACTGAATCACATCGACGACATCCGCCACCGGCTGCGCCTGATATGATTCGTGTACGTCGGTAATGATTTTTACGCCAAAGGTCTGTTTTAGTTCCTGGAAAATCTTCATTCCTTCTTCCAGACCCGGACCGCGGTAAGAATGAATGGAGGAACGGTTGGCTTTATCGAAGGAAGCCTTGAACACGTAGGGAATACCCAGTTTCTGCGTTACCGTAACGTAATGCTCGCAGACGCGCATCGCCATATCCCGTGATTCAAGGACATTCATGCCGCCAAACAGGACAAAAGGCAGATCGTTGGCAACGGAAATGTCCCCTACCTTGACCACTTTGTTCTTCATACTTTTACCTTAATATCGGATAAATCAACGTTGAACATACCCGCCGCCCGGCAAGTTTTCGCCTGGCGACCTCTTGCAATCGGACGGGTATAAATAGGCATTTATCAATGCAGGACGATGTGTTTTTGCTCTATTGAGTGAATCTGAACTTTGATCATTTCACTCACCGGATCTTCCGGACATTGCTCGACAAAATAATTCAGGTCGGACAGCGCAATATGATCACAGTCCAACTGGGCATAAATCAGGCCGCGGTCGCGGATTTCATACGGGTCGTCAGGCTCAAACTGCAACACCGCTTCACTGGCCTTCAACGCCAGCTCCATCTGTTTTTCTTCCATCAGGGCCACTTTCAGCGTGTCGAGCATTTTACGTACAATCAGTATATTCTCGGCTTCATCCAGATCTTCATCCATCAGCTGCGATGAAGGACCGATATTGCCTTTCAGCCAGACGTCCAGCACATGTTCGCTCAAGGTGTCGCCGGTTAACGGGTTGATCAGCCACATCTCCTCATCCAGCCAGTCCGCGCGTAAAATAAGCTGGGTGGGGAAAATGACCGGCATCAGCGGCAGCCCGATCGCGTGCGCGATATGCAAAAATATCACGCCCAGAGACACCGGCATGCCCTGCCGGGATTCCAGCACTTTATCCAGCCACAGGACATCGGAAAGCCGATAAACGCCGCTGGCGCCGCCGAACCCCCAGGTATGGAAGAACAGCTCAATCAGCTTTTCAAGCTGCAAATCCTGTTCAAGATCCTCGGGAATAACCGCGCGGGCATCGTCAACCAACTGTTGCAGATTTTTCCGCACATCCTGGGCGGGGAAATCACGGCGAATCGCCTGTGAAACGAGTACGACACCTTCACTTAACTGTGAACGATTGAATTCAAAATCAGCAATAGAACTCATAGTTATTCCATCAGCAACGGTAACTTGGTCAGCGAAATCTGCATAACCAGACAGAAGCATACCAAGGCAAGTATAAACGCCAGCCAGCGTATCTTCTGACTACGCGGGCGTTTCCCCAGGGCAACCGCGCCAAGGAGAATATAAATAATAACGCCAAACAGTTTTTCCGTCAGCCAGCTTTGTCCGACAGTAAACGGATAAATATGATTAATGACGAGTAAACCCACGCCGGTCAGCAATAATAACGTATCGTTGATGTGGGGCAGTATCTTAACCCATCGTTGCCGCAATAGGGCGGACTGTCGGCATAACCAAAAAAAACGCAGCACGAACAAACAAATGCTGACGCCGACCGTCACCATGTGCAGATATGCAAATCCTAAAAATAGCGCCACCCGCGTAGCCTCCTGAAAAATTATTTATCGATCGCTTTTGGCCACAGCCCCAGCGATACGCGATCGTTATTGCCGTAATCCCGACAGGTTTCTATCCGCTCGAATCCGTGAGTCTGTAATAGCTGCCGTACTGCGGCGCCCTGCCGCCAGCCGTGCTCCAGCAATAACCAGCCGTCAGGCAGTAAATGGCTTGCGGCCTGTTCGATAATGGCGCGCAAATCGGCCAATCCGTTCTCGGCCGCCACCAGAGCGCTGCTTGGCTCGAAACGAACGTCCCCCTGAAACAGGTGGCGGTCATCGGCATCAATATAGGGCGGATTACTGACGATCAGCGTGAAATGCTGGTTCGGCAGCGATGAAAACCAGTCGCTCAATAAAAAACGAACATTTGTTATGCCCAATCGTTCGGCATTATGTTTGGCCAGCGTGACGGCATCGGGCTGCGCGTCTACGCCGGTGACCTGGCAATCCGCCCGCTCGCTGGCTATCGCCAGCGCTATCGCCCCGGTGCCGGTGCCTAAATCCAGTATGGAAGACGGCGCGGCAGGCAGCCGTTGCAGCGCTTGTTCAACCAGACACTCGGTATCGGGACGCGGGATCAGCGTGGCCGGCGATACCGCAAGCGGCAGCGACCAGAACTCGCGCTCTCCGGTCAGATAGGCGATGGGTTCGCCGTTAATCCGCCGCGCCAGTAAAGCATCCAATCGCTGCAACTGTTCCACCGTCAGCCGGGTTTCGCCGAACGCCAGCAAGAAGGTTCGCGTTTTACCGGTGACGAAGCGCAACAATATCTCCGCATCCCGTTTCGGACTTTCCCCCGTTGCGAGACGCGTAATAGCCGATGTCAGCCAGGCCTGATAATTCATTACTCTTGCTCTGAAAGCGCGGCCAACTGGTCGGCTTGATATTCCTGGACGACGGGCTGAATCAGCATATCCAGCTTGCCTTCCATTGCCTCATCCAGCCGGTAGAGCGTCAGATTGATACGGTGATCGGTCACCCTTCCCTGCGGAAAGTTGTAGGTGCGGATACGATCTGAACGATCGCCGCTGCCGAGAAGGTTCCGGCGCGTCGAGGCTTCTTCCTGCTGACGCTTCTGCATTTCGGCGGCGCGGATACGCGCGCCCAGCACAGAAAGCGCTTTAGCCTTGTTTTTATGCTGAGAACGTTCATCCTGACACTCAACCACAATGCCCGTCGGCAAGTGGGTAATTCGGATGGCGGAATCAGTGGTGTTGACGTGCTGACCGCCGGCCCCGGATGAACGAAAAGTATCGATACGTAAATCGGCGGGACTGATCTCCGGCAGTTCTGCTTCCGGTATTTCCGGCATCACCGCGACGGTACACGCCGAGGTATGAATACGCCCTTGTGATTCGGTCGCCGGCACGCGTTGTACGCGATGCCCGCCGGACTCGAACTTGAGCTGGCCGTAGACGCCGTCGCCGGATACTTTCGCAATGATTTCTTTATAACCGCCATGCTCGCCGTCGCTGGCGCTCATGACTTCCACCTGCCAGCGGCGGGTCTCCGCATAGCGGCTGTACATGCGGAATAGATCGCCGGCGAAGATCGCCGCTTCATCGCCGCCGGTTCCGGCACGGATTTCAAGAAAGCAGCCGCGCTCATCATCCGGATCTTTCGGCAACAGCAGAACCTGAAGCTGCTGCTCCAGCTCTTCGGCGGCGGTTTTTGCCTGTTTTAATTCTTCCTGCGCCATGTCGCGCATTTCGGCATCGTCGAGCATGATTTCAGCGGTTTGCATATCTTCCTGTACCTGCTGCCACTGTTGGAAGCAGCGAGTGATATCAGTAAGCTGCGCATATTCACGGGACAAGGCGCGATAGCGATCCATATCAGCGATCAAGCTCGACTCGCCGAGCAATGCCTGAACTTCCTCATGGCGTTCTTGCAACGCTTCCAGTTTAGCAACAATAGAAGGCTTCATGCGGGCTGTTAAATCCTGTTAAGAGAGATAAATGCTAGTCCAGCCCAAGGCTGTCGCGTAAAATTTGTAAACGGTCCAGATCGCCGTCACGGGCGGCCTGTTGAAGAGATTTGGTGGGAGCATGGATCAGACGATTGGTTAAACGGTGCGTCAATTCCTGCATGACCGTTTCCACGTCGCTCCCCTGCTGAATGGCGGTAAGCGCTTTGGCCGTCAATTCCGCACGCAGCGCCTCAGCCTGTTCCCGGTAATCGCGAATGGTTTCGACGGCGGACTGCGCCCGCAGCCAGGCCATGAAGTCGGAGCTTTCCTGCTGAACAATCGATTCCGCCTGGATTGCGGCGGCTTTGCGCTGCGCCAGGTTATGCTGAATGATCGCATGTAAGTCATCAACGCTATACAGATAGACGTTGGGTAATTTGCCGACCTCCGGTTCAATATCACGCGGCACGGCGATATCCACCATCAACATTGGCTGATTACGCCTTGCTTTCAGCGTTCTTTCCATCATCCCCTTTCCGATAATCGGCAATGTGCTGGCGGTGGAACTAATGACGATATCGGCATTAGCCAGTTGCTCATCCAGTTCGGCGAGCGTGATGACTTCCGCGCCGACTTCAGCGGCAAGCGCCTGCGCGCGTTCGCGAGTACGGTTGGCGATCACCATGCCGTGTACCTGATGTTCGCGCAGATGGCGGGCGACCAGTTCGATGGTTTCTCCGGCGCCGACCAATAATACATTAACATCTGCAAGGGATTCAAAGATTTGGCGAGCCAGCGTGCAGGCGGCAAACGCAACGGAGACCGCGCTGGCGCCGATGTCGGTTTCAGTGCGCACCCGCTTGGCGACGGTAAACGATTTCTGGAACAGGCGTTCAAGCTCGCCGGACACCGTATGTCCGCGCAATGATTCCGCAAAGGCCTTCTTCACCTGCCCCAATATCTGCGGCTCGCCCAGCACCAGTGAATCCAGGCCGCTGGCGACGCGCATCAAATGGCTGACGGCCGCGTTATCCTGATGCCAGTATAGACTGTCGCTGACGTCATCCGGATCCAGATGATGGTATTCACACAGCCAGTCAATCAGCCGTTCACGCTGATTTTCCTGTTCTTCCACGCTAAGGTAGAGTTCGGTGCGGTTACAGGTGGACAGCAGTACGCCGCCCTGCACCATAGGTTGTTGTAGCAGGCTATTCAAAGCCTGCCCCAGCGTATCCGGCGAGAAAGAAACGCGTTCCCGCAAAGAAACCGGAGCCGTTTTGTGATTAATACCAAGCGCGAGCAGCGTCATTGAACAATTCTTGAGTAATACCGGTGTTAGTATGGATTTCTTGCCCCGCATTCTACTTGATGCCGGGAAGCAAGAAAAGCGACAGCGCGTGATGCTGTTCATCCTGGGTGTATACTCTACGCTGAAAACGCCAAACATTGACGCTGAGCGACAAGCCCGTTAGCGTGACCTTTTTGTGATATTCAATCTGCCTGATAGGATTTGACCGACATGCCATTAAATACCCTCCGTTGCCTGCGGCTACTGCCTCTGGCCAGTGTATTGCTGACCGCCTGCGGCCTTCACCAACCTGTGTCGCCGGGCAAGAATCCGACCTCGCCCGAATGGCGGCAACATCAGCAAAAAGTGCAGCAATTGAGCCAATATCAGACGCGCGGCTCCTTTGCCTATATCTCCGATAGCAAGAAACTATATGCGCGTTTTTTCTGGGAAGAGTCGTCATCCCAGCGCTTTCGTCTGCTGTTGACCAACCCGCTCGGCAGCACGGAGCTGGAATTGAGCGCGCAGCCGGGCAGCGTGCAGATTGCGGACAATCAGGGTAAACGTTATGTCGGCAAAGATGCCGAAGAGATGGTGCAACAGCTAACGGGGATGGCGATCCCGCTGAATAATCTGCGCCAGTGGATCCTCGGCTTGCCGGGCGATGCGAGCGATTTCACCCTCGACGACCAATATCTGCTGAATAAAGTGACCTATCGTCAGGGCGATCAAAGCTGGAACGTCAGCTACCAGAGTTACAGCCGAAAGGTGAACCCGCCGCTGCCGCAGAGTCTGGAGCTCACTCAGGGCGAACAGCGCATCAAGTTAAAAATGGATAACTGGACGGTAAAATAACCTATGCAGTCCAACCTGATTGAGAAATGGCCTTCTCCCGCCAAACTGAATTTATTTCTTTATATCACCGGGCGGCGGGCGGATGGCTATCACCTGCTGCAAACCCTGTTTCAGTTTCTGGACTATGGCGATACGCTCACGATTACTCCGCGTGCGGATGAGCGTATCGAACTGCTCACGCCGATAGCCGGCGTGGATAACGAGCAGAACCTGATTATCCGCGCGGCGCGCCTGCTGCAACAACATTGCCGCAGCCGTAACGATCGCCACGCGCCTTTGGGCGCGGATATCCGTATTGATAAGCGCCTGCCGATGGGCGGAGGATTGGGCGGCGGTTCATCGAATGCGGCCACGGCGCTGGTTGCGCTGAATCACCTGTGGGGCTGTAATCTGCGGGCGGACGAGCTGGCGGCGCTCGGCCTGCGGCTCGGCGCCGACGTGCCGGTCTTCATCCATGGATATGCGGCCTTCGCCGAAGGCGTCGGCGAAAAGTTGACGCCGGCTTTCCCGGCGGAAAAATGGTATCTGGTGGCGCATCCGGGGATCAGCATCCCTACTCCGTTGATCTTCGGCGATCCTCAGCTAAAACGGAATTCGCCAGTGCGATCTTTGGACCAGTTGCTAAAACAGACCTTCGTCAATGATTGTGAGACTATCGCAAGAAAACGTTTTCGTGAGGTTGAACAGCTACTTTCATGGCTGTTAGAATACGCCCCGGCGCGCCTGACCGGAACAGGTGCTTGTGTGTTCGCTGAGTTCGACACCGAGCCCGAAGCCCGCCAGGTGCTTGACCAGGCCCCGGAATGGTTAAATGGTTTTGTGGCGCGAGGCGTTAACGTCTCTCCGTTGCAACGTACGCTTTCCGGGCAATGTTAGGTTTTGATAACACCCAGTCTGCTTGGGCTGTGTTTTATCAAGCCTAATTCATACACCCGTATGCATATTGTGCCTGTTGTTGCTCCCCGCTCACGGATATTATAGCGGGTACAATATTTCTCTGGACGCAAGCCTGAGGTTCTTCTCGTGCCTGATATGAAGCTTTTTGCTGGTAACGCCACCCCGGAACTAGCACAACGTATTGCCAACCGTTTGTACACTAGCCTTGGCGACGCCGCTGTCGGTCGTTTTAGCGATGGTGAAGTCAGCGTGCAAATCAATGAAAATGTACGCGGTGGTGATATTTTCATCATCCAGTCCACCTGTGCGCCGACCAACGATAACCTGATGGAACTGGTTGTCATGGTGGATGCGCTTCGCCGCGCTTCCGCCGGGCGTATCACTGCCGTTATTCCTTACTTTGGCTATGCTCGCCAGGATCGTCGGGTTCGTTCCGCCCGTGTGCCAATCACCGCTAAAGTGGTGGCTGATTTTCTGTCCAGCGTCGGCGTTGACCGTGTACTGACCGTCGATTTGCACGCAGAACAAATTCAGGGCTTCTTTGACGTCCCTGTCGATAATGTTTTCGGCAGCCCTATCCTGCTGGAAGATATGCTGCAACAGGAGCTGGATAATCCGATTGTGGTTTCTCCGGATATCGGCGGCGTCGTTCGCGCCCGCGCCATTGCCAAGCTGTTGAATGACACCGATATGGCGATTATCGATAAACGTCGTCCGCGCGCCAACGTGTCTCAGGTGATGCATATCATCGGCGATGTCGCCGGCCGCGACTGCGTGTTGGTCGACGATATGATCGATACCGGCGGCACGCTGTGTAAAGCAGCGGAAGCGCTGAAAGAACGTGGCGCCAAACGCGTATTTGCTTATGCGACGCACCCGATCTTCTCAGGTAATGCCTACGACAATATTAAAAACTCAGTTATTGATGAAGTGATTGTCTGCGATACCATTCCGCTGACAGATAAAATCAAATCGCTGAAAAATGTTCGTACGCTGACGCTGTCAGGCATGTTGGCTGAAGCGATTCGTCGCATCAGCAATGAAGAGTCCATCTCCGCCATGTTTGAGCATTAATCGTTTTTAGCTGGTTATTGGCTATTTACGCAAAATTAAGCCACCCGTAAAAGGTGGCTTAATTTATTTCCATCATGTGCAATAAAAAAAACCGCCACAGCCAAGGCTTATAGCGGATTTTTAAAATTCGGCACAAGTCAGCAATATTGCGCTACGAATGGCGCTGACAACGTTTATCAAAATGTTTTACCCACCAGTAACGATCGGCCACTTTTTCACGACCGCTGATACGCGCACCGACCAACCAGGATATCGCGCCGGCAAAAATAGTGATCAGATCCAAATAGGCGATAAATTGCGGTAGGTTCAGTTTGGCGAACTGGCTGATGATGCAATAAGCAATGCCGCCGATCATTAAAAACATACCAATGCCCATCAACGCATTACCCAGCGTGGTTGCACTTTTACGTTTCATTTGTCACCTCCAGAAAACTCTGTGGATGAATGAGGCTTCCCTGTGTTGATGTAATTATAGACAAGTACGTGGTCGGATGATTGCGTGAGGGATCACAGATAACAGAGTAAAAGTAATCTTTTTTTACATTTATACCAATAAACAGACAAAGATTTTAATAATTACCTGGAGGAACTATTTTGCATAATTCTATTACAACGACGCTGACGCCGGGTATGCCGCGACTTCAAGTCAGAAAAGGATATGTGTAAACTAACGTCCTTCAACGCTATTTAAATCACGCGGCGTGATATCGATATACGCGCGCAATCTGGAATATTATCGTGAGCAGCATTAAGTTAATTGTTGGTTTGGCCAATCCCGGCGCCGAATATGCGGCGACCCGCCATAATGCCGGCGCCTGGTACGTTGACCGTCTGGCTGAAATTCATCGTCAGCCGCTGAAAGAAGAAAGCAAATTTTTTGGCTATACCTCACGCCTCAATCTGGCCGGGCATGATATCCGGTTATTGGTCCCCACGACCTTTATGAACCTGAGCGGCAAGGCCGTGGCGGCCCTGGCGACTTTTTACCGGATTCAACCGGATGAAATTCTGGTGGCGCATGATGAACTGGATCTGCTGCCCGGGGTAGCCAGACTCAAACTCGGCGGCGGTCACGGCGGCCACAACGGATTGAAGGACATCATCAGCAAGCTGGGCAATAATCCTGGCTTCCATCGCTTACGCATCGGCATCGGCCATCCGGGCGATAAAAATAAAGTCACCGGTTTTGTGTTGGGGAAACCGCCCGTCAGCGAACAAACGCTGATTGATGACGCGATTGACGAAGCGATCCGCTGCACCGACATTCTGTTAAAAGAAGATATGATGAAAGCCATGAACCGCTTACACGCATTTAAAGCGGCATAAATCACCGCCTGATGCCGATGGCGGATCGAGATAAACGGACATTCCGTGTATAATCAGCCGGAATAGTTGTCATTCTGACAGGCGATTGAAAATAATTGTCTGATTAATAAGTAATTTAAGGTGATATAAACATGGGATTCAAATGCGGCATCGTCGGTCTGCCTAACGTCGGTAAATCCACTCTGTTCAACGCGCTGACCAAAGCGGGTATTGAAGCGGCCAACTTCCCGTTTTGTACCATTGAGCCTAATACCGGCGTGGTGCCGATGCCCGATCCGCGTCTGGATAAACTGGCCGAGATCGTCAAACCGCAGCGTACCCTCCCTACTACCATGGAGTTTGTCGACATCGCCGGGCTGGTGAAAGGCGCATCCAAAGGTGAAGGCCTGGGCAACCAGTTTCTGACCAACATTCGTGAAACGGAAGCCATTGGTCACGTGGTGCGTTGCTTCGAAAACGACAATATTGTTCATGTTTCCGGCAAAGTTAACCCGGCCGACGATATTGACGTTATCAATACCGAACTGGCCCTGTCCGACCTGGATACCTGTGAACGCGCCATTCATCGAGTACAGAAAAAGGCCAAGGGCGGCGACAAAGATGCCAAAGCCGAGCTGGAAGCCCTGGAAAAATGCCTGCCGCAGCTCGAAAAAGCGGGCATGTTGCGCTCGCTGGATCTCAGCGTGGAAGAGAAAGCGGCCATTCGCTATCTGAGTTTCCTGACGCTGAAACCGACTATGTACATCGCCAACGTGAACGAAGACGGTTTTGAAAATAACCCGTACCTTGATCAGGTTCGTGCCATCGCCGCCGCGGAAGGGTCTGTCGTGGTGCCGGTTTGCGCTGCGGTTGAATCCGATATCGCCGAGCTGGATGATGAAGATCGCGACGAATTTATGGCTGAGCTGGGCTTGACGGAACCGGGTCTGAATCGGGTTATCCGCGCGGGCTATGAATTGCTGAACCTGCAAACCTACTTCACCGCCGGGGTGAAAGAAGTCCGTGCCTGGACAATCCCCGTCGGCGCCACCGCCCCGCAGGCGGCGGGTAAAATTCATACCGACTTTGAAAAAGGCTTCATCCGCGCCCAGACCATCGCTTATGAAGACTTCATTACCTACAAAGGCGAGCAAGGCGCGAAAGAAGCAGGGAAAATGCGTTCGGAAGGTAAAGACTACATCGTGAAAGACGGCGATGTGATGAACTTCTTGTTTAACGTCTAATCACTTTTGTTGTCTAGTGAGGTTTTACTGAATCTCATAAACATCTAAAAACACTTCAAAATCCACGCAGTTGCGTGGATTTTTTCATTTTATGTTGTTCAGATGATGCTATGGCAGCGTCGCCAAAACCAAGTACACCGGTGAGTATAATCCGCTTCCTTCTTCGTTTTGGGTAAGTACAAAAACGATGTAAAAACATACAAAGGCCAGCGTTAGTGTAAGAGTGGGTATTTTAGACGTTAACAGGTCGCAGGTCTGATTCTCATTACTTTTCAAATTGACAAAATTTCTCTTTGGCTCTCTTTTACCGCAACAGGGAGTTTGGCAATATCAAATTTGATCATCTCAGCGCCTGCGTTTTTGAGCCAGACTCAAGGCTATAGCCTCATGCTTTTTGATAAAGGGATCTTTAGACGCAACATAAAGCTCCGATGAGTTTTTAGCACCTCTCAAGGCCCGTTTCTTAATCTCTTGATATTCTTTTGATATTTCAGGATTATTTCGGAGATAGTCACGGAACGCTAAATGCCTGATTATGTCAGGATGCGCTGGTTCATAGGCATGCAAATGGAAATTTCGCACCTGCCGACCTTTGTAGAAATAGCGCCGTCCTGCAATTCCGTTTTCGCCTTTCGCTACGTACCCTATCGCCTCCAGTGCTGACTGGCGCGAGTCCAATGTCTGTATGGATGAGACGATCAATAGCATATCAATGACGGGTTTTGCCGCTAATCCCTGTACTGATGTACTACCGATATGGAAGCAATCAACAAAACAATCATCCAGCGAATTTGCAATATGTAACTTCTCAGCTTCGAACTTGGCAGGCCAGTTGGGATCATAGTCAGCAAGGGTTATTTTTCGGCTCGACATGATTAATCCTTGTCAATCATTTGCAGTCAGTAACGTGAAGGCGCGCTCGCCGCACTAACCGGCGAAACGCTATGCCAGGCATTTTAACTGTTTTTTAATTAGTGGCGTATTTGCCGTGCGGCAACGGCCATTTTCGACTTTGCTTTTATCCAACGATATACTGGCCCGCTACTCTCTACCGTTGCGCATCGTTGGACTATGATCGATTTTAAACGCCAAAAACTCGAGTTGCCGCAAGGAGCGGACAAATTATTGCTGCATTCATGCTGTGCGCCTTGTTCCGGTGAAGTCATGGAGGCGATTCAGGCCTCAGGCATCGAATACACCATCTTTTTTTACAATCCGAATATTCATCCGCAGAAAGAGTATCTCATTCGCAAGGACGAGAATATTCGGTTCGCCGAGAAAAACGGCGTGCCTTTTGTGGATGCGGACTACGACACGGATAACTGGTTTGAACGGGCGAAAGGCATGGAATGGGAGCCCGAAAGAGGTATTCGCTGCACAATGTGTTTCGATATGCGCTTCGAGCGTACCGCCCTTTATGCATGGGAAAACGGTTTTAGCGTCATCAGCAGTTCGCTGGGGATTTCCCGCTGGAAGAATATGCAGCAAATCAACGAGTGCGGGCAGCGCGCCGCCGCACATTATCCGCAGATGACGTACTGGGATTATAACTGGCGCAAACAAGGCGGATCTTCGCGCATGATTGAGATCAGCAAGCGCGAACGGTTTTATCAGCAGGAGTATTGCGGCTGCGTCTATTCGCTGAGGGATACCAACCTTCACCGTAAATCCCAGGGACGGCAACTGATCAAGATAGGCAAGCTTTATTATGGCGACGAGCAGAAATAACGCCGCGCGTATGACGAATCTGGGTATTTGACGAAATCAGCGAGACATGGCGAGTGGCGTAGCGGAAAAACCGCTTTCGTAAGAAAGCGGCTTGGGAAAAGGCTTAGCGGTAAACGATGCCGCCATCGATCAGGATGGACTGACCGGTGACATAGTCAGAGTCAGGGCCGGCCAGGTAGGATACCAGACCTGCCACGTCATCAGGCGTTTCGGCGCGGCCAAGCGCGATACCGTCCACGTATTTTTTATAGGTTTCACCCACCGGCGTACCGGTAATTTCCGCGAAACGGCGGTCCATATGTTCCCACATACCGGTACCGACAACCCCTGGGCAGTATGCATTCACCGTGATGCCCCGGCTGGCATACTCTTTGGCGGCCGCCTGGGTCAAGGCGCGCACGGCGAATTTGGTGGCGGAATAAACACCGAGTAAAGCGAAGCCATCATGACCGGCAATGGAGCTGGCATTAATGATTTTGCCCTTCTGTTTTCTGTCGATGAATTTTTTCGCGGCGGCCTGAATACCCCAGAGCGTCCCCTGAATGTTGATACGCGTGATGCGTTCAACCTCTTCCGGCGTGACATCGGCCAGCGCCTGAACCTGGGAGATACCCGCATTGTTGACGATGATGTCGAATCCGCCTAACTGTTTCTCAGCCAGATCGATAGCTTCGTAAACCTGAGCACGGTCGGAAATATCGGCAACAAATGTTGCTGCTTTACGCCCCAGTGCTTCAACTTCCGCGGCTACCGCATCCAGACCGGAACGGTTAACGTCGACCAGCATTATCGATGCGCCATCTTTGGCCAGACGTAATGCGATACCGCGGCCGATACCCTGCCCGGCGCCGGTTACTAACGCTACTTTATTTTCGATAGCCATACTCTGAACTCACCTCTTTGCAGATCAAAAAAAACAATAGTTACTGATGCAATACCCGGCCATTCGTCGTGGGAATGACCGGGTGTATTACTTTCGACCGCCAGGGATGAGCGATAATCCCTGAGCGACATGTTCATTCGTCGCCTCAAATCCAAGTCGATGCGCGACACAATGGTCGTGACCCTGGCGAGTTGACCCGATATAATCGGCATAGGTCAGGTTATCGCATACGCTGACTGCGACGTCCTGTGTGTCTGAATCCGGGAATACGCCGCTGCTGTTTTCAGCGGGCAGACGTTCTTCAGGTTCATGATTCGCGCATCTTGCGCTAAGCCTGTAACAGCCGTTGTTTAACGGCTCCGCTCTCAGTCGTTTCCCGACGGTACGGCCATTCGCAACGCAGAACCCCTGTTCCTGCTCTCTTGGCGGAAGAAGGGTTACTGTATAGGAGCGAACAAACAGGGTATACCCCCCGGTTGGGGGGGGCCGTCAGGTGGGACCCGTTATAGCGGGTCGGCTCGGTTTATTCTCGTTAAGCACCTTGAAAACACTTATTAAATAAAGGGATATTGGCGCGTATGCCGTTTTTGCTCCCCATACATTACCCGTTGGCGGAATTTGTTAATGAAGAGCCTTTTCGCTTTACTCTCAAGCTACCGCTGATCCTCACCAAACTGACGCCGCCGCGCTCATCGGGGATGTCGTTGCAGCGAGATCGTTTATTGCAACGGCTTGACGAGGCGGAATCGCGCACTCTGACGCTGGTCTGCGCGGCGGCGGGATTCGGTAAAACCACCCTACTGGCGCAGTGGTATCACTGCCGGCGGCGGCAGGGCGGCGCATCGGCCTGGCTCAGCCTTGAGGAAGACGACGACACGCCGCTGCTATTTATGCGTTATCTGCTGGAAGCGCTGCGGCCCTTGTTTTGCGACTGGAGTTCGGCTTTCCAACGTTATCTGGAGGGCGAGTTACCCGCCGATTTTTCGCTGTTTGTGGCGGAGCTGATCAATCAATTACACCTATGTCCGCATCCGCTGTACCTGATTCTGGATGACTACCACAACATCAGCCATCGCGAAATACACGACGGGCTCACGTATCTGCTTAATCATGCGCCCTCTTCTTTGCACCTGATAATCGGAAGTCGTTTCCGACCGCATCTGGCGCTGAGCCGCCTGCGGATTCAGGATCAACTGGCGGAAATTTACGATAACGATCTGCGTTTCACCTTTGAGGAAGCCAGCGCCTATTTTATGGATTCCGCGCCGAAAACCGTCAGAAAGCAGGATATTCAGCGGCTTATCTCCTTGACCGAAGGCTGGATAGCCGGCATGAAGATAGCCACCCTGTCGGCCGACTGGCGCACTGACCCCGGTTGCTTTATACGTAGCCTGAGCGAAGGTTCCCGTACCCTTACCCGCTATCTGGAAGAGATCATTTTCAAACCACTGCCGCCGGAGGTGTTCGACTTCCTGTTATGCACCGCAATTCTCAACCGTCTTAACCCCGCCTTGTGCAATGCCGTCACCGGGCGCAGCGACAGCGAGGACATGTTGGCCTGGATAGAGCGGCATAATCTGTTTCTCTGCGCCCTGGGCGAAGGCGGATCCTGGTTTCGTTATCATCCGCTGATGCGCGATACGCTGCTCAACCGGCTGCAAAACTCGCCGGATAAAGACATCCGGGTTTTGCACGAGCGGGCCGGTAATTGGTTCGCCGCTCAGAATTTATGGTCGGAAGCGGTGCGACACACGTTGGCCGCCGGCAAAACCGGCAACAAGCATGCCGAGATTGGGGCGCAGTCGCTGGCGGAGGAAGGCGATATTGATACGCTGGTGCGCTGGATGCGCTATCTGCCCGCCAATCTGGAGCCTTCCCGCATCGATCTACAGATCAATCTGGCCTGGGCGCTGGCGCATCACTTTCGTTTTAACGATTCCCGCCAGTTACTTGATGCCATCGACGTACTGGCGGCGGCCAACCGCGACGGTCTGGCGCACAGCGTCTGGGTGAAGCTACGGGTGGTGCGGGCCATTTGCGAAGCCTTTGCGGAAAATATTCCGCAAAGTATCGCCCTGGCGGAGCCGTTATTACGCGAAGTACCCTGCGGCGATGTTTGGGTGGATGGTCTGGTGTGCAACATCCTCAGCTATTGCCATCTGGTTGATTTACGCCCGGAACAGGCTTTGAATGTGCAACGCCGCCTGCCTGGCGCCAACGTGGCGAACAGGAATCTGTTCGTTGAGGTTTACCGTGCGTTTGTTGCGGCCCAGGGCTATCTGCGTCAGGGCAATATGGCTGAGGCCGAGCGTCTGGCATCCCAGGCGCTGCGGTATGCCGAACGGCATACCGGGGAGAATTCCAGCAGCGGCGCGACGCTCGCCCCTATTCTGGCTGAAATTGCCTGGGAGCAAGGGGATGTTGACCGGGTGGACGCATTGCTCAGCCTGCGACTGGAGATGATCGATAATTTCTGCCCGCCTGACGGCCTTAGCCGTTGCTATATCGTTCTGGCGCGCCAGGCGCAGTTAAACAAGCAGCCGGACGATGCCGATCGTCTGCTGCTGCATGCTGAACAATTGGCGATTAGCCGGGGCTGGTCGCGCGCGCGCGCGCCGTTGCTGGCCGAACGGCTGGCCGTCCGTCTGCGGCAGCGGGATATCGACGGGGCCAGACTTTTACTCGACCAGTTGCAGACGTTGGCGGATGAAGCCGGGCCGGGAAACAATGCTCCGGGCCTGAACGCTATTTCCCATTATTTTCGTATCAGCCGCAGCCGTCTGCTGATTGCCGTTGGCGAACCTCTGGCGGCGGCCGATATCATCGATCCGTTGGCCGGCGAACAGGAGCAATGCGCCGAGTGGTTGTCGGCCGTGCGGTTAAGAATTATGCAGACCGTCGCCCTGCTGCGGGCGGGCGAGGAAGTCCGCGCGGCTGAGATCTTCAAACCGGCGTTACAGCGTGCTGTGCAGCAAAAACTTCAGCGCAGCCTGCTGGATGCCGGCCCTGACCTGTTGCCGTTGCTCTGCGAATTATGCAAGACGCCGTCCCCGTACGCCGAATGGGCCAGAATGGCCGCCATGTTATTGCAGCAGGCCGCCAGGGGCGGCGAACTTCCGGCGGAGGATATCCCGCAATCGCTGTCGCACCGGCTGACCGAACGGGAACAACAATTGCTCCAGCTCATTGCCGACGGTTATTCCAATAAAGGGATTGCCCGTTCGTTGGGGATCTCGGTTGAAACGGTAAAATGGCACCTGAAGCAAGTGTATGAAAAACTGCGGGTCAGAGGTCGAATTCAGGCGATCAATCAGGCCAGAGAATGGAATCTGTTGCACTGAGTGTTCAAGCGTTAATTCAACCTCATAAAAAGTGATTATGGTGCCGCAGAGTATCCGCATCGCCACCGTTTGCCCAGCTGAGCGGCGATACTTGCAACTGACTCGGCGATACGTTTTTCCAGCATTAACGTGATAAAGCGCGTACAATCGCCGGCACGATCGCATGCTCCAGGATACGGATAGTATTCCCGTTGCTGACGTTTCTATCGGCAATCACGCCAATTTAGCGCGCCATTCGCTGAGGATCAATAATCGTTACTTTTTTTTGACTTAAAATTTCCAACGGAAAAGCCCCCTTATGAAGAATAATTACGCCTGGTCCCTGTTTAAAACAATCTCTATTGTTTTATTGCCCTTACTGCCATCGCCCGCCTTCGCGGATGTTTCCGTCATTAAAAAACCCAATATCAAGAATGGCAATGTGGAATACGCCAAAATCGTCTATATCGGCAATGTCACTGAAGGTAAAACCGTTGATGTCATGTCCGCGCTGGATGAGATTAATGCCACTTACCCTAATCTGAAAAATATCTATTTTTATATCAACAGTTACGGCGGCGATATGGATAACGGTTATATGACCTATGAGGCGATAAAAAGCTCGCCAACGCCGGTCACCACGGTGAATATGTCAATGGTCGCCTCGGCGGCGACCATCTTCTATTGCGCCGCGCAACAGCGTCTGGCGATGGCGGGATCATCATTCATGCTCCACCCGTCGGCCACCTCTAATAACAATCGTGATTACATAAAACCGGATGAATTAAATGTATTGCAACAAATGAATAATACTTATAACAATATGTTTGATGCAATATATAAGACCTGCACCTCATATAGCGAGGATGAGCGTAAAAAAATACTCTATAGCGAAAATAACAGAGCGCTGATCAATGCCGGTCAGGCGGTAGAGAAAAAAATGGCGACCGGTATCGCCGAAAAAATGGTTAATGCCGACGTCTCTTATTACATCTCTGAGAAAGATGAACATTAAATCAGTCAATATTCCTTATCCGGGAAATATCAGCGGACGGCTTATTTCTTTCGAAATTGCGGCGAGCGCCATTGCCATCGCCGCCTGAATAAGCGCCGCCGCGGGATGGAATCGCTTTGGCGCTTGATATTCATCGGCATCATCAGGCCGCGTCAACACGCATCAGCACGTCGCGTAAAAACGCGCCCACCTCGTCGACCTGTTGCATAAATCCTTCAATCAGCGCGGTAAATGTCTGCTCGTTCATCATATCGACGCTGTGTTGCGAACACAGCCGCAGCGTTTGATACTCATCCAGCGCCAGCCAGCAGCCGCGCATGGCATTCATTTCAAAATTCAATTGCAGACACAAGCGCAAAACCGTCTCGGTGATCTCTTCCGGCAATACCGGCAATTGGCAATGCAATAACAGGCTATCGCTCTGGTCCGGCACTTCAATAATCGCCGCCTCCCCGCCGTTGGCGTCGCACAGCGCGCATACGCCGTCCCGCAGCGTCAAAGTCGTCCGATAGCGTTGAGAAAGGTGTTTCAACCAGCTTTCAACCCGTTGTTGATACTGCGTCATTTGCTCTCCTCCTGTTTTTCGAGCGATGGGTTAACTCTTCAGTTCCATGCCTTCGTTTTTCAATTGATACATCACATCAGCCAGAGCCGGATTTGCTTTGGCGATATCGCCGTCCAGCGTAAATCCGTGCGGCACGCTCTGATCCCGGCCGTATTGAAAGGCAATGGTACCGATGTTTTTCGACATGGAGACGCTTGCGCTGCTGCTGCCGCCAAAGACCAGCGTCGGCGTATCAAAACCTTCCCGTTTTTTGGCCGATTGATAAAAGAAGATGCCGCTCAAGCGCAGGTTATTGCGGTCGTTGAACAAGTTGGCGATATCCTGATGCTCGATTTTCTTTTGTTGAATCCCCTCAATAAGTTGCTGTTTTAGCGGTTCTTTTAATTCCAGGTTGACCGTGGCGCTGATGCCGGGCAATGACTTGATGCTTTCAATGGCTCTGCTGAGTTCGGGCGTGGATGTCATAAGGGCTTTAATCCGATCAGAGTTGCTGGGCGGCAGCGATGAATCCAGGAATTTACGCAGCGAATGGATGATGCCGTTATTATCGAGCCGGGACAGATTGCCATAGGTGGTGCTGATCGAGGCCGACGCCAGCGTCATGCCGCCATCCTGGGCGAGCTGGTGCTGGAGCAATGCCGATTTGACGCCGTTCAACGCGGCGTAGCGCTCATCGCTGTTGATTTCCTGCGCGCTGAAATGATTGTTCAGGATTTGCAGTTTTTCCCCGATGTCCTTGATTTCGGGTAAGGCGGCAAGCACCTGACGGCTGACGCTGTCTTTAAAATGATTTCCCAACTGCGCGGCCAGTTCGGTAACGTCGGCGTCGATAACCGGCTCCGCGCGTTTCATCGTCATATCGACCATTTTATTCACCGAGCTATCTATAGAGACGCTGGCCGACGCCGTGGTGCCGACAAACATCGGCACGAGGTCGTTCGGATCTTGCGCATTGCCGTCTTCAATCGGGAAAATGGCGCCCGCGTTAATACCGGCATGCGCGTCGACATCCACCCGGTTAAAGAAGCGTACCCGGTTGTCGGTATACGCTTTATTGATGGCGTTTTCCCCTTCGGCCGTCGAGCGCTCGTGTTTGGCGGACAGAATGTTCAGATTGCCGCCGATGCCCGCCGCCGCGCGCGTTACCATCTCTGGGAACGGCGGCGACGCTTGCGATGTCGACGGGTCGATAACATTCGGCCGCAGATTGACCGCCGCACGGGCTTCCAGCGAGCTGCTGATGTCCAGGCTGAAGCTGATTTTGTTCCCATCCCGCACAAGGTGCTGAGCGCCTTTCTGCATAAACTCCGTCGGATTCAACGTTCCCTGCGTCAGGCCTTGAATAAAATCGGGCAGTTCGTCGTCCGTTAGCATGAAAGACAGTCCTTTCTGGTCGCCGCTGGCCATCGTACCCGCTATCGAACCGTTAATACGCACGTCGGGCATAAAGTCGTAATGGTCGTTAATCTTGATGGCGCTGACTTTTTCTCTGATCGATTGCGGCAGAAAGGTCGGCAGAAGGTTAAAACCGGTCGACATGGACAGATTGCCGACGTTGTCCCCCCGGCGGTTGAATTCGACGTAGAAACTGTTATCCATGCGCGCGATGCTGAGCCCATACGCGCGGTTGAACGTCATGCCGCCGCCCGGCACGACGGGAACCGGCGAATTTTTCAGCAGAAAGACGTAGGATGAACTGGCGCCGCCGCCGTAGTTGCGATCAAAACTGATGATGTCGCCTGTTTTCATCGACTTCAGCGTATCCAGCAGTTTCGTTTCCAATTCATTCTGATGCCCCGCCTGCAATACCGTGCGCGACGTGACGTTCAATCCGTGATCTTCTTTGCGGAAAGCGTTAAGAAATGCCTTCACCCCGTCATAGTTGGCTTCCAGCAGCGCGTTACTGGTAAATCCCATATCGGTGAATTGTTTAATCGGATTCTGGTTGTATTGGCCATCGCGCAACCGGGTAATATCTTGCCGCAGCTGGCGCAGCTGTCGTTCATCCGGCGCTTTGCCGGACAACAGTTCAGCTTTGTCGACTAACTGGTGGAGATCTTTGAGCGTCAGGGTATCCAGAATAATGCGCGACTTGAGCAATGCGTTGCGATCGTTCGGATCGCGCTGGCGCCCCAGCATGACGTCGGCCTTCTGATGACTGATGGCCACCTGTTTATCTACAAAAGCGGACAACAGCTTTTCCACTTTACTGTCTTTGGCCGCCGGGGCCGAGTGCCAGGCATGCAGCAGGGATTTGCTGAGATCGTGGCCGGAACGGTTGGGATTCAGGGATTGCGCGACGGATTTCAGCGCGGACGGTTTGAATTTTTCGTTCAGTTCGCCGCTGTCTTTGACGATGCCTTTATGCTGTCCCAGCCGGGTCAGCGCCTGCGTCGCGCTCTCTTCCAGCTCGTTGCGGAAACGTTGCAACAGCGTCAGCAGATCTTTGCCCGCCTCGCCTAAATCAAGACGCTCCAGCCGCGTGCGCAAGTCTTCCGTCGATGACGCATCGCCCGTTTTGCGAACGTTCGTTCCTTCCAGTTGTTTGATCAACGCGCTTTGCATCTGATACACCGGCTTTAAGCCTTCGCGCCCCTGCCACTGATGCTGCACGGCGTAAGCCAGATTTTTAACCGGCCTCGGGATGGATAGCGTGGGTGAAAACACATGCGCGCTAAGGCGGGAGGAGAACTTGCTTTGTACCGCGCTGCTTTCCGCGCCGGAAAATCCGCCTTTCATTACCGCGCCCTGGGCCGTTAAACCGGAGCCGGGAAGACGAAGGCGCTTATTGGCGGTATTCAGGCGGTTGTAAACGGCATCCGAGGCGCGCGGCGCTATCGGCGATCGATCCGCCTGCTGCGCGCTATCCGACGACTGCCAGCCGGTATCGGTTAACCTATGGTTGTTTTCTCCCCGTGAGACAAGCAGATTGCCAGAATCGTCATTGCGGATATCGGTTATCTCACCGCGGCGCCCATGCGGAGGCGGCACCATTTGCCAGGTGGCCTGCTCGCGGCCGGCGGGATCCTGCCATTGAGATTTGGCTAACGTGAAAACGTCCCCCTGTCGGGTCAGCGCGTAGAGATTTTGCCGGCGATCCAACGCAATGTCTTTTATTTCGCCATTGATGCCGATGTTAGGCAGCACCTGAACCGGATGCTGCGATCGCCGGGTATCCGGTTTTACCTGATGAAAGTGGATCTCACCCTGAGCGGACAACAGCAAAAACTTATGCGGATTAATTACCGCCATCGCCGTGGCTTTGTCGCTTTTCGCCTCGGGCAGCAGCGCGTTGCCCACGTTGGGTTTATTGCGCGCATGCGCCAGCGAGAAAACGTTATCCGTTCCCTGCCTCAGCGTATTGCTATGTTGATTGATGCTGATTTTTTTTACTTCGCCGTCTTTGAGAAGATAGGCTTGCCCGTCGCTCCCTTTCTTCAGTTGGGCGCAGCCATCCTCGGCTTTGGTCCAGGCCTGGGTCAGGTCATCCAGGTAATATAGCGCGCCTTCCTGCAACGTCAGTTTACCCTGGTATTTAAGGTCGACGGTTTCCTGTTCCGTTGGCTGAATGTGCGTCAGACCCAGTTGATTATCCAGCACCAGGGCGTCCGTCAGGTTCCAGCCGGGCGTAAACTGATTATCCGCGCCTAGCGGGCAGGCATGCGTTTGCTTCAGGTTGTCCTTTACCAGCGCGTGCAAGCGGCCGTTCTCATCGCTGGCGAAACCGTCGATGCGATAATGTCCCGAAAAAGCCTTTTCCAGCGCCGGCTGAGGCGCCGGCGTCATTTTCAGTTCGTGTTGCCCGGGCGGCGGATAGTCGCCGACAAACAGTTTTCCCTCGCTGTCCGAAACAAAGAACTGTTTATCCGCCATGCCGATGGTTTGCGCGTCGATATGTTCGCTGCCGCGCGTCAGGGCCAGCGCCGGATCGGCGAGTTGCAGGGTAACGTGCGCCGGCGGCGCATCCAGCGAGGGCATAAAGTATAGCTGGGCGCGCTCATTCTTATCGGTAAGTACCGCCGCCTGACCGCGTTTGTTCACCGCGAAAGCGGTGATATCGCCGTCAAATGCCCTGGTGTTTACGTTATCGGTCAGATTGGTCAGCGTATGCTTGTCCCGCACCGCATAAAGGCGGTTATCCGCGCCGGCGGCAAGCTTATTGAAAGCGATGTCGCTCTGTTTCTGCCAGACGTCCAGATCTTCATTCAGCACGTGGAGTTTGCCATCGTGCAGACGTACCTGCTCGCCCTGCGGATGCTCCGCCGTGGCGGGATGACGATAGATGCCGGTCAGCGCCCCCTCATGCAGCCGCCCCGGCAGCGGCAGGGATGAGGTCGCCACGTCGGTCGGATGACGTTTATGCTGCGTGCGGATACTGACCGTTTCGTCCTGGTCATCCATCTGGATGCTGTAACGGGCGTTGCCATGCGTCAGCGCTTTTTTATCCGTACCGGGAACGCTGGAATGGAAGGCGGTAAAGGTATTGGCCGATCGCGTCAGGGCGAACAGTTTGCCCTCGCCCCCCAGCAGCATCTGCCGGTGTTCCCCGCGCTCGGTTTGCTGGTCAGCCTGCGCGAGAAAACGCGGATTTCCCTTGGCCAATGTTTCCTGCAACAGGTGCCGTAATGTCGGCGGCGTCGTTTCGTCGATGGCGATACGGCCTTTTTCGTTGAGCCTTATCCCCGGCGATGGCGCGTCCGTCCGGCTGGATGCGGCGTTCTCCACGCCTTCATAGGATTTTTCACGGATAGTGGACAACTGAGGTTTGAATTTTTCTTGTCTGGGCGGTTCCAGCGTCGGGTCGAACACCTTTGGCGATTTGCCGGCCTGACGCTCGGTCATTTCTCGCAGCAGACGATCCACTTCGCCGTCGTCATCCAACGGCGTTTCGTCGGACAAATCCAGCGATTCGGCGGACAGGTAGCCGGACGAACTCGGCGACAGCGGCGGCGTATAATAGCGGGATGAACCGCTCGCCTCGGTCTGACGGCTTTCCCCGCTGCTTTCCCCGGCGGATGAGGTCTGCGCAATGCGCGCCAGAATGTTTTGCCGCACCTTATCGAAGTTCTGTTGATAATGCCGCACTTCTTCCCTGCTGGGCCGTTCGGCGAATTCACGCAGCAAATTCGTCGGCCGCTCGTCCATCATTTTCGCCAGTAAACTGTTGTCGGCCGGTTTTCGCGTATTATCGGCCTTGACCGAGGGTTCAGGCGCGGCCTGCTTTTTTCGGGTAAACGGCAGACTGTGCAACAGATTGCTGAGCTTGCTGCCGCGGCCGCGCTGACGCGCCGGTTTTTCATCCTGCGCGGGCGGCGGCGATGCGCTGATATCCTTGCGGGCGCGGGCATGCCGCCCCTCCTCTACCAGCGAGCCCGCCGCGGCGCGGGAACTCCGCTGCGCGGAAGATTGCTGCAACGCGCGTCCCGTATTCTCCATGCCGGAGGCGCTGCCTGCACCGATATGCTGTGTCGACACGCCATGTATTCTGCCGAAAACCATTCCTCTCTCCTGCTCAAGATCGTTATATCCGTTTCAATCTGAGTAGAGCGGCGAATGCGACGGTTCCATGGTCATCGACCAAAAAGCGTGTTTTTGCCTTATTCCGGCGAAAATCGTTGCTATATCTGCCGCCACTGCATTCTCAATTGGGTTAACTGAGTGCGGAGCACCAGCACACAGGCGCATCCTGTCAGGATATCGGCAAGCGGCAAAGCGTAATAAATACCGGTAATGCCCCAGAGCCAGGAAAGAATAAGGAGCAGCGGCACCGTCAGGACGATATAGCGCAATAGCGAGATATACAGCGCGGTTTTAGCGATGCCGATCGATTGAAAATACATCAGGCAGACCTGCTGTAATGCGATAAACGGCATGGAAATATGAAAGATCACAATCGCCAGCGAAGCCACGGCGATGACATGTGGGTCGGTTGAAAAAAACGCCGCCATGGCGCGGGAAAAAAGAAAACAAACGATCGTATAGAGAGCCGCCGCGCCGCAGGCAAGCAGGGATAACTTTTTTACCACTTCGTGGACTCGCTGTATTTTCTTTGCTCCCAGGTTGTAACCGATGATGGCCTGCGAACCCATGCAGAGTCCATTCAGCGGCAGCGAGGCCACCATCAACAAGCGTGATGCGATCCCGACTCCCGCGACCACCGTATCGCCATAATTCATGGCGATACGGTTTAAACAGGAAATGGAGATAACCTGCAACAGCGCGTTTATCGCGGCGGGAAAGCCCACGCTGGCGATGGTTCCAAGTTCTTTTCCATTAGCAAAGCCGACTTTCGGGTTTATCACGCTACGCCCGCAACAAAAATGCACGATATACATCGCCACCGATACGCACTGCCCGATTAACGTGGCGATCCCCGCCCCTTCAATGCCAAAGTCGTAGTAGAAAATGAATAGCGGATCGAGTGCGGCGTTGCAGATGAACGCGGCAAGTTGGGTATGCATACTGAAAGGCGTATTACCTTCGGCGCGAACGATAAAACCGGCGGTCATATTAAGCACGACCAGCACATAGCCAATCAGCAACCAGCGCAAATAACGTTGAGATAATATTAACGTCTCGTTAGTCGCGCCCATAGCGGAAAAAATCTGATGCGAAAAAAACTCAATAAATACGCCAAGCAAAATTGCGCAGACGACACCTAACGCCATCGACGAAAACGCATATTGACTGGCCTTATCCCTATCCCCCGATCCCAGGAAGCGGGAAATAAAGGAAGCCACCCCGGTGCCAAAACAGAGACCAATGCAGGAAACGGCGATGGCGAAGGGAAACGTCAGCGCCATCGCCGCAATCGCTTGCGTGCCCAGACGCCCGATAAAGAATGCGTTCAGAATTTGATACAGAGCGCTGACGCTGACGCCGACGATTGTCGGCAGCGCAAGTCTGGCGATGAGTGGAACAATATCGTCATTAGCCAAGGCGGTAAGGCGCTGAGTATTATCTGCTGTTTTGCTCATATGATATTCCAATGCATGAAATAAAAGGCCGGCGTTATTTCTGCATTTAATGCCTTTTATTAATCAATCGATTGATTAAAAATACGCTCTGATAGTAGATAAAATATGACATGGATCAACAAGAGTATTTTAATTCGCAAATAGCCTTACCAAAAAAATATTATTACCAAGCTAATGAATTTATCAGCGCTAAAATAATCGTTCGTCCCTGGTCTGATAAATAAAACCCGCGTAAATAACGTGTGTGAGATTAATGACAAACCCTCCCCAACCCGTTATTCCACAGTGTGCCTTGCGTTGCAGAGATGCCCGCCTACGCGGGCATGACGGAGGAGAAAAACAAGGTGAATATAGGCCAAATGCTTAACACAGTATCTGCGAAGGCGAGAATGACTGGGCGTAACGGAGGATGACAAGGCGTATTATAGGTTTTGTCAACAGTCTGACCCGCGTAAATAACGCGGGCTTTAGCCTGACATCCAGACGCGAAATAAATTCAGCAGCCGGCGGCGATAAAATCGCCGTTCATACTGACCGGCACCGTGGATGAAAAGAGCAGAACGGTCATAAGCAGCAAAAGCCCTCCCGAGACCGCAAGCATCCGGTATTTTATTTTGCCAAAACCGGCGTGATGTTCACTGCCGTATAATAAAATGGCTTTATCTCTGGATTTAATCACCAGGGTCGCCAGCATGGTGACCGCAAGCGACGTTCCCAACGCCATCGACATAACGGCGGCGATGCCCCAATTAATAATCCCCACGGCATTGGAAAAAACCAGCAAAACAATGGCGCCGGTACAAGGGCGGCTGCCGATAACCAGAATAACCCACAGGGCGGATTTAAGATCGCGCGGGAGCATGCCCGAAGGCAGCCCATGATGATGGCGGCAACCGCAGGCCGAGCCGTTATCCGCCTCGCCGGCTGTTTTTCTCATCAGCAGTATTTCAGGGCGATGCCGCGACGCCGGCATGATTTTTTTTATTTTAAGCGCGGCGGTTTTCGGTCTTGCTTTGTAGCTTCGCAGTAATAAAGTTGCGCCAAAAATACCGATATAAACAGCGCTGATTTTCTCAACATACCAACGGCTTTGACTGAGATCGCCAATGGTGAAATTAAATAATATCGCCAGCGCATAAACAAACAGAATGGCTGCAATCCCCTGCACGATGGCGCCAAGAAATGAAATAAGTCTGGCTGAGGCGGCGTTTTCATCGGAAACGCTCAGATAGGATGAGATAACAAACTTTCCATGACCCGGCCCGATGGCATGTAAAACGCCATATAAGAAACTGGCGACCAACAGTAATATACTGTAAGAAAAATTGTTATTTTGTATCTGTAACAGATACATGATCAAATAACGGTGTAAATAAATTTGAATGCTTAATGTTGTGGCAAGCAACGCCGGCCAAAAGTAGATGCATATAAAGAGTAGTATCAACAGTGTTAAAATAAACAGGGTTAATTTAACATGCTTCTTATTCGACATTCTATTTACCTGAGTCTTGGCGATGAATAGATACTTTAATCTATTCGCGTGGCAGAACAAAATTTGCCAGCGCGACGATTTCGCGGCTATCAACCCAAATGCCTGTTTTCCGTTATTCCGGCGAAAAGCAGAGGCTAATCTCGCTACAGCTTTCGCAGGAGGGCGAACGGCAGATCAACTCGCCGTCCTGGGCCAGGCAAATCTGACGATAAAAGAACTTTTTCCAGCGCATGTTGTTAGCATTCATATCCACCAGCGGTGCAAAACAGACGCTCATGAGCTGACGCAGCTCCGAGCGCGACGCCAACCCGAGATCCTGCCACAGGTGATTAAACCCCATGGAGGCGCCGGCGATTAACCGGTGCATCGGCGCGGCGGGCTGCGCCATATATTGCTCAAGCCAGTCGGCAAGCTGCTCGCACTCCTGCCGACGCGGCGCCAGTAAACCGCTCAGTAGTTCATCCCGCTGGCGCCAGCGCGGCGGGCGCGGCGTTTCAGTCAGCCCGACGCGCTGCAATAACGCCTGCCAGGCGACGTCATCCAGATTCATCTGCGTCGGAAAACGGGATCGGCCGCGCAGGTGATTGTCGACCAGATAGCGTAACCAGCCATCCGGGGTCTGCATCAGCGCCATTACGCCACCCCCTTGCGACCGGCCTCCGACTCCGACGAAAGGCGTCCGGCGCGCCACTGCTCCAGCGTTTCACGCACCGGTTGCCAGGCACCGTCGATATAAGGTTCGATGCCTGCGGACTCAAGACGTTGCCAGGGCGTCATGCCGATGCGGGCGCAGAATACCGCCCTGACGTCTGACAGCAGCGCGATAACCCGTTCGAGGCGCGCTTCCGGCTCATCTTCCCCGCAGTCAGCGGCGCCCTGACAATACCGTTGGGTAAACCGTTCGCCAAGCGGGATGATGCCGGCGCGGGAAATGCTGAAAATATGAAAACGATCGACGTGGCCGAAATGCTGATCGATCACGTCGCCTTTGCCGCTCGCCACCGCCACGAGACAGGCGTCCGGCTCTTCAGATTCGCCCTGCGAGGCGATGCTGGCCTGAATACTGGCCCGGCGAAACAGCGACGACAGCATGGGTTCGGCGTGTTGCGGCAACGAAGCGAGCGGGAACTCCTGACTGCGGTCGTCTCCCAGCATGCCGATGGCATCGGCGCGGCACTGACGGCAATGCGCCATCTGCGGCATATGGCGACCGCACTGGCTGCGCACCTCGCCCAGTTCATCCGCATCCGGCTCGCGCATGCCTTCCAGACCAAAACGCGTGCCGTGTTCCGGCCTGGCGATCAGCGGCATGACGTTATGCAGCACCGCGCCCCACTGGCGCGCCTGCAAACTGACGTCATGCAGGTGTGCGGCGTTGATGTCCGGAATCAATACCGAATTGACCTTTACCATGACGCCGCGCTCGGCCAGCTTGCGGATGCCCTCGCCCTGCCGCTCTATCAGCAAGTCGGCGGCAATGCGCCCGTGCAGTTTGTCGCCCTCGTACCACAGGTGGGGGTAGATTTTTTCGGCGATGACCGCATCAATCGCATTCACCGTTACCGTGACGTGATCGACGCCGACGTCGATCAGACGATCGACCACATCAGGCAGCATCAGCCCGTTCGTCGACAGACACAGTTTGATATCCGGCATTTCCGCCCGCAGTCCTTCCAGCGTTTTGAACGTCCGGGCGATATTGGCCAGCGGATCGCCGGGACCGGCGATACCGATCACCGAAAGCTGGGGAATTTGGCTGGCGACATATCTGGCTTTGGCAATCGCCTGCTCCGGCGACAGCAGCTCGGAGACCACGCCGGGACGGGATTCATTACTGCAATCATATTTCCGGTTACAGTAATTGCACTGAAGGTTGCAGGCGGGCGCCACGGCCAGATGCATGCGCGCATAGCGATGATGCGCCCCTGGCGAGTAACACGGATGGCGGGAAACCTTATCCGCCTGTAAAGGTGTAAAGTGTGCGGTGTTCATCGGCCCGCATGAACGTTTGCCTGAAAATGCTGCGTTGTTTGCCATATGCTTAAACCCCGGTAATGAGCGAACCTCATCACTTTCGTGCAAACGCCATGCCGGGCGGAAAAAATAAAAAACAGAGATTAAATAAAGCGTTAGCCGTTGGCGTCGCTGATTCATAACCGACATTGTCGGACAATGTACCGAATACGACATGGGTATGGGATGCCGCCTCCGCCGCGGCGGACGCCGGCTTCGTCTTATATGCGCTGCATATTGATATTCATAATCTGAATACGATAGGCCACCTGCCGGGGCGTCATTCCCAGTAACCGCGCCGCTTTGGCCTGAACCCAACCGGTGCGCTCGAGGGCGGCGATCAGCCGCTGCCGTTCATCCTGAATATTTTCGATATTGGGTTCGCCGCCGGCGCTGGCCGTCAGGTCATTGGCTTTGCCGCGATTGAGCGGCATCAGCGCATTCTCCTTATAGTTGAACAGGATCACATCGCGGTCGATCAATCCGTCCTCAGCCATTACCGCCGCGCGCTCCAGGCAGTTCTCCAGTTCGCGCACGTTGCCCGGCCAGTCATAGTTCATCAACAGCCGCAACGCGCCGTCGCTGATATGCAGTTCGCGCCCCTGCCGTTTACTCAGCTTGGTTAACAGGAACTGCGCCAGATCCGGCACGTCTTCCAGCCGATCCCGCAGCGTCGGCAGGAAAATCGGCATCACATTCAGACGGTAATAAAGGTCTTCGCGAAAGTTGCCGGCGCGCACCTCTTCCTCCAGATTGCGGTTGGTCGCGGCGATAATGCGCACATCCACGTGCAGAGTTTCGTCTCCGCCCACCCGTTCCATTTCGCCTTCCTGTAGGATGCGCAACAATTTGGCCTGAAACGAGGCGCTGCTCTCGCCAATCTCATCCAGAAACAGCGTGCCGCCGTCCGCCAGTTCAAAACGCCCTTTGCGCTGCTTAACCGCGCCGGTAAACGCGCCTTTCTCGTGGCCGAACAGTTCGCTTTCCAGCAGCGAATCCGGCAGGGCCGCGCAGTTGAATTTCACAAAAGGCGTGCCGGCGCGCGGTGAGTTGTAGTGAATGGCGTTGGCGATCATCTCTTTACCGGTGCCGCTCTCGCCGCGGATCAATACCGTGGTGTCCCAGCGCGACACCTGACGCATCATGTCGAAAATGTGCCGCATCGGCTGGCTTTTACCGACGATATTGTCAAAACCGTACTGCTGCTGCACTTTTCTGCGCAGGCTGTCGCGTTCGGTGCGCAGCGCCTCGCTCTCCCCTTTGGCATGGCTGACCAGACGCACGGTTTGCGCAATCAGGTTGGCCACCATTTCCAGGAATCGGGTGCTGGACGGCAGGCGATCTTCATGCAACTCCATCGGCTGCGCGGCCAACACGCCCAATGGCATTTCGTCCGGCCCCGGAATGGGTACGCAGATAAAAGGCAGGGCGTAATCATAAAGATTTAGCCGATCGAGAAAACGCGGATCGTCCGAGACGCGCGGCAGAACCAGAGAAGAACGCTGGCTCATGACGGAACCTAAAATCCCTTCGCCCACCCGATAGCGCACGCCGCGCCCGCCTTTGATAACCTGGGCGTCCGCGCCCTGCAAGGCCTCGATAAACAGCGACGACCGATCCTTATCAAACAGGCACACCATGCCGTATTGCATAAAGGCATGATCGTGCAGCGCCTCAATCATCGACTCCAGCGTTTGTTGCAAATCCAGCGAATGGCTGAGCGCCACGCTGATTTTATGCAGCGCGACCACCTGTTGCTGAAGATCCAGGCGGCGGGCGATGCGTTCTGTCGTTGGAAAGTGAGTCATTTTTTCATCCTCCCAAATTCTCGGCGCCGGCGAGGCATAAACCATCAAGCGGCAGGGCGAGCGTCATCCGTGTGGCGCCCGATGACACATTCTCTACGCTGACGGCGCCGCGCAGCTGCGACGCGATCATCTGAATCAGACGCAGCTCCATGCACTGTCCCGTCGCCAGAATTTCCGCCATCGGATGCGGGGTATCCTGCACGGCTACCGGCAGGTTGTCGCTGATGGAAAAACACAGGCGATGACATTGCCGACCGGCGCGGATTTCGATCACCGCTTCGCCGTCCTCCCGCGGGGGCAGCGTCAGGCAGCGGTCAAGCCACAGGCTGAGCGCGGTAAGCACCAAGGTGCGCTGAGCGCGCAGGGTTAAATCGGGGTCGGAACAGGACCAGAGCAGCCGGCCGGCATTGTTCAGACGAGATTGGTAGAGTTCCGCCAGATCGGTCAGCATGCCGCTCACCGGCCAACTGTCCGGCGCTTCATGATCCATCGCGGGGCGGCATGCCGTCAGGCGCGCGATGGCTTCTTTTCCTTCATTCCATGCCGAGCGCAGCGCGATACTGTCGGCGTTGGGATTCAGGCGCAGGGCGGCGGACAACATATTCAGCGGACAACTGAGCTGAATTAAGGCCGCATCCAGCGTTTCCCGGATCGCCGCCATCATCTTGTTCATATTAATTTGTCGTTCGAGTTGGGTGCGTCGCTCCTGCGTCATTTGCCGCTGCTGCTCCGTGCAATCGACGATCACCACCAGTTGCCGCGGGGGCGCGTTGTCGGTGAAATAGAGGCTGGCTTCCTCATTAACCGCGTGCAGCGGCCAACTGCTTACCGTAAACCAGCGCCGGGCGCCGCGGATAGTCAGCGGCAGCATGGCGGAAGGTTCCGTCTGGTTCAGGCAATCGAGCAATACCAACGGCTCCCGGCCTTCGCAGTCGGCGCTGAGGGTTTTATAGGCCAGATTATCCATAACGATTTTTTGCTGGCCGTCGACCACGACCACCGCCGCCGGAATATTGTTCAGCACGGCGGAAATCAGCGTCATCTGATTACGCACTCGCTGCGCTAACGCGTAACGCTCGCTGATATTCTTATGCATGCCGAGATAGTGTTCGATTTCACCCTGCGCATTGACGATCGGCGAAATGGTGATCTCGGCCAGATAAAGCGACGAATCACGACGGCGGTTAATCAACTGGCCGCTCCAGGAGTCGCCCGCGGTAATCGTCTCCCACATGGAGCGATAAACCGACTCCGGCGTTTGATGACTGGACAACAGGTTGTGATTGGCGCCGATCAGGGTTTGCAGCGTATAACCGCTCATTTCAGCGAACGCCGGGTTGGCATACAGGATGTTCGCCTGCGGATCGGTGATGGAAATCGCGACGGAGGATTGCTCGACCACGGTATGAAAGACGGTCGCATGCAACCCTTTTCCCCCGAAAGAGGAGGTAATCAACTGCACATCGTCCAGGATTAATGATGAACTCATCCGGGCCCCTCCGGTTTGCATTACGGATTCTGTCGGCTTCATGACAAATTGTCAGATTGCAGGACAGCCAGCCGACGACACGAAATAACCATAAAAAAATTGCAAGAATCATTCCTTCCGTGCGGAAAAAGCCATAAACCTTGATCTTGATGGGGGTTTTGGGCCTTATCCGGCGGATTTCGCGTTGTCTGTGAGTGCAATCACATCAGGGATACTGATGGGTTTGCGCATTTTTGGCGCAGGTTTCTGCACGCTGATTGAACATTTATTGTGCCGCATAAACTGGCACGGCTTTCGCAATACCCCATGGGTTATCACGACCTCAGGGGGATAAATGAAAGAGATACTGTTAATCATGCTGACCAATATTCTGGTCAATAATGTTGTGCTGGCGCGCTTTCTGGGGCTCTGTTCCTTTATGGGCGTGACCAATCAGGTCAAGGCCGCCATCGGCATGTCGATGGCGACCACCGTGGTGATCACCCTGTCCGCCGCGCTGGGCTGGGTAATTGAAACCTGGATCCTGATGCCGCTCGATCTCGGCTATCTGCGCCTGCTGTCGGTCATTCTGGTGATTGCGTCGCTGGTCCAGCTAATCGAAATGGTGATAGCGAAATACAGTCCGACGCTCTATCGCACGCTGGGTATCTTTCTTCCGCTGATTACCACCAACTGCGCCGTGCTCGGCGTGGCGCTGCTGGTCCTTCAGGATCATCTCAGCTTCACCCACAGCGTGCTGTTCGGCTTCAGCGCCTCACTGGGGTATTCGCTGGTGATGATCATTTTTGCCGGTTTGCGCGAACGGCAGGCCGTCGCATTGCCCCCGCTGCTGTTTAAAGGCACCCCGCTCAACTTTATTACCGCCAGCATTCTGGCGCTGGCCTTCACCGGCTTTGCCGGCTTGTCGTCATAAGGGGGACGGAGATGCTGATACTGACCTTACTCGCCATCCCGCTGGTATCCGCGCTGATTGGCGCTTTGCTGGGTTATGCCGCGATTTATCTGAAGATAGAAAGCGACCCGATGGTGGATAACATCGTCGCGCTATTGCCGAACGGACAGTGCGGCCAATGCGGTTATCCCGGCTGCCGTCAGGCGGCCGTCGCCATGGCCAGCGGCGAAGCGGCGGTCACCATCTGCTCGCCCGGCGGCGGCGCGGTGGCGCAGCGTATCGCCGCGTTAATGGGCGTCAGCCTGGATGAAAACAGCGTTCAGGGGCCGAGGGTGGCGGTGATCGCCGCGTCCGACTGCGACGGCTGCGGGCGCTGTTTAAAACAATGCGCCTTTGACGCGATCGTCGGCGCGACCCGTCAGTTACACGGCGTGCTCAGCGAAGACTGCACCGGATGCGCGGCGTGCGTCAGCGCCTGTCCTAACCACTGTATTCAGCTTTGCGCCGATCCTCATCTTACCCCTACCGTCGCCAAACCGGGTTTACCGTTCCGGCAGGAGCCTGATTATGCTTAAAGCCCTCACGACGCCTCACGGCGGCATTCGTCCTTACAGCCACAAATCATTAACGCGCGATCTGGCGATCCGTCACCTGCCGATGCCGGACAGGCTGACGCTGCCCTTACGCCAGCATACCGGCGCCGCCGCCATCCCCGAGGTGAGCTTGGGTGACGTTGTCACTCAAGGCCAGCGCCTGGCGCAGCCGTTCGGGCGGATGTCCGCCCCATTGCATAGCCCGGCGAATGGCGTCGTCGCCAAAATCGTCGCCGGCGAATCCGGTTATATTCAGTTGCAGGTTATGCCGTCCGCCGCCCCTGCCTCGCTGCTGGAGACCGCGGAGGACACGCCTGAAGAACGGATGCTGTCGTTAATCGCGCAGGCGGGCATCGTCGGCATGGGCGGCGCGATGTTTCCGGCGGCGGATAAGCTGCGGCTGGCGATGCGTCATGAAATCAAATACCTCATTATCAACGGCGGCGAATGCGAACCCTATATCACCGCCGATGAACGAATGATGCAGGAGCAGGCCGAGTTCCTGCTCGGCGGTATTCGCTATTTGCAGCAGTTGACGAAAGCCCGGCATGTCTACATCGGCATTGAAGACAACAAACGCGAGGCGCTCCAGCGTCTCGATGGCTTGTGTCGGGATGAGGCGGACATCGATGTGGTCGCCCTGCCTTCGCTTTATCCGATGGGATCGTCCAAACAGCTGATTGAAGCGGTAACCGGCCGACAGATTCCGCATAACCGACGTTCCCCTGAAATGGGCGTACTGGTGCAGAATGTCGGCACCTGCATCGCTATTTTCCATGCCATTCGTTTTCGTCAGCCGTTAACCCATCGGGTCATCACCGTCAGCGGCCGGGCGATTGAGCAGCCGGGCAACCTGCTGGTACCCATCGGCACGCCCATCAGCGCCATTATCTCCGCCTGCGGCGGGATGAAGAGCAGCCCGGCGCGCATCATTCTCGGCGGGCCGATGATGGGACGCGCGACGACCGACATCAATGCGCCCATCACCAAAGGCACCAGCGGTCTGCTGCTGCTGACCGAAGACGAAATTCCCCAGCCCCACGCCAGCGCCTGTTTACGCTGCGGCCGTTGCGTCGATGCTTGTCCGATGGGGTTGGCGCCACTGGCCATGCTGGCCGAACTGAAAATAGACGCGCTGAATAACGCGCGCGATCTGGGATTGAACAATTGTTTGCTGTGCGGCTCCTGTTCATGGGTTTGCCCGGCGGTATTGCCGCTGACGCAGTTCTTTGACTGGGGGCAACAGCAGCTCAGGCTGGAAAAACGCCAGCAACAGAAATTGCTGCGCGCCAGCGCCAATAGCCTGCGGCGACAGGAACGCCTGGCGCGCGAGGCGGCGGAAAAAGCCGCCGCGAAAGCGGCCAGACCGTCCCGCCGCCGTAAGACCACCCCCGACGCTCCTATGGAGGGCTCTTCATGCTGACATCTCCTCACGTCCATCAGGGCCTCAGCACGCAAAACCTGATGGTCAAAGTCAATCTGGCGCTGATGCCCGCCGTGCTGCTGGGCATTATCCAGTTCGGCGCGCCGGCGCTGATGCTGATGGTCGCCGGCATCGTTACCGCCCTGCTGTGCGAAGCTATCTGTCTGCGCGTCAATCCGGTATCGCTCGGCCACGTTTTCGACGGCAGCGCATTACTGACCGCGCTGCTGTTTACCCTCAGCCTGCCGCCGCATGCCCCGCTGTGGCTGGGCGCGCTGGGTTGCGCGATCGCCATTCTGCTGGGGAAACATATTTACGGCGGACTGGGGCAAAATCTGTTCAACCCCGCGATGCTGGCGCGCGTGGTGGTGCTGATCGCCTTTCCGGTACAGATGACTCACTGGGTGCTCCCGACGGAATTCTGGCACGGCGCGGTGTATTCCCTGAGCACCGACGGGACGACCGGCGCCACGCTGCTCGGCGCGTTCCGGGAACACGCGCAGGCGCCGTTTTCACTGCAACATGCGCTGATCGGCATCCACAACGGCAGTTTCGGCGAAACCTCCACGCTGTTGCTGGCGCTGGGCGGCCTGTGGTTATTACAACAACGGGTCTTTAGCTGGCATGCGCCGGTCGCCATGCTGGTTGGCTGCCTGCTGCCCGGCACGCTGCAATGGCTGATCGCGCCGCAATCCATCTTGCCGCCGCTGGCGCAGCTGACCACCGGCGGATTGATGCTGGGCGCGGTGTTCATCATCACCGATCCGGTCACCGGCCCCGGCAGCCCGCGCGGTCGGCTTTATTACGGCGCGTTGGCCGGACTGCTGGTCTGGGCTATCCGCAGCTTCGGCAACTATCCCGAAGGGGTGGCGTTTGCGGTATTGCTGGTCAACGCGGTGACCCCGTTGATTGATGGCTGGACTCGCCCGCGCGCCTACGGATATCAAACTCAGAAGGAGAAATAACATGGCTTCAGCCTCTTACGGCGGGCTGCGTTGGCCGCCGCGCAGCCATCCGCTGAACCTGAGTTTATTACTTGGCGTTTTTACCCTGCTGATCAGCCTGATGATCGGCGGCGTCTGGTGGGCGACCTATAACGAGATTGAATTGCGTCATCAGGAAGATACCCAGCGCCAGCTCGCGGCCGTCTTCCCCTCTGAATTGCATGACAATGCGCTGAGCGACAGCGACGTCACCTTGCAGTTGGAGGGGCAGTCGGTGCGGGTTTACCGCGCCACGCTGCAAGGCCGGCCCAGCGGCGTAGTGATGTTCGGCGCCGAAAAAGGCTACAGCGGCGTCATCAGCCTGTTGATTGGCGTCAACGCCAACGGCGAGCTTACCGGCGTACGCGCTATCTCGCATACGGAAACGCCCGGATTGGGCGACAAAATCGAACTGAGCCACAGCGACTGGATCCTGGGTTTTAACGGGAAATCGCTGCAAAACACCGCGGAGAAGCAGTGGCATGTCAAAAAAGACGGCGGCGAATTCGATGCTTTCACCGGCGCCACCATTACTCCGCGCGCGGTCGTGAAAAGCGTTCATCAAACGCTGCTGTTGTTTCAACGCCATCGCGCCGAATTGCTCGGTCTGACGGAGGAAAAAGCCAATGAGTGAAATTACTGCAACCGCGCCGGCGGCGCGCCCCGCCTATCGGGATATTCTCGTCAGCGGGATCTGGACCAATAACGTCACGTTCGTACAGATTCTGGGCTTGTGTCCGCTGATGGCGGTAACGACCACCGCTACCAATGGTTTCGGCATGGGCGTGATGACCATGGCGGTGCTGGCCGGCGCCAATCTGCTGGTATCGCTGTTGCGTCAAATTACCCCGCATCAGATCCGTATCCCGGTGTATATCCTGATTATCTCCAGCCTGGTCACGCTGCTCGACCTGTCGATGAACGCCTGGATGCACGATTTGCATAAGATCCTCGGCCTGTTTATTCCGCTGATTGTGGCGAACTGCGCCCTGCTCGGCCGCGCCGAATCCTTCGCCGCGCATAATCCGCCGTTTGCCGCCACGCTGGACGGCATGGCGACGGGCCTGGGCTTTACGCTCGGACTCACCTCGATGGGCGCGATTCGGGAAATTATCGGCAGCGGCACGCTGTTCAGCGGCGCGGAACAACTGCTGGGGCCGCATTTCCATTTTCTGGAAGTCCACCTGTTGCCGAACTACGGCGGTTTTCTGCTGATGCTGTTGCCGCCGGGCGGTTTTTTGGTCATGGGCTTCATGCTGGCCGGGATCCGCGCGGTGAAGGTGCTGCGCTATGGCCGCGACGTTCTCAAGAAAGAATCCGCGGCCGGTTTGGGTTGCTCTACGGGATGCGGAGGCTGCCACGGATGAAATTCACCATAGCCCACGCCAGCGGTGAAGAAAGCCGCTGCGTCGAGATGGAGATGGCGACCCCCGTCACGCTGCGCGAAGCCTTTCTGGCTTCGCCGCTGTCCGCGCTGTATCCGTGGCTGGATCCGGACAAGCACCGCATGGGGATTTATGGCCGCCTTTGTCCCGCCGACAGCGAAGTACACGAAGGCGATCGGGTGGAAATCTATCTGCCGATTGAACGCGCCGCCCAAGAGGCGGACGACGACGAGTAGTTGAATGGCCTTTTCAGGCGTCCTTTTAAGGAGAATGTAACCATGAGCACTATCGGCATCTTTTTCGGTACCGACACCGGCAAAACCCGCAAGGTAGCCAAACTTATCAAGGCAAAGTTGGGCGATCGGGCGGATGATCCGGTGAATATTAATCGGGCGTCATTAGCCGACCTGTTGGCGTACGAGGTGCTGATCCTCGGCACGCCCACGCTGGGGGACGGGCAGCTTCCCGGTCTGGAGGCGGAATGCATGAGCGAGTCATGGGCCGAATTCGCCGACGAGCTGGCGAACGCCGACCTGAGCGGGAAAACGGTGGCGCTGTTCGGCCTGGGCGATCAGGAAAGCTATCCCGACGCCTTCGTCAACGCGCTGGGCGAGCTGTATGACATCGTCTGCGAAGCCGGCGCCACGGTAGTCGGCGCCTGGCCGGCGGAAGGCTACGCCTTTACCGAATCCAGTGCTCTGGAGGGCGATCGTTTCGTCGGGCTGGTCTTGGATCAGGACAATCAGCAGGCTCTGACGGAGGAGCGCGTCACCCGCTGGGTCAGCGAGCTTCAGGCGGCGATTTGATTTCATGAGCTGATGCAAACCCCGTATCTGCCTACTACGGGGCAAATTTCTTGCGCATTGATAGAAACGGTCGCCCCTTTTTTGATTACTGGTGACTTTATGCACTTTTAGCCAAAATGGCTATTCGAGCCATTTTAGACGCTAGGTGAGGTATGGAAACGATTCCCGCACAACTCGCTAAGAACCAATTTGGTGATTTGCTGATGAAAGCTCAGCGTGAGCCGGTGGAAATTAGCAAGCATGGTACGCCTGTAGTAGAGGCTTGACTGTTTACCTGTTCATCCAGATTGTCCGCCAGTTACGGCTTACCTGCGGATAGCCGTTATCCCTTGCGCCGGCGAAAAGCATTAGCGCAAAATCTCCGCCAGCCACTGGCGCTGATACTGTTGGCGGCGCTTTTCCTGCCACTGTCGGCGGATTTGCGCCAGCGCGTCCGCTTTCGGCAGTTCGCCGGCCGGGCGGATCGCTTCGCACCATAAAACATGCAGCCCCATCGGGCTTGCCGCCACCGGGCTGATATCGTTGGCGGCAAGGGAAAATAACACCGTATCCAACGCCGGATAGAGCACGCCTCGGGTCACCCAGCCGATCTTTCCCCCTTCGGTCGCCGTCGGACATTCAGAAAATCGGCCGGCCAAACGGGGAAAACGGCGCGGATCGATCTGTAAACGGCGTTGCAGCGCGGTGATGCGCTCGGTTGCCGTGACCCTGTCACAATCGGCCTGTGCCTCATCAACCACCAATAGCAAATGATGCGCCAGGCGTTTCTCCGGATGTTGAAAACGATGCCTATTGTGTTGATACCATACATCAATTTCCCGCTCGCTGACCCTGGGCGCCCGGTCGGCCACATTTTCCAACGTGGCGGCGAGGATCGCTTCATGCGCGAGCGCCTGCCGCCGTCCGGCTTCGTCGATGCCGGCGCGGTTCAGCGCGGCATGCCAGGAGGGTTCATCATCGAAGACGCTGCGCAACACGTACTGCGCCGTCATCATATCGTCCTGATCCGCCTTAATCCCCAACCGTTCCGCCTGCTCACGGATTGCCGCTTCCAGCCGATATTGCCGCGCCAGTTGTCCGCTAAACGCTCTTTGTTGTTCACCTCCAAGCTGCCAGGGCAGGCAATGATACAGAGACAGCGATAGCTTCAGTCGGCAATAGCGTTGCCACATCGTCAGGACATGCGGATTACAGATTGTTGTCATGGTCAACCGCCTCCAGCGCATGTTCCGGCACCTGTAATAGCGTGCCGCCGAACAACACGATAAACTGCATGGGATCCTTGTCGCGCTCTACCCCCATCACCTGGCCGACATCCCCGATTTGCACGCGGATTTGCCGGTCGGTGGCCAGCATCATGGCGGCGCAAACCCAGTCGCCATATTGAAATGCGCCATCGACCCACGGCGCCGACGCGGGCAGCAGTTCTTGCTCCCGGCAACCGACGATGCGATCGTCCGCCAGAAAATGAACCTGATAGACGATGTTATCCTGCAAGAAGGTTCCCCATTCACGCACATATCCCACCGTACCGCGTCGCACCAACAGTTCGCCGCGCGCCCTATCCGGGAAGGTTCCGTCATTGCGTATCGTGCGGATCGCCCGCACCGCTTCGCCAAATTCAAAACGCGGCTTCATGCGTTTTCTCCTTCATCCAGTAACAACCAGGGGATAAAACAGCGGGCGGTGCGCTGATAGATCTGCAATTCCGAGCGTTCCCGCAGTTCGCCGCCGACGACGTGCGCATAGCTCGCCAGCAGCATAGAACGCACCTGATCCAGCCGATAGCGCCGACGTTGCAGCGGCGCCATTTCCGGCTCGTCGGCCGGCCGGTATTGTCGTAAACGGCGGTTGAAGGCATGCAGAATATGCAAATGCTTAACCCGCACGCTCTGCTCATCAAACGGAATGGCAAAGAAACGCAGGAAATCCTCCGCGCTCTCCAACTGGCTTATTCCGGGCAGTTCATTAAACCAGTCCATACTTTTCCTCCGTCAAACAACGTTAAGCGCCCTGACCGGTATCTCGCTTATTCCCTGATAAAGTCGGCAAAGCTCGTCCCGGGTGGGCGGGCGCTTGCCCGTTTCGGCAAACAGCCGCAGCGCCTGCTGAATCTGCGGGATCTGCGCGTCGCTGACCGGCAGGCCAAGCTGAGAAAAAATCGCCGCCAGCGCGCGCCGGCCCGAATGTTTTCCCAGCACCAACTGGTGTTCTCGCCCCAGTAGCCGGGGAGGAATGCTCTGGTAGCTTTCCACGCCTTGCAGCAGCCCCGCGACATGGACGCCGGACTCGTGGGTAAACACCCGCTCGCCGACCAACGGTTGCCGATAGGGAATGTTTTCGCCGGCGGCGGCGGCCAGCCGCTGGCATAATGCCGTCAGCTGCGTGGTATCCACATGGGTTTCGCCCAACTGAGTATGCGACAGCCCCAGCACCACCTGCTCCAGCGCGGCGTTGCCCGCCCGCTCGCCCAACCCGAGAATGGTAGTGCTGACGTGGGTGGCGCTCGCGCGCACCGCCGCCAGCGTATTGGCCGTCGCCATGCCAAAGTCGTTGTGGGCATGAATTTCCAACTCGCCCGGCCAATGGCGCCGCAACCGCTGGATCTGTTGCGTGGTTGAAAACGGATCGAGCAATCCCAGGGTATCGGCAAAGCGCATTCGCGCCGCGCCCGCCGCCGTCGCCACCTGGGCGACGGCGGACATGTCTTCCTCGCTGGCCCGCGAGGCGTCTTCGCCGCCGACGCAAACCTGAAGCCCCTGCGCCAGGGCGAACTGGATCAGGTCGCTGAGCCGCTGCAACATTTCCGACCACAGCAGGCCGACTTTGAATTGGCGCAGACAGGCGGAAACCGGCAGCGAAATATCCACCCAGTTCACGCCCAGACGCGCGGCCTGCCGAATATCCTTTTCATCGAGGCGGCACCAGGCCATCAGCGTGATATCCGGCAGCGCCTGGCGAATCTGATAAATGCGCGCGCACTCTTCCTCGCCCATGGCGGGCGTCCCCACTTCCAGCTCGGGAACGCCCGCTTGCGCCAGCGATACGGCAATCGCCAGTTTTTCTGCGGCGCTGAAGGCCACGCCGGGACTTTGCTCGCCATCACGCAACGTGGTGTCATTAACGACGATGGTTTTCATCGGCGGAATCTCCCCGGTTAACCCCAGGCCGGCGTGAATTCACCGGGTTTTCCCTGCTGCCAGTATGGCGATAACGCACGCAAACGATCGATCACCGGCGGAAGCTGCGCGAGTACGTAGTCGATCTCTTTTTCACGCGTATAGCGCGACAGAGAAAAGCGGATGCTGCCGTGCGCGGCGGTATAGGGAATGTTCATCGCGCGCATGACGTGAGACGGCTCCAGCGAACCGGAGGTACAGGCGCTGCCGCTGGACGCCGCAATCCCGACCTGATTCATCATCAGCAGAATGGCTTCCCCTTCAATAAATTCAAACGCGATGTTGAGGGTATTCGGCGTGCGCGGCTGGCCGGCGCCCATCACGCGGGTGCCGGCGATGGTCTGTAATCCGCTTTCCAGTCGGTCGCGCAGCGGCGCGATGCTGGCCGCCATCATCGGCAAATGGATCGCGGCCAATTCGCTTGCCATCCCCATGCCGACGATGCCGGCGATGTTCTCCGTGCCGGCCCGACGGCCGCGTTCCTGATGTCCGCCGCGCAACAGCGGGCGAAAACGGGTTCCGCGCCGCAGCCACAGGCAGCCGGTACCCTTCGGACCGTGAATTTTGTGCGCCGAACACGACAGCATATCGATGCTTGAGTCGGCGAGCGCCACCGGCACTTTCCCCAGCGCCTGCACGGCATCGCAGTGAAACAGAATGCCGTGCTCGTGCGCCGCCTGCGCCATCTGTTCGACGGGGAACAACACCCCGGTTTCATTATTCGCCCACATAACGGTCACCAGCGCGACGCCGTCATGCAGCAAAGCCCGGTACAGGTCCAGATCGAGCGCGCCCTGCTCGTTAACGCCCAGACGGTGAATTTTGTAGCCCTGCCGCTCCAGATGTTCGCACACCGCCAGCGTGGCGGGATGTTCTACGGCGGTGGTGATGATCTCCCGCCGCGCGGGAAAGGCTTCCACCGCGGAAAGAATGGCGGTGGAGGTGGCTTCCGTCGCGCAGGAGGTGAAAATGACCTCGCTGTCGTGGCGGGCGCCGAGAAAGCTGGCCACCTGTTCGCGCGCTCTGGCCAGCGCCCGGCGGGAAGGTTCGCCAAAGTCGTGAATCGACGACGGGTTGCCGTACTGATCCTGTAAAAACGGCAGCATGGCCTCCAGCACCATCGGATCCAGGCGGGTGGTGGCGTTGTTATCCAGATAAATCGGTTTCATGTGCGGCTCCTTAGCTGTCTGACGTCTGAAAAATGACTTCGGCGGGAGCCGGCGTATCCGCCGTCACGCGGATGAAGTAACCCAGCCGCTCCAGCAGTTTCTGTTGCAGCCAGCCCAGCGTCATGTCGGTCATCATGCAGCCGTTGCAACTGCCGGACAGCGCCACGCGCACCTCGTTGTCGGCGACGTCGACCAGCCTGATATCGCCGCCGTCCATCTGGATATGCGGCCGCAGACTGTTAATCACCTCTTCAATGGTCAGCCGGCGTTCGTTTTTTTGCGCTGGCGACGGCTGCCCGGCCGGCGCCTGTGCCGCCGCATCGGCCAGAATGTCGCTCAGCGCCTGTTCGATTTTTTCGTGGCAGGCGGTACAGCCGCCGCCGGCCTTGGTGTAATGGATCACCTCTTCCAGCGTGGTCAGCCCGTTGGTGAGCACCGCGCGCTTGATTTGCCCTTCATCCACGGCGAAACATTTACAGATCAGGGCGCCCTCTTCGTGGTCGTCTTCCAGCGTCTCGCCGCGATAGTTGGCGATCGCCACCCGCAGCGCTTCCTGTCCCATCACCGAGCAGTGCATTTTTTCCGGCGGCAGACCGTCCAGATAATCGGCGATCTCGCGGTTGGTGACGCGAGACGCTTCGTCCAGCGTCTTGCCGATAATCAATTCGGTCAACGCCGATGAGGAGGCAATCGCGCTGCCGCAGCCAAACGTTTGAAATCCGGCTTCCTGAATCACTTCACTGCCGGGATCAACCCGCAGCATCAGCCGCAGGGCGTCGCCGCAGCTGAGCGAACCGACATCGCCGACCGCGTTCGCCTGCTCAACCACACGGGCGTTACGCGGATGAAAGAAATGTTCTTTTACCTTCTCAGAATAATTCCACATGCTCTTACTCCCGTTTATGTACGGCATTTATAATGCGGCTATGCGCACGACCCGCTTTCACACCGACATCCCGGCGGCTGAAATTCAACCCAGACACCTTGCGTATCCGAACTGATGCGCGCCTGCGCCAACTGCCGCCAGTGCAACGCCGAGGCGAAAAACCGCATACCGTCTATTTCGTGGCATTCATCGCCGGGTAATGCCCGATCGCGCCATATCATCCGCAGCGACCAGCCTCGACAGGCATCGCCGCTGACAATCAGCGCCAGACCGGCGGTTGCCGGACGACGCTGCGACTGGCGTTGTCGGAGTTGGCTTAAGGTCGTTGCATCGATGTGAATCATGATTGGGCTCCTGTACCTGACGTTTATCATTGAGCAAATGTGATGCCAGTCACAAAATCATCTTTTATCAACAGGATAGCGCTGAGCATTATTGTTGCGCTGTTGCATAAACGGCGGTAATTGTCGGTTTTGTCGCACAGGCGACAAGCCTTACTCCTCTTCGAACCAGCCGCTTTCCTGCATCATCGTGTTGAAACGGTTGGCGTCTTTTTTACGCCGCGATTTTCTGACCCGGCCGTCGTCGCACAAAGCCTGAGCATCGGCCAGCAGCATGGCAATCGGGGTATTGCGCGCCACGTTGACCGCGCGTACGCCGATCCCCAGCAGTTGCCTGAACGCCGTATCGCCGATGGCCGTGCAGTACAGGGTGAAGCACCCTTCGACCGCGCTGATGCGGCTAATGAGTTTGTCCGCGTTGTGGCCCTGATAAACGGTGAAATCCGCCACCTCCAGCAGTTGCACCTCATCACGACGCACGCCATAGATGGCGAGGCGCGGCGAGGAGCCGAAATGTTGATCGACGACGCGCAAATCAACGCTGGCGAAGGCGATACGGATAATCCAGCTGTCGGCCGACGGGATCGCCAACTGGCGGGTTAAATGTTTCATGGCTTTATCTCCATGACGGGTTCCTGCGTGGCGGCCGGCGGGAATATCTGCTTTAACGGCGAGTGATAAACCGGGAGTTCGTGATGCGCCTGACGCATGGCGTTCGCCAGCTCAAACAGCGTATCGCGCATGCCGGCATAGCCCTGGCGCAGACGGCGAAATTCGCCGATGCGGTCGAACAGCGGGAAACCGATACGCACCAGCGGCAGATGGTATTTCTGCGCCAGCGATGCCGCGTGCGAGTTGGCGCACAGCATGTCGAATGAGTGACATTGTAACTTTTTATCGACATCTTCCAGATCGCCAATCTGCACTTCCGCCACCGGCAAGGACGACAGGCCCGGTTGGTTCGCCGGGGCGACCACGCAGTCAGGCCGGATGCCCTGACTGATGGCGAAGTCCAGCCAGGCGGCCAGCAGATCGCCTTCCGCCGCGATCGCCAGCCGCTTATCCTGTAACCAAATATGGGTATCGATCATCGCATCCTGCAATTGACCGCGTTGACGCGTAATCCAGGGCGGCACGTCGCGGCCTGACAGCTTGTGCAGATGATGGATAAAGGCATCGCACCGATCGAGCGTCATCAGATGCGGCAGCCAGAGCGCGGGGGCGTGGCTGCGGCTTTCCAATAACCTGGCCGCCCGTTGCAACGACACGCCGATGGCGATGGTCGACGCGCTCTGCCCCATCTGTTCCAGCAGACGAACCGGCGTACCGCCCTGGGTCAATGGCGAAAAATCGCCTGCCGCCAGATGGCCGTCCAGCGATGCCGCGAGGTCGGGCAGTACGATCGGTTGCAGGCCGAACGCTTCCACATAGCTGCGGATTTGTTCGTGGTCGCCGGGCGTCAGCATATGCCCCAGCAACAGATTCACCCGCTTTTTGCGTATGACGCTGGCGGGCGGCGCGGCCGGCACACACTGTTCAATCACGCTCTCCAGCACGCTGGCGTAACCGTTCTCCATTGAACCGTAGAAGTCCGGCGAGCTGGCCGTGACCACGGCGACGGACTCATATTTGGGATATTCGGCTCTGAACTGACGCAGCGCGAAGGCCAGATCGGCGCCCTGCGCTTCCGACAGACCGGTGCTCAGCACCACGATCATTTTGGGATTATGGCGTTCGCACAGCAACGCCAGCGCCGCCAGGATATTATCGTTCGAACCCATAATGGTGGTGACCGGATCCATGGCGGTGGTTTGCAGCGGTATGGGATCATGGAAATGCTGAATGAAAAATACCTTGGCGAAGGCGCTGCACCCTTGCGCCCCGTGAACCAGCGGAATGCACCCTTCCAGCCCCATGCCGGCCAGAATAGCCCCCAGCGGCTGTCCGCTTTTTATCGGACTGGTTGCCAGCGGTTTTGTCGATTTTAAAACCTGAGCCATTGACGATCTCCTTCTTCAGCTATGCCAGGGCGCCCGGCGATTGACCTGCGGCCAGATTGGACTTTCCAGCGTCGCGCAAAGCTGACGAGCCAGCGCGACGATCCCCTGATAACCGGCAAAGGCATGCTCCCGTTCCTGATTGATATCCAGAAACGGCAGGCGGGCTTTATAGGCGGTATACATATTGCGTCCGCCGGCAATCATGATGTCGGCGTTGTAGCGATAGGCGGTATCCAGCAACAGACGGGCGTTGCCGTCCTCAAGCATGACGGCGTTGTCGCCCATCAGTTCGCGGATACGGGCTTTATCTTCCTCGGTGGATTTTTTGGTGCCGGTCGCCACCACGTCCAGCCCCAGATCCTGTAAGGCCGACACCACCGACCAGGATTTCACGCCGCCGGTATACAACAGGGCGCGCTTGCCTTTCAGCCGTTGACGGTAGGGTTCCAGCGCCAGCCTGGCGGTCTGCTCTTCCCGGGCGATCAACTGCTCGGTTCTGGCCTGTAACGCGTCATCGTCCAGCAGGCCGGCCAGCGTTCGCAGCGAGGAGGACATTTCCCGCACGCCGTAGAAGCTGCCTTCAAACCAGGGCGTGCCATAGTGCATTTCCAGATGGCGGGCGACGTTGATCAGCGCGCGCGAGCACACCAGCATATTGACTTCGGCGCGGTGCAGGGTCTGAATTTCGGCGAAACGCGCGTCGCCGGAGAGGCTGCCCAGCACGCGGATCCCCAACCGATCCAATAACGGCAGGACATGCCAGAACTCGCCGGCGATGTTGTACTCGCCAATCAGACCGATGCTGTGTCCTTGCGAGGCCGGGATGGCGAAATCGTCCGGCCAGGGCGCGGGTTCGCGCCGACCGATCACCTTTTTCGCCATCATTTCGCCGGCGATGCGGTTGCCCAGATTCTTGCTGCCATAAAACCCGGCGGCATCGATAGCGATCACCGGGATATGATTGACCTGTTCCGCGGCCCGGCACACCGCCTCGATATCATCGCCCTCCATCGCGGGAACGCAGGTGTTGTAAATAAACACCGCGGCCGGATGATAACGCTCGACGATGTGGCGCACCGCATGAAACAAGCGCCGCTCGCCGTGTCCCATAATCACATCCTGCTCGCTCATATCGGTGGTAAATCCCAGCCGGTTAATCAACGGCCCGGAACTGCGGCTGCCGCGATTATCCCAGGAGCTGCCCGCGCAACCGATCGGCCCATGCACCAGATGGGCGACATCCGCAATCGGCAACAGCGCGATCTGCGCGCCGTCGAACGCGCAGCCGCCCGCCGCGGTACCGGGTTTGGGCGCGCTACAGCCGGATTTATGACCGCCGTTATGATCGCAGGCGGGCTGATCCATTAACGCCGCAATCTCACTACTTCTCATGATTCACCTCGGCACGTAATGTGGCTCGGTAAACCCTGCTGCAATTGGCGCGCCAGATGTTAATTAATTGATTTTAAATGAATTGTTATTGTCGGTTGTCCGACAAAACCAACAATGATTGTCAGGTGGAATGCGCTGAGCGAGTCGTCGGCATCGCCGACAGAATAAGATGCTGCATGTAACCGGTAAGCGGAATATCTATAAGCAAGATTCACAGTTAATACTATGCTTTTTATCGTATTCATTAGATTAAACAACAGGACAGACTGTCATGCAGGACTATGCAACATCCCCGGTAAATTCCTCTTCCGTTAATTCTCAAACGCTCATCCGCACCCTGACCGGCATTGTCGGCAAATCTCATATCCTGACCGATAAAAATAAAACCGAGCGTTATCGCAAAGGCTTCCGTTCCGGTCAGGGGGATGCGCTGGCGGTGGTCTCTCCCGCCTCGCTGCTTGAACAGTGGAAGGTCTTCAAAGCCAGCATCGAGGCCGGGCGTATCGTGCTGATGCAGGCGGCCAATACCGGCCTGACCGAAGGCTCCACGCCGAGCGGCGACGGTTATGACCGCGAAATCGTGATCATCAACACCCTGCGGCTGGATAAAGTCCAGTTGCTGGATAAGGGGCGACAGGTAGTGGCGCTGCCGGGCAGCACGCTGTGGCATCTGGAGCGGGTATTGAAACCGCTGGGACGCGAGCCGCATTCGGTGATCGGTTCTTCCTGCATCGGCGCCTCGGTCATTGGCGGCATTTGCAACAACTCCGGCGGTTCGCTGGTGCATCGCGGCCCGGCCTACACCGAAATGGCGCTTTACGGTCGGGTTAACGAACAGGGACAGGTCGAACTGATTAACCATTTGGGGATTAATCTGGGCGATTCGCCGGAAGAGATCCTGACCCGACTGGAGTCGCAGCAATACCAGCCTCAGGATGTGACTTACGACGAACGGCAGGCATCCGACCATGAGTACGTCGAGCGTGTCCGCGATGTGGATGCCGATACCCCTTCCCGTTTTAATGCCGATGAACGGCGTTTGTTTGAGGCCGCGGGCTGCGCCGGCAAACTGTCGGTTTTCGCCGTTCGACTGGATACCTTTCCGGCGGAAAAATCCCAGCAGGTGTTCTATATCGGCACCAATCAGCCGCAGGTATTGACCGAATTGCGCCGTCATATCCTCGCCGAGTTTAAAAACCTGCCGATCGCCGGCGAATATCTGCACCGCGATATGTTTGATATCGCAGAAATATACGGTAAAGACACCTTTCTCATGATCGATAAACTCGGCACCGACAAAATGCCGATGTTCTTTAACCTGAAAGGCCGGATGGACGCCATCTTCGGCAAAATACCTTTTCTGCCGTCGCATCTGGTGGATCGCACCATGCAGTTCCTTAGTCGTCTGCTGCCTTCCCCGCTGCCGGCCCGGATGAAAACCTATCGCGACCGCTTTGAACACCATCTGATGCTGAAAATGGCCGGCGACGGCATTGATGAAGCGCATCGCTGGCTGGAACACTATTTCCGCGAGGCCGACGGCGAATTTTTCGTCTGCACGCAGGAAGAAGGCGCCAAGGCCTTTCTGCATCGTTTTGCCGCGGCGGGCGCCGCGATCCGCTATCACGCGGTACACAGCAAAGAGGTGGAAAATATCCTGCCGCTGGATATCGCTTTGCGGCGCAACGATCGGGAATGGTTTGAGCACCTGCCGGCGGAAATCAACGACATGCTGGTACATAAGCTGTATTACGGCCACTTCATGTGCCACGTTTTCCATCAGGATTACATCGTGAAGAAAGGCGTGGATATCCATAAGCTGAAAGAGAAAATGCTGGCCCTGCTCGACCAGCGCGGCGCGGAGTACCCGGCCGAACATAACGTCGGTCATCTGTACAAAGCCAAGCCGCAGTTGAAGGCGTTTTATCAGCAAAACGATCCAACCAATAGCCTGAATCCCGGCATCGGCAAAACGTCCAAACTGAAAAACTGGGGCTGTGGTTGCGGCGATGAACATCACTCGGGGGATTGAGGGCTAATTGGCCGCATAACTTCCTTGAACAGGCGCAGAGCGTGCGTTGAATGTGTCGCCTGTTCAATCGGTTGTGTTCGGCTTGTCGGTAATATACAGTTAATGCTATTTTATGATGGGCTAAAGGCGAAAAGGATCTCTATGAGATCTTTTTCATGGGGGTAATAAATCAGGGCTAAGAATGTTCTAGCCCTACATTACTATTTAATTAATAGGTTTTCTATAAGCATGCTTATTTATAATTTATTGACATAATTATGAAAAAATATTTTTACACCTTTGTATCTCTATTTCTTTCTGCATGCAGTGCAAATCTGTCGTTTATGCCAGAGGGAGGTCGTTTGGAGGATGCTCAGGTGGGGAAGATATATTCATCGAGAGTGACGATTGATGGTGGCCATGTAATCAACCTTCCCGATATTATTCCATTGGAGCCTGGTGATTCTGGATTGCTGGCGACTCCGTGTAAATTATCAAATGAAAAAACAAACAAAAATACAAGGCTATTTGTAGATTATAATTGTGTGGATATTAAAGGAATCCCAGTTATGGCTGGCGAGATAAAACTTAATTTAACTGGTGGGGTAATTGGCGGAATGTATACCAAGGCAACGCCATTTAAAAAGGTTTTTATTATAAAAATAAAGCCATAGTAAAGATGATACGAACTTTGTCATAATAACAGGCGGCGCGACGGACTTGCCCGCCGATCTAGCGAGATTTAGTCGATGAAAAAAATAATATGTTTATTGGTTGTATTGATAAGCGGGTGTACGTCTTCTTTTGATTTAACCAAAAAAGACATTGAAGACAAGGGATTCTATGTGGATACAGGTTACTACCGCATTGATTTTAATGGCCATGAAATAATAAAAATACCGCCAGGCGCTCATATTGTTCAAGGAACTAAAGATCAGGCCGTTGGCGCTATAGGCGTAAACGATAAAATCGGGCTGTTTGTTGTGAAAGGTGACATTTCGCTCAACGATGTTGTTTTATTACCCCAAGTTAATGGCTATGACTATGTCGAGCGATTTACGGTCGGCGATCCGGATGGCAATCCATTGCCTCTCGTCAGATATCTATTAACAAATGAGTGTGATGGTAAAACTTACGAAGGTTTGAGCAACAAACATGGCGAGACAGTTGCCTTTTCAACGGAAAAGCCATGTGAACTATCAATATCCTTTCCTGATAGTATTAATTAGCTCACTCGTTTCCCGTAACGCTAGCCATGTAAAAGTAATTTTTTGCCGTTTCGATATTGACGATCGCTGTCATTCCCGCCGACTGACGAGGCAACGGCAGCGACGGTTCCTGAGAACAGCCTCCTTATCGATGGTCGTAAGAATAACGGGCGAGCGATGGCCTCGCCCGCCCTCAGATCAAAAACCAAACTGCCGCTGTTGCAGCGGATTATCTTTTCCCAATCGTTTCGCCAGCCAGGGCGGCATATGCTCGGTAATCATGCTATGCAGCGCCTGGAGTTGCTGGTCGATAGCGGTCGCCGGGGGAACCTTGATCGGGTGGATGTTGTGCCGGATCACTTTCGCCGCGGCCGGCCCGCCGATCGACTCGCAAAATAGCAGGTGGCAGTCGGTCAGCAGCCGCAATCTTCCTTCATTGCCGTCGTCGCCCTCCCGCGGCTGATAACGCCGTAATCCGCTGAGGAACGGCCCCTGGCGATCCCAGGCGTAGATAAAGAACAGGCGGCATTGACCGAAATGGCCGTTAATCGTCAGACCGTTGCTGGAAGCAAAGGCTACCTGTAACTGCTGCCCCTGCTTACGTTCGGACTGTGCGGTTAAATGAGGCGGAAGGTTGCCGTGCAGGCAATCCATGATTTGCTGCCAGCGGGCAACGGTGAGTACGCCGTTATCAACGGGTAAATGGCGGGACAGTTCCTCAAGCGACAGCGCGGACAGCCGCTCCAGCGTCAGGGACTCGTCGCAGGTCGTTTCCAGCCAGTTGAGTAACGTTGCGGGCGCGATTTCCGGCAGCAGTTGCGCGAGGGCGAATAGCCGCCAGAAAAGTAAATCATCCCGAGTCAGGCTCATGAGCATCTCCGGTATTTGTCGTCATCGACGGTTAGTCTTCATATTTTTTGGCGCGCAAGGTGACGGGCAGCGTCGGTTTCGCGTCCAGCGGCGCAATAAACCACGCCTGCCCGCTCTCCAGCTCAATCCGACCGCCCCAGCGGTCGGGTTGGTCGAACTCCAGGAAAGTGACTCTGGCCTCCAGATCTTTTTTGGCGATATAACAGTGGATACCGTCAGCGCGCTGACGAAGAATGATGTTGGCCATACGTCCTCCTGCGGAGCGGAAAAAGCGCCTTTACCGGCCTCCCCTTGCCGGGGGAAGCGCTAACCCGGTTAGCGCACCAGGTCGTAACCGTAATCGGTTTTACCCAGCGCCATCGTGTCATCGTCCAGTTTTTCCAGAATCGCGTTCACCAGCGTGGTCAACATCGTCATCGCTCCTTCGTACCCCCAGGTCGTCGACCGGTGCAAGTGGTGACGATCGAAGATCGGAAAGCCGATGCGGATCAGCGGAACTTCAAACTGGTCGCCCTTGGCCTTGGTATCGCGCTGGATGAATTTGCCGTAAGAATTGCCGATCATAAAGTCCGGCTGTCGGGTAAACATCAGCGAGCGGAAATGCCACAGATCGCAGTTGATAAACACTTCGCTCTCCTTGCCGTACGGCGATGACGCCAGCAGCTTGTTCATCGCTTTCTGCCAGCGCTTGCTGCCGTTATGGCAGAGTATCACCGCCGGTTCGCAGCCCAGCTCCAGCAAAAAACGGGTCAGCCCCAGCAGGAAGTCGGGATCGCCGTAGATGCCGAAACGTTTGCCATGCAGCCAGGTGTGCGAGTCCAGCATCATGTCGACCAGCCTGCCGCGTTCCAGCGTCAAGGCTTCCGGAATGGGTTTGCCGGTGAGCTGGCTGACGGTCATCAGAAAGTCGTCGGTGCCGGCCAGCCCCATAGGAATGGCGACCTCGGTGCAAGGCTGTTGCCAGTCATCCCTGACCACTTTTTTGCTTTTGACCAACTGCCAGGGTTGCAGCAGCAGCGTATCGATGGCGTTGGGCGCATCGCGCATTTCGGCCTGCGTGGTGCCGCCCGCATACAGGCGATAATGGCCGTCCGCCGGGGTATCCAGCACTTCCGACGGGTCGGACAATAGCGAGCACGGCACCGCCATTTGCGCCATCATGCGTTTCAGTACGCGGAAATTGCCGAGGTAGGTTTCAAAACCGGCGACCAGATTGATTTTGCCGTTGCTGCCGACCTGGTATCCTTCGACGCCCTGGGTAAAGGTGCGGGCGAACCCTTCGAACATATTGTCCCAGCCGGTCACATGGCTGCCGATAAAGCTGGGGGTATGAGCATAAGGCACTTCAATGCCCTCGGCCACAAAACCGTCTTTTTTCGCGTTGCTGATAAATGCCTGCAAATCATCGCCGATCACTTCCGCCATACAGGTGGTGGCCACGGCGATCACTTCCGGTTTATATAAGGCGCCGGCGTTCTGTAGCCCCTGATTCATATTGTTGTTGCCGCCGAATACGGCGGCGTCTTCGGTCATGGAGTCGGAAACGCAGGCCACCGGCTCTTTAAAGTGGCGGTTGAAATAGGTGCGAAAATAGGCGACGCACCCTTGAGAGCCGTGTACATAGGGCAAGGTTTTCTCAAATCCCAGCGAACACAGCACCGCTCCCAGCGGCTGACAGGCTTTCGCCGGGTCGACCGTCAGCGCTTCACGCTGAAAATTCAGCGTTTCGTATTCGGGGGTGGTGGTCCATGCAAAAACCTCCTGTACGCGTTCCTTGCTGTGTCCTTCTTCCAACTCGCTTTTGCTGGCGAACAGCGCCTGGTATTCCGGTTGTTCGAACAGCGGATAACAGGGTTTCACTTTTTCGGTATTCTGGCTCATCGTATTCTCCTCCCGCGCCACAAATCGGTGAACTGACGGGACAAAGGGTCATCAGGCCTCAGGCGGATTTCAGCCAGGGCGCGGTTAACTGGTTCCAGCAAGGGTTGTTCAGCGTCATGTCCATATCGCGGGCGAAAATCGCAAAGCCGTCATAGCCATGATAAGGACCGGAATAGTCCCAGGAGTGCATCTGCCGAAACGGCATCCCCAGCTTCTGGAACACGTATTTTTCCTTGATGCCCGACCCCACCAGGTCCGGCTTCAACCTTTTGACGAACTCCTCCAGTTCATAGGTGCTGAGATCGTCAAACAGCAGCGTGCCGTCCTTAAGATCGGGCAAGGTGCGGTCATAGTCGTCGTTATGGGCGAACTCATAACCGGCGGCCATAATTTCCATACCGAGATCTTCATAGGCGCCGATAACGTGGCGCGGACGTAAGCCGCCGACGTACAGCAACACTTTTTTCCCTTCCAGCCGCGGCCGATATTTAGCGATCACCGCCTCCGTCTGCGCCTGATAGCGGGCAATCACCGCTTCGGCGTTCGCCTGAATGACGCTGTCGAACTGGCCGGCGATTTTGCGCAGCGACGCCGCAATTTGCGTGGGGCCGAAGAAGTTGTATTCCATCCAGGGAATACCGTATTTTTCTTCCATATGGCGCGAGATATAGTTCATCGAGCGATAGCAATGCACCAGGTTAAGTTTCACCTTGGGCGTTTTTTCCATTTCCATCAGCGTGCCGTCGCCGGACCATTGCGCAACGACCCGCAGCCCGATTTCTTCCAGTAAAATACGCGAAGACCAGGCATCGCCGCCGATGTTGTAATCGCCGATAATGGCGACGTCGTACGGCGTCGCGGCAAAGGGCTGGTCGTCCCGGGCAGGTAAAATCCAGTCGCGGATCACGTCATTGGCGATATGGTGTCCCAGCGACTGCGATACGCCGCGGAACCCTTCGCAACGCACCGGGATCACCGGCTTGCCGATTTCGCCTTTGGCTTCGCGCGCCACCGCTTCAATGTCGTCGCCGATCAGCCCGACCGGGCATTCCGACTGGATACTGATGCCTTTGGTCAGCGGGAACAGCAGTTCCAGCTCGTCAATCAGCTTGCGCAGCTTTTTGTCGCCGCCGAATACGATGTCCTTCTCCTGAAAATCCGAGGTGAAATTCACCGTGCCGAAACTGTCGATGCCGCTCATCCCGGTATAGTAATTGCGTCGCCCGGCGCGGGAATACTGGCCGCAGCCTATCGGGCCGTGCGAGATGTGCGCCATGTCCTTGATCGGCCCGAAAACCACCCCTTTGGAACCGGCATAGGCGCAGCCGCGCACCGTCATCACGCCCGGTTGCGACTTGCGGTTGGAGATAATGCATTTGCCTACCGACTCCATGCCCGGCTCAACGGTCATGATGTGTTTGGCGCGTTCTTTCCGGGTTCTGTCCGGGAAGACTTCAAGCACTTCCTGAATCAGCGCCTGATTCTGCTGTATGATGGTGTCTGTCATAGCATGTTTCCTCAGGCGGACTGCGCCTCTTCTGCCGCGGTTTTACCGACGATGGATTCGTCTTCTTCGCTGAGAATGCCGAACTCCATCAACAAGGCTTCCAACTCATCCATGGTGACCGGCGTCGGCACCACCATCTTGGTGTTGTTGACGATCTTGCTGGCCAGCGTGCGGTACTCGTCGGCCTGGGTACAGGTGGGATCGTATTCAATCACCGTCATGCGGCGGATTTCAGCGCGCTGCACAATGTTGTCGCGCGGCACAAAGTGAATCATCTGGGTGCCCAGTTTTTCGGCCAGCGCGATGATCAACTCATCTTCCCGGTCCGTCTGACGGGAGTTACAAATCAAGCCGCCCAGACGGACCTTGCCGGATTTGGCGTATTTCACAATCCCTTTGGAAATGTTATTGGCGGCGTACATCGCCATCATTTCGCCGGAGCAGACGATGTAGATTTCCTGGGCCTTGTTTTCGCGGATCGGCATGGCGAACCCGCCGCAGACTACGTCGCCCAGCACGTCGTAGAAGACAAAATCCAGGTCGTCCTCATAGGCGCCCTCTTCTTCCAGAAAGTTGATGGCGGTGATCACGCCGCGCCCCGCGCAGCCGACGCCGGGTTCCGGGCCGCCGGATTCAGCGCAGCGCACGCCGCCGTAGCCGATCTGCAACACATCCTCCAGTTCGAGATCTTCGACGGATCCCACCTCGGCGGCCATTTCCATAATGGTGTTTTGCGCTTTGGCATGCAGGATTAAGCGCGTGGAGTCGGCCTTCGGGTCGCAGCCGATAATCATCACTTTCTTACCCAGTTCAGCAAGCGCCGCCACCAGATTTTGCGTGGTGGTGGACTTACCGATCCCGCCTTTGCCATAAATCGCACACTGACGTATTGCCATGGTGTCTTCCTCTTTACAGTGAATGTCCCGCTATATCTTGCAGGGGGCATACCACTCTCAGGGGAAAAGGTAAGAATTTGATAAATAGAGAAAATTACTAACCTCGCTCTGAAGCGGCGCGAGGGGTTGGGGACAATAACGCGACTAATTGTTGTAAAAGAGACAAAGGCGACAGAAGCGCGCGTCGGATTCGACACGCCGACCGGCCGCTATTGAAACTAATGTATTAAAGACAAAAGCGGGTTAACGCGGTAGGATTTACCCAGACGATTAACATTTACATCAATTATGCAACACAGCCGATCCCGTTGCATCCCGCATGAAGCGTAACCATGAAAAGAAAACGTATCCTGATCCCTCTGATTATTCTGGTGCTGTTTATCCTCTATCTCAATCGTGATGCCCTTAATCCTTTTGCGCCGGATTGTAAAAATATTCCTGCCGGCACCCCGAAGCCAGCGGAATGTAAGCCGAAAGTCGTCGCGCCGGGTTTTGAACTCTAGCTATAGGCGGCGCGCAGACGAGCGAAGACTTTCTCGCCGTTGTTATTGCGGATAACTTTGTCCGCTGACAACGGAACACCCTCCTCTTTTCTCCGATTTCCCACTAATCTATAGTGCGTTATCGCTATTACAGTCTATGTCAGGAGCTTAATATGTCAGAGATATCGCCGTCGGCTAGCGCGTTGTCCGCGCGTCTGAATACCGTTATAGAACAAGCCATTGCCGAACAGCGCCTTGTCGGCGCCGTGGTTATCGTTCGGCAACAGGGTAAAGAGGCTTATCGCGGCGCGGCCGGTCTGGCCGACCGGGAAAGCGGGCGGCCGATGACGGAGGATACGCTGTTTCGCCTGGCGTCAGTCAGCAAGCCGATTGTCGCGACGGCGGCCATGGCGTTGGTGTCGCAAGGCAAGCTGGGACTGGATGAAGATATCCGTCGCTGGTTGCCGGATTTTCAGCCGCGGCTGGCAAGCGGCGAAGCCCCTGAAATCACCACGCGTCAGTTGCTCAGTCACACCGCCGGGCTGAACTACCGTTTTCATGAAAGCGATGAAAACGGCCCTTACGCCCGCGCCGGTATTTCCGACGGTCTGGATGACGCGGATATCACGCTGGCGGAAAATCTTCGTCGCCTGGCAAGCGTGCCGCTGTCGTTTGCGCCGGGCAGCGCCTGGCAATATTCGCTGGCGATTGATGTGTTGGGCGCGGTGATAGAGCGTGTTTGCAACCAGCCGCTCGGCGACGCCGTACGCGCGCTGGTTACCGGCCCGCTGCATATGGACGACACCGATTTTTATTGCCGCGATGCGCAACGCCTGGCGGTGCCCTATGTCAATGACGCGCCTGTCCCCCATCGTCTTCAGGAAGGGGAAATCGTGCCGTTCTCTGAAGAGAACGTCGGCGTGCGTTATTCCCCTGCCCGCGCGCTTAACCAGCAGGCCTATCCCTCCGGCGGCGCCGGATTGGTCGGCACCGCCGATGATGTGATGACATTGCTGGATACGCTGCGTCAGGGCGGCGCGCCGCTGATTTCCGCCGAGCTGGCGGCGGAGATGGGACGCGATCAGACCGGCGGCTATGCGATCCCCGACTCGCCCGGACTGGGCTTCGGGCTGGGATTTTCGGTGCTGCGCGATCCGGCGGCGGCGGACTCGCCGGAATCGGTGGGAACCTGGCGCTGGGGCGGCGTTTACGGCCATTCGTGGTTTGTCGACCCGCAGCAGGGGCTTAGCGTTGTGGCGCTCACCAATACCCTGTATGAAGGAATGGACGGCGACTTCGTAACCGAACTGCGCGATGCCATCTATCGCTAATCGCCAGCATGACGCCGTTCATTGCCCCCGCAATGAACGGCGTTTTTTCTGCTCCCAAGCCTGATATGGCGTTACAGTTAAAATTTATCCATCAGAAGTTATAGATGACTGAGACTAATATGGCTTTAGGGTTTTCCAGCGTGCTTACGGTCACAATCTCTTGAGGATCTGCCCTCTGCCAACACACTGCTTCGATATGACAATTATCCTGTTTTTTGTACCCCATAAAATTCAGATAAGCATCGACCTTGCTGGAATCGTTAGTATCATAGTATCTGACTGCATATACGTGTGATGCCGGACCAGTTATATTTGCAAAGTCGAAATCATAATGAGTTGAAATTCGGGGCATTTTTTTCAGAATATCGGGGGTATAAAATTCATATTCACGTTTATCCTGCTCGGTATAGTGAGCGCTTCCCGCGAATTCCATTGTGATGTACGGCCAGGAATAAGTCAGCGCAACGGCGACAACGATAATTACGCCACTGAGCACTTTAACTGATTTACGCATAAGGTAACGATCCCCTTTTCGCTTCGTCTATGTATGAACCATCAGCGCTGGCGATATCAACAATTCCCGAGTGGAAGTCACTCCATGGCCTGACTGTTTGCATGAAGTTAGGAAGCACGCCTTTACGCGGCCTGGCGTTGGGGAATCTTTCAGGATCTGGAAATAGAAGCGGCGTAAGCCCCCTGTTTTTCCAGAAGCCTATCTTCCCATAATAATCCCAGCGCTTTAACGCCTCATCTTTGCTGATCGGTCGCAGCATTTCGAAAGGATTCTGGATGGAAACGGCGCGGTAAAAGCCCAGTAAATCAGAGACCAGATCCTCGCCACTGAAGCCACTGTCGGTAACAAGACTTACGGGGAACGACGCCTGAAGCCCTTCAAACTTACGGGCCAGCGATATCATCATCCCAAGAGCAATACTTTTGCGTTCGTGATATGGGCGGCCGCGTTTAATACGCCAGGTAATGAATTTCCCTATTTTCATGGTGCGAAATGGATCTGTCATGGACTGTGAATAGCTAACATCATAGCGATCCTGCCCAGATGACTCTCCAGCTTCAATTTTCCGCAAAAGAGTTCTGATGTCCGTACCCTGCGCATGGCCGAGATCAATCCATCCGAGCGCTTCCGTATAAACCAACCCATATGGAACCCGCGCGGCTATTTTTCCATCAATTATATCGCTTCGTTTACTCATCCCTAATTTCCCTTCCTGTTTAAAACGATTGCGCGCTCAATAATACGCCATCACGCTTATCCGTACACTTCCGCTTAAGTCTGAAATAAGTGGCTCTGGATATGTTTTTTCTGCTCCCAAGCCTGATATGGCGTTAAATCGCGACCAGATGGCGAACGCCGTCTTTTTCCATATCCTTGCCGCGTCCGCGCTGTACGATCTCCCCGCGCGACATCACCAGATAGCTGTCCGCCAGTTCGGCGGCGAAATCGTAAAACTGTTCGACCAGCAGGATCGCCATATCGCCGCGCTGCGCCAGTTTGCGGATCACCGCGCCGATTTCCTTGATCACCGACGGCTGAATGCCTTCCGTCGGTTCGTCCAGAATCAACAGTTGCGGTTTGCAGGCCAGCGCCCGTCCGATGGCCAACTGCTGTTGCTGGCCGCCGGACAGATCGCCGCCGCGCCGCTGTTTCATCTCTTGCAGCACCGGGAAAAGCTGGTAGATCTCGTCGGGTACGCTTCTGGCCTGCGCGCCGGAAAAACGCGACAAGCCAAGCAGCAGATTTTCTTCCACCGTCAGCCGTGGAAAAATTTCCCGTCCCTGCGGCACATAGGCGATGCCCGCCTGTACCCGCTGATGCGGTTTGCGGTGATTGATCGCATTCCCCTGCCAGCGAATGCTGCCCGATTTGGCGGGAATCAAGCCCATCAGGCACTTTAACAACGTGGTTTTACCGACGCCGTTGCGGCCCAGCAGGCAGGTTACCTCGCCGGTTCTGGCTTCGAACGATAAGCCGCGCAGAATATGACTGCCGCCGTAATATTGATTGAGTTCTGATATCTGTAACATTTTAGCGTCCCAGGTAAACGTCGATAACCTGCTCATTGGCCTGCACTTCACGCAGCGAACCTTCCGCCAGTACCTGACCCTGATGCAATACGGTAACGCGATCGGCGATGGTTTCGACAAACCCCATATCGTGCTCCACCACCATTAAGGAATGTTTCCCCGCCAGATTGCGAAATAACTCGGCGGTATATTCCGTTTCGGCATCGGTCATGCCGGCGGCCGGTTCGTCTAGCAGCAGCAGATGCGGCTCCTGTACCAGCAGCATGCCGATTTCTAAAAACTGTTTTTGACCGTGCGACAGCAGCCCCGCCAGACGGCGTCGTTCAGCGCCGAGGCGCAACAGCGTCAGCATGTCATCGATACGGTCGCGCTGCTCGCCGCTGAGCGTGGCGCGCAGGCAGGCCCATACCGATTTCTCCGCTTTTAAGGCGATTTCCAGATTTTCAAACACCGTTAACGCCTCGAACACCGTCGGTTTTTGAAATTTTCGCCCGATGCCGGCACGGGCAATCTCCACCGGCGAGAGCGTGGTGAGATCGGTCTGCTGATCGTAGAACACCCGCCCGTCGTCCGGCCGCGTTTTGCCGGTAATGACATCCATCAGCGTGGTTTTGCCGGCGCCGTTCGGCCCAATCACGCAGCGCAGCTCGCCGACGCCGATTTGCAACGACAGGTCGGTCAGGGCGCGAAAACCATCGAAACTGACGTTGATTTTATCCAGTTGCAGCACCGGGTCGGTTTGATGACGATGGCGATCCGACGGTTGCGGCTGGGTAAACAGTGGCTCAGTCATGTTTCCTCCGGTTGAGCAAGCCAATAACGCCGCGCGGCAGGAACAGCGTGACAAGAATGAAAATCAGCCCGAGAAAGAACAGCCAGTATTCGGGGAAGGCCACGGTAAACCAGCTTTTGGCGCCGTTGACGATCCCGGCGCCAAGCAGCGGGCCGATCAGCGTTCCCCTGCCCCCCAGCGCCACCCAGATGGCGGCCTCGATCGAGTTGGTCGGCGACATTTCGCTGGGGTTGATAATGCCCACCTGCGGCACATAGAGCGCCCCCGCCAGACCGCACAGCACCGCAGACAGCGTCCACACGAACAGTTTGAAGCCTTTGGGATCGTAGCCGCAAAACATCAGCCGGTTCTCCGCATCGCGCACCGCCGTCAACACGCGGCCGAACTTGCTGCGCGCCAGCGCGAAGCCGATAACCAGACTGAGAAACAGCAGCAGTACGGTGGCGATGAACAGCCCGATACGCGTTCCGGTCGCCGTCACCGGAAAGCCGAGCAGCATGGTAAAACCGGTGAATCCGTTATTGCCGCCAAAACCGGTTTCATTGCGGAAAAACAGCAGCATGCCGGCATAGGTCAGCGCCTGCGTCATAATGGAGAAATAAACGCCTTTGATTTTAGAGCGAAAGGCAAACCAGCCGAACGCCAGCGCCAGCAGTCCGGGCGCCAGCACAATCAGACATAGCGCCCAGGCGAAATGCTGGGTGCCGATCCAGAACCACGGCAGCTCGTTCCATGACAGAAACGACATAAAGGCCGGCAGCCCGTCGCCCGTGGCCTGCCGCATCAGGTACATGCCCATGGCATAGCCGCCCAGCGCGAAAAACAGACCGTGGCCGAGGGAAAGCAGCCCGGCGTATCCCCACACTAAATCCAGCGCGACGGCGACAATCGCATAGCAGAGGATTTTGCCGACCAGCGTCAGCGTGTAGGTAGACAGCGCCAACGCGTGATCCGGCGGCAACAGGGCGAAAAACGGCAGTATCAGCAGCGCTGAGAGTACGGCGATACCGATGCCGGTGGTCAGCCGCGGCGCTTTTTTCGCGATGGTTAACGTAATGGGTTGTCTCATCAGTCAATTACCCGCCCTTTGAATGCAAACAATCCTTGCGGTCGTTTCTGAATAAACAATACGATCAGGATCAAAATCAGGATCTTGCCAAGTACCGCGCCGATCTGCGGCTCCAGCACTTTATTGATGATGCCCAGTCCAAAGGCGGCGACCACCGTTCCAGCCAGTTGCCCCACGCCGCCGAGCACCACCACCAGGAAGGAGTCGATGATATAACCCTGTCCCAGCTCCGGGCCGACGTTGCCCAATTGCGACAGCGCCACGCCGCCCAGTCCGGCAATGCCCGAGCCCAGCCCGAAAGCCAGCATATCGACGCGTCCGGTCGGCACGCCGCAGCAGTCGGCCATCGCCCGGTTTTGCGTCACCGCCCGCACGTTAAGGCCGAGACGGGTTTTATTCAGCAGCAGCCAGGTGAGCAGCAGCACGCCGATCACAAACAGGATCACTGCGATACGGTTATAGGGCAGCACCAGGTTAGGCAGCACCTGTAAGCCGCCGGACAGCCAGGTCGGATTGGCCACCTCCAGGTTTTGCGCGCCAAACAACACCCGCACCAGTTGAATCAGCATCAGGCTAATTCCCCAGGTCGCCAGCAGCGTTTCCAGCGGACGGCCATAAAGATGGCGGATAATGGTGCGTTCCAGCGCCATGCCGATGGCGGCGGTGATAAAGAAAGCGGCCGGCAGCGCCAATAACGGGTAATACGCCAGCCATTCGGGCGCAACGCGTTGAAACAGCGCTTGCACCAGCCAGGTGGCGTAGGCGCCCAGCATCAGCATTTCGCCGTGCGCCATGTTAATCACGCCCAGCAGACCGTAAGTGATCGCCAGCCCCAGCGCCGCCAACAGCAAAATCGACCCCAGCGATAAGCCGCTGAACGCCTGCCCGAGCAGATCGCCCAGAATCAGGCTGCGTTTGATTTTGCCCACGCTTTCGAGCGCCGCCGCCCTGACGTCGGCATCCGGCTCGTTCTGCGGCTGGGTGAGTTGCAGTAAGCGCGCCTGCATTTGCGGATCGCCGGTTTCGCCTAACTGCCGCACCGCGTCAAGACGCGCCTGCGGGTTAGCGTCCGTCAACTGTAAACTGGCGATGGCGATTTTCAGCGCGGCGGAGACGGCGCCGTCCTGCTCGGCGCTTAAACGTTGCGTCAACAGCGGCAGTTGCCCGGCCACGGCTTCGTTTTGCAGTAAGCGCGCGGCATGCAGGCGGGTCGCCGCGTTATCGCTTACCAGTTGATGGGACGCCAGCGCGCCGGCGATCAGCACGCGCAGGCGGTTGTTCATAAACAGCTTTTTGGTGCCGCCCGCCGGCTGCGCGTCGCCTTCCAGCGGGACAAGTTTGCCCTGCGTCTCGCTGAACGGCCGTTTGTTTTCATCGATCACCACCGATTCGCGATGCAGCGCCTGCAACAATGGCAGGCGAGCGGCGTCCGGCGCAATCGCCCATTGTTGTAGCATTTCCGCCTGCTGGCTGCGGCTGGCCGCCGCAAAGTCGGCCGCCGGGCCGGCCAGCGCCGCCAGCGGCGTCGCTAAGCACAGTGACAGAAACAAATTACGTAATTGACGAATGATCATCGCAATGCCCGTCATGTAAAAAGAGAGTGTTTAACCTTATTTCCCTTCAGCATTGCCGCTATTGCGCTGATTTCACCGGGTGATCGGGTTTCTTATCGTTACCCGCGATGTAAGGGCTCCACGGCTGAGCGCGAACCGGCTGTTCCGTCTCCCACACCACGTTGAACTGACCGTTGCCTTCGATCTCGCCGATCATTACCGGTTTGTGCAGGTGATGATTGGTCTGATCCATGGTCAGCGTATAGCCGTCGGGCGCGGCGAACGTTTGTCCGGCCATCGCCGCGCGAACTTTATCCACGTCGGTCGAACCGGCCTTTTCCACCGCCTGCGCCCACATATGCAGCCCGACATAGGTCGCTTCCATCGGGTCGTTGGTCACCACGGTATCGGCATTCGGCAGATTGCGGGCTTTGGCGTAGGCGCGATAGCTGTCGACGAATTTGGCGTTGGTCGGATTATCGACCGACTGGAAGTAGTTCCACGCCGCCAGATGCCCGACCAGGGGTTTGGCGTCGATCCCGCGCAGCTCTTCTTCCCCGACCGAGAAGGCCACCACGGGAACGTCGGTCGCCTTGATGCCCTGATTGGCCAGCTCTTTATAGAAGGGTACGTTGGAATCGCCGTTGATGGTCGAAACCACGGCGGTTTTACCACCGGTCGAGAATTTCTTGATATCGGACACGATGGTCTGATAATCGCTGTGGCCGAACGGCGTATACACCTCCACGATATCTTTGTCCTGAACGCCTTTCGCATGCAGGAAGGCGCGCAGGATCTTGTTGGTGGTGCGCGGGTAGACGTAGTCGGTTCCCAACAGGAAGAAGCGTTTTGTCGCGCCGCCGTCTTCGCTCATCAGGTATTCCACCGCGGGGATCGCCTGTTGGTTAGGCGCCGCGCCCGTATAGAACACGTTCGGCGACATCTCTTCGCCTTCATACTGCACCGGGTAAAACAGCAGGCCGTTTAATTCTTCAAAGACCGGCAGGACGGATTTACGCGATACCGAGGTCCAGCAGCCAAACACCACGGCGACCTTATCCTGCGTGAGCAGTTGCCGAGCTTTTTCCGCGAACAGCGGCCAGTTGGAGGCCGGATCGACCACCACCGGTTCGAGCTTTTTACCCAGCACGCCGCCTTTGGCGTTGATCTCGTCAATCGTCATCAGCGCTACGTCTTTCAGCGGCGTTTCAGAGATCGCCATCGTACCGGAGAGCGAATGCATGATGCCGATTTTGATGGTATCCGCCGCCTGCGCGCCCCAGGCGAGCCCCATACCGGCGACCGTGGCGGAGAGCGCGAATACTTTGATCAATGAACGTCTTTTCATCTTTTGGCCCTTAAAAAGTGTTGGAAGATTGATGTGAAACAGCCAGTGGTCTTGCCTGCTGCAACATATGCAGGGTGATTTTCCGCACCTCAGCCTTACTCTCTGAGATATGGGCGGTCAGAATGCGCTGAGCTTCCTCGGTGTGTTGCTGCAATATCGCCAGCAAAATACGGGCGTGCTCGCTGTAGGTGGCGTCAACGCGATCCTCGCGGGTGAAATCGAGACGGCGGATAATGCGGATTTTTTCGGTCAGTTCGGCGTGAACCCGTTGCATTTCACGATTGCCGGCCGCCGCCACCATGCGCATATGGAAATCTTCGTCATGGCGGGAAACGGTCTGGCCGTCATCCAGCCGCGGGTCATCAATCCAGAACCGTTTCAGATCGGCCAGCAATTCGGCGCAGCGTCCCGGCGGCATGCCGCACAGGCGACGTACGGCTTCGCGCTCCAGCACAATACGAAAATCATACAGTTCCTCGAAATATTCGAAATCGAAGGGTCTGACCTGCCAGCCGCTGCGGAAGTAAACTTCGACATACCCTTCACGCTCCAGCCAGAACAGCGCCTGGCGCACCGGCGTACGGCTGACTTCCATGCGTTCGGCGATTTCACTTTCGCTGAAGCGATCGCCCGGCATCAGACGAAAGTCGAAAATGTCGTTTTTCAGCGTCTGATAGACGCGTTCCGCCAGGGCTTCGGGCCGCCCCTTGCCGCCTTTGCGCGTATCGGTTTTCATCAGCTTGCCTCCTGTTCCAGCCACAATAGAGGATCGCCGGGGCTCACCGGACGTCCCGGCTGGCAGGCGATGCGTTTAATCCGCCCGGATTGCGTCGCGTGGATCGTCAATTCCATCTTCATGGCCTCGACGATAATCAGCGGCTGGCCGATATCGACCGTATCGCCGGGTTTCACCAGCACTTTCCAGACGTTGCCGTTCATATCGGCGCTAATCTGTTGCGCGTCGTCATCGTCTTCCGCCGCCATTAACGGCGCGTCATCAGGCGGCGCTTCCGCGTCCTCTGCCTGTTGCCACAGCGCCACTTCGGTTTCGAACGCCGCCGCCTGACACTGACGAAATTCGGCGATATCCGTCGCGTGCTGTTGCAGAAAACGGTTGTGCGCGGCGAAATCGAATTCGCTTTCTTCAATCACGATGTCGGCGCGGCCTTCGCGGAAATCCTCGCGCAGCGCGTCCAGTTCGGTTTCGCTGACCGGGTAAAAACGCACCTGATCGAAAAAGCGCAGCAGCCAGGGCTCGCCCGCCGAGAAGCGATCGTTTTTCAGAAATTTGTTCCAGATAGGCAGCGTGCGCCCCACCAGTTGATAGCCGCCCGGCGAGTCCATGCCATAGATGCACATGTACATGCCGCCGATCCCCACGGTACCTTCGGCCGTAAAGGTGCGCGCGGGGTTGTATTTGGAACTCAACAGACGATGGCGCGGGTCGACCGGCACCGCGCAGGGGGCGCCAAGATACACATCCCCCAGCCCGAGGATCAGATAGCTGGCGTCGAAAATGATGTCGCGCACCGCCTCGCGGTCGGCTAATCCATTGATGCGTTGAATAAAGTCGACGTTATTCGGCAGCCAGGGGGCGTTTGCCCGCACGGTTTCTTGATAACGCGCCACCGCGCCGAGCGTGGCGCTGTCTTCAAAGGCCATCGGCAGGTGGACGATGCGCGACGGCACTTTCATCCGGCTAACGTCGCCCAGACCTTGCTCCAGCTCCAGCAGCAGCGCCATTAATCGTTGCTGGCTGAGTATCCGGCTGTCATAGCGGATTTGCAGCGAACGCACGCCGGGAGAGAGTTCTTCAATGCCCGGCGCGTTCGCTTCGCGCAGGGCGTTCATCAACAGGTGAACGCGCAGCCGCAGCGCCAGATCCAACACGTTGTCGCCGTACTCGATCAGCACATAGTTGTCGCCGGCCTGACGGTAAACCGCGGTCGGCGCGGCGTCCGTCGCCTTGATGGCCGCCAGCACGGCGGCCGAGCCCTGCGCAGTCGCTTGCAGCGAGGGCGCGTCAAACACCGGCGACGGCGCGGTGGTTAAGGTTTTAATGCTGTCGGCCTGCGCGGTCTCAAGCGCCAGCGCTTCATCAAAACCGATCGGATGGAAACGAATGCGATCCCCCGGCTTCACCTGCCCGACTTTCCACAGTTCGGCTTTGGCGATGGTGACCGGGCAAACAAAACCGCCCAGACTCGGCCCGTCGCGCGTCAGGATCACCGGGAAATCGCCGGTAAAGTTCACCGCGCCGACCGCGTATTCACAGTCATGCACATTGGACGGATGCAGCCCCGCTTCGCCGCCGTCGGCGCGCGCCCAGCTTGGTTTCGGCCCGACCAGCCGCACGCCCAGGCGGTTGGAGTTGTAATGAACCTGCCATTCGCTGGCGAAAAATTCGTCGATCGTTTCCGGGGTGAAAAAGTCCGGCGCGCCGTGCGGCCCGTAAAGGACGCCGATGCGCCATTCATTGCCGTATGTCGGTATCAACGCCGCATCGATGGCCTGCGGCGCGCTGACCGGCGCGGGCGTGGCGCAGGCCGACAGTGCCGGCTGCGAGATGGCCAGCATATCCGCGACGCGCAGCGTTCTGCCGGCGTGGCCGCCGAACTGCCCCAGCGCAAAGGTCGAACGACTGCCGAGATATTGCGGCACATCAATGCCGTTGCGCACCGCCAGATAAGTCCGGCAGCCGGACTGCGCTCGCCCCAGCGTCAGCGTTTGCCCGGCTTTGACCGCAATCGGCCGCCAGTAGGCCACGGCGGCGCCATCCAGTTCGGCCGGACAATCCGCGCCGGTCAAGGCGATCACCGCATCGCTGTGAAATCGCAGCGTCGGGCCTTGCAAGGTAAACTCCAGACCGGCGGCGCCGGCGTCGTTGCCCACAATGCGATTCGCCAGGCGGAAAGCGAAATCATCCATCGGGCCGGAGGGCGGCACCCCGATATCCCAATAGCCGAGACGTCCGGGATAATCCTGCACGCTGCTCCAGGTTCCCGGCTGAATCACTTCGATAATCGGCGTCGCGGGCGTAAAACCGTCGAGCAGGCGCGTCCAGATATTGCCGCTGCGGAAAGCCTCGGCGGCGACAATCTGACGCAGGTAATCAAGATTGGTGGCGATGCCGTGCAGTCGCGTGGCGCTCAGCGCCTGTTGCATTTTCGCCAACGCTTGCTCGCGGTTTTCCCCATGAACGATCAGCTTGGCGATCATCGGATCGTAGTAGGCGGAGACCTCGGTACCGGTGCTGACCCAACCATCGACCCGCACGTCGTCGGGGAAATGGACGTCGGTCAGCACGCCCGGACTGGGTTGAAAGTTTTTCAGCGGATCTTCCGCATAAAGACGCACTTCTATCGACGCGCCGCGCGGCGCCTGAGCCAGTCGTCGCCAGTCGAGCGGATCGCCGGCCGCGACTTGCAGCATGCAGGCCACCAGATCGTGACCGGTGACGCACTCGGTCACCGGATGTTCAACCTGTAGGCGGGTGTTCACTTCGAGAAAAAAGAACGCGTCGTGCTGCGCGTCGTAGATATATTCCACCGTGCCGGCGCTGCGATAGTTGACCAGTTCGCCCAGCTTGACGGCGGATGCCAGTAACGCCGCCCGCGTGCGGGCGGGGATATTCGGCGCCGGCGTTTCCTCAACCACTTTCTGATTGCGGCGTTGCAGCGAGCAGTCCCGTTCTCCCAGCGCGACCACCTTTCCTTTGCCATCGCCGAAGATTTGCACCTCCACGTGGCGGGCGCGATCGATGCAACGTTCGAGAAAAACTCCGGCGTCGCTGAAAAATTGCTCACCCAGACGGCGAACGCTTTCCCAGGCGGCGCGTAGCGCCTCGGCGTCGGCGCAGCGGGTCAGTCCGATGCCGCCCCCGCCGGCGGTGCTTTTCAGCATCACCGGATAGCCGATATTTTCCGCCGCGGCCAGCGCCTCATCCAAAGATGCGAGCAACGGGGTACCCGGCGTCATGGGGACGCCGGCCGCCGCGGCGAGTTCGCGAGCCCGGTGCTTCAGCCCGAACTCGCCGATCTGTTGCGCGGTGGGGCCGACGAACACGATCCCCGCTTCTTCGCAGGCGGCGGCAAAAGGCAGACTTTCCGACAGAAAACCGTATCCCGGCCAGATGGCCTGCGCGCCGGTCTGTTGCGCGGCCGCGAGAATTTTGTCAATGCGCAGGTAGCTGTCGGCGGCCTTCTCGCCGCCAAGCGGGATGGCGATATCGGCATCTTTGACATGCTGCGCGTTTTTATCCGCGTCGGAATAAACCGCGACGCTGGTTACGCCCAGACGTTTCAGGGTACGAATGGCCCGACAGGCGATTTCGCCACGGTTGGCGATTAATACGGTGTTAAACATGAGACGTCTCCTGATGAGCCAGCCAATTGCGCCAGCCGCCGAACCCGGTAATATCCACGGCATCGCTCAGCGCCGCCGGTTCGCAAATAAAGCCTTTCACCTGACGACCATCGGCCAGCGTTAACGTGCCGATCCCCAGCGGCGCCGGAATTTCCGCGACGAACTCGCCGAAGCGCGCCAGCGGGATATCCCACAGCTCGACGGCGATCGCCCCGCCCTGCGCCGCTTTCGCCAGACCGGGCTTCGCCGGCTGCGTATCAGCCAGCGCGTACAGTCGGTAACAAGCGGCGGTTTGCGTCTCTTCGACCAAAACCGCATCCCGGTTGGTTAACTGATGATTAAGCGGCATTCCGCTCAGATGGGCGCCGACCACCGCCACGCGAACATGGTGCGGCGACGGCGGCAACGGTTGAGGGTTCGCCGGTTGTGCGTGGTCTAACGCCCCGAGACCGAGAGTCTGGCCGGCTTGCCACTGCTGACCGAACGCCGCCAGCGCGCGGTCGTGCCAGGCGGGCGCGATCAGCGTAATGCCGGCCGGTAAATCATCCGCCCGGAAGGGGCCGGGCAGCGCCAGCGCCGCCAGATCCGCAAGGTTGGTGAAATTGGTGTAAACGCCAAACTGCGAGTTGTAGCGAATTGGCTCCTGGGCTATCTCGGCGAGGGTATGGATGGTCGGCGTGGTCGGCACGACCAGCGCGTCGAACGGTTGCAGCGTTTGCTGAATGCGGCGGGTTAATTCCGCCCGCAGGTATTCGGCCTTAAACGCGTCGACCGCGCTGAAGCGTTCGCCGCTGGCGATGATGCTGTAGACCACCGGATCCATCTTCTGCGGCTGTTGCAGCATGTCGCCGACCGAGGCGGTGCGCTCCGCCACCCAGGGGCCTTGATAAAGTTGCTCGGCAAGCCGCTCGAATGGCGCGAAGTCAATGGGATGCAGCGTCGCCCCCATGCTTTTCAGCCTGTCGCAGGCGCTTTCCCATGCGCGCTGCGCCAGATAGTCGTCAAAGAAGATCGGCGTGGCAGGGACGGCGAAACGCGGCGCGGCGGACAACGCGGCCGGCGCCAACGCCGGGTTAACCCGCGAGTAAGCGTCGCTGGCGTCGTATCCTCCGGCGATGTCGGCAACCTGAAAAGCATCCTCGACGGTTAAGGCGAAAATGGAAATCGTGTCGTTCAAACGACAGGCCGGCACCACGCCGGCGGCGGATAGCCAGCCTTTGGTCGGTTTCAGGCCGACAATGTTATTGAACGCGGCGGGAACGCGACCGGAACCGGCCGTATCGGTTCCCAGCGAAAAACCGACCAGGCCGCGAGCCAGCACCGACGCCGAGCCGGAGCTGGAACCGCCGCTGACGTATTGCGCGTTAAAGGTATTGGCGACGGCGCCAAACGGCGAGCGGGTGCCGACTAAGCCGGTGGCGAATTGATCAAGGTTGGTTTTGCCGATCGCCACCGCCCCTGCCGCTTTGAGTCTGGCGACGACGGTCGCATCCTGTTGCGCGACGTAGGTGAAATCCGGGCAAGCGGCGCTGGTCGGGCAGCCGGCCACGTCGATATTGTCTTTGACCGCGAAAGGCACGCCGAAGAGCGGCAATGAAGCCGGATTTTCCGCGTAAATAGCCAGTAACGGCGCAATCTGGTCGTGTAATTGCTGCGGGGTGATCAGATAGATCCAGGCCGGATCCGTGGTGGAAAGGCTCGCGAGCAGATTTTCCAGCGTTTCGCCGACCGCCTCGGCGTGCTGCTGATGGTACTGTCTCCACGCCTGAAGAGTAAGCCCTGTCGTTGGTGACATAGTTTGAATCCCATCTAGTATACAAGATTGAATTCAAGTAAGCTAAAATCATGCCAGTTTTTAACAATTTGATTTAATTATGTTATTTTTATTTTCTCAGCCGATTGCACGGTAATTTGCACGACGAACGAGCAACGTTGCGCCATCGTGGAGCGCGCTGGTTCCGCCAACCGGCGCGCGCGAACGGCCGGTTGGCGGTGAGAGGGGAACGGCGACGGGAGGCATTTAGTCGGCGCCTGCGCAGACTGATTGGCGTGGAATAAAGACGTTTGCGCAGAGAAAATCGATAAAGACGCGCAGTTTGGGCGTCATGTAGCGGCCGGAGGGCCAGACGACATGCAGACTGACCGAGCGTTCGACATGGTCGTCCAGCACGGTGCGCAGTTGGCCGTCAGCCAGCGCTTTCTGTACGGAAAAGTCGGGCAGACAGGCGATGCCCAGTCCCTGCAACGCGAAACACACGCGGGTTTCAATATTATTGCACACCATCGAGATGGGGATTTGCAGTTCGTTTTCATCGGCCAGCGGCCAGGTTTCCAGCTTGCCGCTGTTGGGAAAACGGTAATGCAGGCAGGTATGTCGCGCCAGATCGGCGGGTAGCTGCGGCATGCCGACCCGAGCGAGGTAATCCGGCGAAGCGGCCAGCAGCATCTTAAAATCACCCAGCTTACGAGACAGCAGGCGGGAATCGGTTAAGTTTCCGGTGCGCACCACCGCTTCAAATCCCTCTTCGACCACATCGACCTGACGATCGCTGAAGTCCAGATCCAGTTCAATTTCAGGATATTGCCGCATGAAGTCGCCCAACACCGGCAATAGCAGCGAACTCACCACGGGCAGGCTGACGCGCAATTTTCCGCTGGGAACCGCCGCGACCTGCGACAGCTCCTGCTCCGCAATCTCAATTTCTGACAGAATGCGCCGGCTACGCTCAAGGAAAAGCGATCCTTCGGCGGTCAGGGTCATGCTGCGGGTACTGCGGTGAAATAGGCGTACGCCCAGCCGGGCCTCTAAACGCGCGATACTCTTTCCCACCGCCGACGCCGAAATGCCTAACGAACGACCGGCGACCACGAAGCTACGCGCTTCGGCCACCTGTACAAACACGGTTAAACTACTCAGGCTATCCATTCTTTCTCCCATTGCGGACAAATATGTCCGCGATAAGAGAAATCTACCCTGCATTCTCCTGACTGACTAGCGCTCCGGCGTATTCAGGTAATGGGCTTCGCCCTGCTGCATTTCGCTTATCATAAAATCCAGAAACGTCTGCATCGGCGCAGGATGGTGCTTTCCCGCCAGGGTTTGTATCTGTAACGAGCGCTGATCGAGCTGTTTGATATTTAACAATTTCAGCCGGATGGGATCCTGTAAATATTTATACATCACCGAGTAGAAACTACAGGCGGTGACGGCCAGCGGCGTTTGCAGCGCATAGTGATAGAGGGTGGTGAAATTATTACAACACAGCGCAGGCTCCAGAAAGGTTCCGCTCATGCGACACGAAAGATCGAACAACTGCCGCAGCGTGGTGGACGAATCCGGCAGCGCCAGCGGAAAGCCCTCCAAATCCGCCAGTTGAACCGCTTTCTCCGCCAGCGGGTGTTGCGCCGACATCAGCAGCATCAGCGGGGCCGGCAGCGATAGCTCGACGTTAACCCCCTGCTCCGGCGCCAGCGAGAATTGCAGGGCGATGTCCACCTCGCCGTTGCGGATCATCTGGGATACCTGCATTGCCGACCCTACGCTGAGATGAAAGGTCATATCGGCGTCGTGTCGGCGAAAGCGGGAAAACAACGTCGGCAACGAGTCAAACGCCATGCCTTCGGTACAGCCAATCCTCAGCAGCGTGCGGCGGCTGCCTTTCAGCCCCTGAATTTCCGCCACCGCCAAATCCATATCCATCATGCTTTTACGCACATGGTTTTCCAGAATTCGGCCGGCGTCATTCAGCACCATGCCGCGGGCATGGCGCTCGAACAGCGGCACGCCGAGCCGCTCTTCCAGCCGCTGGATTTGCCGGCTGATTGCCGATACCGCCACAAAAAGATGTTCGCTGGCCGCGCTGAGCGAACCGGTCGTCGCCACCACCAGAAAATAACGGATTTCAGAACTGTGCAGCATCGTGATAAGTCGCTCTCTGCCGGAAAAGGTATGAGGTTTATATTAAAAGCAAAGCTTGGTTGCAAATTTTATTATTGTTGCAAAGGTCTTTTTTCCTTTAACTAGCTTATCCCTTTATTACCCGCCAGTTCCGCTGTTATCCGTCAAGGAAGCCATGACCCGCGCTGACATTATCCAACAAGCCTGCGATCGTTTCGATCGCGGCGAGTTTAAACATATTCTGGCCCGCCGCGTCGCCTGCGCCAGTGAAAGTCAGGATCCGCATAGTCGCGCCATACTGCGCGCTTATCTGGACGATGAGATCCGCCCGTCCCTTGAGGCGATGGGGTTTACCGTCACCCTGGTCGAACACCCGCTCGATCCGCCGATTCCGTTCCTGATGGCCGAACGCATCGAACACCCCGATCTGCCCACGCTGTTGTCATACGGTCACGGCGACGTGGTGTTCGGCGATGGCGAAAACTGGCGTCAGGGGCTGCACCCCTGGACGTTGGCGGAAGAAGGCGACCGCTGGTACGGCCGCGGCAGCGCCGACAATAAAGGTCAGCACACCATTAACCTGATGGCGCTTGAGCAGATTTATCAGGCGCGCGGCAGCCAGTTGGGATTCAACTGCAAGCTGTTGTTTGAAATGGGCGAAGAGATTGGTTCGCCGGGCCTGGCCGCTATCTGTCGGCGTTATAAACCGCAACTCGCCGCGGATATCTTTATCGCCTCCGACGGCCCCCGGCTTAATGCCGACCGCCCGACCTTATTTCTCGGCTCGCGCGGCTGCATCAATTTCAGACTCAGCATTCGTGCGCGTAATCAGGCTTATCACTCCGGCAACTGGGGCGGGCTGTTAAGCAATCCCGCCACCCAACTGGCGAACGCCATCAGCAGTCTGGTGGACGGCCGGGGGCGAATGCGCATCGAAACGCTGTTGCCGCCGCCGCTGACGCCATCGATGCGACGCATTCTCAGCTCGGTCGCGCCGGGCGGCAGCTCGGGCGACCCTGAGATTGATCGCGATTGGGGCGCCGAAGGACTCACCCCCGCCGAGCGCCTGTTTGGCTGGAATACGCTGGAAGTGCTCTCGTTTATCGCCGGCAATCCTGATAAACCGGTTAATGCGATCCCGGCCGACGCGACGGCCCTATGCCAGCTACGTTTTGTGGTAGGCACCGACTGGCGGCGGCTGACCGAGCATCTGCGGGCGCATCTGGATAAGCATGGCTGCGCCAATGTGGACATTGAGATGCTCAGCGCTTCGCCGGCCACCCGCTTCGATCCGGACGATCCGCTGGTAAACCGCACATTGGCGGTGATGCGGCAGATCAGCGGCAAGCCGCCGGCGCTGCTGCCTAATCTGGGCGGCTCGCTGCCCAATGACGTTTTTGCCGATATCCTCGGCCTGCCCACCTTATGGATCCCGCATTCTTATCCGGCTTGCGGACAACATGCGGTGAATGAACATCTGCTGAAATCGGTGGCGCGCGAAGGGTTGGCCATCATGACCGGGCTGTTGTGGGAGTTGGGGGAACCAGGCTGGGCCTCGGCGGGAAAATAAAGGGTACGGCGTGACGAGGCCATCCATCCGGCCTCGCCTGGGCTAACGGCTTATTTCGCCTGCGCGGCTTTCATCCATTCAGGTTTCTGAAAGGCATGAAACATGGAGTCTTTATCGTCAAAGAACGCGGCGAACTGCGGTGATTGCACGGCGGCTTTCAGGTCATGGGCAAAAGGCTTATCGGCGTCTTCCGCGCGCACCACAATCATATTTTTCAGGTCTTCGGGCAAGACATCCAGCTGGATGGCATCCGACAGATTCAGGCCGGCGGAAATGGCGAAGTTGGCGTTGATCAATGAACCGGTAACGCCCCCCAGCGCGCGTGGCAGTTGCGCGGCTTCCAGCGGTTTGAAGACCAATCCTTTAGGATTGTCGATGATATCCCGCAGTGACGCCTTGGTCGGGGTAATGGCCGGGTTGATTTTAATCAGGCCATATTTTTGCAGAAAATCCAGCGAACGGGCCAGATTGGAGGGATCGTTAGGCAGCGTCACCACATCCCCGGCTTTCAGTTCGTTCAGCGAGCGGACTTTATTGGAGTAAAAACCCATGCTGGCGGTCGGTACGGTAATCACTTCCGCCAGTTTCAGCCCCTTATCCGCGCTGAAACGGTCCAGATAACGACGGTTTTGAAACAGGTTGGCGTCAATGCTTTTATTCGCCAACGCCAGGTTAGGCTGAATATAGTCGCTGAACTCGCGCACCTTGACCTCATACCCTTTTTCCGTCAGTTGCGGTTTAATCGCCTTGGTAACCATATCGCCGTAAGGGCCGGGCGAAACGCCAATGGTAATCTCTTTCGGTTGTTCAGCCGCCAGCGTTTGGGATATGCCCAGCGCCAGCAGCAATGGAATAACTTTTCTTAATATCATGATGGGTTACCCTTCGTCCTGTTTGAGTCGTGTTTTATCGTTATATTGAATTTCCGCGCTAAGCGGCGCTCTGCCTGAATTAATTGCCGGCAAGAAAAAACGCCATTGCGCATCCGTCCATTTTAAGCGTTATTTTCCCCTGGTGTCGGGATAATTCGCCGTCATCAAAATAAAAAGGTTTCCTGTCCGTAACTGTATTTTTCATACAGCGGCGGATTAATCTCGAATCCGATCCCCGGTTTATCCGGCACCGCCACGCAGCTGTCCGGGTCTATTTCCACCAACGGCAGCATAAAGTCCTGATGCCAATAGCGGGAGGATGGCGGAATATCGTGCGCGTAGATAAAATTGGGTAAGGTGGCCACGGCGATATTGTGCGCTTTGCCCACCGCCGTATCCAGCATACCGCCGCACCACACCGGGATACCGTGCGCCTGACAATAATCATGAATCAGAATGGTTTCGGTAATGCCGCCGACGCGGGCGATCTTGATATTGATAATTTTCGCGCTGCCCAGCTCAATCGCTTTGCGCGCATCTTCAACCGACGCGATACTTTCATCCAGACAAATTGGCGTCGTGATGGCTGCCTGAAGTTTGCGATGATCGACGATATCGTCATGCGCCAGCGGTTGTTCAATCATAATAAGATTGAATTTATCCAGACGTTTAAATAAGTCGATATCATTCAGCGTATAAGCCGAATTGGCGTCCGCCATCAGCGTAATATCGCCAAAAGCCTGCCGCAGCGCCAGAATATAGTCATAATCCTGACCGGGCTTTATTTTTATCTTTATCCGCTTATAGCCTTCGCGTAGAAAACCGTCGACGACATTCACTAACTTATCCGGCGTTTCCTGAATACCGATGCTGACGCCGGTTTCTATTTTATTTCTTGTGCCGCCGATGGCCTGGTGCAGCGGAATACCCTTAATCCTGGCGTAGAGATCCCATATTCCGCCTTCAATCGCCGCCTTGGCGCAGTTATTTCGCTTTACCGGGGAAAAAATTTCTCTTACCTGTGAAGGATGCTGAATATCGCCGGCCTGTTTAAGCATCGGAATAAGAAAATCCCGCATAATATGCCAGGCGGTGATATTGGTTTCTTCATTATAAAACGGTAAGGCAATGGCGGAACAATCGCCGTAACCGACCTGCCCTGCGGCGTGAATTTCAGCAATGGAGAAATGTTTTTCGGTTTGTGTGGCAAAGCTGGTGGTAAATGGCGTCTTCAACGCCATTTTCATCTTGCGCAAAACAATTTTATCGATTCTCATGACATAGTCCTGATAACGCCTTGAATGTGGCAAGATCCCTATTCATAACACAGCTAATGGAGTTAAAAACATTGCGCATTGCGTTGCCTTAAGATGCCGTTGTGGCAACAAAAGACTAAATATGTTTATAAATCAATTAATAATAAAATAATCGCTCTCTAAAAGGTAGAGAGAAACGAGCTTTGCGTCAATGATAAAAAAAGCAAGTGAGCTTTCTATTTTTTAGAAATGATGAGGTGATTTTTGCGCTCGCGGCAATGGCCGTGATAACGGTCGGGCAGCCGGATTAGGTGTCGGCGTTGACGGCAAGCGACGAGGAGTTTGCCGCCTGGTTAGATCATGATGCCGCCTGCTGCAAGCGGGCATAACATTGTTCATAGGAATAATTAGCCAGCCGGCTCAGACCGCCCCAGCATCTCGACTGGTTGCGCAGCAGATAAGCGCGGTTTTCAGGGTATAACGACGAACGCCACTGCGGGATGGCGATACCCAATGCCATACGCGTCGCGATCAGATCGGGCAGCAAGGCGATTTCTTCCGCCGACAGCGGCAACTGCTGATGATAGGCGGCGAGAAACGGCAGCACGTATTCCAACGGATCGTCGCCGTCGCCGATCTGGTAAGCCAGCGCGGTAGCCAGTTCGGCAATCAGCGGCGCATGCAGAGCATCGCCAAAATCAATGATTCCCGCCACCTGTTGCGGATTATTCCGGGTCACCAATACGTTGTGCGGATTGAGATCGTTATGAATGGTTTGCTGACGCAGCATTTTTAACCGCGGCGCCACAAACTCGTCGTAACGATCAAAAATACGCGTGATGTGTTGATGCTGCCGCCGATCGTCGACAAAGGCCAGATAAGGCCGTACCTGCTCTGCCCGGCTGATATCCCACAGCAGCGGACGATGCGCGGCGGGATGCGAAAACCCCTGTAACGCCAGATCCAGTCGCGCCAGATTTTTCCCCAACTCGCGCATCAGTTCAACCGACGGCGACGCCGCATGTTGCGGCATGCCATCCAGATAGCTGACCAACCGCACCCGCAGAGACACGCCATTGGCTTCAACCTGCGGTTCGGCCAGTTGGTGCTGCGTAATGACGATGCGCGGAACCCGCAGATCCGGCGCATATTGGGCGATATGCAACAAGATGTTTGTCTGGAAGTGGCTGACCCCGGCAGGTTCCGCCGCATTAATGACCTTCAGCATGTAGCGGCGTTCGGGCGTTACCGTCAGGCGGAAGTTCAGATCGCGCTCGCCCTGCAACAGTTCGATATGGCCGCGCAGGCCGTACAACCGCCAGACAATCTCCGCCGCCTGCCGGCAAGACATCTGCGGTACCGGCTGCGTCATCAAATCATCAGCAATCGCTGTTTTTTGCCGGCTCATAGATAAAGACTCCATTCGACTCCGTGTCGGCATGCCGACCGCCATTAACGCGGATCCGCGCGCCCTGATACGGGTCGGATTTAGTGGCCGCCGCGCAGTCGTTCCGATCTGCGACGTAAGATTTCCATCACAATCAGCAAGATCAACGCCGCGCCGACCATCATGGACGCCGCAGCGGCGATCGTCGGGTCAAGGTTTTCCCGGATACCGGCAAACATCTGCAACGGCAGCGTACGCTGGCGCGGGCTGGCGAGGAACAACGTGACGATCACCTCATCAAACGAGGTGGCGAACGCAAATAGCGCGCCGGAAAACACGCCTGGCGCAATCAGCGGAAAGGTCACCTTACGGAAAGCCAGTAACGGCGGCGCGCCCAGGCTGGCCGCCGCTCGCGTCAGGTTTTGATCATAGTTTTTCAGCACGGCGGTCACGGTGATGACGACGAACGGCACGCCCAGCATGGCATGCGCCAGCACCAGGCCGATATAACTGTTCAGCAAAGAGAGTTTGGCGAAAAAGAAAAACATGCCGACGGCGACGATAACCACCGGCGCGATCATTGGCGATATCAGCACCGCCATCACCAGGGATTTCCCCCTGAACTCGCCGCGCACCAGCCCGACTGACGCCAATACCCCAAGAACGGTCGCCAGCAGCGTCGACAGCGGCGCTATCAGCAAACTGTTGCCTAATGCGCCCAGCCATTCGCTTGAGTTGAAGAATTCATAGTACCAGCGCAGTGAAAAGCCGCTCAGCGGATAGCTCAGGAATGACCCGGCGTTAAATGAAAGCGGCACAATGACCAGCACCGGCACAATCAGAAACAGGAGCATGGCCGCGCCGTAAAAATTAAAGAACGTATTCCACAAGCGGATAACTGTCTCACCCTGCTGTCTCATATTCGTTTTCCCTTTATCTATACCCGTTATCAATCAAGTCGCGGCAGCGAAACGGCAAGGCTTACCGCCCTTGAACGCCATCAGATATATCAATCGCATCAAAAAGCGTTATTACGCGGCGCGGATATTAACGCGCCGCAACTTCGGCATTGGTTTTTGTCACGCGGATATAAACCACATACAGCAGCGTGACGATGATCAGCAACTGCGTTCCCAATGCGGCGGCCATTCCCCAATTCATGGTGGTATTGGTAAAGAAGGCGACAAAGTAACTCAGCATTTGATCGCTTGGCCCGCCCAACAGCGCCGGCGTGATGTAGTAGCCAATCGCCATCATGAATACCAACAGCGCTCCCGCCGTTACCCCGGCATAGGTTTGCGGCACATAGACGCGCCAGAAGGCGATAAACGGATGCGCGCCCAGTGAAACGGCCGCGCGAACGTAGTTTGGCGAAATCCCCTTCATCACGGCATACAGCGGCAGGATAAAAAACGGCAACAGGATATGCGTCATCGAGATATAAACCCCGATGCGGTTGAATACCAGCACCAGCGGTTGATCGATGAGGCCGATATTCATCAGTGCGCGGTTAATCAACCCGCCGGACTGCAACAACACAATCCAGCTGGCGGTGCGCACAATCAATGACGTCCAGAAAGGCAACAGCACCAGAATCAGCAACAGGTTGGCCCGGTTGGACGGCTGTTTCGCCAGCCAATACGCCAGCGGATAGCCCAGACCGACGCACAGCAGCGTGACGACGCCGGCCATGAGCAATGTACGCAATAACACATCGACATACAGAGATTGATCGGGCGACTGGCGCACGATCTCCTGGGTTTTGGCATCCACCTTGTGATCAAAAACCGCAAGCAGGTAATAACTGGTAAAGGGTCGGGATGCGCGATCCAGCGTCTGCCAGGTCGATAATTCGCCCCACAGCGGCTGATCGCCGATCAGTTTGCCGCGCACGTCGCCGCTGCCCTCGGCAGGCAGACTGCGTATTGTGCGGGTAATCAGCGTGCGGTACTCGGCGCCTTCATACCCCAAACGTTTGGTAATCTGCGAAAGCTTACCGCCGCTGCGCGCGGCGCGTAAGTCGTCAATCACGGCCTGAAATACGCGTTCATCCGGTACTTCGTTGCCAGACCATTGCCGCATTGCGGCGATGGTGGCTGGCATATTTTCCCTCAGTTCCGGATTAGCGACGCTTTTCCCCAGAATCGAAATAATCGGGAAGAGAAAACTGACCATAATGAACAGAAACAAAGGCGCAATCAGCAGCAAGGATCGTTTTTTATATACCGCCTGCGCCTGATGTAATTGCTGTTTCAGTTTGGCGTTCCCTTCTTTTTCGTCGGCTGGCGGCATGGTCGCCGCCATTTCGCTCTGGGTCATAGCCTGTATCTCCATTTATGCTTTTTACGGGTAGAACTATTACTTAATTACTGAGCAGCCCATGAGTTAAAGCGCTGTTCCAGTTCTTCACCGTGATCGATCCAAAACTCGGTATCAACTTGCAGCGCCTGAGCCAGGTTCTCTGGCGCGGTGGGCAGGTTGCTGACGATTTCCGGCGCGATCAGACTGGTGGTTTTGATGTTGGTCGGACCATAAGGAATGTTTTCGGCGAAGATTTTCTGGTTTTCAGGCTGGTTGGCGAAGGCGATGAATTGTTCAGCCAGCGCCTTGTTTTTAGTACCCTTCACAATCGCCCAGCTATCCAGATCGTAAATGCTGTCGGCCCAGACGATGCGGAAGTCATGCCCCTCTTTTTGCGCGGAGGCAACCCGACCGTTGTAGGCCGAGCTCATCACCACGTCGCCGGAAACCAGCCATTGCAGCGGCTGCGCACCGGATTCCCACCATTGGATATTGGATTTAATCTGATCCAGTTTTTTGAACGCACGGTCAACGCCGGCCGGCGTCGCCAGTTCTTTATACAGGTCTTCACGTTTTACGCCGTCGGCCAGCAGAGCGATTTCCAGCGTGAATTTAGCGCTTTTACGCAGCGCGCGTTTTCCCGGATAGTTTTTCACATCCCAGAAATCCGCCCAGTTTTTCGGCGCCTGTTGCAGTTTTTGCGCGTTATAGGTTAATACCGTTGACCAGAGGAAGATCCCCGCGCCGCATTCTGATACCGAACCTTTGACGAACTGCGACTCATCGCCCAGTTTTTTCCAGTCCAGCGGTTCAAACAGACCTTCGTTGCAGCCGCGCAGCAATTCCGGGCCTTCCACTTCTACCACGTCCCAACCAATCTGGCCGGTTTCCACCATGGCGCGAATACGCGCCATTTCGCCGTTGTATTCGCCGGCCTGAACCGTCCCCAGACCGGCGGCGGCGAACGGTTTGTAAAATGCTTTGTCCTGTGCGTCCTTATTGGTGCCGCCAAAGGAGATCACAGTGATGGATTCCGCCTGCGCCTGACAGGCCATTGCGACGAGAAACGCGGATACGGCAATTTTCTTCAACATAGTTCGGCTCCTGATGTGTGTTAGTCAACGTAAAGCAGGCAAGCAAGCACCAAATCCTTGATGCAGCATACATAACGATTAAGCATAAACTGTGCCACATTGGGTGTTTATGAAGGTTTGGCGTAATGGCTGGCGAGGATGGCTGAACAACGCGTGGGAATAAGCAACCCGACGTTTGGACAATTTTTCTGTTGCCAGTATCTCCCTTTAACAGTGCGTTACCTTTATCGGCCCGCACCGTTAAAGTGCATGAGGGGTTTGCTAAACAAATACAATAAAATCCTCATCGTAGCTGTTATCCCCCCTCATGCCGTTACCCGGACTAGCTGGAAAGGTCGACGCAAAGATATTTCATTTCCAGATACTCCTCGATACCGAAACGCGATCCTTCGCGTCCCAGTCCCGACTGTTTCACACCGCCGAAGGGGGCGACTTCATTTGAAATCAACCCGGTGTTAATACCGACCATGCCGTAATCCAGCGCTTCGGGTACGGTCCATTGGCGCACGGCGTCGCGCGTATAGACATACGCCGCCAGCCCGAATTCCGTATCGTTGGCCAGAGCGACCACCTCGGCTTCATCGGTAAACTGAAACAGCGGCGCCACCGGGCCGAATGTTTCTTCGCGGGCAAAACGCATATCGCGCGTGACATCGCCGATAATCGTCGGGGTGAAGAAGGTTCCGCCCAGCTCATGCGGCTTACCGCCGAGCAGCAAGGTTGCGCCTTTCGCCAGCGCATCGGCGATATGCTGCTGTACCTTATCGATGGCATCGTCGTCAATCAACGGGCCTTGCGTCACGCCGGGCTGGGTGCCGTCGCCCACCTTGAGTTTTTCGACCTCGGCAACCAGCTTTTCAACCAGCGTCGGGTAAATGCCTTTTTGTACATAAATGCGGTTGGCGCAGACGCAGGTTTGTCCGCTGTTGCGGAATTTCGAAGCCAGAATGCCCTTCACCGCCAGATCCGCATCGGCATCGTCGAACACGATAAACGGCGCATTGCCGCCCAGTTCCAGCGACAGCTTTTTCACCGTCGGCGCGCTTTGCGCCATCAGAATACGGCCGACTTCCGTTGAGCCGGTAAAGCTCAGTTTTCGCACCACCGGGCTGTCGCACAGCGTTTTGCCTACCGACTGCGCATCCCCGGTGATCACCTGGAGCACGCCGCGCGGGATCCCCGCCTGTTGCGCCAGTTCCCCCAGCGCCAGTGCGGTAAACGGCGTTTGTTCGGCCGGTTTGACAATCATCGCGCAGCCCGCCGCCAGCGCGGGAGCCACTTTGCGGGTGATCATCGCCGCTGGGAAGTTCCACGGCGTAATGGCCGCACAAACGCCGATCGGCTGTTTAATCACCAGCAGTCTCTGCTGACCCTGCGGGGATTGCAGTACGCTGCCTTCAACGCGTTTGGCTTCTTCGGCAAACCAGTCGATAAACGATGCGGCATAACCGATTTCACCGCGCGCTTCCGCCAGCGGCTTGCCCTGTTCCGCGGTCAACAGCGCCGCCAGATCTTCCTGATTTTCCGTAATCAGGCGCGACCAGGCCAGCAGCACGGCCGCGCGTTCTTTCCCGGTACGCTTGCGCCACTCGGCCTGCGCCCGTTGTGCGGCGGCGATCGCCTGGGTAGTTTGTGACGCCGTCACTAGCGGGATGACGCCCAACACCTCGCCGTTGGCCGGGTTGACCACTTCAAGATGTTCGCCGCTCTGGCTGTCTTGCCATTCACCGTCGATTAAACAGTGTTGGCGAAATAATGTTTTTTGATTCAGTTGCATATATTCCTCTTACTGAGTAAGCACCCGAGTCAGAATGCTTAGTGCTTTACTAAACTGATCGTCAGGAATGGTCAGCGGATGCAGGAAACGAATGACGTTGCCGTGTACGCCGCAGGTCAGCAGCAGCAGCCCCTGATCCAGCGCTTCTTTCTGGAACTTGCGCGTAATTTCAGCAGAAGGTTTGCCGGTCTGCGGATCGTTGAACTCGGCCGCCACCATTGACCCCTGAGCACGAACCGCCACCAATGCCGGACACTGCTGTTTTGCCTTTTCCAGCGTTTCCACCAGCGCCGCGCCCAGATGTTGCGAGCGCTGACACAGCTTCTCTTCTTCGATGACGTCCAGTACCGCCAGCGCGGAGGCCACCGCCAGCGGATTACCGGCATAGGTGCCGCCTAATCCGCCGGGACTGGGCGCATCCATCACGTCGGCGCGGCCTACTACGCCGGAAATCGGGAAGCCGCCGCCGAGGCTTTTCGCCATCGTAATCAGGTCAGCCTGCTCTGCGTAATAGTCCATCGCAAACAGCTTGCCGGTACGGGCAAAACCGGTTTGTACTTCATCGGCGATCAGCAGAATACCGTGCTCGTCACATAGTTTGCGTAACGCGCTGATGAATTCAGGCGGCGCGACGTTGAATCCGCCTTCGCCCTGAACCGGCTCCAGCAGAATTGCCGCCACTTGATCGGCGGCGATATCGGTATGCAGCAGGCGGTCGATGCTTTCCAGCGACTGTTCAACGGTAATGCCCGTCTGCGCATTCGGGTACAAGGCGTGAAAAATAGAACCGGGGAACGGGCCGAAGCCGGTAGAGTACGGCGCGACTTTGCCGGTTAACGTCAGGGTCAGCAGCGTACGGCCATGGAATGCGGCGCCGAAGGCGATGACGCCGGGACGTTTGGTATAGGCGCGGGCGATTTTTACCGCATTTTCCACCGCTTCCGCGCCGGTGGTGAAGAACGTGGTTTTCGCCGCTCCTTTGATCGGCGCCAGCGCGTTGATGCGCTCAGCCAGTTCGACATAGCTGCCGTAAGGCACAATCTGATAGGCGGTATGAGTAAAGCGATCCAATTGCTCACGCACCGCCGCCAGGATTTTCGGGTGGCGATGACCGGTATTCAGCACAGCGATCCCTGCGGCGAAATCGATGAACTCGCGTCCCTCGACGTCCCATAACGTGGCGTTTTCCGCACGCGCGGCATAAAAATCGCACATCACTCCCACGCCACGCGGAGTGGCAGCCAGACGTCGTTGATTTAATTCGCTATTACTCATTTTCTGCTCCGATTCAAAGAACTCACCCAACTCACCGATGACGGCGCTATGACCGTGATGTGATTGGTCGCCTCACATCTTTCTGTTGCTATTTATGCGCTAGATGGTTCTATAATCCAGAGCCAGTTTTTAATATTTAAGGGATCCACTTTTGCGTTCGCTCTTAACCGATTTATTACTTCAGCGTTTGAGTAATCAGCAGGAAGGCACGCTGAATAAGCGCCTTTATGACAGTATCCGACTGGCCATTCTCGATGGCGCCATTACCGCCGGCAGCCGGTTGCCCTCTTCACGCGATCTGGCGCATGAGCTGTCGCTATCCCGCAATACCGTGCTGGCGGCCTATGAACAACTGTTGGCCGAGGGGTATGTGGAGGCGCGAACCGGAAGCGGTACCTTTGTCACGCAGCAATTGCCTGACGGCAATATGGCGCCCGTGCGCGATGACAGCGAAATTTTTCCGCGTCAGCCCATGCAGGAGCTGTCGCGCCGCGGAACGCATCTGTTGGGGTATGCCGGCGCTTCCGCCCGCCAATGGGGAGCCTTCATGCCGGGTATTCCCGATATCGCCAGTTTTCCCCATGACCTGTGGCGCCGGATACAAACCCGTTTGACCCGCCGGGTGCAGCCTGAACAACTGTCATATTCACCCGTCGGCGGCTGTCCCGAGCTTCAATTGGCCCTGGTGGATTACCTGCGCGTCGCGCGTTCCGTCGAATGTACCCCCGAACAGATTCTGATTACCGAAGGGACGCACCAGGCGATGGATTTGCTGGCGAAGATGCTTTGTAATCCCGGCGATCTGGCCTGGATTGAAGATCCCTGTTATTGGGGGACGCGTAATCTGCTGACGATTAACGGGCTGCGCGTCGCGCCAATTGAGGTGGATGAGCTGGGAATGGCGCCGCCGGATACCGTTTCATCCCAGTCGATCCCGCGCCTGATCTGCGTGACGCCGTCGCATCAATATCCGTTGGGCGCGGTGATGAGCCTGGCGCGGCGGCAGCGCCTGCTGACGCTGGCGCAGGAACATGGCTGCTGGGTGGTGGAAGATGACTACGACAGCGAGTTTCGCTTCTCCGGCAATCCCATCCCCGCGCTGCAAGGACTGCAAACCCAATCCCCGGTGATCTACATCGGCACCTTCAGCAAAACGCTATATCCGGGGCTGCGCGTCAGTTATATGGTGCTGCCGCCGCAGCTGGCCAGAGAGTTGAAAGTCGCGCACTCGGAGCTTTACCGCGGCGGCCACTGGCTGACGCAGGCGACGCTCGGCCAGTTTATCCGCGAGGGACACTATGCCGCCCATATCCGCCGCATGCGGTTACTCTACGCCCGACGTCGGGCCATATTGACCGAGCTTATCGAACGACATCTCGGCGCGGACTATATCGGCGATAACAGCAACGCCGGACTGCATATGCTGCTCAGACTGCCCGCCGGCATCGATGATGTGCTGCTGAGCGCGCAGATCCTGCGACGTGGCGTCATGGTCAGACCGCTTTCCAGCTACTATTTGCGCCAAACCCGAGATCGGGGGCTGCTGCTGGGATATGCCTGTGTGGAAGAGCGTAAAATGGCCGAGTCATTCGCGGTAATTGTCGACTGCATTCATGCACAAATATCCACAAATCCGCCCCGTTAAGCGGTTTATTTCCACGCACCATCATGGTGCTTTGCCGTTGGCTTGCATCACCATGATGGGGCAAAGCAGTCGGCCGTTTTTTGCCCTATCGGTTTTAACTCATTCGCCACGCTCGATTTAACCAAACAGGCACGATTTATGCATGAGTCAGGTTAAGACACGTTACCGCGAGAAATGGAATAATGAGAACCTATGTCAGTTTCAAGAACATTCAGAAAACCTACGACGGTGATCGCCTGGTAGTAAAAAACCTGAACCTGGATATTCAAGAAGGCGAATTTCTTACCCTGCTCGGCCCTTCCGGATCGGGGAAAACCACCAGTCTGATGATGCTTGCCGGGTTCGAAACGCCGACGCAAGGAGAGATTTTCCTGCGCGATACGCCCTTGCATAATCTGCCGCCGCACCAACGCGGCATCGGGATGGTCTTTCAGAACTACGCGCTATTTCCACATATGACCGTGGCCGAAAACCTGGCGTTTCCCTTGTCTATCCGCCGTTTGAGCAAGGTTGACATCAAAGAGAAAGTCGACCGCGTTCTGGATCGCGTCAAGCTGACCAGTCTGGCCGATCGCTACCCTGCGCAAATGTCCGGCGGCCAGCAGCAACGCGTGGCGCTGGCGCGCGCGCTGGTTTTCGAACCTAAACTGGTGCTGATGGATGAACCGCTGGGCGCATTGGACAAACAGTTACGTGAACATATGCAGTTGGAAATTAAAGAATTGCATGAGTCGTTGGCGCTAACCGTGGTCTATGTGACCCACGATCAGAGCGAAGCGATGACCATGTCCAACCGCGTGGCCGTCTTCAACGATGGCGTGATTCAGCAGATGGACAGCCCGAGCGATATTTATGAAAAACCGGAAAATGCTTTTGTGGCGCAGTTTATTGGTGAAAACAATACGCTGATCGCCACTCAGTCCGGTTCGGACGGTAATTTCTATCGCGCCACGCTGGATGACGGTACCCAGCTTCAGGCGCTGAAGGTTCGCCCTAGCTCGCCCGGTAAAAAAATCACGCTATGTATTCGACCGGAACGCATTCGGATTAATGCGGACAACCCCGGCGCCGGCGCCCAACAGGTAAAGGCGCGCATCCAACAGTTTATTTATCTGGGCGATCATGTACGCATGATGACCGAAGTCGCCGGTCAGCCGCAGTTTATGGTGAAACTGCCCGCCAGTGAAATTCAACCGCATTGGAAAGCCGGTAGCGAAGTGACGTTATCCTGGCACCCGGAACATCTGCGCGCGCTGGATGTGGTAAAAACCCACTGATACAAGACCGACAAAAAACGCACGCCGAAGTGGCGTGCGTTTTCTCACGGAACGAACTGACTTAGCCGCGGATTTTACGGTATATCCACAGTACGACAATCGCGCCAATCACCGCGACGATAAAGCTGCCGAAATTGAAACCGTCGACGCGACCAAAACCGAAGAACGTGCTGATATAGCCCCCGACCACGGCACCGATAATCCCCAGCACCACCGTCAGGATAAAACCACCTCCGTCTTTACCAGGCATGATCCACTTAGCCAAAATACCTGCAATCAACCCAAAAATAACCCAGGACAAAATTCCCATATTAACCTCGCTTTTATTATGGAGGGCTCTACTCCCCGCCCTCCGTCGGACAACAGCAAACAGCACCGATGAGTTTATCTGCAAAATTATTGGTGCAGGACACGCGGTTGTAAGTATAGACAAGAATTATCATTCGGGGAGACGAGAAGGCGTTTAACTAACCGTTTGATTATATTATCGACTATGGATGTTCCCGCGATAGCTGTTATCCAATTGTAAACGTTTCCTAAACGAAGTGGTTATTTGCCGTTGATTATAGAAGTAATCCTAAGTAAGGCGATATGCCCCTCGGCTAAACTGTTTATTACAGCACTTTGTCGCTGTTTCAACAGGATTGACTGAGGAACAACATGAAGGAAGTCAGTAAAGAACGATTTATCGGGCTGGAATGGCTGCGATTTCTGCTCGGCTGCTATGTGATGATTTATCACACGATCCATACTTATCCTCAACGCGCGCGCGTGCCGTTTCTGGATGAGCTCACCAGCATGGGATTTTTTGCCACCAGCACATTCTTTGTACTGTCTGGTTTTTTATTGGCGCATGTCTATATCAGGGACGGCCGCTTACGTGAACCCGCCCGCCGGTTCTGGGCAAAACGTTTCTTTAATCTCTATCCGATTCATATTATCGCGTTGCTGGCGTCCATCGCCGTTGTGACCCTGATGCAATGGCTCGCTATTCCGCCGGAAGGGCAAGTGGCCAGCGCCCGTTTCGTGATTTACGACACCAATGATCCGAATGTCGATCCGCAAACCTTGCGCCACTACATGACAAACACCCAACTGGCATTTAACAGTCTGTTGCAGTTATTGATGCTACAAGCGTGGAACCCCTACTTCCTGACCTTCAATGCTCCGCTGTGGTCGCTTTCTACGCTTTTCTTTTTCTATCTGACGTTTCCCCTGCTGGCGCCCCGGCTGCTAAGAAGCCTTCATCCTTGGGTGTGGATGGGGATCGTGTTCCTGCTCTATCTGCTGCCGCCGATTTGGGTGATCTGGCAACAGCAATATGGGATGCCTTATACCGGCTTGTTACAGCGCGGACCGATCTTCCGTCTGCCTGAGTTTCTGGCCGGTATTCTGGGCTATGCCATCTTTCGCAATTATCGTCAAAAAAGCACAAAACCGCTGACCAGAGGACGGTATTACGCCCTGGTCCTGTTTATCATAGTCAACTTTGTTATCGGCACCTGGTTGTACACCCATGGCGAAGCCTACTGGTACTTTCTGCTGCATAACGGGTTGCTGTTGCCTGCGCAGGTCATGCTGGTCTGCCTCTGCGCGTTGGCGCGGGAACCCGACAGCAAATGGTTGCGCCACTGGTCGCCACGCTTGGGCGCCGCGTCGTTATCCATTTTCGCACTGCATGTGCCGCTGTTTAACTTATTCCGTACGGTTGAACAGTTGGTGCGCGGCAATCCGTTGGCGTGTTTCAGCGAGTGGGATCGCTGTGTCGCCGCCGCCGGGCAGGTTCAGCTATCGATGACGGGCTATATTATTTTCCTGCTGTCCACCGTAGCGCTGTGCGTACTGTTCCAGGAACAGATTGTTCTTCGTGTTCGACAATGTCTGACTGAGCGTTACCTGAATCGCAATGTGTCATCCTGCTCACAGAGCGCAACCTGAGTCTTGTAGCAGCTATAACGTGAAATGTGATAGACCTCGCGTTATAGCTGTTAATAATCAATCGCATCTTTTATAACTATTTACATTCTAATCAACCCCCGTTTTGGGCTAGAGCATCCTTTCAATTCCTGTTAATGTTCCCCATTCCGGTTTGAACCGGTTAATGAATCATCGGCGGTACGTCTTAAATGACGGCTTTCCAACACTTGTCACTACTGTTTATCTGGCAAAATGACACTATCCAAACACGCAATATCTTCCCTGAGTCTGGTTATCACGCTTGCTTCCGCAGGTATTACCCAAAGCCATGCCGACACCATTTGGCTGACCAATGGCGACCAGATCAGCGGTAAGATCACACTGCTCGACGGCGGTAAATTGTTCATTACCACCGATTATGCCGGTTCAATCTCTGTTTCATGGGATAAGGTAAAAACCTTCGAAACCGATCACGGTCTGGTGATTCAGGGCGAACGCTATAAGGAAGGCTCGCTGTATCCGGTGGTTAAGGCTGGGGAAAATCGCGCGATTATCGCCATGCCATCGCTTGCCAACGACGCTGCCGGGCCGCAAACATTGCAGCTTTCTGAGATCAAGTCCATCGTTGCCCAGAAGCCGCTGGTAACGGACTTATCCTGGAAAGGCAATATTGATGCCGGGATGTCGCACAAGAAAAGTTCGACGACAACGGATAACTATGACGCCACGCTCAGCACGCAAGCCCGTCACGGAACCTGGCGCCACAATATTGACGCCAGCTACCACCTGGCAAAAGAAAACAAGGTCGAAAGCACCAAGAATGCCGGCGGCGAATATGCGTTGGATAAATTCATCGACGAACACTGGTACTGGCAGGGACGTTACCAATACAAGCGTGACTGGATTGAGAATATCAAGATCAACCGTTCATTCGCGCTGGGTCCTGGTTATCAGTTCTGGGATAACGATCTTGGCGCCTTCTCGCTGACGACGCTGGTCGGTACTCAGGCCTATATTTATCAGGATAACGATAAAGACGACTTCTACTCAGGCGGTATTAAATGGGCTTACAACCGTTTCCTGTTTAGTAAATCGGTAGAAGCCTTCACCAGCGGTGAACTGGGTCGCTCCTTCGACGCTACCGCGCCGCTTTATTTGCAAGCCGATGCCGGCCTGCGTTTCAAGCTGACCGACTGGTCTTCGATGAATATGAAGGTGACGCGCACCCGAACCGAAAGCAAACAGGGTAATGTCAACGATACGCTGTACACCATGGGCGTGGGCGTAGGCTGGTAATTCGCCGCATCAAGAATGAAATACCGTCAGCGAACCGCGTGGATAACGATGGTTCGCTGGCTTTTTTATGATGGGCTTTCTGTCCATCATCCTGCGGGGCCGCTGCGGTCGGACGATTGACAATCCTCATGTTCTTGGTTCGATTAAGAATCTCATCTCCTTGACGGGGCGTGAATCAATCGAGGTAAGGCAGGCATACGCCGCTTCGACCATGACCCGCGCGTACAGGGTTAACGCGGCTTTGCCTCGTCGTTCTCCGCCGCTTGTTGCAGCAAACGAACCTGCCGGGCCAGTTCGCACAGCCCGTCATCTTCCATGCCGTAGGTTTTCAATTCTCGCTCCAGAGCAAACAGATACTGCGCGTTGGTACCCAGCGGTCCGCTGGCCTGGGCAATAAGCGGAGCCACCTGTTTAATGCAGATGTCGTCTTCCATGAGCGGATGATCCAGGGCGGACACGAAAACCAGTGCAGTGACAGTGTCACCATTTTGTTGCTGTAGCTCAAACCAGCCGGGACGATAGCACCCCGTCAGCATTTCCCGCTTCCATAACAGCTCCAAATCTTCACGCAACGAAGACTCAGACAAACGAAAAGCCAGCCCGGTGGTTTTTCCGCCCGGCACCAATGCCAACATGCGGCCTGGGCGATTCGTCGTCCCCCGCCCGACCGTCAGGCGCAGACAAAAAGCCCGATGCCAGTCATGCAGCGTCGCCAGACAGGCTTCTTCCGCATCAAAAACCGGGTTCCACATCAGAGAACCATAGCCGAATACCCAGATCGGGCCATTGTCGGGACGACAGGCCAACGTCTTTTCCAGCGATTCCGCGCGCTGTTGCGGCGTGAGTAATAACGTATCCTCAATACATCCAAACGCTGTTCTACAATCTGCTTTTTGCAAAAAATCACGTGTTAACACGACTTACCACTCCCAGATCATTCTATTTACCGCCCATCAGGCATGTTATCGTTCCATCCTTAAAACCCAACACTGTTGCTTGACTGCTTTTTAGGCAGTAATGACACGAGATTATTCATTTCCTGTGCAGCAATCAAGTTTGATCTCGTCCGCAAAAAATGAAAAAGCGCACGGCTGGGGGCGTTATGATAATTCATGCCCGGCGTCCGCAACCCAACAGAGATCAAAATGCCTCTAACACGCCGGAAATAGAGGAGAAAGCTGAACAATACGGCAGAACCCAGAGAAAACTGTCGTTTCAGTCAGAGTTCTCCGAATTAATCTACACTGGTAACGGCGGAAACTGATTTGACTATTTTCGGATGTCGGTCCGAATGTCGGGCTTTGTCGGAATGCGGGGCAACAGCGAATCGCCGTTCAGCGCCGTCATCATGCCGGTTGAGATGAAAAACATAATCCTAATAGCCGTTAGAGTGATAGTTTTTAATGAAATGGGCCAAATCAAAAGAAACCTTGCGATAAATTCCCTGCTGGCAGGATTAATCATAAAAATTAACCACAAAAAACATATTTAATATTATTGCGATAGAAAGAAGATAACAATATCCCGACCGTTCGTTTTAATTACCGGCCCCAAGCGTAAAAATCCGTAAAAAAACCGCGAGAAGCCGCAGAATCTGTTAATCTATACCTTCTTTTTACGATATGACTACTTTTCTGTAACCTGATAGCTAAAAATAAATTTTTGATGACATTTTGTTTTCGCCATAGCGCATAATTCCGCTGGATAAGGAGAACCCCCGTAATGAAGTCTCACTCTGAGGTTGTCAAAACCCGCCATCAGGAATATTCACTTATTCTGCCGATCGTCGCATTGATCGTTTTGTTCCTGTGGGGGGACACGCAAGATTTCCTCTCTATTCTGGGTATCAACATGCTGGCTCTGGCCGGTATTCTGTTCAGCGCCTTTAGCGTTGTTCGTCATGCCGATGTGCTCGCCCACCGCCTGGGTGAACCCTATGGGTCATTGATCCTCAGCCTGTCGGTGGTCATTCTTGAGGTTAGCCTGATTTCGGCCTTAATGGCGACCGGCGATGCCGGACCCGATCTCATGCGGGATACGCTCTACTCGATTATTGTAATTGTCACCGGCGGTCTGGTTGGTTTCGCGCTGCTGCTGGGCGGACGCAAATTTGCAACGCAGTACGTTAACCTGAGCGGCATCAAACAGTATCTGATGGCCATTTTCCCGTTGGCGGTGATTGTGCTGGTTTTCCCCAGCGCCTTGCCCGAGGGGAACTTCAGCGTCGCCCAATCGCTGATTGTGGCGCTGATTTCCGCCGCGATGTACGGCGTGTTTCTGCTGATTCAAACCCGGACCCACCAAAGTCTGTTTGTTTACGAACATGAAGATGAAGGCGACGCCGACGATCCGCATCATGGTAAGCCGTCCGGACACAGTTCGTTATGGCATACGGCGTGGTTATTGATTCACCTGATCGCCGTTATCAGCGTAACCAAAATGGATTCTCAACCGCTGGAAGCCCTGCTGACGGAGATGAATGCGCCGGCCCAGTTCACCGGTTTCCTGGTCGCCCTGTTGATCCTGTCGCCTGAAGGACTGGGCGCTATCCGCGCCGTGCTGAAAAATCAGGTACAGCGCGCCATGAATCTGTTCTTCGGTTCTGTGTTGGCGACCATTTCATTGACGGTGCCTACCGTCACCGTTATCGCCATGCTGACCGGCCGCACATTGAATTTCGGACTGGATTTACCGCATATCGTCGTAATGCTGGCGGTATTGGTGCTGTGCCATATTACGTTTTCAACCGGCAGAACCAACGTCTTGAGCGGCAGCGCGCATCTGGCGTTATTCGCCGCCTACCTGATGACCATCATGCTTTAACCCCTTCTTTTTTGCCGGCATTGCATTTTTGCATTGCCGGCCATCATAACAAGCATCTCTTGATGTATATCTGGATTTTCCAGGAACATCAGGCGTATCGTATATAGTGCTTATCTATCTACGACGGACCCAGCCGGCCCGCCATTTTGTTTTTCTTTTTTTACGTGGTTCTTCCTTAGATGAAAACGCATGGAATTAACGGCATCAAACCGTTCAGCGCGCTTATTGACGCGTGCTGGCGCGAAAAATATACATTACAACGCTTCACCCAAGATATTATTGCCGGCATTACGGTTGGTATCATCGCTATTCCTTTAGCCATGGCGCTGGCGATAGCCAGCGGCGTCCCTCCTCAATACGGCTTGTATACCGCAGCAATCGCCGGGATTATCATTGCGATCAGCGGTGGTTCCCGCTATAGCGTCTCCGGGCCGACGGCCGCTTTTGTCGTGATCCTCTATCCGGTTTCCCAGCAATACGGGCTTTCCGGCTTGCTGATCGCCAGCCTGCTCTCCGGGGTCTTCCTGTTGCTGATGGGAATATGCCGCTTCGGGCGCTTGATCGAATACATTCCCCTGTCGGTGACGCTGGGCTTTACTTCCGGGATCGCCATTACCATCGGGACGATGCAGATTAAAGATTTTTTCGGTCTGCATATGGAAGTGGTGCCCGAGCACTATGTCGGCAAAGTGGTTGCGTTGGCGCAGTCAATGCCCACATTGCACATCGGCGATACGCTGATTGGCATCGTCACGCTGGCGGTGCTGATTGGCTGGCCCAAGTTGGGGATTCGTTTGCCGGGGCATTTGCCCGCATTATTGGCGGGCGTCGCCGTCATGGGCATCCTGTCGTTATTCGGCGTTCATGTCGCCACCATTGGTTCCCGTTTCAGCTACCTGCTGGCCGACGGCACGCAGGGGCAAGGGATCCCGCCGATTCTGCCGCAATTGGTGCTGCCCTGGAATGTGACCGCGCCGGGCGGTCAGGCGATGGAACTGAGCTGGCAAAGCATTTCCGCCCTGCTGCCGGTGGCCTTTTCGATGGCGGTGCTGGGGGCGATTGAGTCCCTGTTGTGCGCCGTGGTGCTGGATGGCATGACGGGTAAGAAACACAACTCCAATGCCGAACTGATTGGTCAGGGTTTCGGTAATATCATCGCCCCGTTCTTTGGCGGGATTACGGCCACCGCCGCTATCGCGCGTTCCGCGGCGAACGTGCGCGCGGGCGCGACATCGCCGGTTTCGGCCATCGTCCACTCCCTGCTGGTATTGCTGGCGCTGCTGGTTCTGGCCCCCTGGTTGTCTTACCTGCCGCTGGCGGCCATGGCGTCATTGTTGCTGATGGTCGCCTGGAATATGAGCGAAGCGCACAAGGTGGTCGATCTGCTGCGCCATGCGCCGAAAGACGACATTATCGTGATGATGCTCTGCATGTCGCTGACCGTGCTGTTTGATATGGTCGTCGCCATCACCATCGGGATTGTACTGGCGTCGCTGCTGTTTATGCGCCGCATTGCGCAAATGACCAGGCTGAGCGAACTGCCGGGTACCCAGTCACCCGATCAACTGGTGCTGCGCGTCAACGGCCCGCTGTTCTTTGCCGCGGCCGAGCGTATCTTCAGCGACTTAATGAATCGTTGTCAGGATTACCAAACGATCATCCTCCAGTGGGATGCCGTCCCGGTGCTGGATGCCGGTGGGTTAAATGCCCTGCTGCGTTTCAGCGACGCGTTGCCGGAAGGAAAACATCTGATTATCACCGATATTCCATTTCAACCGCTGAAAACGCTGGCGCGCGCCAATGTTCATCCGATTGACGGCCGCCTCAGTTTTTACGGCTCTCTGGCTCAGGCGTTGGACGCCGTTGGGGAAACGAAGGCGTTGAACGCGCCGAAATAGGTAAGTGAGACGCTACCGGCGAGGTTAGCAGCATAAAAGGCACGCCTCTGACAGGCGTGCCGGTTTATTTCACCAGCGCGTTCGGCTCCGTCACAATCCGCACGGACAAACACTCATCCTGCTGGGTCAATGCCAGCGAATCATGACACTCCTCATCAATGACGCCCAATTGCTCATTCGTCAACGGATAAGGCAGTTGAATATCAAATGTCTGTAGGCCTTGCTGCCGCGCCAGCTCGATCAGTCTGGCGATATTTATCTCATCGCTGACCTGCGTGGAGAGAACTTGCATGGCAAGCATTTTAAGACGATCTTTGAAGGATACTTTCTGCCGGGATAACGGTGTCTTGGTCACCATGCCGAAAAACGGCCAAACGCCGTAGATGGCGTCAATAAAACGCCAGTGCTTCTTACACAATGCTGCCAGATAATCTGTATAGTCGATGCATATTCTTTCGTTGAAATATGCCGGCTCGTCGGGGTGATACTTCGCCATCCCCTATCTCCTCTTTGCCGCGCACGGTTTTGCGATAAAACCTTAGCATGCGAAACCGTTTATTCCAGTATAGTGGCATGGTTTAGTGCGATTTTACCAGTCAGTTTGGAGTATTGATTGTGGCAACTTTTTCTTCCGCTCCCGTATTGATTACCGGCGGCATCAGGCGCATCGGACTGGCGCTGACGCGTTCATTTCTGGCGAAAAACATTCCGGTGATCGTCAGCTGGCGTACGCCGTATCCCGAGCTTGAGGAATTAACGCAACTGGGCGCCGTCTGTTTGCCGGCCGACTTTTCCACAACAGAGCAAATTTACGCCTTTGCCGAACAGGTGAAAGCGCTGGCGCCGCAACTGCGGGGGATTATCCACAACGCCAGTAGCTGGCAGGCGGAAAGTTCGGCGATACCACCGGAAAAGACGCTGGCGGAAATGTTGCAAATCCACGTTTACACGCCCTACCTGCTCAACCAGTTACTGGAGTCCTGCCTGCGCGGTCAGGGCGTCGCCGGCGCCGATATCATTCATCTCACCGACTATGTGGCGGCAAAAGGCAGCGATAAGCATATCGCGTATGCCGCGAGTAAAGCGGCGCTGGACAATATGACCCGTTCTTTTGCCCGCAAGCTGGCGCCTGAAGTGAAAGTTAATGCGATCGCGCCCGCGCTGATCATGTTTCATGAGCATGATAATGAGCAATATCGACGGCAGGCGCTGGATAAATCGCTGATGAAAATCGCGCCGGGCGAAGAGGAAGTGGTCCGGCTGGTGGATTACCTGATGTCCAGCCGTTATATCACTGGGCAGACCCTGGGATTGGATGGCGGCCGCGCGCTGCGTTGAGGCATTAATCGCCAGGCAGTTAACACCCGTTTACGCTTCATGGCTGGAGCTTGCCAGGTCATCGATCTATGCTAGCCGCAGCGGTTTTGGGGAACACGGGCGCCATGTATAAAATTGTTTTTATAGAAGACGATGCAGAAGTCGGTAAGCTGATCGCCGCTTATCTCGGCAAGCATGATATTGAGGTCAGGGTCGAAGCGCGCGGCGATCGGGCGCTGGCGTTTATCGAACAGCAGCGGCCCGACCTGGTGCTGCTGGATATCATGCTGCCGGGCAAGGACGGCATGACGATCTGCCGTGAATTGCGTCCGCAATACCGCGGCCCGATCGTCCTGCTGACCTCGCTGGATAGCGATATGAATCATATTCTGGCGCTGGAAATGGGCGCCGATGATTATATTCTGAAAACCACCCCGCCCGCGGTTCTGCTCGCTCGACTGCGTCTGCATTTCCGCCAGTACGGCAATGCGCCGCAGGCGGGGATAGAGCCAGTCGCCGCGCCGTTGCAGGTTCACAAACCTTTGCACTTTGGTCTGCTATGCATCGACCCCGTTAACCGTGAAGTGACGCTGGGGGAGGAAAACATCGCGTTATCAACCGCTGATTTCGACCTACTCTGGCAACTGGCGACCCATGCCGGAAATATCATGGATCGCGATGCGCTGCTGAGAAATCTTCGCGGCGTCAGCTACGATGGCATGGATCGCAGCATCGATGTCGCGATTTCCCGCCTGCGTAAAAAGCTCTACGACAATCCGACGGAGCCGTTCCGTATCAAGACCGTGCGCAACAAAGGCTATCTGTTCGCGCCCCATACCTGGGAAAGCGTGGCGTCATGAAAAAACTGTTTATCCAGTTTTTTTTGCTGTTGTTCGCCTGTTTTGTGGTCATGACGCTGCTGGTCGGGCTGGTCTATAAAGTCACCGCTGAACGCGCCGGAAGACAGTCCATGGACGATCTGATGAAAAGCTCGCTCTATCTGATCCGCAATGAACTGCGCACCATCCCGCCGCGCGATTGGCACAAGACCATCAGCCAGTTGGATTTAAACCTGTCGTTTCAATTGCAAATCGAACCATTGAATAAATATGCGTTGAGTCGCAGCGCGCAACAGCGGCTGAATCAGGGCGAGATCGTCGCGCTCGACAATGAATATACGTTTATTCAACGAATTCCCCGCAGCCATTATGTGCTGGCGGTCGGGCCGATCCCCTATCTGTTTTTTCTGCATGAAATGCGCCTGCTGGATCTGTTGCTGGTCATGCTGATTGGTTTGTCGCTGGCGCTGCCGGTGTTCTTGTGGATGCGGCCTCACTGGAAGGCGATGCTGCAACTGGAAAATGCGGCGCAGCGCTTCGGCGATGGGCATCTTGAAGAGCGTATCCATTTTGACGATACCTCCAGCCTGTTTCGTCTCGGTATCGCATTTAATCTGATGGCGGATAACCTGAATCAACTGATCGCCAGTAAAAAGCAGCTTATCGATAACATCGCTCACGAATTACGTACGCCGCTGGTGCGTTTACGCTATCGGCTCGCCATCAGTGAAAATTTAACCGAAGAAGAACAGCAGGCATTAAATCGGGATATCGGCCAGCTTGAAGCGCTGATCGACGAACTGCTGACTTATGCCAGATTAGACCGGCCGCAGGTGACGCTGCACCTCAGCGAAATCGACCTCCCCGGCTGGTTACAAACCAAAGTCGATGACTTCCGGCTTATCCATCCCGATAAACGCATCACGCTGGCTATCCCCAATCGGACGAATTTCGGCTATCTCGACCTGCGTTTGATGGAGCGCGTGTTGAATAACCTCGTCAACAACGGATTACGTTTCTGCCGCACCCGCCTGCACATCAGTCTGCTGTCGGACGGCCACCATACCGCCAGTCTTTACGTTGAGGACGACGGGCCGGGCATCGACCCGGCGCGGCGGGAACAAATCTTTGAGCCTTTCGTCCGGCTGGAAGCGGGAATTGAAAACAGCAGCGGCGGTTGCGGACTCGGTCTGGCTATTGTTCACGCCATCGTCCGGGCGCACGAAGGCACCATCAGCGTGGATAATAGCTCGCTGGGCGGCGCCGGATTTTGCTTTTCCTGGCCGATCAAACATGCCGCCGCGCCGCAGACTGCGGCGCATAGCTGACGGCTCAGACAGGCGGACAATCGGTATCGCCCCGCCCCAGTTCCGGCTGCCATAGAACCTGAACCTGCTGCGGATCGGCGCCGTCCAGCAGGCGCCGGATCATGGCGGCGATCTGTTTACCCACGTTGGTACGGGTGTTTTGAATAATCGGCGTTATCGCGACGTCGATCAGGTTATCATCCGGCAGACCGTCATAAACGATCAGGGATACGCCCTGCTTGCCCAACCGGCCGACTTGCTGTAGCGCGCTGGCCGCGCCTTCACCCAGCATATTGCAGTCGGTGATGATGGCCGTCGGCGGCTCATCCAGCGCCAGCAGCCGCTGAGTGGCGTAGTAGCCGCCGGGCCGATTAGGCTCGGCCTTCTGGATGTAATTCTCCGGTTGCGGCAATAAACAACGGGCCAGCGTATCCGAATAGCCTTGCAGGCGTTGCTCCACATAGGCGAGCTGGGCGTTGGTGCTTAAAAAGGCGATGCGTTGGTGTCCCAATTCAACCAGCCGCTCTACGGCCATGACGGAACCGGCGTAGTTGTCGAAATCAAACCAGGCATAAGGTTGGGATAAATTGCTGCGCCCGAGCGCCAGAAAAGGAAAATTTTGCGCCTGGAGATACTTCAGCCGGTGATCGTCAGGCCTGGTGTGGGCAACCAACAGCGCGTCTACCCGTCGGGTTTGCACCAGACGAGTCAATGACTGGTGCGTTTCGTTGGGTTCGTCAGGAATAAGCAGCAAATCGATACCGAATTTCGCCAGTTCGATGCTGATCCAGCCAATCATTTCCAGAAAGGTCGAATTGTTCAGCACCCGCGGGCGGGACGGATACGCCAGCGCCACCGCATCGGTTTTCCCCATTTTCAGCCGCCGGGCCGTCAGGTTGGGCTGATAGCCTAAACGTTTGGCGGCTTCCACGATCCGTTCCCGCGTCGCGGGCGCGACGTCATCATAACCATTCAGTGCGCGGCTGACCGTGGTAGAGGAAATTCCCAGTTCGCTGGCGATCTTTTTTAATGACATATTCAACCCGGCATCCGATGTTTAAGGGAAGGAAAACGCTCTTGATATACCATTCAATATAAATAAGCTCAATAGGTTACCGCGTCTGCGACCGGCGCCGTCCTTTCTCTTGCCGCCAGACGCCCGACTGCGGCCAATTCTAGCATTTTCCGCACTGACCCCGGTCGCCCAAAATAACAAAACAGCCAAAATTTTTAAGCTCATCACAGATCCGAAACGTTTAGATTCAAAATCTAAACGTTTCGGATGTATGTTTAATGCCGAACGTTGCCAACGGCGACATGCGCATAAACGGCGAAATCGTACTTAGAATGACCAATGCCGCGCACATTTCGCCACGATGAAAGCGCCGGCCTTCTTACCCTTGCGCGACCAGCTACATCATGAGGTGTTTATGAACGAAGTAAGCGAAGAAAAATCCTATCGGGGGAACCGCAATTTCTGGTTGTTCGGGCTCTTTTTCTTCTTCTATTTTTTTATCATGGCCTCCTACTATCCGTTTTTTCCCATATGGCTGCATGATATTAATAATTTAAGCAAGACCGACACCGGGATTGTCTTCGGCAGTATTTCCTTATTCGCTCTGGCTTTCCAACCCATTATGGGGCCATTGTCGGACAAGCTCGGCCTGAGAAAAAACCTGATGTGGATCATCGTCGGGCTGCTGATCCTGTTCGCGCCTTTCTTTATTTATGTTTTCAGCCCGTTGTTAAAATACAATATTTTTATTGGCGCGTTGATTGGCGGCTGTTACCTGGGATTTGTGTTCACCGGCGGTTCTCACGCGATCGAGGCCTATATCGAAAAGGTCAGCCGGCACAGTCATTTTGAATACGGCCGTACCCGCATGTTCGGCTGCATCGGCTGGGCATTGTGCGCCACCGTCGTGGGGATGCTCTATACCGTCAATAATGAACTGATTTTCTGGATGGCTTCCGGCTGTGCGCTGGTGCTGGCCGTATTGCTGTTTTTATCCCGCCCCGATGAGCAGTCGACGGCCTATGTCGTCGATCAACTGGGCGCCAATAAACCCGCATTTAATTTGAAAAATGCCGTTGAGCTGCTGAAAAAACCGGCATTATGGTTCTTCATTCTCTATATCGTGGGCGTACCCTGCATTTACGATGTGTTCGATCAGCAGTTCGCCAACTTTTTCACCTCCTTCTTCGCCACCAAGCAGCAAGGTACTGAAATATTCGGTTTTGTCACGACCGGCGGTGAATTACTGAATGCGACCGTCATGTTTTTCGCGCCGGTCATCATTTCTCGCATCGGCAGTAAAAACGCGCTATTGCTCGCCGGCGCCATTATGTCGATACGCATTATCGGCTCGGCGTTCGCCACCTCCGCCGTCGAAGTCGTCATTCTGAAAATATTGCATATGTTTGAAGTGCCGTTCCTGTTGGTCGGCTCTTTTAAATATATTACCCAGGTATTTGAAGTCCGCTTTTCCGCGACGGTTTATTTGATTGGTTTCTGCTTCAGCAAGCAGTTATCAATGATTTTCATGTCCGTTTTTGCCGGTCGTATGTACGACCATATGGGCTTCCAGGATACCTATCTGGTTCTGGGCTGCATTGTGTTGGCGTTTACCGTGATTTCAGCCTTTACGCTTTCCGGGCATGGCGTCGTTGAAACTATTCGTTCTTATTGCAAAAGTGATAAGCAGATGGTTCAGACGGCGGATAAATCCCGTTTTTAACACATCCACCTCTATGACGAAAAAACCAGCGTCCGCCGCTGACAAATGCGTTAATTTTCTTTGGAGCTGTTATGAATAATATTGTCAGGTTATCCAGTCATGATTCAGATGTTATTTTACGCTGCCATCCGTATGTGGAAATTATCTATTGGGGCAAACACCTGGAAAATTATCGACCGGAGATGATAGAAGCCTTAACCCGTCCGGTGCCTAACAGCCGTTTGGATAACGACGCGCCATTGACGATTTGTCCTGAAACCGGGCGCGGGCTATTCAGCTCGCCGGGGATGGAAGGCAACCGTAACGGTAAAGACTGGTCGCCGGTTTTCACCACGCTGAGCCATTCGATTACCGATAACGGGCTGACGATTATCAGCGAGGATGCGATCGCCGGTTTGCGGCTGGTCAGCGAATTACAGCTTTGTGCGGATAGCGGCGTGTTGAAAACCCGCAATACGTTGACCAATATTCGTCCCGGGCCGTATCGCGTCGACCGTCTGGCCGTTACGCTGCCGTTGCCGGCGCGCGCCAATGAAATCATGGCGTTTAACGGCCGCTGGATTAAAGAGTTCCAGCGCCATTCGCTTAAGCTGGAGCACGGCGGTTATATTCAGGAAAACCGCCGCGGCAGAACCTCGCACGAATACTTTCCGGGGCTGGTCGTGGGCAAAAGCGGGTTCAGCGAACAGCAAGGCGAAGTCTGGGGGCTGCATCTGGCCTGGAGCGGCAACCATCGTTTGCGCGCCGACAGCAAAAGCGACGGCCGTCGTCAGGTACAGGCGGAGGCGCTCTATTTTTCCGGTGAAATTACGCTGGAAACCGATCAAAGCGTCAGCACGCCCTGGGTATATGCCGCCTATTCCGCCGATGGCCTGAACGGCATGAGCCGGCATTTTCACCAGTATGTTCGCCGCCGGATTGTGCCGTCGCTGGCGAATAAGCCCCGCCCCGTTCATTTGAATACCTGGGAAGGGATCTACTTTAAGCACGATCCGGATTACATCATTCGCATGGTGGAGAACGCCGCCAAAATCGGTATTGAACGCTTCATCATCGATGACGGTTGGTTTAAAGGCCGCAATAACGATCTCAGCTCGCTGGGCGACTGGTACATCGATGCGGAAAAATATCCTCACGGGCTGCAACCGGTGATTGATGCGGTCAGAGCGCACGGCATGGAATTCGGCATCTGGGTGGAGCCGGAAATGATCAATGAAGACTCCGATCTGTTCCGCGCTCACCCGGACTGGGTATTGAAGCTGGAGGGTTATCCGATGTTGGTCGGGCGCAACCAAATGTTGCTCGATCTGTCCAATCCACAGGTTTACGACTATCTGCTGGCTCGTCTGGACTGGCTATTGAGCGAACACCGCATAGATTACGTCAAGTGGGACTTCAACCGTGAAGTGGTGCAGCCCGGACATTTAGGCCATCCTTCGCAGGTACGGCAAACCGAACAGTTGTACCGGTTATTTGATCAACTCAATAGCCGCTTCCCGGACGTGGAGTTTGAATCCTGCGCATCCGGCGGCGGTCGGGTCGATTATGAAATATTGCAGCGTTGCCATCGATTCTGGCCGTCGGACAGTAATGATGCGCTCGATCGGCTGCAAATCCAGCGCGGAATGAGTTACTTTTTCCCGCTCGAAGTGATGGGCGCGCATATCGGCGGCAGCCCCTGTCACACCACGTCCCGGCGACACAGCATCAATTTCCGCGGTTTGACCGCATTGTTCGGGCATATGGGCGTTGAACTTGACCCGGTCACTGAACCGCAGTCGGAACAGCAGGCTTTCGCCCGCTATATCGCCTTGCATAAGCAGTTACGTTCCCTGTTGCATAGCGGCGTTCAACTGCGTATCGATCATGCCGATAAAAGCACCCTGATCAATGCGGTCGTCGCGCAGGATCAGCGACAGGCGGTCGTGCTGATCAGCCAGCTCGCCCTGCCGGAATATGCCTTGTGCGGCAGTTTGCAAATCCCCGGACTGAAATCGCAGGCGCAATACCGTCTTGAGGTGTTGGATATGCCCGAGAGTATGCACAAGGACCGGAATAACACCATGAAGACATATCCGGCCTGGCTGAAGCAGCCGATGACCTTGAGCGGCGACTGGCTGGGAAAAGCCGGTATCGCCTTGCCCATCCTCGATCCTGAATCCGCCATCCTGCTTCGCCTGGTCGAAGTGCAATAATCTCAGCCGGATACCGGCCGCCGCGCGCACCCGGCGGTCGGAACCCTTCTGGTATGCATAATCCGCGCCTCTCCGCTCAACCGGCGGTTGTACATTCGGTTACAAGCCGAAACCAATCACTTACGGAAGCGAATTTAATTTCTCTCTATTCTCTCTTCACCGACCCGGATTCGGGTCACGAAACCTGAACGAGTAATGAGGAAATGATAATGAATAAAGTATTGGTTATGATCGCGGGTGCTGCTCTGGGTCTGTCCTCTGTCGTCTTTGCCGCCGGCACCGAATCCAGCGTTCCCGCTCAAGCTACGGCGACGTCGACCACCTCCGCGCCGGCTAAAGCCGCGCATAAAAAACATGTGAAAAAAGCCAAGGCGACAGAACAGCAGGCGCAGGCGACGAAAAAGCATGTGAAGAAGGCCAAACCCGCCGAACAAAAGGCGCAAGCGGCTAAAAAAGCAGCGAAGAAAGCGAAAACGACCAAACCAGCAACGACCACGCCGGCTGCTTGATAGATCATTGGCGTCATTGCGCGGTGACGGACAATAGCCTCATCCCATGATGAGGTTCCGATCGCCGCGCCGACCCGATAACCGTTTCAGCTAATATCAAAACCCGCCACGGTATTAATATCGGCCGGGTCTGTCTTTCATGGGATATCAGATGATGCCACGTCGTTACTCATTTGAAATCACGTTATCTCTGGTGCTCGTCTGTGGATTTATCACCCTGCTCTTCTTTCTATAGTTCATTAGGTTACGGCCGCTCTCCACGTTAAAAAAACAGCATTGGACCTGACCGCTTTCTCATAAAATGCATCTATAGTTATTTAACTTAATTTGTGTAATACGCTGACTTTTAACGTAAGGCTCAACATGCGCATATCAGCCTGGTTGTTATGTTCATTACCTTTTATCGCCTTCTTTTGTCGGGCTGACTCCGATGCCGCGCAGCAAATGCTATTTTTTAATCATGACGATCGGGATCCGGTACCCAATGCGGCGCAGTGGCCCTGGCAGGCCATCGGCCAGCTAGAAACCGCCAGCGGTAATCTGTGTACCGCCACCTTAATTTCGCCGCATCTGGCGTTGACCGCCGGTCATTGCATGCTGGTGCCGCCTGACGGCAAAGCAGACCGGCCTGTCGCGCTGCGTTTTCTCGCCACGGACAAGGGCTGGCAGTATGAAACAACGGAGATTGAGGCATGGGTAAACCAGAAACTCGCCCGAACGCTGGAAGCGGATGGCGACGGCTGGATTGTTCCCCCGCCGGCGGCGCCGTGGGACTATGCCTTGATTCGGCTAAAACACACGCCACCGGATATTGCGCCGCTCCCCCTATGGTCTGGCAGCCGCCGTGAATTAGCGCTGTCATTGGGTCTCTATGGTCAGCGCGTCACACAGGCCGGCTATCCGGAAGATCATCAGGACACCCTTTATCGTCATCAGGATTGTCTGATAACCGGCTGGGCGCAACCGGCGGTGTTATCGCACCAATGCGATACGTTACCCGGCGATAGCGGTTCCCCCTTGATGCTGCACGCCGCATCGGGATGGGTTATCGTCGCCATTCAAAGCTCCGCGCCCGCGCCCAGCGATCGCGCCAGTGCGGATAATCACGCGCTTTCCGTTACAGCCATTCGCGATACGTTGGAAAAACAGGCGAGCTCAGCTACATTATTAACGCCGTAGCGCAATATATTTTACAACTCAAATAAATTCTTTTTCACTGATGCACAACCAGGGATAAATCATTCGTCCGAATAACCCCCTATTTTATGCATTATTATCGCCGTAAATAACGACGTCCGACGAGTGTCGAAAAACGCACGAACCATTAACACGCAACTCATTAATGCATAACGGTTTATATAAAAAATAAATATTAATGCCAATTATTATCAGCAAGGAAATTATTGATTTAACTTTATTTTCATTGCCATTAAGCAAAATTTTCTTTTATTTATTCCGTTAAAGAGATCCCTGTCCGCTATAGCTCTGGAATCGACTACCCTATTATTATCCATACATGTTATTGTGTAAGGATAGCTTTAATTTAATTTTACAATAGCTATGGTTGCAGGACAGGAGGAGCCAGCATGTTGAGACATTTGAGCCATGATGAAAAAAAACGCATGCAGACTCTAGATACATTACAGGATCTTGATATCTCTCAAGATGAGATTCTTAATAAGCTTACCGCGCTGGCTTGCCAGGTATTGAAAATGCCCACGTCATTGGTGACATTGAGCGGTTCCCACAAACAGCACGTCAAGGCGAAAACCAATTTCGCCTTGCAGGAAATGGAAAAATTAGGCTCCTTCGATCAATTCACGGCGCAGACCGGCTGTTTTCTTATCTGTCAGGATGCGATGAGGGACGAGCGCTTTAAAAAAAGTCCTTACGTTTCAGGCGCGCCCTATATTCGCTTTTATGCCGGCATTCCCCTTTTCACCGAAGAAGGTTACGCCATCGGTACGCTGTGCGTCATCGATTACGTACCCCGTACTTTCAGCATGTTCCAACTGCACACGCTTAAAAATTTAGCAAACATCGCCATGTCATTGATTAATTACCGTAATGCGATCGGCCTGGTTGATGCGGTGACGATGCTGCCAAATCGTCAGCAGTTGATTGAAGACATTAACCACATGACGGACATCCATGAGAATTATTTTTTATTTCTCATTGAATGCATTGATGTTTCTTATGCGTATCAGATGAGCCGCGCGCTGGGAATGCCGACGGTGGAAGCCATGTTGAAAGACATCGGCATGTTTTTGCGTTTGTCCTTCAATTTCCGGGAAAATGTTTATTGTACGGCATTAGGCCGCTATGCATTGCTGATCAAAGCGGAGCGGAAAGAACAGATCCTGGCGAAACTCGACGAGTGCGCCGACCGCATCCAGGAAAGTATTATCAGCCATATTCCGTTGAAACTGGAATTATTCGTCGGCTATACGGAATTTAAAATTCCGGTGAGCGATCCGCAGCGCATCCTGCGTGAATCAATGAGCGCGCTGTACGATGCGATTAACAACAATACGCGCCAGCGCGCTTATCATGAAAGCAGCGACAAGGCTCAGCAGTTGGCTTTTACCCTGCTCAACGAGCTTACCGATGTATTACAGCATGATAAGCCCGGACTATATCTGGTTTATCAGCCGAAACTGCATATCCGCACCCGCAAGGTGATTGGCGCGGAAGCGCTGCTGCGCTGGCATCAACCTGAGTTAGGCAACGTTTTTCCAGATAGGTTTATTCCGTTGGCGGAAGGCACCACTTTAATGCAGCCATTAACGGAATGGGTTATTCGGCAAGCCGCGCGTCAGGTAACAATATGGCGTCGGGCCGGGATATTATTTCCCATATCCGTCAACGTCGCCGCCAGTAATTTCGCTGAAGAAAATTTCACTGCGCGGTTAATTAACAACCTTGAGGCTCATGGTTTAACCTCGTCGGATATTGAACTGGAATGTCTTGAAACGCAAAAAATTGTGGAAAGCTCCAAGGCGCTGGCCACCATTATCGAACTCAAACAACATGGCTTTACCCTATCTCTGGATGATTTCGGCGCCGGTTACAGTAATTTAAATTACCTGAAGAATATTCCGGCCACGACAATCAAGCTGGATAAGTCGCTGATTCAGGATATTAAAAACGATCTGGATAGTCGCACCATTGTTGAATCGATTATCGACATGCTGCACAAATTAAATTACCAGGTTCTCGCCGAAGGCGTGGAAGATAACGAGACGCTGGATTACCTCGACAGTTTTGGCTGCGATGAGGTGCAAGGTTACTATTTCTCCCGGCCGCTGCTGCCGGAGGATTTCATCGCGTGGCTCCATCATCATGAAGCGCGGATAACGGCATAAAAACCAAACCTATATAGATGAGCGCAAGAAGAGTATAAAGGGTGAAACCAGACACCCTGAATTCAGTTGCGTAGGCTTTTTATGAGCATTTTTGACAATCAACAAGATATCAATGACCTGCAACAGGCCATTACCCTGCTTGAGGCGCCTTCAATCGCCATACAACTGGCGAATCTGGTGGGCGGGCCGATTGAATGGAGTTTGTCCAAACTGCCTAACCTGGTGAAAAATAAGGTGCAGAGCGTGGTGCATAGCGCATTGCATAAATCGGTTGATGCCGCGCTCTATACCATGAACGACGATCCGAAAAGAGCATCGTCGCCTAAAACGCATAAGCTGGCCGCCGCCACGTCCGGCGCCGTCAGCGGTTTTTTTGGCGCGGCCGGCTTACTTATCGAACTGCCTATCAGCACCACGATTATGATGCGTTCAGTCGCCGATATCGCCCGCGGCGAAGGTTTTTCGTTGGCGGATCTGTCGGTCAAGGCCGCCTGTGTGGAAGTGTTTGCGCTTGGCGGTCGCGCCAGTAATGATGACGCCGCCGAGTCCGCTTATTATGCTTCGCGCGCGGTGCTGGCCGACATCACCAAACATGCCTCGCGAGAGCTTATCGATATCGCCAGTAAAAAAGGCGCGGAAAAAGCATCGGCGAAAATCACGACCTCGCAGGCGGGGAAAACGCTGGCCAGGGTGATCGATGCGGTAGCCACGCGACTGGGCATCACCATTACGGAAAAAATGGCCGCGCAAATCGTGCCGGTTATCGGCGCGGCGAGCGGCGCCGCCATTAATACGCTGTTTATCAACCATTATCAAAACATGGCGAAAGGACATTTCATCGTTAAACGTCTGGAACAAAAGTATGGCGAAGATGAAATCAAGGCGGTCTATCTGCGTTTCAGGGGAGATATTCAGCCGGTCTGAGTAAGCGGCAGGCCGTGATACGCGGGGCGGCAAGACGGCTTATCGGCGTGACAAGCCGTCGCCGCCTGTCATCACCGTCCCAGTTGGCTATTGGCCATCATGTCCAGACTGAGCGGGCCGGAAAAATCAAAACGGCGTGAGCCGTAATCCATATTATCCAGGTTATCGCCGCTGGTCTGGGCATCCGGGGCTCTAATGCGCTCCGCCTCTCTGCGTATGTTGTTTATCTCTTGCCAAAATGTATCCAGCGGCATTTCCCGGTTGGCGACGGCAATGTGTAAATCATTCGCTCTGAGTCTTAGTTGATCCGCCGTTTCGGAATTTCTATGATCTTTGAAAAGATCTTTCATTTCATCAGCCAACTGCCCGCTAGCACGATAGAGCGCATTCCATTGCTGCGTACGGGCAGGATCCGCATGCTGCTGCGCGGCGGCTCTGGCCGGCGTGGCCGTCGGCGTGTTGCCGACCGGTGGACTGTAAGTACGGCTGGTGGAGGATATACATCCCATAACTCTCTCCTTATTTTACTGAGAAACAACGCGCAACGACAGGACACCGACTCTCCCGTTCACGGGGGAATAGTCCTGCGCGGCGACGTCCGGATTGGTGATTAACGCTGAGTGTGTGGCATCAAGTCCCGTTTGGTTCCCGCGCTAAGGAGATTTTTTTTCGTTCCGCACAGATCGCGTCATGGCGTGCTCTGCGCGCTCATCCATATTCTTTACCACCGGCCGGAGGCGCCGCCGCCGCCGCTGGATCCACCTCCGCCGCTAAACCCGCCGCCGCCTCCTCCTCCTCTGCGGCCCCCGCCGCTTCCGCCGCCTTTTATCTTCATCTGCGCAAGCAGGCTCAGTAGCGGCTGTCCTATCAGCAGGAGAACAAAAGAGGCAATCAGCATGGTGATAAAACGGAAGATATCGTAGGCGTTATGGATCCCCCGGCCGAAAATCAGGCTGAACAGTACGCCGACGACGGTTAGCGTCACTGCCGACTTCAAGGCGCGTAAAAAATAATTACTCCTCGGGAAAACCCACAGCGGCAACATTATCATGCCGATACACCACAGTTTGAAACCGACGTCGCTGTATGGCGGATAATAGTCGTCGGCCGGTGATTCAGACGACGCTGGCAGCGGTTCGCCGTTAATCAACGCGCCCAGGGACTGCACGCCCTGCTGAATGCCGCCGAAATAATCGTTCTGGCGAAAGAGCGGCGTCATCGTATCGCGAATAATGCGTCCGGCCTGCACATCGGTGATTTTGCCTTCCAGACCATAACCGACCTCAATACGCAGGGTTCGATCCTGAAGCGCCACCAGCAGCAACACGCCGTCGTCACGCGTTTTATCCCCCAGTTTCCACTGATCAAACACCCGAATGGCGAACTGTTCGATGGAGTCATCGCCGGTGGTAGGCAATATCAGCACCGCCAACTGGGCGTGAGTCGTTTGTTCCAACTGCCTCAGTTCGCTTTCAAGCTGCTGTCGCTGGCTTGCGCTCAGGGTTTGCGTCAAATCCGTTACGCGCTGATGCAACGCCGGCACCGGCACGGTTTCCGCTCTGGCTACGCACAGCGTCAGGCAACATAACAGCAACGCGCCTATCCATTTCATTTATATTCTCTCCTGAATAATGTATATGCCATGATCCGGCGACACGTATTACCAACCATCACCGCCGCCACCACCGCCACCGCCACCGCCACTGTCGCCGCCCCCGTCCCCGCCGCTGCTCATCGGCGAGTCTGAATCGGTGACAGCGGCCGAAGTCACCATTACGTTAAGCGCGCTGAGTTGCGCCCAGGTCAGCGGGCCATTCTGGTCAGCCCAGCGGCAATGTTCCCCCAGTTGACGCACCAGCTCGGATTGCTCCGCATTATCCAGATTCAGCGCCAGCGCATAAGGCAACAGGCTTTGCCGTTGTTCGGCCATCGCCGCGGAAAGCGTCCCCGCCGCCGATGTTGCCGTGAGTTCCCGCAAGAGCGCCTTCAATCCCGCCACCTTGGCCAGATACCGTTCACCTTCCGGGGTATAGGGCGGCAGTATGAAATAATAATAGAACAAGGAAAAATACAGCGGTGACAGCATCCCCAATAGCGCGCCGGCCGGCATATTGGCAAGCTGGTTGTCGATAAAGATAAAACAAAACAGCAGCGTCAAAAGTATGTTCCTCAGCAGGAGAAGGCTCATTTTACCCCACGCCGAATAGGGACTGCCGCCGGGAATGCGCGCCTCTTGTTCGCATTCATGCAGAGAGATATGCAGCAGCGCAAACAGAATGCCGACAACCACCAGGGCGAAAAGCATCATCAGGGTAGTGTCAAAGTCGTCGGCGTAAAACAGACTGATACACAACGATAACAACGCGGCGAAGAAGCCTCCCCAACTGAATCGGCTGCGCCGATAAAACAGCTTGCGGGCGTAATGTTGGGAGTAATACTCGTTCATCGCCTGATTGGCCGGTACCAGTTGATTTCGAACGGACAGTTCGATCACGCCATTTTTCTGCTTTTGCAAGGTTCGCCATAATAATTGCAACGCCGGCGTCAGCGCGGCGACCGTTTCATTCCGGTCCGGAAGAACGATCAGGCGAGCTTTCGCCCGCTCTTCGCTGCCCGGTTCCCAGCGCAGCAGCCCCTTATCCACCAGACAGAGCAGATCGCCCGTAAAGGCGCTCATGCAATGAATGTCCTCCATCACATACGACGCCAGTCCCGGCGTCACTTCCGGCGGCAGATGTTTTTTATCCAGCGGTAACCTGACAACGCGAGGCATAGGACGGGACAATCGATAACCCAGGCAATAGATCATCAGCAGGCCTGTTGGAATAAACAGATAGAGCATATCGCGATCAGGCACCAGAGCATGTCTCAGCGCCAACGTGATAATGGTCGGTATTTGCAGCAAAAATTCCAATACCCATGTCAGCGTTGCGATTAATGACGCCACGGCATCGTTTATCGTGAAACTTGGCGGGGTGGGAAAATCCTTTTCAGGCCATGCCACATGAACGATCATGCCCTGATGCGGCGCCAGAAAATTGTTGTTGGTGATAGCGCCGGATGGCGTCACGGTCACATTATCGAATCGCGTACCGGATTCGAGAACCTGTAATCGTCGGTCCCGCCCTTCACGATTGATATACCATTGAGCTTCCGGCAGATTGATATGGAAATTAACCCGCTCAATGGTAAACGGCCAGCCATCGCCGGTTACATGCCACATCAGTTCATACCGGCCGTCACGGCGAATAAGCCCATTCGTTACACTGTAACGAATTACATAGGTATGCTCTCCCTTCGCCAGTTCACGATCTGCGTGGCCAAAACGCCAGATGACGCTTTCAGCGTTCCGCTCTTCATGATGGGATTCGGAGTGTCCGTCCAACGTGGCGTCCAGCAGTTGATAGTCAGCCAATAGTCGCTCGCCGTAAGGGGGTCGCCAGTGAGAAGGCAGTATACGTAAGATACCGTGCCGAATCCGCTCGCCGCCATGGTTGAAGTGCAGCGATTCGGTTACCAGCATGCTGCCGTCAATGTTGATATCGACCCGAACGTTAAAATCGAGGATCTTGTCTTCGGCGGCGTTCGCGTCCGGCAGCCACACCACGCTCAGCAGCAGCAACACCAGTGCATGAAAAAATAAACCGGCGGGTAAAACTCGAATCTTTACAATCACGTAACGCATTCCTTTTTGGCTACGGGCGAGCGAACCTTCCTCTGCCGGGAGCGGCAAAAGCGTCCATCAGAAGGCGGCATTATCCTCCAGCGCGGTGCGGCATTGCAATCAACGGCGGCATATCGCGCGGCACGATGCCCCTGTTGGGGGATGATGTGGGTTATTTGAACCTTTTTCGCCAGATAAGATAAACTTCACAGCGGATTCCATTTTAATTCTCTTAGCAAGGATAGTGATATGCGCCGTATTTTTTTGCTTGTCCTCAGCGTTTTCCTGCTCTCAGGCTGTGGCTATAACGACATACAAAGCAGTGATGAAAAAGTGACCGCCGCCTGGGCGGAAGTGCTCAATCAGTATCAACGGCGGGCCGACCTGGTGCCGAATCTGGTCGCTACGGTAAAAGGTTATACCAATCATGAGTCAGAGGTGCTGATCCAGGTCACCGAGGCGCGTAGCCGAGTGGCCGGCGCGACCCAGCAGATCAATCAGAAACCGGACGATCCCGCCGCGCTGCAACAGTGGCAACAGGCGCAGGCCCAGTTGGGCGGCGCGCTCTCCCGTCTGCTGGTCGTCAGCGAACGCTATCCCGAACTGAAAGCAGACAGCCTGTATAAAGATCTGATGGTGCAGTTGGAAGGCACGGAAAACCGCATTGCGGTCGCCCGCGGTCGCTACGTTGAAGCCGTGCAGCATTACAATACCCAGATTCGTCAGTTCCCCGGCGTGCTGGTCGCCAAGATAATGGGCTACAGCCCGAAACCCAGCTTCCAGCCGGAAAATGAAGCCGCCATCAAACAGGCGCCTGTCGTCAATTTCGACAACGGCGCCGCACAACGTCCCTGAGTACACCCGGCATTGCCCGTTCATTCACGGGCAATGCGCCATACCACGAAAATCGACAGGCGTCGCCTTAAGCCGCGCGGTCAGGCGTCAATCTGCTCCATCGCCTGCAACACCCGCTTGTCCGATATCGGAAACGGCGTTCCCAACTGCTGGGCGAAATAGCTCACGCGCAATTCTTCAATCATCCAGCGCACCGCTTTGACGTCGTCGTCGTCACGGCGTTCGACCGGCAGTTTATTCAACCACTGCCGCCAGGCCTGCTGTACCCGCTCCACCTTCAGCATCTGCGCTCGGTCGCGATGCACATCCAGCGCCAGCTTTTCCAGCCGGCGATCGATCGCCTGCAAATAACGCAGCACATCCGGCAGGCGCCGCCAGCCGTTGGCGGTAACGAAACCGCGGAATACCAGGCCGTCGAGCTGGCTCTTTACATCGCTCAGCGCCAGCGCCATCGCCATATCAACCCGACCTTTCAGCCGCTTGTTGATCGCGAAGACCGCCGTCAGGACCTGCTCCACCTGTTTGGCGATGTCGACCACCGTATCATTAAGCTCGGCGCGCACTTTTTCATGCAGACGCGTGAATTCATCTTCCTGCCAGACCAGCCCGCCGAACTCGGTAATCAGTTTATCGACCGCGCAGGCAATACAGTCATCAATCAGATCGAGCACTTTGCCGTAAGGATTGAAATACAGACCCAGCTTCGCCTTGTTCGGCAGTTTTTCGTGCAGATACTTAATCGGCGACGGAATATTCAGCAGCAGCAAGCGCCGCAATCCCTGACGCATAACCTGCTGTTGCTGATGCGGCGTATCAAATAAGCGGATCGCCACGCTGTCCTTTTCATCCACCAGCGCCGGATAAGCCTTCACGGAATAGCCGCCGCGCTTCTGTTCGAAGCAATCCGGCAGCGAGCCGAAGCTCCAGACATGCAAATCACGCTGCTCCAGCCCGTCGTCAACCACCTCGGACAACGTCTGCTGCACCTTGTCTTTAAGCAGCTCTTTCAGCGCATTGAGATCTTTACCTTCCCGCAGGGTACGGTTTTTATCATCCAGTACGCGGAACGTCATTTTGAGATGATCGGGCACCTGTTCCCAATGCCACTCTTCACGCGGCACGGTGACGCCCGTCATCAGTCGAAGCTCGCGCTCCAGCGCATCCAGCAGACCTTTTTGCAATGGCTCGACCCGTGCCAGAAACGCGTCGGCATAATTCGGCGCCGGCACGAAATTACGCCGTATCGGTTTGGGTAAGGATTTGATCAGGGCGATAACCAACTCGCGCCGCACGCCGGGGATCTGCCACTCAAATCCCTCTTCCCGCACCTGATTAAGGATCGGCAACGGAATATGCACCGTGACGCCGTCGGCGTCGGTTCCCGGCTCGAACTGGTAGGACAAACGCAGTTTCAGACTGTCCTGATGCCAGAAGTTCGGATAATCCAACGCGCTGACGCTATCCGCCCCGTCTTTGATCAGCATACTTTTTTCAAAGTTCAGCAGATCGGCATCCTCATGGCTGGCGGTTTTCCACCACTTGTCGAAATGTCGCGCCGAAATAATATCGTGCGGCAAACGCCGATCGTAAAAGGCGAACAGCGTTTCATCATCCACCAGAATATCGCGACGGCGGGATTTATTTTCCAGCTCTTCCACTTCCGCCAGCAATTTCAAATTAGCGCGGAAAAATGCGTGCCGGGTTTGCCAGTCGCCTTCCACCAGCGCATGGCGAATAAACAGCTCTCGCGCCAATACCGGGTCGATCTGGCTGTAATTCACCTTGCGCGCCGCTACAATCGGCAAGCCGAACAGCGTGACTTTTTCCTGCGCCATCACCACGCCCTGCGCTTTTTCCCAGTGCGGATCGCTATAGCTGTGTTTAATCAGATGCTGCGCCAACGGCTCAATCCATTCCGGCTCGATGCGCGCCGCGATACGTCCCCACAGTCGGCTGGTTTCCACCAGCTCGGCGACCATCGTCCATTTAGGCGGTTTTTTGAATAACCCTGAACCGGGGAAGATGGCGAAACGCGCATTGCGCGCGCCGCTGAATTCCTGTTTGTCGATATCCTTCTGGCCGACGTGCGACAGCAGGCCGGTCAGCAAGGCGCAGTGGATGCTGCGGTAATCGGCGGGTTCGCTGTTGATCGGCAAGCCCAACTCTTTCACCACCTGACGCAGCTGCGTGTAAATATCCTGCCACTCGCGCACGCGCAGATAGTTCAGATAATCGCTGCGGCATAAACGGCGGAACTGACTGGAAGACAAGGCTTTTTGCTGTTCGCGCAGATAGTCCCACAGCTTGACGAACGCCAGGAAATCGGATTCTTTATCAGCGAAACGCCGATGTTTTTCATCCGACGCCTGTTTCTTATCCAGCGGCCGCTCGCGCGGATCCTGAATGGACAGCGCGGCGGTAATCACCATCACCTCGCGCACGCAGCTGGTGCGACGCGCTTCCAGCACCATCCGCGCCAGACGCGGATCGATGGGCAACTGCGACAACTGCCGTCCCAGCGGCGTTAAGCGATAGTGGCCATTTTCGTCCAGCGTAATCGCGCTCAGCTCTTCGAGCAGCCGCACGCCATCCTGGATATTGCGTTTATCCGGCGCTTCCACAAAAGGAAACGCCGCGATATCGCCCAACCCCAGCGCCGTCATTTGCAGAATGACGGACGCCAGATTGGTGCGCAAAATTTCAGGGTCGGTAAACTCGGGGCGCGACAGAAAATCCTGTTCGGAATAGAGCCGGATACAGACCCCGGCGGCCACACGCCCGCAGCGCCCTTTTCGCTGATTGGCCGAAGCCTGAGAAATGGGTTCGATCGGCAAGCGCTGTACTTTGGTGCGAAAACTGTAACGGCTGATGCGCGCCGTGCCGGGATCGATAACGTAGCGGATGCCCGGCACGGTCAGCGAGGTTTCGGCCACGTTAGTCGCCAGCACGATGCGGCGGCCGTGGTGCGACTGGAATACCCGGTTCTGCTCCTGATTCGAGAGACGCGCATACAGCGGCAGGATCTCGGTATGGGGCAAATCCAGCTTGATTAAAGCATCGGCCGTATCGCGGATTTCCCGTTCGCCGCTCATAAAAATCAGGATATCGCCCGGCCCTTCGCGCCCCAGTTCATCCACCGCGTCAAAGATCGCCTGTAGCTGATCGCGGTCGCTGTCTTCGGCCTCTTCCACCACCGGACGATAGCGGACATCGACCGGATAGGTTCGTCCGGAAACCTCGATAATCGGCGCATTGGCGAAATGGCGCGAAAAACGCTGGGGATCGATGGTGGCCGAGGTAATAATAATCTTTAAATCAGGGCGTTTCGGCAGCAACTGGCGTAAATAGCCCAGAATGAAATCAATGTTCAGACTGCGTTCGTGCGCTTCATCGATAATCAGGGTGTCATACTGCATCAACAATCGATCCTGCTGAATTTCCGCCAGCAGAATACCGTCGGTCATCAGTTTCACCAGCGTATTGTCGCCCACCTGATCGTTAAAACGGACTTTGTAACCCACGCAGCCGCCCAGCGGCGTTTCCAGTTCGGCGGCGATACGATCGGCCACCGTTCTGGCGGCCAGACGCCGGGGTTGCGTGTGGCCGATCAGCCCGCGCACGCCGCGTCCCAGCTCCAGACATATTTTCGGTAGCTGCGTGGTTTTACCCGATCCGGTTTCCCCCGCCACGATAATGACCTGATGTTCGCGCAGCGCATTCAGGATATCGTCTTTTTTCTGACTGACGGGCAACTGTTCCGGATAACGGATGGCGGGACGGCTGGCTCGCCGGTTTTCCACCCGCTGGCGCGCGACGGCGATCTCACCTTCAATTTCCTGTGCGATGGCGAGCTGCGCTTTCGGGTCGCCGACTTTCCCGGCGCCCTGTAATCGACGGCGCAGGCGATGCCCATCGCGGAGCATTAACTCACTGAGCTGCGAAGATAATGCGTTGAGAGGTGATTTCACGTTGCTATTCCTTATTGCTTGCTTCATCGGCGGGATGATCTTACGCCATGATGTCTTTCAGTTTTTCGGCGGGCATGGTAGCACATTCGCGACCGGAGCTATAACCGGGCGGGCTTTCGCCCTCATTCAATAAATTCGAACGACGCACTCGAAATATTGCACTTTCAAGCGATTAAACGGCCGCATAAGATAAGCGCCATCGGCAACTGATAGTAATGAGACCGACTTCAATCGATAAGGAATTGGCATGAGCAACGTATTGGTTTTAAAATCAAGCATTATGGCGAGTCTTTCTCAATCAAATCAATTGGTTGATTATTTCAGCGCGCAGTGGCTGTCCGCTCACCCCGGCGATAGCATCACCGTGCGTGATTTAGCCGCCCAGCCGATTCCGGTACTTGACGGCGAACTGGTCGGCGCGCTGCGCCCGTCCGATGCGCCGCTGACGCCGCGTCAACAGGAAGCCTTGACGTTGTCTGATGAGCTGATCGCCGAATTGCTGGCAAACGACATCATTGTTATTGCGGCGCCGATGTATAACTTCAGCATCCCGACCCAGTTGAAAAACTACTTTGATCTGATTGCCCGCGCCGGCGTGACCTTTCGCTACACCGAGCAAGGGCCGGAAGGTCTGGTCAGCGGCAAACGCGCTATCGTGCTGAGCAGCCGCGGCGGCATCCATAAAGATGCGCCGACCGATCTGCTGGAGCCGTATGTGCGTTTGTTCCTAGGATTCATCGGTATCGCCGATGTTGACTTTGTTTTCGCCGAAGGCATCGCTTACGGGCCGGACGTCGCGGAAAAAGCCGTTGCCGACGCTAAAGCGCAGCTAGCGCAGTTAGCCGGCGCTTAACGCCAAAATCATCATTGTTACCTTAGCTCTTTTTCCTATTTAGCATGTTATTGCGCGCCGGTCGGCGCGCTTTTTTTCGCCGATTATCCCGCCCGCTACCCGGCGTCCGTCAAAATCACTCCCGTCGATTTTTGATCTCTTCCCCGGAAGTCCGGGTCGATTTTTCCAGCAGTTGAGCGGCCTCTTTATCGGCCTTGATATGGATCTCATGCTCGATTTTCACATTCATATTGATGGTTATCGGCTCCTTCGGCGCCGCCACTTCTATGCGCGGTATGCAACCCGCCAGTAAAAACAGGACACAGAATGTTCCCGGCAATGTATACAGCGTTTTCATCATCCAATCCTGAAGTTATTCATTCGCCTGCTGCTCCAGCGTTTCCTGTAAGTTATCGCCGAAACGTAAACTGCGCCATAGCTGGAAAATATTCTCCTGATGGCGGTAATTAAGCACGACCTGCCGGTCGGCGCTGAGCGTCGGGTTTTTCCCCTGAATCTGCGCAGTCAAGCGCAACGCGCCCTGGTTATCCAGTTCGACGTCGGCATAGGAACGGCCGATTTCCAGATAGCGCAGCCAACCGATGGCGGCGCCGCTGGCCATGTTTTTACTTTCCAACTCGTCGGCCAACTGTTGATCCAGGCGTAGCGTCAGGAGGCCGTCGTTGGTGACCCGCCCTTGCTGAACCAGCATGGTCGGGTGATTAAAATTAAGCGGCAATACGCCGCTCACCTTGCCGGACATGGCGATCTGCTTTTGTTTTAACGCCGTCATCAGTTCGCTGAGTTCAACGCTTTCCACTTTCAATATAGCGTCTTCATGTTGCGGCCACCGCAAATCGGATAACCCGATATGACCGCCCAAGACGTCCATACGCGCCTGCGACAGCCGCAGCGGCCGCTTTTCGCCGTAGGGATAAAACCCTTGCAGGTCGACACGAATATCGGTCATCCGAAACAGGTTATCCAACGTATCGATGCGCAGCGTGACCGGCTGTTTTACGCCTAATTGCCAACGCTGATCCTGTAGGCGATAAGGAAGAATGAAATTGACGCCGCGCACTTCGCCGTCCTGCAACCAGGCGCCGCCATTTTTCACCACCCAGTGTCCGCCGGCGCGGAACCCTTCTCCGCGCGCCGCGGAAAAGGCGGACTGCGCGTAAAACCGCCCGCTCCGGATATTCATTTTCAGCCGTGGCGACAGCAGCGGTTGAAAGACGGTAAGCGGTTGCTGCGGCCACCATGCGCCTCCGCGCAGACGCGTGCCGTCCCAGCGGCCGCGCAGCGTAACCGGACCAATATCCTGCGCCTGTAACTGTCCCTGCATAAGAAAATCGTCGGGACTGCGTCCATCCAGCTTAAGCGTGACCCGTGACGGCGGCAGATAACCGCCGTTGCTGAAATCCACCTGCTCCGTCGCCAGCCGTAGCGCGCCCTGAAAATGCGCGTCCGACGGAATACGCTGCCAGCGCAGCGGTTCCGTAATCGTCAGCCGGGGCTGATGCGCCGTCACCAATCCATAGCTCAGTCGATCCAGCCCGCTGGAAAGCTGTTGAACCTCAATCAGCGTCCCCTGCCAGCGGCCGCGTCCCGCTACGTCCCATTTGGCTTTTAACGGCGGCAATTGTCCGCGTCCCCAGTAACGCCACTGCCATTGCCCTCGATCCGGCCAGAAATCCTGCGCCAGCCCGTCCAGATGCAGGTTGCCCCGTCCCCAATACGCGTCCCGCGCTTTGACGATGGCCTGTAGCCGGCCATTAACCCCGGCCGAGCTCACCCGCACGCCGGCCAATGGCCAACGCGCCTCCTCAAGCCGTACCTGCGGCGCCAGCTTCCCCCAGGCGCGTAATAACGCGCCCGGCGCAATCGCCAATTCAGGATTTAACACCGATCCGCGGATCATGCCCGGTAATGTGGCGGTGAGCGACAGGTCGGCGAGGTTAGCCTGTCCGGTCAACTGAAAACGCAGTTGGCTATTTATCAACCCCAGATTGCCCGGCCCCAGCACCAGTACCGCGTTGGCTTTCCCGTTATGTCCCTGCGTCAGCATATTCATCCGCGCGCCGATCTGGGTTTTATCCCATCCCTGACGCCAGTGTTGCAATGAGACAGATACCTGGCCGGACAGCGGTTGCGTGGCATACGGCCAGCGCCAAACGCCGTTATCAATCTGAATGGTTTCCTGCGTCAGTCGCCACGGCAACAGCAGCAAAGGTTCATCGTCGCCGATCGCGTTCAATGCCAGCGAACCCTGCGCGCCTTGCCAGCGCAGCGACGCCGATACCGACTCCGGCGTTTGCCCGGTCTCCAGTCGCCCCGTCAGCGCGCCTTGTTCGGGGGGCTGCGCCAGCGAATCGGCCAGATCCAACTCGCCGGCGAACTGTAGCCGGGAATCGCCTGCCGGGGTCGCCAACATGCCGTCGCGCAAAATAAGGCGTCGATTATTCAGCTCAGCCTGCAAGGACAGCCGCTGGCCCTGATAGTTAAGCGTCTGGCGCCTATCGCCGTCGGTGCTTAACTGTATCCGTCCCGCATACTCCCGCCAGGGCAGCAGCGTGATAACGTCGATCGCGATATCCGCCGCCGGCAGCCGACGCTGCCATTGTGAGAGCAGCGAGGGCGCGGGATCCTCCGCTGAAGAGAGCCGCGACAGGCAATCGCTGTCCAGCGTGACCGCATCCATACCGACGCGCCAGCGCCCGGCTTGCCGGTGCAGCGTGATATTGCGCGCGTCGACCAGCCGACAGTCGCCGACGTTCAGGCTATAGCCATCGCTTTGCAACCCGCCGTCATGCCAGACGGGAGGGGAATTGAGCGTTAGCGACATCTCCGGCGGCAGCCAGATCTCCAGCAAACGAGGCAGCCATTGCGGCAGGGTTCGCCAGGAAACCATCAGCAGCAGAACGACCAGCGCAAAGCCGACCAGCGAGTGTTTTTTAGTCATTAGGAAATGTTGAGCATCCTGTTTCAGGCAAAACCAAAATCGATAATTTTCCGCTAAATTATAGGGCGTTAATCCCGTTCCCTTCCTATAGTAGACAGCCGTTTGGCGGCCTGGCGAATTTTATTGCCCTTCTATCACTGTTGTCGGGTGACTGTTAGTCAAGCAATAGTTTGTCTCTTCAGTATTTTCTGATAGCTTAACCAAAGGACTTTGCGGAGAAACACGCTATGAAATTGGCAGTTTACAGTACTAAACAATACGATCGTAAGTATTTAGAGCAGGTTAACCAGCAGTTTGGCTATCAAATCGAATTTTTTGATTTTATGTTAACCACGCGTACGGCCACGACGGCTGCGGGCTGTCAGGCCGTGTGCATTTTCGTTAACGACGACGGCGGCCGCGAGGTGTTGACTGAACTGGCCGAGCTGGGAATAAAAATATTGGCATTGCGTTGCGCGGGTTTTAACAACGTCGATCTTGATGCCGCCAAAGAACTGGGCATAAAAGTGGTTCGGGTGCCGGCCTATTCGCCTGAAGCCGTCGCCGAACACGCCGTGGGGATGATGATGTGTCTGAACCGCCGCATCCACCGCGCCTATCAGCGTACCCGCGACGCCAACTTTTCGCTGGAAGGATTGATCGGATTCAATATGCACAACCGCACCGCGGGCATCATCGGCACCGGGAAAATCGGTATCGCCGCCATGCGGATCCTGAAGGGCTTTGGTATGCGTCTGCTGGCGTTCGATCCCTATCCGAACCCACAGGCTCTGGAGTTGGGCGCGGAATACGTGGATCTGAAAACGCTGTATGCCCGCTCGGATGTGATTTCGCTTCACTGCCCGCTGACGCCGGAAAACCACCATCTGCTGAATCAGAGCGCGTTCGCGCAGATGAAAAACGGCGTGATGATCGTCAATACCAGCCGCGGCGGCTTAATCGATTCGCAGGCCGCGATTGACGCGCTGAAGCAACAGAAAATCGGCGCGCTGGGAATGGACGTCTATGAGAACGAACGCGACCTGTTCTTCGCGGATAAATCCAACGACGTGATTCAGGATGATGTCTTCCGCCGTCTGTCCGCCTGTCATAACGTATTGTTTACCGGCCATCAGGCTTTCCTGACGGAAGAGGCGCTGACCAGTATTTCGCAGACCACACTGCAAAACCTGCGTCAGATAAGCAAGGATGAGGAATGCCCTAACCTGTTGAATCCGTAGACGTTACCCTCCCTGCGGCGGCCTGGCGCTTTCGCAGGGATCAACCGGCGGGACAGGTACCGTTGATTAATGACCGCTCATCGCAACGTTTGCCATTGGCCAACTGGCAGGTTCCCACGCTGGCGCCGTTTAACTGCCTGGATAGCGCCATCGTGCCGCCCATTAATGAACAACTCGCATCCGCAGGCGAATCGCTTTTCAGCGACAGGGTGGCGTCGTTATTATTCAATGTAGAATGATGCGGCGTGACGGCGGTGGTTTCTTCACTATTGCTGCAACCAGCCAATACCAGGACAGCGGCAGTGAATAACCAGTGATAATATTTCATTCTCTGGCTCCGGATCGTTTTATTGTGTGAAGCGATTAATGGCTTTGACCCACCCTATTTATCACACCTTATTTCACTGTCACACCGATAAATGCGAGAATACGGTAAAAGATCAATAAAGCGCGTCGGGCGCCGATTTTTTTCTGATGCCAATCTGAATCAGCATGCCGATAAACGCCAATCCCGCCGCTATAATCGGCAACAGGAACACGTCCAGATTAAAGGATAATATCAGACCGCCGGCCGACGCCCCGACCGCGCTGCCGAGATAAAGCGCGGATTCATTCAGCGCCACGGCCAAATTGCCGTCGCCGGTGTTTTCTCTGACGCGAATAAGTTCATGATTTTGCGGAACCTGCAATGCCCACCCTACCATGCCCCAAAGCGTCACGGGAATAATCATCAGCCACAGGCTCCACTGCATCACGATGGGCATTGCAAACAGCGAAAGCGTTAAGATTCCCATGATGGCCAGAGTCAGCGTTGGCCCGCCTATTCGATTGGTCAGCGCGCCAATAAGAACGCTTCCCAGGATGCCGCCGACGCCCCATAGCCAGAGCCACGGAACGACCGAGCGCACATCAGGATAGGACATCATGAACGGCGCCATAAAGGTATACATTCCCAGGCTGGCGATCGCGGCCAGAAAAGACACCAGTAAAATCGCCGACACGTTGCGATCGCGTAAAATCGACAATTTCCGGCTGATGGATACCTCTGCGGTCGCAGGAAAAACCGGTGGCAGTTTGCGCCAAAGCCCGATCAACGTTATCAAGCCTAATCCGGCAATCAGCCACAGCGCAGATTGCCATCCGGCCCTGTTCGCCACGATCAAACTTAACGGCACGCCCAGCACTGTGCCACTTGCCATTCCGCCCATCAGAATCGCAATCGATTTACCGCGCGCATTAGCACCGGAAAGCGCGGCTGCGGTTGCAATGCCGGTCGCAAGGTAGACGCCGGCGCCGATACCGGCCAGCGCGCGAAATATCAGTAACATCGTCATATTGGCGGCCAGCGCGCTCGCCGCATTCGCGCAGACAAATAACGCCAGCGACCACAGCAGCCCTTCTCGTTGTCTGCCCGCCGGGAGAATGGCGACCACTAATGGCGAACCTAATCCATAAGCCAGCGTAAACGCAGTAACCAACTGGGCGGCAATGGCTACAGGAATTGAAAAACTTTGCCCAATCAACGGGATTAGTCCGGCCGTTACATACGACGCCATACCCAGCGCGAACGCTCCCAGCGAAATGAAGTAAACCAGCGTTTGATGGTTTTTTTGCTGCATAATTCTCTCCGAATATAGATTCGCCAATAACGTAGACGCTATATTCCGCGAACGCTTATAGGGTTACAATTTAAGCAATTATGCTATTACTAAAGGTAATACGATGGCGGCACCACGTACCCGCGCCGATTTGGCGGAATTCTTGCGCAAACACAGAGAACGCATTTCCCCACTTGATGTCGGGCTGCCGACGAGCGCTCGTCGTCGAACGCCGGGATTACGACGGGAAGAAGTCGCGGCATTGGCGGGCGTCGGATTGACATGGTACACATGGCTGGAACAAGGCCGCGACATTGGCGCTTCCGGTTATTTTCTGGACCGCCTGGCGACTATTTTTAAACTGGATGCCGCAGAGCGTCGCCATCTGTACCTGCTCGCCCATCAGCGCCCGCCGGCCGAAAATGGTAAAACGGTTTGCGAGGTTCCCCCGTTGGTACATCGTCTGATTGCCGATTTACCCCGCCGTTTGGTGTATGTACTCAATCTGCGCTGGGATGTGCTGACATGGAACCACGCCGCGGACCGCGTTTTTCATTTTTCATCTCAACCCGCGGAGCAGCGAAATCTACTGTGGATGCTGTACATCAATCCGGAGACGCAAAGGCTGTTTTATCCCTGGGAGCAGCAGGCGCCGCTTATTTTAGCCAGTTTCAAACGCGACTTCGCCCGCGCGCCGGCAGCGCATGACATTCATGAATTGGTTAAAAATCTTGAGAAGATCTCACCTGATTTTAAGCGTGACTGGCACCAGCAGGACGTTCAGGGTTCATGTACCGGAGCGCGCGCCTTGATGATCGAGGATATTGGCGAGATCGTCTTTGAGCACACAACGCTCACCATTGACGAAGAACGGCACCTGCGGCTGGTCTATTACGCCGCCGAAAAAACAGCCGATGCGGTTTTTGATGCATGGCTGATGAACAGCTAACCGCCGCGCCAAAAGTAAAACGATCTGGCATTCGTCGTCGTAATCCGTACCATACACGCCATACTTATGCATGTTGGTTAAAAACCTGCACGACAACTATCGACCCTGTGGCGCACCGGCCAAAACGAGCACGTAAAAATGGAAGAACAGCAGCAAGTTAACAAAAAGCAGCAGTACAATTTGAACAAACTTCAAAAACGTCTGCGTCGTAACGTGGGTGAGGCTATCGCCGATTTCAACATGATTGAAGAAGGCGACCGCATTATGGTTTGCCTGTCGGGCGGTAAGGACAGTTTTACCATGTTGGAGATTCTGCGGAACCTGCAACAAAGCGCGCCGGTCGACTTTTCACTGGTTGCCGTCAATCTTGACCAGAAGCAGCCCGGTTTTCCTGAACATGTCTTACCGCAGTATCTTGACGGCATCGGCATTGAATACCAGATCGTCGAAGAGAACACCTACGGCATTGTTAAAGAGAAAATTCCGGCGGGCAAAACCACCTGTTCGCTGTGCTCACGCCTGCGTCGCGGCATTTTGTACCGCACGGCGACCGAACTGGGCGCCACCAAAATCGCACTCGGCCACCACCGTGACGACATACTGCAAACGCTGTTTCTGAACATGTTCTACGGCGGGAAATTGAAAGGTATGCCGCCCAAGCTGATGAGCGACGACGGCAAACATGTGGTTATTCGTCCGCTGGCCTATTGCCGTGAAAAGGATATCGAGCGTTTTGCCGAAGCGCGCCAGTATCCGATTATCCCCTGTAATCTTTGCGGCTCGCAGCCCAATTTACAGCGCCAGGTAATCAAAGACATGCTGCGCGACTGGGATAAACGCTATCCCGGTCGTATCGAAACCATGTTCAGCGCGATGCAAAATGTGGTGCCTTCCCACCTTGCCGATCACGCGCTGTTTGATTTCAAAAGCATCCATCACGGCGGCGAAGTCATTGGCGGCGGCGACCTGGCCTTTGACCGTGAAGAGCTCCCCCTGCAACCGGCGGGCTGGCAACCCGATGACGACGACGAAGCGGCGGCGCCGACCCGGCTCGACGTGCTGGAAATCAAATAGCCTTGAGCAAACCGACCGGTTGCCTGCGCGCGGAATGCCGGCGCAGGCCCGGGAATAACGCGTTGATCAGCGGTGCGGCGGCGGGTCGAGAATCGGTTTAGGTTCGGGATCCGGGATCGGCGGCGGCTTAGGCAATGGATCCGGGATAGGGATCGGGTCGGTGGGGATCGTATCAACAAGCGGATATTCAGCCGCGCTCTGAATAGACATACCTCTCTCCTCGGCGTTGGATGAAATGACGTCAAATTCCGCTACTGCAATCTCGGTCAGACTGGCTTAGCGGATCCGGCGCTTACCCATTAAGCATAGAAGCTGTGCGGAAAATCGCCAAAACGCGGCGACTGGGGGGAAATTGGCACGTAAAAAAATGCCGACGAAATCGTCGGCATGGTGTGAATCAATTGTGCTATGCAGTAATTCAAAAAAGGAAGTAAGACAATATGGAGCGCAACGCCCATCGCTTGACGTTGCATTCACCTGCGGGAATGATAGTGCCGTACAATAGCGCGAAAAATGTTGATATCGCTCAATATAGACGGCTTTTTTTCAATTCCCGCAGGACATCTGTGAGGGATTACACAATAACGCTTATCCTATTCTCATAACCATTTACTACGTTTTAACCACCAGGCAACGCCCACGACTAATCCTACCAACATCAGACAAAATACGCCGAATCCAAACGGGGAACTGCTGCCTGGCATTCCGCCCAAATTGACGCCGAATAAGCCGGTTAAAAAGGTCGTGGGTAAAAAAACCATCGCCATAAGCGACATGGTATAGGTTCGCCGGTTCATGGCGTCGGTCATCAGCGTGGTGATTTCATCCGATAACACGGTGGTGCGCGCAATGCTGGCATCCAGATCTTCCAACCCGCGGCCCAATCTGTCGGAGATTTCCTGCATTCTGCGACGATCGTCATCCTGTATCCAGGGGAATTTCTCCACGGAAAGACGAGAAAAAACATCGCGCTGCGGCGTCATATAACGCCGTAATACGATTAATTGTTTGCGGATCAGCGCCAGTTCGCCCTGCTGCGGCGTTTTCTGCTCCAGCAGATCTTCCTCAAGCACGATGATGCTTTCATGCAAATCATCGATAAAATCGCTGGCGTGGTCGGTCAGCGCCTCCGCAATGGAAACCAGCCAGCTTCCGCTATCGGTCGGACCATGTCCCGCATGCAAATCCTCCAGCACTTCATCGATAGCCGAGAGTTTGCGTCTGCGGGTAGAAATGATCAGCGTATCGGTAATAAAAATTCGCAGGGCGACCAGTTGGTCCGGCCGCGCGTTTTCATTGCGGTTGATACTGCGCAACGTAATCATCGTCCCCTCGCCCAGACGCGTCACTCTGGGCCGAACGCTCTCGCCCAACAGCGCATCGCGCACGCTGTCCGGCACCAGGCTGGTTTCAGTCAGCCAGTTCGCGCTATCCGGTTTCGTCGAATCAAGGTGCAACCAGCAAGGCGTGGCGCTGGTCACGACCTCATCATGGCCTATCGGGACGATCCCGCCTTTGCCGTTTAACTGATAGGCGTAAACGGCACCGGTATTTTGCAGTTCTTTTCCTTCAAAGGGTTCCACATTCGCCTCCGGTGAGGATCCATACATCTTGTCCGTTATTTTCTCGCTGATTCACAGTAATACGCGCCTCGGATCTCTCCTCCGGCACCAAACCGAAAAAGCGCAGTTCCCACCTCATCCCCCATCAGGGGACGAAGCGGAGAGACGGGGCAAGGCGTTTATTTCAGTGCTTGATGATATAAAGCGTGTGGCTGTACGCCACATCTTCAGGGTTGGCGATGGGATAACCTTTAACCCAGGGCTTAATCAAACGTCCGTTGGTGTATTGATAGATCGGCGCAATCGGCGCCTCTTCCATCAGAATTTGCTCGGCCCGGTTGTAATCATCATTCAACGCCTGCGCATTGGTTTGATTGCTCGCTTCTTCCAGCAAGCGGTCATAATCGGCGCTTTTGAATCGGGACAGATTGCCGCTGTGCTGCGAGGTAAGTAGCGACAAAAAAGTGGAGGCCTCATTGTAGTCCCCGACCCATGACGCGCGCACCACGTCAAAATTACCGCTGTTGCGGCTATCAATATATGTCTGCCACTCCTGATTCGCTAATTTTACCTCGACGCCCAATTTAGCTTTCCACATTGACGCCACGGCGACAGCGATCTTCTGGTGGCTTTCCGATGAATTATACAACAGCGAGAGTTTCAGCGGTTTACCGGGGCCGTAGCCGGCGGCGGCCATCAGCGCCTTGGCCTGCGCATCCAGTTCCGCCTGAGAATATTGTTGCAACAGGCTCTTTGTCGGCTTGAAACCGGCGGTCACGTCGGGCGTTAAGTGGTAGGCGGGTTTTTCACCGGTTCCCAATACCTTTTCCGCAATGATTTTGCGATCGATCGTATAGGAAAGCGCTTTGCGCACGCGCACGTCGCTTGTGGGCGCGCGCTGGGTATTAAAGGCGTAGTAATAGGTTCCCAGTTGCTCCGGCGTATAGACCTGACCAGGCAAATCCTTCAACAGCTTCCGATACTGATTCTTGGGGAACGACTCGGTAATGTCGATATCGCCGGCCAAATAGCGTTTGGTCGCATTCGACTCCTGATTAATCGGCACGAAAGTGACCTTGGTTAATTGGGTGTTGGCGTGATCCCAATAATACGCATTCGGCGCCAGCACCAGTTTTTCGTTGACGACCCGCTCCTGTAATTTGAATGCGCCGTTGCCCACCAGATTACCGGGCTTCGTCCAATCGCGGCCGTATTTTTCTATCGTCGCCTGATGAACCGGGAACAGGCTGAAATTGGCCGTCAGACTGACAAAATAAGGCACCGGTCTGCTGAGCTGTACTTTCAGCGTATGGTCGTCAATCGCCGTCACGCCCAGTTGATCGGCCGGTAGTTTGCCATCGATGATCTGGCCGGCGTTCGTTATCCCGGCCAAACGCGCAAACCAGGCGAACGTCGACGAGTTCTCTGGCGCGACCAAACGCCGCCAGCTATAGACAAAATCCTGCGCCGTCACCGGATCGCCGTTAGACCAGCGCGCATCATTACGTAAGGTAAAGATAAAGGTGCGGTTATCGCTGGTTTGCCAACGTTGAGCGACGCCCGGAATAATATTGCCGTGCTCATCCTGATTGACCAGCCCCTCAAACAGATCGCGCGCGACCTGCGCTTCCGGCAGACCTACCGCTTTTATCGGATCCAGCGATGCGGGCTCATCCTTAATGTGACGAACTATTTCCTGTTTTTCGGACAACTGGGTGCCAGCCGGAACCTGCGCCGCGCCGGCGTTCGCGGCGGCCGCCAACAGCGCGGCATATAATGCAGAATGAGCAAATCGCATAATAATTTATCTCGGAGAATGATGAGGTTACTAAATAATATAATAGTCAGAAAACCCGCATAGCGGCCAGCGCTAACCATGCATATCGCCGTATTCGGCGAAATCCGCGGCATAGATGCTATTTTCAAACTCAGCCGTTATGATGAGAGGGTTGCAGACATTAATAGGCGGAGATATGGCCAATAACACTATCGCCCTGCGTGCTCGCCATTTGCGCGGCAATCTTCTTTCGCTGGGAGAGCCTTATGGGAAATCGCTGCTGGGCGCGCCGCTACTCTATTTTCCGGCCGAATTGCCGCAGCGCGACAGCGGACTGATAATCGCGGGAACGCACGGGGAAGAAACGGCATCCATCATCACGCTGTCTTGTGCGTTGCGCACCCTGTTGCCGGGGCAGCGTAAACATCATGTGGTGCTCGCGGTTAACCCCGATGGCTGTCAGTTGGGCTTACGATCCAATGCCAACGGCGTCGATCTGAATCGCAATTTCCCCGCCGGCAACTGGCGGCCGGGTGATACCGTATATCGCTGGAATAGCGACGCCGACCAACGGGATGTGACGTTATCCGCCGGGCAAACGCCGGCTTCCGAACCGGAAACAAAGGCGCTTTGCGACCTGATTGAGAAACTTAATCCCGCCTGGGTTGTCTCTTTTCATGAGCCTCTCGCGTGTATTGATGATCCGAACCTTTCGCCTATGGGGCATTGGCTGGCGCGGCAGTTCGACTTGCCGTTGGTTCGCGACGTCGGTTACGACACGCCCGGCTCTTTCGGCAGTTGGTGCGCCGATCGGCAGCTGCCCTGTGTTACCGCGGAGCTGCCGCCGATATCGTCGGATGCCGCCAGCGAATGTTACCTCAATGCAATGGTCACATTGTTATGTCATAATTTTGATACCAATGTTGCCGACGTTACCTTAAACTGAGCAGCATGTTAACCACCTGTAATTAGAGGACGCATACATGTCACAGAACGTACATTTTCAAGGCAATCCAGTGCCGCTGGCCGGCACTTTCCCGAAAAAAGGCGACAAAGCCCAAGCCTTCACACTGGTTGCCAAAGACCTGTCAGACGTCTCTCTCAGCAGCTATGCTGGCAAACGTAAAATCCTAAATATCTTCCCTAGCATCGACACCGGCGTTTGCGCCGCGTCCGTGCGCAAATTCAACCAGTTGGCCTCGGAATTGGATAACACGGTCGTATTGTGCATCTCCGCCGACCTGCCGTTTGCGCAAGCCCGTTTTTGCGGGGCGGAAGGATTGAACAACGTCGTGGTGCTTTCCACGCTGCGTGGCGCTGAGTTCAAAGAAAACTATGGCGTCGCCATTGCCGACGGCGCGCTGAAAGGGTTAACGGCTCGCGCCGTGATCATCCTGGATGAGAGCGATAATGTCATCTATAGCGAGCTGGTGAACGAAATCACCACCGAGCCGGATTATGATAACGCGCTGGCGGCATTGAAATAATCCCGTAAAGCCTCAGATCTGTTTCCGACCGCTAAAAATCCGCCGGCCGCAAGGCTAGCGGATTTTTTGTTGTCACTCTGACCCCGATTAATCATGTTCGTAAGAGGATCGTTCTGCGGACAGTGAAAATTCAATTTCTGCCTCAGAGAAAATCACGGCTGATGTTGTCTCATATAACTGGTACGATAATAATTTCTTTCACGACCCCTAATAGCCATACATATTTATGACAGAAATACGCATTGGTTATGTCCGATGTTCAACTGACCGTCAGGATCTGGCCGCACAACATGAAGCCCTAGCCAGCCTGGGAGTGACCCCGGACCGAAATACCGATAAGGGACTGTTTGAATGTGGCCTTATACGGCTGCGTACCCCCCGAAGGTATGACCTCGCCCAGGCAAAGGGGACATTATGAGGGAAACTGCCAAAGCTGCCTGATAAACAACAGAAGGAATTATGCTGGATGCATGAAAGTGGTCAGGATTCGATAAGTGAACTGGCTGAATTATTTTCAGTTTCGTGACCGACTGTTTACCGGACGTTTTCCCGTGGACAAAAATGAACAATTGGATTTAATGAAAATAAGCAAGGAGCGATTATGTACTACAGCAATGAAGTTATCAATTATTTGCAGGCTAATAAAATTCTTGCATTAAAACTCGACCACGTATTAATAGACGTAGGAAAGGCCGTATCAAATCAGATTGAAACGATAGATGCAGGTGCAACGCGTGCGTTATATTATACATCCTGCTTTACTGATGAATATCAGGATGTCTGCCAACAACAAAAGATCGAGGATATCCGATTCGCTAAAGGTGTTTACCATATTCTGAGACGTGAGGATGTTGTATATTAAATGCTTAAAATCTACTTTGAAGAAATATTTCGGTACAAAACATCCAATCAAATAGATCATATAAAAAAAATGTTAATGGCAGTGAATATCCATATTGCCGCAAGCTCACTCACAAACGCCGGATTCGCTTTAGCGGCAGCATCATCTGTCGCCGTTGGCATGAATTTAAGTCTTGAAATCAGTTCGTTAGTAGGCGGTTGGGTATCGAGAGGAATCGCTTCAGTTGGTATATATGGTGTCGTTCAGAAAGCGGCAGATAGCGCACATCGCCTTCGTTTTACGTACCCCGCTTACTACGCTGCGCTATATGTTCAAGAGCTAGAAATGATGTATTTCTTTATCGAACCACTGTTTGAGCGGGCTGAGGCGCTTAAAGCACCATGGGCATCGGATGGTGGTATTGCAGACATCATCACCAGGATGATTCGGTAAGATATGATGAACCTTATTAGAAGAATTTTTAAGCGATTGATCAAGTCATTATTTTCGATGTATGGCCCTGCATTACTAACACTCATATTCGCAGTCGTCTTGGTACAATTTTTCCCTGATGGCCCTATATGGCCTGTACCCATTTTTCTCATATTCATGCTGGTTATTTTTAGTCGCTACGTGAAATAGTGACACCTCTTGAAAACTAGTGTTATCTAAAGCTTATCTATAAGGAAATTACATGTCTACTCCCGCACATTTGTGGCTTGAAGATGAAAATAGCTCTCCGATTGTTGGCAGTTGTTTAATGCCACTGCGCTTGGGCTCTATCGAGTTAAAATCATTCTCCCACGGTGTAACTATTCCTGTTGATCCGAGCTGGGGAAAACTTACAGGTACGCGCGTTCACCGTCCTATTACGATAGTGAAGGAATTTGATCAGACAACACCACTCCTGTACCGCGCGGTCTGCGAAGGTCGAACTATGAAGAAGGCGACAATCAAGATGTACCGTATTCTGGAATCAGGCATTGAGGCCGAGTATTTCAATATCATTCTGGAAAATGTCAAGTTCACAACGGTCGCGCCATACCTGTCTCCTAACGGTATGAGTAGTACTCACCTTGAAACGCTCGAATTGCGTTATGAGGCGATCACTTGGAAGTACACGGAAGGAAATATTATCTATCGCGACACGTGGAATGATCGCGCCTGTGACTGATAACGACGGGCATCATAGGAGGCAATCAGCGCCGTCGCATAGTCGCCATGGGTGGCATGCAGCATCTGCGCCAGCACCGTACCTAATATGATCGGCCCCATGCCATACGAGGCCTGCTGCACCGTGGACAACAGCGCGCTGCCGGAACCGGCATGCGAGCGCGGGATATCGGATAAGCCGATACGGAAGAAACTGCTGACGATAAACGCCTGGCCGAAGCCGACCAGCATCGTCGCGGGCAGCAGGCCGAAAATCGTTGGCGTCGGCCACATTATCGCTAACGTCGCCATCAGTATCAGCAAACCACGCATAACAACTGCAACGCTATCTGGATGAATCTGAAACTTTCCGCCAGTTATGGCATCAGCGCTACGAGATTCAAGGCGTCAACGACAAATTAAAACGTTTCCTGCATCCGCAGTTGGGCATGATTTCGTTGCGACAGATTAACTGGTGGAGCGCGTCGAACAATGGCGATCGTATGCTGGTATATATGCCGAGCGAAGAGCAAGATAAACAGCTACTGGAAAAGTTGTCGCAGCTTGATTTTCCTGTCTGAACGAATGGATCCCCCGGCAGGTTATTTCTTTTTTATCAATGGAGATTAGCTCTATGTTTTCTTTAACCACGCCACGGTTGCTCATCCGTCCTTATACCGCCGATGATATTCCGCATATTGTGAACGCGACGCAGGAATCATTGGCAACCGTGGGCCGTTGGTTGTCCTGGTGCAGCCAGGAGTATGACGCCGCCAAATGCACGCAGTGGGTGATGCAAAGCCAGCGTCATATTCAGGCCGGAACCGCCTTTGACTTCGGCATATTTAATCAGACATCAGGCGAACTGGTCGGCGCTGTCAGCATCAATAATATTCAGCCAATCTATCAGATGGGCAATATCGGCTATTGGGTGCGGCAATCCGCGCAGCGGCAAGGGATCGCGCAGGAAGCGGCGGAAATCATCATTCGCTTCGGTTTCGGCCAACTGGGGCTAACCCGTCTGGAAATTGTGGCGGGAGAACATAACCGCCCCAGTCGCCGCATTGCGGAAAAGGTCGGCGCGCGCTTCGAGGGTATCGCCAGAAACCGGCTTATTGTCGGCGGACGTCCGATCGACGCCGCCATGTACTCTCTGATTCCCGCCGATATCGACAACAAGGATTAAGTTACAGCGTAACGTCGAAATCCGGCGTGAGGTTTCCTCTTCCGTCGTCATCGCGTCGGGCAAGCCTTTTGCCCGACGCGTTATACCGACGCTCTAGTCGTTTGATTCCTCTTCGTCGCCGGCGGCTTTTCGTCCGCCCAGGCCGTATTCCCGCAGCTTATTGGCAATTGCCGTGTGCGAGACGCCCAGCCGTTTCGCCAGTTTTCGCGTGCTGGGATAGGTTTGGTACAAGCGGATTAACACCGAACGTTCAAAACGCTTGCTGATATCGTCCAGCGATCCCTCCAGGAGTTCCTCGCTTTGCGGGATATCAACCGAAAACGCCGGCAATTCAATATCCCGCATCCGCAGTTCATGGCCTTCCAACTGCGTCAGCGCGCGATAGAGGGTATTTTTTAGCTGACGAATATTACCCGGCCAGCCGTATTGCGGCAGCGCGTGGCGCAAATCGGCGGTCAGTTTTGGCCGCGCAATGCCTTGCTCATCGGCAAAGCGCGCCACGAACAGTTCCGTCAGCGGCATGATGTCGGCCGGACGTTCACGCAACGGGGGCAGCGTCAGGGTCAGCACATTGAGGCGGTAATAGAGGTCTTCACGAAACTCGCCGCGTTGCACCATTTCCAGCAGATTTTTCTTCGTCGCGCAGATGACCCGGACATCGACATGGATTTCGTGATCTTCGCCGACCCGGCGAAACGTCCCGTCATTGAGAAAACGCAGCAGTTTGATCTGCATCTGCGCCGACATCTCGCCGACTTCATCGAGCAGCACCGACCCGCCGTTCGCCTGCTCGAAAAAGCCTTTTTTACCTTCCAGCGCGTTGGGATAGGCGCCCGGCGCGTATCCGTAAAGTTCGCTTTCCATGACGTCATCGGGCAATGCCGCGCAGTTCAACGCCAAAAACGGCTGCTTGCCGCGCGGGCCGCGCAAGTGACAGGCCTGGGCCAGCATGTCTTTACCGGTGCCGGTTTCCCCGACGATGAGCAACGGCGCATCCAGCATCGCCAGCTTACGCGCCTGTTCGACCACCTGGCGCATTTTAGGGCTGACCGCCACGATATGATCAAATGCGCCGTCGTCATTGACGGATAAATCCTGTAATTGCCGTCCCATCCGCGCTGCGGATTTCAACATAACCAGCGCGCCGGCCGGCGATTTTTTACCCTCATCGTCTTGCTGATGAATCGGCGTGATTTCCAGCAGGAAATCCTGTCCGTGGATCACCACGCGCTGCGTAACCGACTGGCTACCCTGCTCCTGCCAATCGGTGAAATTATATCCGGCGACCAGGTTTGAGATGGTCAGATTGCGCAGCTTTTCCGCCGTACTATCAAACAGACGGACAGCCGCGGGATTAGACAACTCAATCTTACCTTTCATGTCGAGGGATAACACCGCTTCCGGCATTGACTCCAATAGCGCGTTCAACGCCCGGTGTTCACGTTCCGAAGGCATAAAGGCCACGGTGCGAACATCGCTGACGCTTTTAATACGGCGAATTTCCGCCATCAATACACGAAAATCATCAAAATCCGGCGTAGCGAAATTAAGGTAAATCCGGCCGATAGGATCGATTTCTATGCCGCGCAAATCAATATTGCGTGACGCCAGAAGATCCAACAATTCGCGGGTCAGACCAATACGGTCTTCACAAAAAACTTCCAGACGCATCAATGACTACCTTCCTCAACTTATGCGACAGGGCAATAATTACCGATAATACCCTTTCATCCGCTTCGGATGAAGTAAAGTGTCAGCAAAAGTTGACAACCCGGCAAGCAGCGCACGCCCGGTGCGCCGCGTTTCCCAATGCGGTTGAAAAAAACATCACCAATAGGGCTTCCATGGCATGCACAATCGGGTCAGGGCCTCCACATAAAAATAATCTCCCCAGCTACTGCATTCATCCACGCCTTTATTGCTGGCCAGATGATAAACCGAGTGTTTCAGCACGCCGTCGCAGGGATCATGTTCCTGCGCCAGATAATGCCGGTTAAGCGACGTCATAATAAACAGCGCCCACTGTTCATAGACCGCCCGGTCAGGATCGGAAACCGGCAGTTGTTTCACCAATTCCAGCAAACCGCACACCGCGATGGCCGCCGATGAGCTGTCACGCAACGCCTCGGTGCCTAGCAGCGCCAGATCCCAATGACAGACGCCGTCTTCCGGCAAGCGGTTGAGAAAGTAATTGGCGAGACATTTTGCCAGTTCGACCATCTCTTTCTCGCCGGTATAACGATAGCTGAGCAAAAAGCCGTAAATTCCCCACGCCTGCCCGCGCGACCAACAGGAGTCGTCGGCATAGCCTTGCTGTGTATTGCCGAAGCGGGGTTTCCCGGTCGCGGTGTCCATATAGTAGGTATGATAAGTCGAGGCATCCGGCCGTATCAGGTAACGGGCGGCCTGATGGGCATGCGCCGTCGCGGCATCGGCAAAGCGTCTGTCGCCGGTTTGTTCCGAGGCCCAGTACAGGAGAGGAAGATTCATATTGCAGTCGATAATCATCCTTCCCGCCAGTTCGGGATCCTGTAGGTCGCCCCAGGCCTGGATAATCTGCGCCTTAGGGTGAAAACGTTCCAGCAACGCTTCCGCCGCCAGCAGGGAGAATCCGCGCGCTTCACGATCGCCGGTCAGCCGCCAGGCGCTCACGCAGGACAGGGTATACAAAAAGCCGAGATCGTGCGTTTCCGTATCCCGGCGCCCTGCGATCCTGGCGCCGAAAGAGCGGACATGCTTTTCCGCCAGATGACGATATTTTTCATCCCCCGTCATTTCCCATGCCAGCCAGAGTTGCCCCGTCCAGAAACTGGTCGTCCATTCAACATTTTCAGTCAGCGGATAGTAGCCGTCGGCGCCGGTTTCAGCGGGAAAACGCTCGCCGAAGCGCTGCATATTGCGGTCGATAATGCCAAGTACTCGCGCGCGTGCGCGATTCAGGTCGTTTTGTAAGGCAGTACGGTCAATCTCCGCGGATGTCGCGGTTTTCAGCGGCTCTTTAGTCACATCAACAGCCATGGGTTTCTCCCCTTTCACGTTGAATAAAATAGAGATTAATGTTTGAGCACCGGAGGCTTATCGATAACCTCATCCTGCTCCGGAAGCACCGCCGGATGACGTCGGCTATGACAGGCGGAAAGCGTGAATGCGGAAATCAGCGTAAAGACCAGCGCAATCGCGCCCATAATGATGTAGGTTCGCTCAAAACCGATGCGGTCGTAGAGGATGCCGGCCGGCGAGGAGATCACCACGTTGCCGACATAAATCATCGCCTGGTAGCCCAGCAGATACATGGTGGAATTGATCCGTTTATCAAAATGCTCGGCAATATATTTGAAGACGGAAACCAGCAGCATGGACTGCTCCAGGCCATAGAGGGGTTTAATGACCGAAATAATCAGGTGGCTGTCGCTTAATCCGGAGGCGATCAGGCGCGCGCCGACCAGTACGCCGACAAACAGCAGCCCTTTCTTGGCGCCGAAGTAATTAACAATAAAAGGGATCACCATATACATCAGAAATTCCAGCCCGGACTGAACGGTGCTGAGATAGCCGAATATGGCGTTCCCCTGCTCTCTGGTGCTGAAAAACGTCACAAAGAAACGTGAGAATTGCTGCTCGGCAATAAACATCATCCAGACGACGCCCGCCACATACAGACAGAAGGCCCAGAATTTACCGGTACGCACCAGCGCCACCACATCGGCAAATACAATTTTTTCCCTGGATAACACGGTAAGCGCCTGTTCGCTGGCGCTATCCACTTTCAGCGTGAGCAGCACCAGCAGCATAATGACGGACGCAATACTGCCGAGGATAAAGTTATAGGCGGGGGAAATATTAAACAGCACGCCGGAGAATGACGCGGCGATGGCCCAGCCGAGCGATCCCCACATCCGCACCTGACCGAACTCCAGACCGTTCATCCGGCTGTAGCGATCGGCATAGGACTCACAGGCGGCAACCCCGGCATACCAGGCAAAACTGAGATAGATGGCCCCGACAATAATCCCCAGCATGGTGTGGCTGAGCAGCAGCGGTTGATAAACATACACAAAAAACGGCGCCATCAATGCGGACATCACGACGATGAAATACAGCAAGGCTTTGCTCATGCCGATTTTATCCATGATGTAGCCGTATACCGGTTTTAAGATAACCGAGAAAATGCCATTAACGGCAAACACCGTTCCGATGACGGAACCGCTTAAGCCCGACTTTTCGCCCAGCCAGATGGCTAATAGCCCCACGCTCGCCGACCAGGTAAAAAAATAGAGGAATATAACCGCGCTCATCTTGTAATAACTTGCTTTATTTTCGGCAGTGATCATTTTTATATCCACCTGCAATAGGTTAGTGGTAAACCGACTCGGTCGGCGGCGCTCAGCGAATAGCGATATTTTTTTCCATCGACCTCTGACGCACGGTCAGCGCGGTAGCGGAAATGGCGATTTCCGGCGGCAGCGGCAAGCACGCCTCCTGCCGCGGCTGAGCCGCCACGGCGGCGCATAGCCAGTGAACGCCGGGGCTAAGTTGTGCGGTTAATATCGGGATTGCGGCGCATTCGGCGAACATGATGCTGCTGTTGGGGGGCGTAATAAGCTGGTCTGCGCGGCGTAAAACCGCCTGACTGAGGTCCGCTATCAGGCTAATGCCGTTTTCAGCCTGAATACGGCATTCCCGCGCGCCGGCGTTAATCCGGGTGCGTTGATTGGCCATCACCGCGAAGCCCCCTTCCACCGAATCCAGCGTCCGGGCGGTATCGATGCGGTGAACCCGAACATGCCAACCCTGACAGGGGATCAGCCAGGTCGAGATGCGTACGTCCGCCCACGGCGACCAGCGGGAGAAGATAAAATCATCATTGGTCATTACCTCGCTGCAATCGCGTCGTCCTCTGAAATAGTCGTCGCCGTCCGCCAATAACAACATGGAATCGCAGGCCGCATGCTTGATGCCGTAACGCCCCCGCTCCACGGTGAAGCCAAAATGACTGGAATACGCGAATTTGGTGTATTTCGCTTCGGTATTGACGTAGTTATTCAATTCAAGCTGGCCGGAAGTGAGCATATAAACATGCGCGGAATGTTCGTCCCGCACCAGAATTTGATCGGCCTCTTTGATCGTTCGCTGAAGATCTAAAGGCGGCAACGGCTGTTCATCGGCCTGCCAGAAAGGATGCGCCTCCGGCAATGCCAGAATCAGGAAAAGCTTAAATGCCCAGTAAGGCGATCCGGGCGAATTGTAATCTTCCGCCATCGCCAGATTCGGGTAGGCATAGCCAATGGTGAGAATGCCATCGCGATCAAAAATGGGCTGAGCCATCCACCAGCGCAGGTGGCGCAGGATCAGACCTTTCATTTCGCCGGCAGACAGTACCGCTAAATCGGCGAAGGCCGCCGCGCTCCAGAACGCGGCTTCGGCAAACCGATAAGTCAGGCTGCGGCCAAAGGGGACGGCCAGACCGTCGGTTGAAAACAGGTAAATAAAATCATCGGCGAAGGTGGCGGCGCGCGATCGTAACATCTGCGCCCGCTCAGGATCGTCGCTGCGCATCAGCGTGGCGTAAATCAAACCGTAGTAATGAAAAGCCATTGAAATATAATAATCTTTTGGCCGTCCAGGCCCATCCGAATACCATCCGTTTCCCAGATAGTAAGCTTCCATTTTGGCGAAACGCATCTCAATCGCCGCTTTATCCCAGGGCATTCCCGCCTGCTTAAACCCCAGTTGCACCATGATGGCAAAATAGTTCCAGTTGCTATCCGGCATTTCTGCCTGGCTGATTTGGTTAAGCCAGCGATAAAGATTTAACCGTTCCTGCTCGCTCAGTTGCCCGGTCAGACGATCTTTCATCAGGGATAATCCCAGGCCATAGACGGCCATTTCCACCAGCCGCTGATCGTAAGGTCCGGTTTCGCCCCAATACTCAGGATGTGACGGATCGGTGCCATGACGAATGGCCGTCAGGTATTTTTCCCAGTACGGACAAGGCTCCCCGGAAGACAGTAACGGAAATATGCCCCAGAGAATTCGGGATAATCCTTCCATTTTCGCGATTTCAGGACCGTAATGGGCGCAGGTCCGTCCGAAAAGGATGCCGCTTTCGCCATTGATAAAATAGTTATCAACCGCCGCCAGCATCGAATTTAATGAGTCAATGACGGACTGCCGTTGCGACCGGCAAGCCTGTGCATCACTATTTTCTTTACGCATAAGAATACCGTTGATTCGTATAGAATCTAAAAAAGGAAATAAATTTTTACGCTACGGAAATAGGATAACCGACGTAAAAAATACCTGTTTTTTTGCGCGATAATGACTAGTCCGAAAAGAGCTTAGCGGCTTTTTTTATCCATCAAATGTTAGCAATGTCACATAACGATATTCTGTCTGATTGACTGTCGGATGGAAAAAACAAATAGTGAATCAATTTAAAATAATTCGACAAAAAACTTCATTATATTGTCCTATGACGCTTTTCAACTCACCTGAACATCTTGAACTGATCTCGCTTTTTGATCGTTACATTTCATTCAGCCGACTTTATGCGAATTCGGTGCGTTATCATCACTGGCATCAGTGTCTGGAAATGCTGTTCGTTGAGGAAGGGTATGGAATTATTATTGTTGACAATCAACAATATACTATGAAGCCGGGGCGACTTTTCGTTTTCCCGCCGTTTAAGCTGCACAAGGTTATGGTGGAAGATAGCCAGCGCGATCGTTATCGACGGACCATTATCCATCTGGACAATGTCGTGCTATATAACTTTTTGCATGATTTCCCGCAAAAACGTGCGCAGTTGCAGCAGCTCTGTCATTCGGATAGCCGCGCCTCGGTCTACGAACTGGCGGATATCGGCAGCGTACTGGATACCCTGTTCTCCCGCTTTAGCCGCATGGGCGCAGACGGTAATTATTCACTGGAAGAGATTGCCTGCCTGATGTTGCAAATCCTCACACTGTTGCCGTCCCAAGCGGTCAATAAGGACATCATCGACGACAGTATCTCGGCGCAAGTCATGCAATGGATTGAAGAACATTATACGGAAAAATTTAGTCTGGAAACGCTGACAGGCTCTTTAAATTTATCCAGAAGTTATGTTTCCCGGCGTTTTAAACAACAAACCGGAGAAATGATTCATGAATATCTGCTGACCAGAAGAATAAAAGCCGCCAGTGAATTATTACGCCACAGTAATAAATCGATTGACGAAATTTCACATCAGGCCGGCTTTTCCGATAGCCCCTATTTTATTACCTGCTTTAAGAAAATGATCGGCCATACCCCTTTGCAATACCGGAAACATTACGCCGAAAATAATCGTCCAGAGAACGGAAAATAACCGCGTCGGCAAAGTTTCGCCCGCGGCGATACCGACTGAAGCACTCCCTCAATCCCACGGCAACGCCATGCTCCCATTGCAGGCGAATAACCCTGCTCCGGCTTTATAAAACGACGCATAACCTATGCCGGTTTTTGTATTTGTCAGCCCAACGGGCAATTCATAGAATCGCGCTTAATGTCGTTCAGCCGTTTTTTCCGCGAACGGCGAAATAACAACAACAACCAAACAATGTCGTGCGCCGTTATCGCGCGCGTTATTCCACTGAATATCTTTGTCATCAAGGTCATTCCTACCAGGGGCGTTAAGCATGAATCAAAAAAACCTTGCCATTACTTTCGGCGCGCTGGCCGTCGCGATTAACGTTATCGCCGGCAGCGTCGTCGACCATTTGAAAATTCCTTTCCTGTTTCTTGATACGATCGGCACCATGTTTATCGCCGCGCTATTCGGGCCGCTGTGGGGAGGGCTGGTCGGGCTGCTGACCAATCTGGTGCTGGGCGTGACAACCAGCTATACCGCTATTCCTTTTGCGCTGGTCAATATTCTCGTCGGCGTGGTTGTCGGCTACAGCGCGCGGAAAAAAGGTTTTCAACTTTCATCCGCGCTGTTTTCCGGCATTCTGCTCGGCTTCCTATGCCCCGCAGTGGGGACGGTCATCGCCATCGGCCTGTTCGGCGGCCTCACCGGCGGACTGCACGATGTCGCCGTACTGTGGCTGAAACAAGCCGGTTCCAGTTTGTTCACCGCGGCGTTTCTGCCCCGTCTGGCGGAAAACCTGGTGGATAAAATCCTCTCGGCGCTGCTGGTTTATTATGTAGTGAAAAACCTGCCGCCGTCGTTGCTCAGACGTCCCGTCTCACCGGTTAAGGATCAGCCTCGTGCAACGCAGTAGAACGGTGATCGTCACTTCCCACTGCGTCATCAACCAGAATGCCGTGGTGGGCAGTCTGGCGCGCAGCCGCGGTATGATGAAATCGGCCGTGGATTGGATGTATGAACAGGGCTACGGCATTATTCAGCTTCCCTGCCCGGAGTTTACCTTTCTCGGCCCGACGCGCCCGCCGATGACCGTGGCGGGATACGACACCCCCGAGTTCCGGGCTCATAGCCGTAAAATCCTGTCGCCGGTAATTGAGCAACTGAAGGTTTATCAGGATAACGGTTATGCCATCGCCGGCGGGTTGGCGATTGCCGGCAGCCCCTCCTGCGATCCGGGTCAGGGCGTGTTTATGCAGGAGTTCCAGACGCTGATTAGCGAAGCCGGAATACGCCTCGATTTCTTCTGGCAAATTCCGAAAACCGCAGACGGCGTGTTCAATCCGGCCATCGCGGATAGCGTTTACGGGCCGGTCGACCCTCGTTCCCGCCATGCCGGGCAAAGGCTTATCGCCCGTCTGACGCCGCAAGATGAGTCCCTATGATTGACGTTCAGGATGTCGTTTTTCACTATTATGGCGAGCCGCAGGCCGCGCTGTCGCAAACTTCGCTGGCGATTCATCCCGGCGAGTTCGTCGCCTTGCTCGGCCGCAACGGCTCAGGAAAATCGTCGCTGGCCAGGTTACTGAACGGGATCGAACTGCCGACGCAGGGACAGGTGACCGTCGACGGTCATTCCACCGCGGATCGCGAGGCGATCCCCGCTATCCGCCGCGCCGTGCAGATTGTTTTTCAGAACCCGGAAAACCAGCAGGTGGGCATCACCGTGGGCGAGGATATCGCTTTCGGCCTGTCGAATATCGGCTGGCCCCAGCCGGAGATCGCCGGCCGGATTGCCTGGGCTATCCGGCTGACGGGTCTGGATGTGGAGGAGGATCGGCCGGTGTCGCAGCTTTCCGGCGGCGAGAAACAGAAACTGGCTTTGGCCGCCATCCTGGCGCTGGCGCCGCGCTATCTGATTCTGGACGAGGCGACGTCGATGCTCGATCCGGTGGCGAGACGCCAGTTTGTCGCCACGCTGCATGAAGTGAGAAAACAGACGCCTTTTGCGCTGATTTATATCACCCATCACCTTGAGGAAGTGCTGGATGCCGACCGCTGGCTGCTGTTCGAACAGGGACAATTGCTGGCCGACGCGCCGCCGTCGGCGCTGCAAACGCAGCTCGCGCTGTTGCAGACCTGCGGGCTGGAACTGCCCTACTATCTCCATCTCGCCGCCTTGCTGCGACAGCGCGGGCTGTCGGCGCCGCCTGATATGAACGAGCGGCAACTGTCGGGGCTATTATGAAAATCACGTTAAACGATGTCGCCTTCGGCTATGGCAAACGGCGCAGAAATAAACTCATGAGCGGCGCTCCCGTACTGGAGCATATTTCGCTGACCATTGAGCAGGGAGAAATGCTGGCGCTGGCCGGTCAGTCCGGATCGGGAAAATCGACATTATTGCAGTTGCTGAAAGGTTTTATGCCGCCCAGCGCCGGACAGATCCTGCTGGGGGACGTCGATCCCCACGCCGGGCGCCGAACGGAATATTTCGACCGTATCGGGTTTATCTTCCAGTATCCCGAACACCAGTTATTCGCCTCGACGGTGTTCGATGATATCGCCTTTGGATTACGGCATTTGCGCCTTGATGAACAGGTAAAAGCCGAGAAGGTGCGCCAGGCGATGGAAGCCGTCCAACTGGATTACGCGGCGTTCAGTCGACGCAGCCCGTTCGAGCTGAGCGGCGGGGAAAAACGCCGGGTGGCTATTGCAGGCGTCGTCGTGCTGGAGCCGGAAGTACTGATTCTCGATGAGCCCACCGCCGGTTTGGATCTGCAATCGCGCAGCGCGTTGTTTCAATTGCTGCATCGCCTCAATCGGGATGAGAATCTGACGGTGATCTGGGTCAGCCATCAGTTGGAGGAAATAGCCCGGCATGCCGAACGGCTGCTATGCATTAAAAACGGCACGATCCAGGCTGACGGCTCGCCGGACGCGCTGTTCGCCGATCCCCGATTGCGCCGGACTTTCGGCTGGGAGGAGCCGCCCGCGCTGATTGTCGCCCGGATGCTACGGGAGGCCGGGCATCCGTCGGCGGGCTGGTTGACGCCCGAGCAGGCGGCGGAGGCCATCATCCGGCTGCGCAGCCGCAACGTGCGCCGCGAAAACCTCGTACAGGAGCCGTAATGTCGAACGCCTACAGTTTGCTTTATCAGCAGCAATCCTCCTGGCTGGATCGGCGGGATCCGCGCATGAAGATTATCGCCGTTCTGCTGGCCGGTACGGCGCTGCTGCTCACGCAACATCCGGGAATTAAGACGCTCCAGATCCTGCTGTTGCTCACGCTATGGGGGATCGCCAGACTCCCCTGGAAAATGCTGTTGCTGACGCTGTTGTCTTTGTCGATGTTCTTTGTGTCCACCATGATTTATCAGGCCATGCTGACGCCGCTGCCGGGCGAAGAACTGGTGACATGGGGCGGGATCACGTTTTCCTCGCCGGGCGCGTGGCGCGGCGTGATGATGTGCGAACAGATAGCCGGTATCGTGCTGCTGCTGGCGCTGCTGGTCAGAACAACGGCCCCGGTGCAACTGGCGGAAGGGTTGGAAATATTGCTCGGCGGTCTGAAGAAGTGGCGCTTTCCGGTACACGAGGCGGTGATGATGTTCTCGATCGCCCTACGCTTCCTGCCCGGATTGCTGGAAGAGTTCGATAAAATCCGCAAGGCGCAGCTGGCGCGGGGCGGCGGGTTTCACCGTAAAAATCTGTTTATCCGTTTTCAGGGCGTTTTTCCGATGCTGATGCCCTTGTTTGTCACCTCGATCCTGCGGGCGAAAGATCTGGCCGTCGCCATGGAGTCACGCGGCTATCGGGGCGACGAAGGCCGCACGCCGATAAGAATTTATCGCTTTAATCGCGGCGATTATGCGCTGCTGGCGTGCGCGGCGCTGGAATTGCTGGCGGCGATCGTCTGGCGCTGATCTTTGCCGTCAGCGCTTTTATGATTCACCCCCCAGCGCCGGATAGCCGCTATTTTGTTTTTTGCAGCGTGGCCTTCACCTGCCCGATGAGTTCACGACGGAAATCGCCCAGACGCGGTTTGTCGTCCAGCCAGGGCAGCGGCCGGCACAGCTCCATGGCTTTTATACCCAGGCGGGCGGTCAGCAAGCCGGCGCCGATCCCCTGCGCGGCGCGCGCCGACAGTCTGGCCGCCAGATCCTGCGACATCCAGTCCATGCCGATCTCCCGCACCAGTTCGGATGCGCCGGCGAAAGCGATATTCAGCAGCACCAGCCGGAAAAGGCGGATACGGCTGAAATAACCCAGTTCGATGCCGTAGAGCGATGCGATACGGTTGATCAAGCGCAGGTTTCGCCAGGCGATAAAGGCCATATCGACCAGCGCCAGCGGACTCACCGCAATCATCAGGGTTGATTCGGCCGCGGAACGGCTGATTTCCCGCCGCGCCTGGCTATCCAGCACCGGCTGAACCAGACGGGCGTACAGCTCAATCACTTCGCGGTCATTGTGCGTTTCGTGCAATGACGCCTGCCAGCGCTGCAACGCGGGGTGTCCGTTATCAAATCCCGCCTGGCGCGCCAGTTTTTCGCAAAACTCGCGCCCGCGGCCGATACCGTGGCTATGCAGCAGATCGCGGGCGACATCCCGTTCTTCCGCGCGCTGGCGCAGACGGTAAAGGCGCCGCCACTCAACGGCGATCGATCCCACGCCGGCGGCGACAATCAGGCCGCCGGCCGCAATGCCGCCGAGCGCGATCCAGTCCTGCTGAACCCAGGAAGAATGCAGCGATTGCACGCCCTGCGCGATGGCGCTGACGCCGAACAGCGCCACGCCGGCCATCACCATGCGCCGCCACAGGCTGCGTTTCGGACGCAAAGCCACGCTGACCGCCTCTTCCGCCGCCCCTTCTTCCGGCACTTCCTGCTCGCGGCTGACCGGCGCGAAATGTTGCGCATCCTGTTCGTCAAACGCTACGCCGGCGCGCAACTGCGGCTGAGGCTCCGCCGGCGAGGCCTGATCAAAAGTCATACGCGGTTTCAGTGGTTCGTTCATCGCAATTTATCTCCCAATAAAAACTCCATTACCGAATCCAGACGGATATGGGGCAACGGGGTGTCCACCGTCATTTCCCGCGGACGAAACTGATCAAAATGAAAGCCCTGATCCTGCCAGAATGCGGCGCTGGGCAGTCGGGCGGGAACGTCGCCGGGATAAATGGTCAAAGGCTGACCATCGCTCAGGCGGTTGCCCTTCAGCGCCGGAATTTTCTGCCCCTGATGATCAACCAGGCCGCTTTGCGTCGACTGAACCGAAGCAATGCCGGCGCAGTCCATGCTGATGCCTTCAAAAGCGGCATTCTGCCAGGCCTCCTGCACCAACTGCTGAAGCAGCGACACCAGATTGGCATGTTGATCGGCGGTAATGTGATCCGATTTGCTGGCGGCGAACATCAGCTTGTCGATGCAGGGCGAAAACAAGCGGCGGAACAGCGTGCGCTTGCCGTAATGAAAACTTTGCATCAATTGGGTTAACGCCAGCCGCATATCATTGAAGGCATGCAGACCGCTGTTCAGCGGTTGCAGGCAATCCACCAGGACGATCTGGCGATCGAATCGGATGAAATGATGTTTATAGAATCCTTTCACCACCGACTGACAATAATAATCAAAACGCTGTCTCAGCATGCCGATATTGGTTTTGACGTCCGCCTGCGCCAGTTTGGCTTCCCCTAATTTATCCACCTGCGGCCACGGGAAAAATTGCAACACCGGCGCGCCGGCCAGATCGCCCGGCAGGACAAAACGCCCAGGCTGAATGAAGTGCAATCCTTCCTGCTTGCAGCGAATCAGATAGTCGGTATAAGCCTGCGCAATCGCCGCCAGTTGATTTTCATCCGCCGGCGCCAGCGGATCGAGCGATTCGCACAGCGTCAGCCAGGGTTTGGCCCACTCGGCGCGATCCCCTTGCAGCAGCCCCGCCATCTGGCGCGACCAGCCCAGATAGTTCTGTTCAAGCAGCGGCAAATCCAGCAGCCATTCTCCCGGGTAATCCACAATTTCCAGATACAGCGTGGAGGTATCTTTAAAATGGCGCAGCAGCGAATCATTAGAGCGATAGCGCAGCGCCAGACGGATTTCGCTGACGCCGCGCGTCGGCGTCGGCCAACTGGGCGGCGTGCCGTATAACGCCGCCATGCCTTCATCATAGGCAAAGCGGGGAATGCCGAGATCGCGTTGCGGCACGCGTTTCGCGCCCAGCAAGCGCCCTTCGCGCACGGCGGAGAACAGCGGTAAATGCGCGCCGCTGTGTACATTGAGCAACTGATTGACGAATGCCGTAATAAACGCGGTTTTTCCGCTGCGGCTTAACCCGGTGACCGCCAGCCGCAGATGGCGATCCACGCTGCGGTTAACCAGTGAATTAATCTCATTTTGTAATCGCTTCATTGGATAAACCATGACCCCTTTTTTGGTTTTATTCGGCGGTTGGCCGCTGTTTAGGCGGCAATGGCGCAAAATAGCCGACAATCAAGATAAGGATCGCCACGCCGATAAAGGCTACCGCGCGCGCCAGACCGCCGCCCCCGGCGCTATCCACCAGAAACAGTTTGCCGATGGTGATCGCCAGCAATAGCGCCCCGGCTAACCAACCGCCTCTGAGCTGTCGGCGCGTCGACCATACCATGCAGACCAGCGCCGACAGCGTCCACAACAGCGCGAAGCTGGTTTGCGCCAGACGAGAATCCCACAGCGCGTCGCCCGACCACGGGATCGGCCCATACCAGGCCAGCGACCTGAGCAGCACGCCGTTCAGCAACCAGAAATTCAATAGCCACAGCGCCAAACGGCATCGCGCCCGCAGAACGCTATCCGGCGCGGACGCGGCCGGCATGCGGCGCTGCCAGAGGATCAGCGCGGCTACGCTAAGCGCCATGCCGGCCTCCAATGGATTAATCAGCGGCAGATAAAATGCGTTGCCCGCGGCCCCGGCAATCTGTCCGTCCAGCAGATTGGCGGCGGCCAATAGCGTAAACAGCACCGCGACCAGCGGCGTCAGACCGATCCGGTTATACAACGGAGTCCAGACGGTCAGCGGCCACAAGCGGTGACGCGCCGGCTGCGCCAGCGCGATGATGATGACCGACAGCAGCGCAAACGTCAGCACCGGCCGCCCTTCTTCCACCGAGGCCGGGATTAACGGATACAGATACTGCGACGCCAGCAAAAACAGAAAACCGACCAGCAGCCAGAATAGCGAAAGGTGAAATCCCTGCGTCAGCCGTAACGGCAACGTTTTTTCATGGCGATAAAGCAGCCAGTAGGCGATTGCGAAACTGACCAGCCAGCTTCCCAGCGCGATAAACTGTCCGCCGAAATTCAGTTGCAGGAACGACGGATAATCGACATCGATAATTTGCTGTGACAGCGCCAGGGCGATGGCGCCCCACAGCAACCAACAGCCGTGACGCAGCGCCGCCCAGTCGAGACGTTTCCCCACGGCGTGCCAGACGAGCGCGGAAGCCGCGACGCTCAGCAGCGCCAGCGGCGTATACAGCAACGAATGTAACTGCCAGGCCGTCAGCGCGCGGTCGACCGCATACAGCAGCCAGGCTAGCCAGCTAACGATACCCAGAATAAAAAATCCCTGGCTCAGCGCGCGCCAGTGCGTTTCCACCTGACGATGGCGTAGCCAGCACAGGCTGGCGCACAGCGCGGCGATCGCCATAATGCCGGCGATGAACAAAAATGACGAGGTCGACAGCGTCTCGAAAAACAGCGCATACCCGGCGGACAGTACCCCCAGCAGCATAATGGCCGCGCCGCTCCAGCCCATACGCCGCTGCTGTTGGTACAGCCCGGCCCACAATACGCACAATCCTTCCAACAGCCAGGTCATTGACGTCCATTGGGCGGAAAAGGCCAACGGCACCGCCAGCGTCAGAAAGCACGCGCCCAACGCCAGCGAGAACAATCCCATGCGCGGCGTTCCGGCCCGGCGATGCGCGCCCAACGCCAGATAAAACAGCCCGTAACCCAGCGCCGACAGCGCCGGGCCATAGGTCCAGCGTTGCGTGATCAGATATTGAATGCCGAAACCGAGCAACGGCGGCGCAAATAGCAAAATGCCATCGACAATCTGCTTGCCCGCCTGCTGCTGACGCAGGGAAAACAGCAGCGCGCCCACGCCGAAGATCAGAATATTGACGATCAGAAATAGCTGACTGCTGAGGTAGTCATCCGGCTGATAATGACCCGCGCCCCAGAGCATCGCCACGCCGAAGGTAAAAATCAGCCCCAGCAGATTTAGCTCTCGCCAGGACTGACGCGCGCTGATGGCCAGAATGCCCAGCGACAGCAGCAGATAATAGGAAAACAGCACGACATGGCTTCCGTCGCCTGCCGATAACAGGAGCGGCGCCAGATAACCGCCGGCGCTGGCCAACATGGCCAGACTTAATGAGCGCTGTACTACCGCCAGCCCGACGCTGGCGGCGCAAATCACTAACAGCAGCGCGAAAGCCGACGTATAGTGCAGCAGCAGATAAAGACGAAATGCGCCGAAGACCGTGATATACAGCGCCCCGACCGCTCCGCCCTGTAATATCAGGGCATATAGCCGTTGTCGATGACGCAGGCGCCAGCCAAACGCCAACAAACCGCCGCTGATTAACGCCGCGATCCCAAGCCGCCATTCAAGCGCCAGCATATCGCGCTCGATGGTGTATTTCATCAAATACGCCAGGCCGAAAAACAGCAGCAAAATACCAATCTTAGCCAACGGATTGCCGCGCCACAGCCAGCCGGCCAGAGCAGCAATCACGCCGGAATGCGATTCGACATCACGAGTCGGCGCATCGTCGGCCTGCGCCGCCGCCACGGCGGCGACAGGCTGAATGTCGCTGCGCTCGGCGATGATCGCAGGGTTTTCAGGCGCTTTCGTCATCCGCTGCATCGGCGGCCGGGTCATCGCCATCGCCGATTTCACCAGCGCCGCCGCCTTCGCCTGCGCATCTTCCGCGCCTTTGACTGCGGCAGACGGCTGGCTCAACTGCGTCACCCGCGCCGAGACGCGGGTCAGTTCGGCACGCAGTTGGGCGACGGTTTGTTCCAGTCGCTCGGTTTGCCGCTGGTTATGCGTACCGCGCCTGTATGCCGCCGCCACGATGATCGGCATCAAGATGACGTAGAGCAGCACAATAACCAGGCCGATCGCAAACCATGAATCATCCATGAAGCACCTTCTTAAATGAGTTGAAACGAATGATGCGGTTGTACACGAATTTAGGATAGCCCACAATCCGGCGTCGCCGCCGATGTTGCAGGCAAGATAAGATACGACGCGATATTATCGTCTGACATTCGGCCCGTTGGACAAGCGGATAATATCGACGTCGTCATATTCAAGACGCCATGGCGCCGTCGGCCATGAGCGAGTATTAAAGCTGGCGAAAGCGATTCTCTACGCCAAACGTATCGGAGGTGACGTAACGTTCGATATTGCGCAAACGCTGTTCGCTGGCGCTCAACGTGGCATCGGCCTCATTCAGCAGTTGGTTCGGCGTCCGGGATGGCGTCTCGTCATTGAAACTGCCCGCCGGCGCCGGATCCAGCACAAAAGTCAGGACGATATACGCCACGATGGTAAAGAAAAACAGGCCGAAAAACAGCGACAGCACCGCAATCACGCGCAGCAATTTAACCGGCACGTCGAAGTAGCGGGCCAGCCCGGCGCAGACGCCTTTCAACATCCCCTCTTCCGGTATGCGATATAAGGTTTTACCTGACCATGTATTTTTCATTGTGATTTTCTCCAGTCCGGATGTTCCGCGTCCAGAATTTCTTCAAGCGCCTGAATACGTTCACGCATGCGGCGGGACTCTTCCGTCAGCTTCGTTAAACGCTGCATGTCGCCTTGTCCCAGTTGAGCATTGTTTTGCTTACGCTGACTGTAGTGCAGCCAAAGCCATATCGGCGCCACAAAAATCAGAAAAATGGTCAGCGGTATGGCAAGAAACAAAGCACTCATCGTGTCTCCTTAATTATTATGTTGCCGGGTCGCCCGTCACCCTTCGCGTCGCCGACGATATTCGCCGACGGCATGAAAGCGACGGACAAGGTATGGCTGCCGCCGACCTCGACGACAGCCCGCCCGGTTATTCTGCTGGTTTTACTTTAGCTTTAAGCGCCGCCAGTTGCGCGCTGATTTCATCATCCGCTTTCAATTCGGCGAATTGCTGATCCAGCGATTTTTGCTTACCCAGCCCTACGCTTTCCGTTTCCGCTTCAATAGTATCGATGCGGCGTTCGAACTGTTCAAAACGCGCCAGCGCTTCGTCCAGCTTACCGCTGTCCAACTGACGACGCACATCGCGTGACGAGGATGCCGCCTGGTGGCGCAGCGTCAGCGTTTGCTGACGGGCGCGAGTTTCGCTCAGTTTATTTTCCAGCTCGCCGATTTCGCGCTTCATCCGCTCCAGCGTTTCTTCCACGCTTTCCGCTTCGTGCTGCAACACCGCGATCAGATCCGTCAGCTTCTGTTTTTCAATCAGCGCGGCGCGGGCCAGATCGTCTTTATCCTTACGCAGCGCCAGCTCGGCCTTTTCCTGCCATTGCGCCTGTTGCGTGTGGGCTTGTTCGATGCGGCGGGCGATTTGTTTCTTTTCCGCCAGCGCGCGAGCCGAGGTGGAACGCACCTCAACCAGCGTATCTTCCATTTCCTGAATCATCAGCCGCACCAGCTTCTGCGGATCTTCGGCTTTATCCAGCAAGGCGTTAATGTTGGCGTTCACGATGTCGGCAAAACGAGAAAAAATACCCATAATCACATCCTCTTAATGATTTCCGGCGTCTGATGACGCCTGATTTTATTCTCACCCCGCGGTCAACCGTCAGTGGTGATATGGCAAACTTAAGTCGCACAGAGTCTTTCAAGAAGCGTGCCAATTTTTATCTGTTCATAACGTGTTGAAAAATATGGGATGGAAAGTTTTGACTATTTTTCAATACCCGATAGATTAGTCAAATAAACCAACTGTTGGTAAAAATCACACGGTGGATGCTCATGGCGCAGGAAAAAGAGAATCTCTTAGGCGAAGCAAACAGTTTTCTTGAAGTGCTGGAACAGGTTTCGCAATTGGCGCAGCTCAATAAGCCGGTGCTGGTCATTGGCGAACGCGGCACCGGTAAAGAGCTAATCGCCAGCCGTCTCCACTATCTCTCGCCCCGTTGGCAAGGCCCTTTTATTTCGCTCAACTGCGCCGCGCTGAATGAGAATCTGCTGGACTCGGAACTGTTCGGTCATGAAGCGGGCGCCTTTACCGGCGCGCAGAAACGCCATCTGGGTCGTTTTGAACGCGCCGACGGCGGCACGCTGTTTCTCGATGAACTGGCCACTGCGCCTATGCTGGTACAGGAAAAGCTGCTGCGCGTGATTGAATATGGCGTACTGGAACGCGTCGGCGGCGGTCAATCGTTACAGGTGGACGTCCGGCTGGTGTGCGCCACCAATGACGACCTGCCCGCGCTGGCGGCCAGCGGAAAGTTCAGGGTCGATCTTTTGGACAGGCTGGCGTTTGATGTCGTCCAGCTACCGCCTTTGCGTGAACGTCAGCAAGACATCATGTTACTGGCTGAACATTTCGCCATTCAGATGTGCCGTGAGCTGCATCTTCCCCTGTTTCCCGGCTTCACCCCGCATGCGCGCGACACGCTGCTCGCCTACCCCTGGCCGGGCAATATCCGCGAACTAAAGAACGTGGTTGAACGTTCGGTTTATCGGCACGGCGGCAGCGAACTGCCGCTGGACAGCATTATTATCAATCCCTTTCGCAAAAAGACGCCGCTGAGCGAGGATCACGCGCCGTCGGCGCTGACGGGCGATATACCTGATTTCCCATTGGATATGAAACAGTGGCAGCGCGTTCAGGAACAGACGCTGCTGGAACAGGCGCTGGCCAAAGCGCGCTTCAATCAGCGTAAAGCGGCGGAATTGCTGGGACTCACCTATCATCAGCTACGCGGTTTGTTGAAAAAACATGACATCAGCGTGAATGAATAAGCTGAAAGGCATCCAGGGGCTATCCCTGATTGTTAACCTTTCTTTTGTACAAGATGGCCTAATAGAAGCGAAGCTACCAAATGCGACATTTGGCATTTATCATTAATGGCCAACTCTAAACTAAACACAGCCGAGCCAATTCCGGCTGTGTTCTCTCGACTAATCATGTCATTCGATTATGTGAAGTTGTATACAACCTGCACAATAACGGTTTTCTCGCCATTCAAAGTATCAATATAAACGGACTCTTGAGGGTCACTACTGCGCCAACACACGGACTCAAAGTCACACTTATCCTGCTTGTATCCTATAGAAGTTAGGTAGTCTTCAATTTTACTGGTCTCTTTTGCATCGTAAAATTTAACGGCGTACACATGTGCTGCAGGCCCGGTGATATTGGCAAAATCAAACGAATAGTGGGCTGAAATTCGCGGCATTTTTTTCAATATATCAGGGGTATAAAATTCATATTCCCGTTTATCCTGTTCGGTATAATGAGCGCTCCCGGCAAACTCCATTTTAACGTAGGGCCAGGTACAAAAGAGCGCAATGGCAACAACGATAATTATACCGCTGAGTATCTTAAGTGACTTACGCATAGGGTAATACTCCCCCTTTAGCTCTATCTATATATGAACCATCGGCGCTGGCGATACCAACAATCCCTGAACGAAAGTCACTCCATGGCATGACTGTCTTCATAAAACCAGGCAGAACGCCTTTACGAGGCCTGGCGTTGGAGAATTTCTCAGGGTCGGGGAATAAAAGTGGTAAAAAGGAATCATTTTTCCAGAAACCAATCTTCCCGTAATAATCCCATCTTTTCAGCGCCTCCGCTTTACTGACTGGGCACAGCATTTCAAAGGGATTTTGGATGGAGACAACACGGTAAAACCCCAGCAAGTCCGACACCAGATCTTCTCCGCTGAAGCCACTGTCTGTAACTCTATTGATTGGGAATGACGCCTGCAGACCTTCAAATTTCCGAGCCAACGACATCATCATTGCCAACGCAATGCTTTTTCGTTCACAATACGAACGACCGCGTTTAATACGCCAGGTAATAAATTTCCCCATTTTTATGATTCTGGTCGGATCAATCATAGACTGCGAATAGGTAACGTTGTAGTACTCCTTTCCTGACGATTCTCCGGAGTCAATACTTTGCAACAGAGTTTTTATATCATTACCTTGAGCATGGCCGAGATCAATCCACCCGAGGACTTCAGTATAAATAAGACCGTATTTAAGATGACTTTGGCGACCATCGATAATGTCGTTTCTTTGACTCATCCTTAATCTCCTTTCCTTTTTAATTTCTATAAAAAATTAACTACCTTATTTCCATAGAATTTTACATCTTGGGTTCACATCTCTCTGTCTGCCTTTAACGAAAACGTTAGAAGATGAAACGCCTAATTTGCTGAACTGACTGCTTTAGTGTTAATGAATAATCTGAAAGGCATCCAGGGGTTACCCCTGATTGTTATTTTTTACGTTTCGCGTAGCTTCATAATCAGACTGTCGGCAATTACAGCGACTATAACGGCCTTGTGTAACGAACTATTATTGGGAATAGCTACACAGCCACCCCGATTACGGTAAATTTTGTTACCAGAGAACGCTATAAACGTCCCTATTCCGTATATAATTAACGGCGAAAAATCGGCGTTATTAACAATAAAACGCCCACGTAATGACATTGATATTCCTTTGTTTTTTCTACGCTTATCCGATGATACTCATTTATATTTACCATGTAAACGACGGCCTTTGGCAAGGCGGCGGACTTTCTGGGACTCGCCTATCATCAGCTACGCGGTTTGCTGAAAAAACATGACATCAACGTGAATGAATAAGTTGTACGAACTCAATTGGATATTCAAATGATGCAACCCCTGTTATCAGAACGATTAATTCTGCGCCAGTGGCAAGCGGCCGATCGCGCCCCCTTCGCCGCGATTGGCGCCGATCCGCAGGCGATGGAATTTCTTCTGCCGCTACCGACGCCAGACGACAGCAACGGATGGATTGATCGGCAAATCGCGCATCAGGCGACCCACGGCTTTTGCTTTTGGGCGCTGGAGGATAAAACCACCGGCGATTTTATCGGAGCGACGGGCCTTGTCCGTGTCGGCTATGAAGCGCACTTCTCGCCCGCCGTCGAGATAGGCTGGCGCATTGCCCGTCCATACTGGGGAAAAGGATATGCGCCGGAGGCCGCGCGTGCCGCGCTGGCATTCGGCTTTCAGCAATTGAAGCTGGATGAAATCGTCGCCACCACCGTCGCCGCCAATGTGAACTCACGCCGCGTCATGAGCAAGCTGGGCATGACGCATGATGCCGCCGACGATTTCGACTATCCACGGGTGCCGGACGGACATCCGCTTAAATCGATAATGTTATATCGGCTGTCGCGCGAGCGGTGGATGAAGAGTTAGCGTCGATATTTAACGTCGCCGCCTTGCGCCAACAGGATACGGTCGTCAGGGCGATCGACGGAGAAATACGGAAATCAAGTGAAGGATCAGGCGGCTCTCGCAGCCTGATCCCGGTTGATGATGGAAAGAATAAACTGCGGCGCCTAAGGCTCAATTCCCCATATCAACGCGCCTTTATGATACACGGTCACCTTATCCCAGTCGGTAAAGGTGGCGATGTCTTTCTGGTAGGAATAATCATTGGTTTCGTCATAGCGGCTCCAGTCGGCCGGGTGAATACGCACCTGCACTTCGCCGCTCTCCGCGCCGGGTGGAATTTCCCCGGCTTCGCCGCTGAAAGAGACTTCCACATAGCGATTAGCCCGCTCGCCGCCGTCGGGCAACGCCGCCGTGGCGACGATAACCTGGTCCGCGCCGATATCGGCCCAATCGACATAGCGTTGATCGACTGATTTACCATCGTCATTGAAATAATAACGCACCTTCAGATCGGTCAGATTGATTGCGGCGTCGCCGGTATTTTTGATCTTGAACGCCAGATGAATGGCGTTATCGGCCGGGTCGCTGTTTCTATTGATATATTGCAGCGTTACCTGCGCGTCGCCGTTTTCCGGCTCGGTCGGCATCGCGTCGTCCTCGCCGAGCAGCCGCTTTCTGACGAATTTTCCCGAGGTGGTCAGATCGGCATCCGTCCAGCCCCCGATTGCGCTCGCCCCCGGTACCAATGCAGACGACATCTCCGCCTTGTCCGCCAGCGACCAGTTAACCCAACTGATGCCGCGTTCGTTGAGAAAATCAAGCCAAACCCGCGATTCCGCCAGAAAAGGGCCTTTATCGCCCGCCGCCTCGCTGGTTCCCCATTCGCTGACAAAGACAGGAACGCCCCGATTCAGGGCATCATCGAGCCGTTCGCGTAACGACAGCTTATGCGTGCCGGCATAGAAGTGCAGGACATACATGGTGTTTCGATCCGGCAGCGGATTGTCGGCGGCATCCTGTATATTCTGGCTCCAGTTGCCGGTGCCGACCAGAATGATGTTATCGGCATCTTTCGCCCGTATAGTCTGCGTCAACGCCAGCGCGTAAGGGCGAATCCGTTCGTTCCAGGTGACGTCGCCGTTCGGTTCATTGGCGATTTCATAAATCACATTCGGCGAATTGCCGTACAATTCGGCCATTTCGTTGAAAAAGGCCTGCGCCTGCGTTTTATATTTGTTCGGATCGCCATCCGACAAAATATGCCAGTCGATAATAACGTAAAGACCGAGACTCTGCGCCGCCTCCACCGCTTCTTTCACCTTGCCGGCCACCGACGGGTCGCTAATATAACCGTCCTCCTCCGTATACATCGCCAGCCGGAATACCGAGATCCCCCAGTCGTCGCGCAGCCATTTCATCGCATCCTTATTGACGAATTTACCGTACCATTGCAAACCGTGTGAGCTCATTCCCCGCAGTTGCACCGGCTTGCCGTGCGCATCAACCAACTTGCCGTTGGCGATGGATAATTGTCCGTGAGTCTGTACCGGTGTTTCCGTCTTCGCCGGTAATGCCCAGGCAAAGCCGCACAGCGCCACGACCAGTAGCGCCGACAGCTTGCCGCCGACATTTTTTTTGACGCGTTCCATCCGCATACTTCCTTCTCCTTTGTGGTCATACCCGTAACTAGCGGTATATATAAAGACAAATAGCGCCATCAGGCGCCGCGCATAGGCCGCGGCAAATCGCCTTCGCCGGCAAACACGCTATGTCAGGATAGGAAACAAGGTCGAAAAAACCTATAGGATGAAAGCTAAAAGGACGAAAAGCGGCGAATACGCCGCTTATCCGCAAGATTATATCGCCGTTATCGACGCCGCTTTTATTTTTTCGCCGCGCGATGGATAAAGAACGGCAACGTTTCCTCATCCACGCGCGGCGTAAAGGTTACGCTATCGGCGCGAGACGCCCACACCGACGACAGTTGCACCACCGGAATAATATCGTAGTTCTCCAGCGTCGAGGTCATCGCCTGCTGGAACAGTTGGCTGCGCTGGTCGTTGTCCAGCGTACGCATGGCGGCGGCGATCAACTCATCGCTCTTCGGGTTGGAAACGTGCGAGACGTTGAAAGCCCCCAGGCCTTTGCTTTTGTCATTGGTGTGCGCAATCGACGACAGCGTATAACCCGCCTCACCGCTGACCGAACCCCAGCCGGCCATGGTCATAATATAGTCGCCGCGCGTACGCGCGGGAACAAACACGGTACGCGACAGCGCGTTAACCTGCGTATCGATGCCGATGCGGGCAAACATCTGCCCCAGCGCCGTGCAGGTTGCGCCATCGCCGGGGAAACGGTCGCTGGTGCAGTGCAGCGGGAGTTTGAAGCCGTCGGGATAACCCGCATCCGCCAGTAGCTGACGCGCCCTGGCGACGTTGTACTCAAGTTTCGGCGGCGTGGGCAGCGCGCCGAAGAATTTATCATCAATCAACTGATAGGCCGGCTTGGCGAAGCCTTCCAGCGCGCGTTCGGCAATCGCCGTACGATCGATGGCCAGCGACAGCGCCTGACGCACCTGCGGTTTGCTCAGCGGGTTGACGTCCAGCGGCTTGCCGGACTTGTCCGTAACCAGATTGCTCTGCGCGCGCTGATCCGGGTAAAGCAGGAATACATAGATCGACTGCCCCTGTACGACGCTGACATCACGGTTACGGCGCATTTTCTCCACATCGGAGAACGGGACATAGTTCACCACATCCACCCGTTTGGACAGCAGCGCGGCCACGCGGGCGGCATCGTTGGAAATTTCGGTGAAAGAGACTTTGTCCCAATCCGCTTTTCCGCCCCAGTAGTCGTCGTTACGTGTGACGTCAAAACCGGTTCTGGCTTTAAAACCGGCGAATTTGAACGGCCCGGTGCCAATCGCCGCTTTGCCGCTGTTGAAATCCTCCACCGTCGCGTTGCCAATCGAATGCGGCAGGATGCTGACCCGCGCCAGATCCTGCGGCAGCGCGGGATTCGGCACGCTGGTCGTGACCTGTACCGTTAACGGCCCGGTCACCTCGACATGGGTGATATTGCGGGTATTAATCACCAACCCGCCGTCGGGGCCGGCGGCGCCCGGCACGCGATCCAGCGAGAATTTCACATCTTCCGCCGTCAGCGGTTCGCCGTTATGGAATTTGACGTTAGGACGAATGGCGAATTCCCACGTGGTGTCATTAATGGGTTTCCAACTTTCCGCCAGCCCCGGCGCAATTTGCAGATTTTCATCAAACGTGACCAGCGCTTCATAAATATTTTTCACGGCGGCGATTTGATGCCCCAGCGCCATATAGTGCGGATCCATCGCTTCCGGGCCGGCGCGCACGCCGATTTTCAGATCTTGCGCCTGCGCGCCGCCGACGGCGAGGGAGACAGCCAGCGATAACGCGCTAATCAATGTCCTGGATTTCACAGCTACCATAATGCCTACTCCTAAATGAAGAATGGGACCGTCTAAGTATTGAGATGACAGGCGGAAAAATGCCCCGCCTCCACCTCACGCAACGCAGGCTCCTCCTGAGAGCAGCGCGCCATCGCATGTGGACAGCGGGGGTGAAACTTACAGCCTTTCGGCGGCGACAACGGCGAAGGAATCTCCCCTTTGATGGGAATAAAGGTCTGGCGCCGGGAGTTCAGCGTCAGCATGTTGCTTAATAGCGCCTGAGTATAAGGATGATTGGCGCGGCCAAAGATGGTTTCCGCCGGCGCCAGTTCCACCAGTTTGCCGAGATACATGATGGCGACGCGATCGCTCAGATGGCGCACGACGCCCAGATCGTGACTGACAAACAGATAGGTCAGTTGCAGGCGTTCGCGCAGATCCATAAACAGATTGATCACCTGCGCCTGAATGGATACGTCCAGCGCGGCGACGGCCTCATCGCACACCAGAAACTCCGGCTGCATCGCCAGCGCGCGCGCAATACCGATACGCTGGCGCTGGCCGCCGGAAAACTGATGCGGGAAACGGAAACGATAGGCGGGATCGATGCCGGCCTGATTCATCATCTCGCAGACGTACTCATCCTGCTCGCCCGGCTTAATCAACCGATGGTATAGCGGCCCTTCGGCGATAATGCGGTTGATGCGGTGGCGCGGATTCAGCGAAGCGTAGGGATCCTGAAAAATCATCTGTACCCGGGTGGTCAGCTTCACTTCCCGGCGCCCCTGCGTCACGGCGACCGGTTCGCCGCGATAGGTCACATTGCCCGAGGTCGGGGCATGAATACCCGCCATCACGCGCGCCAGCGTCGACTTGCCGCAGCCGGACTCGCCCACCAGTCCCAGCACTTCGCCTTGCCTGATGCTGAGCGAAACGCCGTTGACCGCATGGACGGTCGGAACCTCGACCTTGCGCCCCAACAGACGGGCGATGCGTTGTTCCATAGACAGCGGCAGCGGAAAACGCTTATCGACGTTATTCATCTCCACCAGATTCATAGCCCGGCCTCCCTTTCGAGGGCATCGCGTTCAGCCGCGCGGCGAGGATGAAAACAGCTCGCGGTCTGGCCATCGGCCCAGCGCTGTTGCGGCGGCGGTCGTCGGCAGATGTCGCTCGCATACGCGCAGCGGGTGCGAAAAGCGCAGCCATCATCCAGCCCCAGCAGCGAAGGCGTCATCCCCGGGATCGGTTTGAGGGGCTTGCCCTGCTCGCCCTGTCCCGGCAGGGATTCAATCAGGCCCAGGGTATAAGGGTGAGCGGGATGATCCAGCACCTGATCGGTGGAGCCGGATTCCACCACCCGACCGGCGTACATCACGCAGATATGGTCGGCCAGTCCGGCCACCACCGAGAGGTCATGGGTGATCCAGAGCAGCGCCACGCCCTCATCCCGCGCCAGCCGTTGCACTTCGGCCAGAATCTGGCCCTGAATCGTCACGTCCAGCGCCGTTGTCGGCTCATCGGCGATAATGACGTCGGGCCGATGCAAAATGGCGGTGGCGATGGCGACACGCTGGCGCATCCCGCCGGACAGTTCATGCGGGTAGGCGCGCAGCCGTTCATCCGGCGCGGGAATGCCGGCTTTGACCAGCGCCGCCCGCGCCCGCTGCATCGCCTGCTTGCGCGGTACGCGCTCATGCACGGTGATGGCTTCAATCATTTGATCCGCCACCCGCATGACCGGGTTCAATGTCATCATCGGATCCTGGAAAATCATCGCCATACGCACGCCGCGCAGCGGACGCAGCGATTTTTCCGATAATCCCACCAATTCCGTGTCGCCAAGGCGAATACTGCCGCCGTGAATTTTCCCCGGCGGATCGATGAGTCCCATAATGGAAAAACCGGTGACGCTTTTGCCGGAGCCCGATTCGCCGACCAGTCCCAGGATCTCGCCGCGGCGCAGCGCGAAATCCACGCCGTTGACCGCTTTGATGGCGCCTTGCTCCGTGCTGAAATACGTTTGCAGGCCACTGACGCGCAGCACTTCTTCACGATGGCGTTCTGTGTTTGCGTTCATTTGTTCAACCTCGGATTCAGAACATCGCGCAACTGGTCGCCGACCAGATTGATCGCCAGCATCAAAATCACCAGCGTGACGCCGGGATAAACGCTCATCCAGTAACGGCCGCTGAGCATATACTCGAAGCCGCGATAAATCAGACCGCCCAGCGAAGGTTCGGTAACCGGCAGTCCGACGCCCAGAAAAGAGAGCGTGGCCTCCAGCACAATCGAGCTGGCGATCTGCACCGACGCCACGACGATCAGCGGCGGCAGCACATTAGGCAGCAGATGGCCGAACATGATGCGTCTGGCGGGCAGCGGCAGCGCGCCGGCGGCTTCGATATATTCCTTCTGACGTTCGGCAAGCGCCGCCCCGTGTACCGTGCGGGCAAAGTAGGCGTACTGCGCCGCGACCAGCGCCGCTATTACCTGAAATTGTCCCTGCCCCAGCATCGCCACCAGCACCAGCGCCAACATCAGCGGCGGGAAAGAGAGTTGCAGATCGACGATGCGCATCAGCAGCGCTTCGGCGCGCCCGCCGACAAACCCCGCCATCAGGCCGATTAACGAACCGATAATCATCGCAGCCAGACCGCTGATCAGTCCGATCGTCATGCTCAGCCGCATGCCGTAGACGATGGCGCTGTAGAGATCGCGTCCGTCGGCATCGGTTCCCAGCACATGCACATAGCCGCCGCTGCCAATCGAACCGGGGCTGAGGCGGGCATCCGCCAGTTCCAGGATCGACTGATCGAACGGGTTTTGCGGCGTGATCCAGGGCGCGAAAAGCGCCATTAGCACCGCGATAACCAATACCAGCAGCGCCAGACAGGCAATCCGGCTGCGCCGGTAATTACGCCAGACTTCCCGCAGATAGCTTTCCCGCCGCAGCGGGGTGCGTTGAGTCACGTCGCTCATTTTCGGCCCCCAAGGCGAATACGCGGATCGAGCAGGGAATACAACATGTCGACCAGTAAATTGATGACGACGAACATCGCGGCCACCAACAGCAGATAGGAGACCACCACCGGCTGGTCCAGCGTGCGAATGGAGTCAATGACCAGTTTGCCCGCTCCCGGCCAGGAGAAAATGGTTTCCGTGACCACGGAAAACGCCACCATGGCGCCGAATTCCAGTCCCAGCACCGTCGTCAGCGGGATCATAATGTTGCGCATAACATGACGCAGCAGGATGCGCATCGGCGGCACGCCCTTGGCGCGGGCAAATTTGACATAGTCGGACAGGATCGCTTCGCGCACGCCGGCGCGGGTCAGCCGCACAATCAGCGCCAGCCGGAACAGCGCCAGATTGACGGCCGGCAGCAGCAGATGCGCCCAGCCGTCCAGCGTCAGCACCGACCACGGAACGCCCAATACCGTCACCGTTTCGCCGCGGCCGCCGGAAGAGAACCAGCCCAGCTCCACCGAAAAAATCAGGATCAGCATCAGCCCCATCCAGAATCCCGGCACGGAAAACGCCAGCACGCTGCCGCCCATAATGCTCTTGCTCAGCCAGGCGTCCGGGCGATAGCCCGCATAGATACCCAGCGGGACGCCGATGATGATGGTCATCGCCATCGCCACCACCGCCAGTTCAAGCGTGGCGGGCAGGTACTCCAGGATCAGCCCCATCGCCGGCACGTTATAAATAAACGACAGGCCGAAATCGCCATGCAGCGCATTTCTCAGGAAGAACAGATATTGTTCCCACATCGGCTTATCCAGCCCGTAGCGCGCAATGGTCGCCTCGCGCAGCGCCTGATCCGCCTGCGGATTGATCAAAATGTCTATCGGGTTGCCGATGGCGTAAACCGCCATAAACACCAATATCGACATCAGCAACAGCACCAGAAGCGACTGCCAGGCTCGTACGGCAAAAAAACTCAACATATCGTATCCTTCACGGCGCGCCTTAGAGGAATCGGTCCGGTCGTCATTTGCCGCCGTCTACCGTTAACGTTTGCCCGGTGGTCCAACCGCTATGCTCCGAAGCCAAAAACAGCACCGCCGGCGCGATATCGCCGGCGACGCCGGTACGTCGCAGAGCGATCCCCTCGACCAGCGCCTTCTGTCCCTCGGCGCCGTAGGCCGCCCACTGAAGTTCGGTGGTGGGATTGGAACGGACAAATCCGGGCGCCACCGCGTTAACCGTAATGCCATAAGGCCCGAGCTCATGCGCCAGTTGTCGCGTCAGCGCGACTTCGGCGGCCTTGCTGGCGGCGTACGCCTGGATGCCGGTCAGGCTGACGCCCAGCCCGGCGATGCTGGAAATGGTGACGATGCGCCCCCACCCTTTGCGCTTCATCGCGGGCGTCACCGCCTGCGAGAACCAGAACATGGCGTCGCTGTTGACGGCGAATATTTGCCGCCAGGCGTCTTCGCTGACGGCCTCAATCGGATGCCCCGTCTGACCGCATACGCCGCCGGCGACATTGATCAGCACATCGACCTCGCCGACGCCGTCGACAAAACGCTGTATTTCCTGACGCTGCGACACATCCACCACCGCCGTTTGGACGTCGGCGTCCGGCGCCTGCGCGCGGCAAAACGCCAGCGTCTGCGCCAGCCCGGCCGCATCAATGTCGCACAGCCATAATGCCGCGCCCGCCTGCGCCAGATTGCCGGCGATCTCGCGGCCAATGCCCTGGGCCGCGCCGGTCACAATGGCCTTGCGCCCATCAAACCTTATCTGCATAACGTCTACTCCTCTGGGCCGCCGCGCGCAGGACTTTCAGATTTCCCCAGGCGCGCGGAAGTCCGTCTTCACAGGCATGAATCAGTTCTATCAGTCGATGGGTTAACGGCGCCGCGATGCCATGACGCTGCGCGGCATCCAGAATCGGCCCCAGTTGGGCATCCACTTCGGTTTTACGCCGACGTACCGCCAAATCCCGCCAGATGCCGCTGTGCGTTTTCGTCGAGCGCCGGTTATGCGCCGCCATCGCGTCCAGACTGGCATAGGCCAGCGACAATGGCGCGTCGGGGAGATACGCCGCGGGTTCGAAGCCGTCAAACGCTTCCATGACCACCTGTTCGGCGCTGGCCACGGCGGCGATTTCTTTGCCGAGCAGGATGAAAACGTCGCGGTAATCCTGATGATCCAGGCATTCCCAGATGGCGCCATCCGTCAGCGCGGTGGCATACAGCATGGCGCCATATACCAGTTTGCCCCACAGGTATCCCCAGATATTGTCCGTCAGGATCGCCCGATCATCGAAGGTCTGTAGCAATGCATGTATCTGTCGGACCCGCGCGCTGGATTGACCGTCCAGCTCGCCCACCACCACCGCCGCGCGGCCGCCGTACAGAATATGACCGGGAGAAAGGTAATCGGCGCCGAAATTCACAAAGCACCCCAGGGTCCGTTCCCGCCTCAGCACGCCGGCGATCACCTGTTCATTCAGCCCGTTCTGGGCCGATACCACCACGCCGTCGTCCGCCAGAAACGGGCGCAGTTGCCGACAGGCTATCGCGGTGTGGTGCGCTTTCACCGCCAGAAACACTAACTCGTAGCACCCTTGCAGATCGTCCGGCGTATAAGCGCGCACGGCCAGATGCTGCTCGCGGATCGGACCTTCGATATAAAGCCCGTCGTGATTCATGGCATCGACATGGGCCTGTTCCCGATCGACAAAAACCACCGGGTAGCCGGCGGCGACAAAGGCGGCGCCCAGACTGGCGCCGATAGCCCCCGCGCCCCAAATCAGAATAGGTCGTTGCCGATTGATCATCACCGTCATGCCCAGCCGTCCTCCAGCAGTTGACGCGTCTCATCGACCGCCACCTGCCATAGTTGCCCCATCGTCTCATCCGGCTTCTGGTAATCGCCGCCGTAATTGCCGTCGCCCAGATAGCCGCGCGTTTGCGCAGGATCCAGCAGACGCAGGCGATCGAGATCGATCATCGCTTTTGCGCCCTCCGGCGATGGCGCGTGCGCCAGGCGGGTAATGGGAAAGTTTTCCATCCACGAGGCGTGCGACGCCACCGGATCGATTTCTTTGACTTTTGCCCATGTTTTCGGCGCATTCCACCAGTTGTGAAAACGCACGCGATGGCCTGCATGTTGCGCCGCCCACTCCTGAGCAACCGCCGCCGCGGGCTGATTGCCGCCGTGACCATTCAGGATCATGATGCGCCGGAAGCCATGCGCGGACAGACTGTCCAGCAGATCGGTGATCAATGCGGCATAGGTGGATACCCGCAGCGAGATGGTGCCGGGATACGCCATAAAGTAAGGCGCCAACCCGAACGGCACCGCCGGATAAACCGGAACGCCCAGCGGCTCGGCGGCGGCGACGCCGACTTCCTCGGCCAGAATGGCGTCCACGCACAGGCTCAGATAGGCATGTTGCTCGGTACTGCCGATCGGCAGCACCACGCGGTCATCATGCCGCAAATAATTTTCAATATATTGCCAGTGACAATCGCGGATCCTCATCTTCCCTTTGCTCCTAACGATAGATAGCGACAAACAGCGGCTGACCGATACGGGCATAGCCGCGATACATGCCGGCGGTATTAAACGGCAGAGCCACGTTGCCCGCGGCGTCGACGGCAATCAGCCCGCCCTGTCCGCCCAATTTGATCTGGTTCTCATGGATCACCCGTCGGCCGGCTTCTTCCAGCGTCAATCCGGCATAGCGCATCAGCGCACAGACGTCGTAAGCCGCCACGCCGCGAATGAATGTTTCCCCGGTGCCGGTGGTGGCGACCGCGGCGGTACGATTGTCCGCATAGCAGCCCGCGCCGATAACCGCGCTGTCGCCCACGCGGCCCGGCGTTTTATTGGTCATCCCCCCGGTGGAATTGGCGGCGGCGAGGTTGCCGCGCAGATCGCGCGCCACGGCGCCGACGGTGCCGAATTTGCTGCGCGTATCGATGGGCTCGCCGGTATTGGTCAACGCCTCTGCGTCATGATCCAGCAGCAGGCGCATGCCGCCCAGTTTCTGCACTTCATGCAGTTGTTGCAGTCGTTCGGGCGTGGCGTAATAGCTTTGCTCCACCATCGCCAGTCCGGCATCGCGGGCGAACGCATCGGCGCCCGCGCCGGTCAGCAGGACGTACTGCCCAGACGCCATCAGCGCCCGCGCCGCTTCAATCGGGTTGCGCACATGGCGCAGCTGCGCCACCGCCCCGGCCTGGAGCGACTCGCCATCCATAATGGAAGCATCAAGCTCATGGTCGGCGGCGCTGGTGTACACCGCGCCTTTGCCGGCGTTGAACAGCGGACAATCTTCCAGTTGCCGAACCGCCTGCGTCACCACATCCAGCGCGCCGGCCCCGTCGGATAATGCCGCCTGCCCGACGCGCAATACCTCGCGCAGGGCGTCCTCATACGCACGCGCCTTCTGCGGCGTGATCTTGGCGCGGTTAACCGTTCCGGCGCCGCCGTGGATAGCCAGGATTGCATTTTTGCTCATTCTGCGTTGTTCCCCTTTCGCCGCGGGCGGCGGCGTTTTTGATTATTCGCGCGATCTAACGATTCAGCGGCTCCCCCTGCCGGTTGATCGAGATAGAAATAAGGCAGCAGTTGTCCGGTCAGCTCGGCCGCGCTGTTTAACCCTTCCGGGGTACGGTGCGCCATCGCGGCGGCCAGCGCCTCAATCAAGGCAATCGGGGCGACCATCGAACTGGAAAGCAGCTGATGTTCCGCCGCGGCCAGCAGCGTGTGGTCGGCCAACCCGACCAGCGGCGAGCTCGGGCGATCGGTCAGCGCCAAAATCGAGGCGTTGCGCGCGCGCGCAAAATGCATAATGCGGATCATGTCGGCGGAATAGCGCGGAAACGAAATCGCCAACAGCAGGTCCGGTTCGCCGATCTTCTGCAAATGGTGCAGCGCCATTTCCGCGCCGCCGTAGCTCGCCAGAGCATGGATATTCTGGCAATAGGCGGAAAAGCGGAAAGCGGCGATATTGGCCAGGTGAATACTGGTTCCCAGGCCAAAGCAGTACACATTGCGAGCGGAGGTGATCATGCGGATAGCCTGCTCGAGGCCGCTGCGGGTGCCGTGATCCCGCGTCTGACCGATGCTGGCCTGCGCGCCGGACAGCGATTCATCCACCACCTCATCCAACGGCGCATCGCGTCCCAGTTCGTTACGTAGCTTTTCCACCGGCGCCATCGACGGTTTGAATACCTGAAAAAGCGCATGGCGAAATTCCGCATAGCCGGAATAGCCCAGCGCGACCGCAAAACGGTTGGCCGTCGCGATGGAAACGCCGGTCGCGGCGGCCAGATTTTCGATATTGCCGGAGGCGACCTGAAACGCATTTTCCAGCACATAGTTGGCCAGTCGGCGCTGCGCCGCCGGCAGGTTGGGCGCAATATAGGCCACCTGTTTGATGACCTCGGCTTCCAGATAATGCGATGTCGTCATCGGTTTCACCTGTTTGAGTCGCTATGTGAAAAATATAATTCACAAATCTTCAATCTATGAAAAATTATTTTCTTATGTTAGACAATAATTGGCTAATGAAATTTATTTTTCAATTAAATTAAATAGTTAATAATGTAAATAACTTTCCGCCTAAAGGAATTAGGAGAAAATAACCGCTCATACCGATTTAAAGCGATGCCGCCGGGCCGTTTTCCCGGTAACGGCGGGAATGACGGATTCAGCCAGACAGACGCCGTCGCCGCTGGCTCAATGACTACAGCGACTCGCGCCGCAGCAGCGGACTGGTTATTTTGGTGATGTCGGTGTGTTCCTGACGATTGATGATGTGCAATGTGGATTGCCGACCGATTTCATAGTGCGGGAGTTGTACGGTGGTCAAGGCAGGCAGGAACAGATCGCCGATGCCGACCAGATTGTCATAGCCGAGAACCGCGACGTCTTGCGGTATGCGAATGCCTTTCGACAGTAACGTCTGGTAAACCAGAAACGCGATGCGGTCGTTGCCGCACACCACGGAATCAAAGCGCGGTTTCCCGTGATCGAGATATTGCTCGATAATCGTCACGGCATCGAGATAATACTCGTCGCCAAGGCGCAGATGATGTTGCCAGAGCAGTTCGGGATCGAGAGAAAACTCGCGGCAGGCGCGCTCAAGCCCCTGCCGGCGCCGGGCGCTGGCCAGTCTCTCCCGCGGCAGATGGATGCACAGCGGTTTACGGTAGCCCGCGCAGAGCAACGCGTACACGCCGTCATACTGCCCCTGTTCATCGTCCGGTATGTAACTGGCCACGCCGCCCTGCTCGCTTTCGCAGTTCGCCAGCACGCAGGGCAAACTCAGCAACTTTTTCGGCACCGGCACCGTGCGTAGCCCCATGGTGGTGTAGATAATGCCGGCGGGGCGATGGGATAGCAGTAAATCGACGATATCGTCCACGCAGTCCGACATGAACATGTTGACGACAAAGCTGTTCCAACCATGAGCGCGGGCCGTTTCTTCAATCGACAGGGTCATTTCGACTGAAAATGGCGTGGTCACGGTATCCAGCGCCAGCACGCCAATGGTCTTGGGCGTCGCCCTGGCGCCGCGGATTTTTTTCGCCGACAGGTCGGGTACATAATTCAGTGCTTCAATGGCCTGCTTAACGCGCTGATAAGTTTCCGGCTTCAGACTTTCCGGACTGTTCAACGCCCGCGATACCGTCATCAGGGAAACATTCGCCAGCTTTGCCACATCTTTTAAAGAAGCCATACCATCCCTTATTCCCGTGCTGAATGCACAAAAGTCATCGCTTATCCGCCCGCGGATAAACCGGCCCGACGTGGTTATCGCCGGAATGCGCTCGATTTCAGATGTTTATTATATTCATGCCGTTAGCGCCCTGATAAAGCGATTTTTACTCATAAACATGACCGCGATCGCATAAAATCAATGTTAACGTTAACTATTGTGATTAACATCAGAATTCTTTCATACGCCATCTTCTGCACCTTCGCCCCTCAATGTTAACGTTAACTCGCACGATTTACTAAAAGCAGAAGCTAATGTGCGACACCCACCAATAATGATGAGACCGATACGTGATGAAAAATACATATCTCTGTATTTCGCTTGCGCTGTTTGCAGGTCAGACCGCGGCGGCGACAACCGACAATGCCGCAGAAGCAGAACAAAAATGGTCGTCCGGCGATATCAGCGCCAGTACATGGGGCGTAACTTCGCTCGGCACGACGGGGCAAGCGACAACCACAAGCGACGCGCCGGAAGATAAGGCGGACATCGCTCGTATATCCCAGGAGCAGCAGTCAGTACACTGGAATACGGTCGACAGTTCGCTGGATGCCGGCGGTTTGCACGGTAATATTGGCAGCAAAATCGAAATCGACGACACGCGCTGGAAAAATAACAGTAAAAACGGCGGCAAATTTAAACTGGCGCTCATTCAGGCCTGGCTGCGTCACGATGAATTACCCGGCTGGTATTTCGGTTACTGGAACGCCCGCGAAGATAACTATAGCGGCCAATTTTCCAATCAGGATTACAGCGGCACCAATACCATCAACGAAATGTATATCGGCAAGATTAATGAGTTTTATCGTGGTAACTGGGGCGTGGAAGTTCTGGGCGGCACCGAGAGCGCGAGCAAACGCTGGAAAGGCCGCCTGAAACTGTGGGGAGAATCGCGCTTCACCGATAAATGGTCGCTGTCCGGTTATATCTTCCGCGAATATCAGCCGCAAAGTAATGACGCCGGCAACGGCGATCTGGAGCACCACATCATGGAAATGGAGCCTGCGCTGCAATATCGCGTGAATCCGGATTTAGGGCTATATATTCGGCCTTATTATTCCTGGGAAAAACAGGTTCGGCAATCATGGGGAAATATTATTGAGGAAGAGTGGAAAGTTACCGCCGGATTATGGCGCAACTGGTATCCCCTGCTGACTTCGCTCTACGTCGGTTTCGGCAACGACAAAATTTATAATAACGCCAATAAATCGGAAGTATTTTATTACGGGAAATACAACTTTATCGGCGCCACCGCCAGTTATCCCATTGTCGATAACCTGCGCCTGTATGGTGAATTTAAAGCGCAGTTTACCAAATCGCATGGTCAATGGACCCATGACGGCCATTCCTGGAATCCCTTTACTATCGTCGGTGTCGAATACAGTTTCTGATGCATTCACTCATATGAAAATAATTTTTCGGTAAGAGAGATCACCATGTTTAAAGCCAATAAAATGACAACGGCTATACTGATGTTTTTAATGACATCGATGAATACCGCCTGTACCTCATCGGCGACGACCGATAGCCAGACGCCGGCGGCGGAAAATAGCCGCGCGGAAGTTCACCAGCAGGTAGACGCCTTTTTTCCCCGGGTACCCGGCTCCTATATCGGCGATCCGATGCCGTATGCCGAGAATAATCAATTCTACATTTTTCATCTTAATGATATTCGCGGCGGCAAAGATCTCGGCGTTCACGCCTTTCATTTACTTGCGACCAGCAATTTATACCGTTATCAGAATCTGGGCGAAGTGATCCCCTATGTTAACGATCTCGACAGCCCGGAACTGCTATTAGGCACCGGTTCGGTGATTAAGGCCGGCGAGACTTATCACGCCTGGTATACCGCCCATAATCAGAATGTTTTTCCGGCCGAATCCATTATGCACGCCACCAGCAGCGATATGCGCAACTGGACCAAACACCCTGAAGATACCTTTCTCCCTGGGGAAAACTACCGGGCGAATGACTTCCGCGATCCGCACGTCGTCTATATTCCCGAAGAGCAGCGTTACTGGATGCTGATTACCACCCGTCAGAACGGCACCGGCGTCATCGCCAAATACACCTCGACCGACCTGACCCACTGGCAAGATGAAGGCGTGCTGTTCCGCAATGATACGACCAGCCATGATTCCAATCTGGAATGCCCGACGCTGGTCTATTTCAACGGGCGCTGGTATCTCAGCTTTAGCGACCAGTGGCCGCATCGCCTGACGCAATACCGCGTGGCGGCGTCGCCGAACGGCCCCTTCGTCAAACCGGAAAATTTCTACTTTGACGGCGCCGGATTGTATGCCGGCAAACTGGTTGAGCAAGGTAAACGTCTGTTTGTTTTTGGCTGGGTGCCGACCAAAGCCGGCGAGGATAATCACGGCAATATCGACTGGGCGGGCAATCTTATCGCCCATGAATTAACCGCGGACGCCGATGGCCGGCTAAGAACCAAACTGCCGCAGGAAATAGCGGATGTCTTCGGGCAAAAAGCCCCGCGGCCCGAACCACTGCGCCCGTTATTAACGGAAAACAGCGCCGCGTCATTTGGGGAAATCAGCAGTCAGGTCTTTGCGCCGTTATCCGGCACGATTGAAATCAGCGGTAATTTACCAATGAACGGCGACGGCGTCATTTTCAGTTTCGGTATGGATGACGATAGTCCGCAGAATGCGCCGCTGAACGTCGTCTTTAATAAAAAGACCAATAAAGTGCTGTTTTATCCGGCGGGAATAAATGATTTACCCAAACGCAAGCCGGAAATGGGTATAGAAACGCCATTATCCGACAATATTCATCTGAAAGTGATTATCGAGGACTCCATTGCCGTGTTCTATATCAACGACAATATCGCCTTCAGCACGCGTATGTACCATATTTCCGGCAAAAAATGGGCGATCAGCGCGCCGCAGGGAAATATCGATAGCCGCGATCTGCGTATTCGGCGTTTTTAATTAACGTGTCGTCTTATTTCTCACTGTATTGCGATAGTTTTGCGCAAGGGAATTATTTATGAAAACGAATATCTCTAAAAAATGGGCCCTGCTCGCCATTACCGTATTACCCATGACCGGTCAGGCGGCGATAGATATCATGCGGAATGATGAAGGCGCGGTGATCGGCGTCAATCCCTGGTCCTATCTGAATGAAGAAATTATGTGGACCACCACCCAATCGTCCTATCCTCACGGCGGCAAGGTACACGGCAATATCAAAAGCAAACTGGAAGTTACCGACACCAACTGGAAAAACAACACCACGCATGACGGCGCGGACAACTTTGTTCTCTCGCAGGCCGTATTACGCCACGATAGCCTTCCTTCCTGGTATCTGGCCTTTTATAACGCCAGGGAAACCGAATATCAGGGCAGTTTTACCAGCCAGAAATATGAAGAGCATACCCAGCGCACCCAGTTGATTTTTGGCTACAACCATCAGATCGGCCGGGGCGACGTGGGGGCGGAACTGCTGGTCGGCAGCGAATCGCTGAATGAACGCTGGCAGGTGCGATACAAGCTGTACGGCACTTATCGCCTGACGGATCGTTTATCGATGTTCAGCTACTTCTATCAGGATCTTCAGCACAAACGCTCCGCCGGCGCCGAAGGGATTAACGATACCGATGTCACCACCAGCGAGATCGAACCCGGTCTGCAATATATCATCACGGATAATACCGGCGTCTGGCTGCGCAGCCGCTACAGCGAAGGCAAGCTGACACGAAAACAGTGGGGAAATATCAACAATCAGGACTGGACGACCAGCGTCGGCGTTTGGCATAACTGGGACAACAGCCTGACCACCACCCTGCACAGCGGGGTCGGCCATTATCGTAAATACAACGCCCGTCCCGAAGATGGCGAAGTGTTCCAGAACACGCGCTATAAATATGTCGCGCTCGGCGCCAACTACCCGATCAGCAAGCGATTTAATATCTCAGGGGAAGTGAAAGCCTCGGATGATAAACAGTCCGGCAGTTGGGTAACCAACGGCAAAGCGATAAATATGTCCTACATGCTCTCCGCAGATTTCAACTTTTAATGCGCCTGCCGTTACGGTGCGTCGCTTAAGCGGCGCACCGCGCTAATAATCCTTCCTCAGCGGCAGGCCGGATAGTCGCCCGATCGCGCCGAAGCCGGCAGTGCCGTACGGACGCTGAATTCTAAATATTCATCTTGGCTGAAATCCTTAACCTATAATAACAAAGTATATTTTCATTACAGTCTCGCTTAGCCGAGACAAAAAAGGTGAAAAGGACTCAGTTTTGCAGTGGATTAAAGTCGTTAACGCAACACAGAATAATCTCCAGGGCGTTTCTGTTACCATACCCGTGGGACAAATTACCGTTTTTACCGGCGTATCAGGATCGGGTAAATCCTCTCTTGCATTCGGCGTACTGGCGGCCGAATCTCAGCGGCAGCTGAATTTTACCTACCCCAGCTATATTCGTAACCGCCTTCCGCATGCGGGAATACCTCAGGTTGATGTGATTACCGGCCTTTCTACCGCCATCATCATCGATCAGAAAGCCATAGGAACCAACAGCCGTTCGACGGTGGGTACCGCAACCGATGCATCTTCGCTGCTGCGCCTTATTTTTTCCCGCGCCGGCGTTCCTTTCGTTGGCTATTCGCCCGTCTTTTCATTTAACGATCCGGCGGGTATGTGCTCCCGTTGCAAAGGGCTGGGCGTTGCCGCCGATCTCAATATCGATGAGCTTATCGACGTTAATAAATCGATCAACGAAGGGGCATTCACTTTCCGCGGTTATGCGCCCGGCACCTGGTATTGGAAATGGTATAAGCGCACCGGGTTATTCGATCCGGATATGAAACTGCGCGACTACCCGGAAGATCTACTGAACATGTTGCTGTATGCGGAGCCGGCGCCGCTTCAATCTCCGCCGCCCGGCTGGTACGCGACGGCAAAGTACGAAGGGATCGTTCATCGTTTCAAACGCATGTTTTTGGGCCATGACAATGAAGCCTTCAAAAAACGTTACGCCGACGATCTGGCGCGGATTATTCAGCAAACCACCTGTCCGGCATGCGGCGGCGCAAGGCTGAATGAGGCCGCGCTGTCATGTCGTATTGACGGAGACAACATTGACGAACTCAGCCGTCTGCCCGTCGACAAGCTATCTGAGAAGGTAAAGGGTTGGGATATGCCGGAGGTCGCGCCGGCGGTTGAAAATCTCTCCCTGCTGCTGGATACCATGTTGAATCTGGGGCTGGGATATTTGCAATTAGCCCGCCCCACGCCCACCCTATCGGGCGGCGAGGCGCAGCGCATCAAGATGGTTCGCCACCTCAATAGCTCGCTGACCCGCTTCACTTATATCATGGACGAACCCTCTACCGGACTTCATCCGCGCGATGTCCGCCATCTGGCCGGCATCCTCCGGCAATTGCGTGACAAAGGCAATACGGTGCTGGTGGTGGAGCACGATCCCGATTTAATCGGCATTGCGGATTTTGTTGTCGATATGGGGCCGGGGCCGGGAGAAAACGGGGGACAAATTTTGTTTGCCGGCCCGATGAAAAAGCTTTTCGCCAGCGGAACGCCGACCAGCAGCTATCTGCGCAGGCCGCGAACCTTTTGCCAACCCCGCTTACCGCAAGAGGGATCGATAACCGTACGCAATGCGCGGCTGCACAATCTAAAAGGGATCTGCGTCGATATTCCTCGCGGTCTACTGACGGTTTTAACCGGCATCGCCGGTTCGGGCAAAAGCTCATTGGTACAGGAAATCCTCAGGCAGGAACCTACGGCGCTGCTGATTGACCAAAAGCCGGTGCGCGGCAGCATTTCCTCCACCGTCGCGACCTACATGGGGTTTATGGACCGTATCCGCGACAGGTTCGCCGAGGAGAATCACGTCAGCCGCGGCTGGTTCACGTCATCGTCGCGGGGCGCATGCCCGGTATGTCGGGGACACGGCGTCATATCGACTGAACTCGCCTTTCTCGACAGCGCAGTGTCTGAATGCGAAGCGTGCGGAGGCTCCGGTTTTAACGATAAGGCGCTTAGTTACCGTTATAGAGAAAAAACCATTGCCGATGTCCTCGCCATGTCGGTCGATAAGGCAAAGGACTTTTTTACTTCGCGTGATTTACCCATCGGATCGGCGCTGATACGCCTGTCTCGCGTCGGATTGGGGCATCTGTCTTTAGGACGCGCCACGACGACATTGTCCGGCGGGGAGAGGCAAAGATTGAAACTGGCGGCGCGGCTTGAAGACAAGCTGGATATTTTGATTTTGGATGAGCCCACTACCGGTCTGCACGGTAATGATATCACCCTGTTTCTGGCATTGATCCGCTCCCTCGTTGAGCAAGACGTGACCGTCATTATGGTTGAGCACGATCTGGACGCCATGCTGGCGGCCGACTGGATTATCGACCTTGGCCCTGAAGCCGGCAACGCCGGGGGGGAAGTGATATTTGCCGGATCGGCGCGCCAAATTCTGACCGCCAGCGGGTCGATTACCGGTCGCGAACTGCGTCGTTATATTCAGGAAAGGCCTTCTTGATAGCGCTGGGTTATTAGATATGCATCAGCGACGGCGGAATAAAGTCCCCTCTCCCTTGTCGTCGGCATCATGTGTTACAACGTAACCAGTAGCGAAGGTAAAATCAGGGGATCGCGTTTAATCCCTACCGTCGTTTACTACGCCGGCGGACTTTATGGCCTGACGCAACGCTCGCGGCGTAATCTGAAAGCGTTTCTGGAAACGGGCGGTAAAACGGGATGGACATTGATAGCCGTTTTCTATGGCGATCTGACCCACTGGTTTTTGGGTTGTCTGTAGCGCCGTTAATGCATTGCCTAAGCGCACATCATCAAGGATCTCCTGGAAACTCCCCCCCTCCGCCGCCAGGCGGCGGTGAAACGTGGAGGTCGCCATATGCAGGTGAGTAGCGACCAGACTGGCGGTCCAGGGCGTCGAGGGATCCAGCATCAGGAGGCGCTGGCATCGATTGACTAACGAATCATCCCGCTGAGTCAGCAATATCTCAGCCGCGCCGCGGTTCTGAAGCATCAGCAGCATGCCCAACGTCGCATGCTCTAACAGCGGTCGGGAAAATTTCTTTTCAAATGCATCCGTAAGCTGTTGCCAGCAGTAAAGCAACTCATGATCCAGCGCGAGACAGAACGTGGGTTTCTTGTCGCGGGCTAACGGCGCGGGATGATGTTGTCTGAAGCGATGAATCAGTGACGGCGGAATATAAAGTATCTGCGAGAGATAACGGCCGTTATCAGGATAATTGGCGAGATGCAAATCGTAACCCGCCGGGAAAAGGATCAGTTGGGTGCGATCGGCGGTTTCGCCATGCTCGCCCCACTGAACCCTCTTTTTCCCACTGTTAACGCGACACAACGCCGGCATCAGCAATTTTACCCGATGAAGATCATGCGCCTGACGTGAACAAATCGTCTGGAGACTCAACCGGGAAACATCATCATCTTCTGCCTGCATCGTGTTTTATATTCTTAATTAGTGACCATAAACCGGGACCAGTTCAGCCGTCGCCAGTTGGTTGGCGTTAAGCATGAAACCAACCAGCGCGCCGCTTGCGTTGCCATCAATCGGCAGGTTATCCGCTTTTAACGCCCAGATTTTAAAATGGTAACGATGAGGCTTATCGCCTTTGGGAGGACATGCCCCGCCGAAACCGACATCGCCATAATCATTTCTGCCCTGAACCGCGCCGGCGGGCAGTTTGGAACCATCTTTATTTCCAGCGTCGGACGTCAACGACGTTACTGTGGCAGGAATGTTCACCATCGTCCAGTGCCACCAGCCGCTTCCCGTCGGAGCGTCAGGATCATAGGCCGTGACGGCAAAACTTTTCGTTCCCTGCGGCGCATCAGACCAGCTCAGCGCGGGCGACCGGTTCCCGCCTTCACAGCCGAACCCCTGGAAAACCTGAGCTTCGGATAACGACTTGCCCGTTTTGATTTCATCGCTCGTTAGCTGAAATGCGGCGGCGTGCGTTGAAAAAGAGAATGAGGCGAGCAGAGCGAGTACGATATGTTTTTTCATAAATTATCCTGGGTAACCAATTGATGTTCAATGAGGTTACCCAGAATGCCAATCTATTATCGTGCAGTTACGCCCGCGTATGATGCAAATCCTACCGATATTGCGCTTATCTGCGCAATTTACGACAGGGCGAGTTCCGCTTCGGCCTGGTAGCGAACCAACGTATCCCGGTACGGCAACGCCGTCATCGCGCCTTTCGAGGTGGTCGCCAACGCGCCGCAGGACTGCGCCTGCGCAATGATCGCCGGTAGCGCGACGCAATCCCGCCATTGCGCGCCCTCTTCGCTTAATCCCGCCAGCAGGCCGGCGACAAACGCATCGCCGGCGCCGGTGGTATCCACGGCCCGTACGGCTTGCGCCGGATAGAACGTCATCTTGCCCGGCCGGCCCGCCCAGGCGCCGGCCTTGCCCTGGGTCACCACCAGCAGCGCCGGGCTGATTTCGTCGCCGAGCGCCGTCATCGCCTGCTCAACATCCGTCATCCCGCTGATCAACATCAATTCATCATCAGACAGTTTCACCACATCGGCCATCGCCAGCGCCTGTTTGACGCAGGATAGCATCTGGTCGCGATCCGGCCACAGATCGTCGCGCAGATTGGCGTCGAAACTCAGCCAGCCGCCGGCCTGTCTGACCGCAGCCATCGCCTGTAACGTGGTGGAACGGGACGGTTCGGCCGCCAGCGCGATAGAACAGCAGTGCAGCCACTCCCCGGCGCTAAAAGGCGGCAGGTCGCCCGGTTCAAGAAACAGGTCGGCGCCCGGACGCACCATGAAGGTAAACTGCCGTTCCCCTTCTTCATTCAGGGTAACCAATACAATGGAGGTTCGATGCTGCGCATCATAATGCAGGTAGGCGGTGTCGACATTTTCCTGTTGCAATACCTGCTGCAACCGGTGACCGAAAGGCTCATCGCCCACGCGGCCGATAAACGCGCTGTTGCCGTTCAGCCGGGCGATGCCGACGGCCACATTAGCCGGCGCGCCGCCGGGACAAGGTAATAAACGCTGCATATCGTCGGCGAACAGATCAATTACCGCATCGCCCAACACCCAGACTTTACTCGTCATGTTCACCTCGATAATACATTGATTATTAATTAAAATAGATGACTTCACCGTCCCGCTGATTTAGCAGGAGATCGGGTGTTCTTCATTTCAGACCGAAGCGGAAATCGCTCTTGAATGGGAATGTAACGGGTCGCTGGCAAAAATAAAATGTTAACGTTAACTTTCATGATTAACATCACATTCCAGCAATGAACCGCTTTAATTTTTTTATAGTTAACGTTAACAATTCAGCCATCAAAATATCAGGAGTCAGACTGATGAACGCTGAAACCAGAAAAACCTATATTTTATTAAGCAGCCTATTTTTCTTTTTTTTCTTTACCTGGTCCTCGACCTGCTCGCTGTTATCCATCTGGCTTAACCAGTATGTGAATTTGAATTCGACCGATACCGGCATTATTTTCTCGGCGATTTTGCTGGTGTCGTTCTGTTCACAACCGCTGTACGGCTACATCCAGGATAAACTCGGGCTGGGCAAACATCAGCTGTGGTTTATTTCTATTCTGCTGGTGTGCAGCGGGCCGTTCTTTATGCTGTTCGCCGATCTGCTGCGTTTTAATATTTATCTCGGCAGTCTTGCCGGCGGGTTATACATCGGCGCGACGTTTAACGGCGGTATCGGCCTGCTGGAAGCCTACATCGAACGTTTTTGTCGTACGCGAGGGATCGAATATGGCCGTTCCAGAATGTGGGGCTCGCTGGGCTGGGCCGTCGCCACTTTCTTTGCCGGCATCAACTTCAACATTAACCCGTTGTACAACTTCGCCCTGGCCTCCATTTCCGGCATCTTGTTCCTGCTGTGTCTGAGTCAGGTGCGCATCGCCAAAGAAAATGCGATGAGCCAGCTTCAGTTCGGCGATCCGGCCAAAATCACTCTGGCCGACGCCGTCGGGCTGCTGCGATTGTCGCGCTTCTGGGCGCTGGTCGTCTTTGTTATCGGCACCTGTATTTACGGCGTTTACGATCAGCAGTTCCCGGTCTATTTCGCTTCACAGTTTCCCGATCTGCATGCCGGCAACAGTATGTTTGGCTACCTGAACTCGCTCCAGGTATTCCTCGAAGCCGGCGGGATGTTCCTGGCGCCGTGGCTGGTTAACCGCATCGGCGCCAAAAACGGCTTGATATTGGCCAGCGCCATCATGGCGCTGCGCGTTATCGGTTCCGGCCTGGTCAGCGGCGTGTTTTTAATTTCCGTCATGAAGCTGCTGCATGCGGTAGAATTACCCATCCTTTTGATTTCTTTGTTTAAATATAACAGTCTGAACTTTGATAAACGGTTATCGACAACGATTTACCTGGTAGGCTTCACCTGTATCAGTTCTGTGGTCAGCAGCCTGTTGTCCCCGCTGGTGGGTTACAGCTATGAGCTATTCGGTTTCGCCCGGACCTATCTGTTTATGGGTAGTATGGTGCTGATCACCACGCTGATTTCCTGGTTCCTGCTGGAACCTAATCAAACTGTCCGGCCTTCCCCGACCTTAACCCCGCGCACAATAAAGTGAGTCGCTATGATTGAGTTATTAGAAAAAGCCAATAGTTACATTGCCGCGACGCGGCCCTTGATGAACATGGAATGGTATCCAACCTGGCATTTGGCGCCCACGGTCGGTTGGATGAATGACCCGAATGGTCTGGTTTGGTACGACGGCATGTACCATGCGTTTTACCAGCACTATCCCTACGAAGCCGTCTGGGGGCCAATGCACTGGGGTCATGCCCGTAGCCGCGACCTGATCCATTGGGAGCATCTGCCGGTGGCGCTGGCGCCGGCGGGCGAAGATGATAAGGACGGCTGTTTTTCCGGCTCGGCGGTCGATAACAACGGAGAACTGTCGCTGATCTATACCGGACACGTTCACGAAGGCGATCGCGCCAGCGATGAAGGACTGCGTCAGGTGCAGTGCCTGGCGACCAGCCGTGACGGCATACATTTCACGCCGCAGGGTAAGATCATCGACGCGCCGGCGGGCATCCAGCATTTCCGCGATCCGAAAGTCTGGAAAATGGGCGACTACTGGTACGTCGTGCTCGGCCTGAAGGTGGAAAACCGCGGCGAAGTCCGTCTGTGGCGCTCGACCGATCTGCGCAACTGGGAACCGCAAGGTCTGCTGGCTCGCTCGGCGCCGGGCGAAAGTTATATGTGGGAATGTCCTGACTTTTTCCCTTTGGGCGATAAGTGGGTATTACTGTTCTCCCCGCAGGGAATGAAAGCCGAGGGCTATCACAACCGTAATCTATTCCAGAGCGGTTATATGGTCGGCACATGGCAGCCCGGCAGCGAGTTCGTGATTGAAACCCCGTTTACCGAGATCGATGCCGGTCATGATTTCTATGCGCCGCAAACGCTGCTGGCGCCGGACGGCCGCCGTATTATGCTGGGCTGGCTGGCGATGTGGGAATCCCTGATGCCGGAGAAAGCGCATCTCTGGGCCGGCATGTTGTCAATGCCGCGCGAGCTGACGCTGACGTCAAACAACACGTTGCGGGTGGCGCCGGCGGCGGAAATCGACGCCTGCTGCCATCAGGAACACCGGCAGCAGAATGTTGAACTGAAAAACGGCAGTTTGCCGTTGGCACAGGACTGCGCCGCGCAGTTCGTAACGCTGGACATCGACCTGGCGTCCAGCGATGCCGAGAAGTATGGTTTGTCGCTGGGCAGCGAACCCAATAATGAGCAGGGACTGTTTATTTATGTCGATGATCAGTCACGCCGTCTGGTGCTGGAACGCCGTTATCCGGCGCATGGCATTAGCGGCTACCGCAGCGTACCCCTGCCCGTTTCTTCTAACCTGCGCCTGCGCATCTTCTTCGATCGCTCGTCGGTTGAAGTGTTCGTCGAGGATGGCGAACGCTGTCTGAGCAGCCGTATCTATCCGCAGGCGCAGGAGCGTCATCTGAGTCTGTTCGCCCAGAACGGCGGCGCTCGCTTCAATAGCGTCGAAAACGGGAAAATCAGCTGATCCTTTTGCCGCCCGACGACCGGGCGGCATGCCTTTTAATTGCGACGACAGGCATAAAAAAAAGCCAGCACGCAGGCTGGCTAAAATAATACTGGAAGCAATGTGAGCAATGTCGTGCTCTTCGCGAGTGCCTGGGAAGAGGCAACTACTGAAGTGCGGGATGATGATAATAGTTATCAGTATCAGTTGTAAAGTGTTTTGTTGAGAATTTTTCTCATTACCATACTGATGGTAAGGTTCCTTGCCGACTGCCCCGCTCTGTTTTATTACCCTTTCACCGTTTTTTTTAGCGTCCACGGCGCATACTTTTGCACAAAATCCTCCCAGCGATCGGCCAATAAACTTAAATGGCGCAACTCGGTATCCAGCATGGCTAAACTGCGGCGGTGACTTCTGAGCATCATTTCAAACTGATCGAGCATATCCACGACGCTGGATGCGTTGTCGGCAATGGCCAGCGCCTGACGCATTTCAAGCTGCGAGTGGTAGGTTCCCTGTTTTAAAGCCTCAATATCTTTGCGTACCGCTTCAGCGTATTCTTCGTCGCCCTTGCCGGATGCCAGTAAAAACTCCGCGTTGGCCGCGCCCAACCGCACACAATCCCGGCGCGCGACAAGCTCTCTGATATAGTTTTCAATGACTTTTGACGCGGCGGGCTGATAGGGTTCGCTGATGAACGTCGCTTTAATAAAACAGAGCATCTCCTTTTTCATAGCGATCTCAAAGGATTCCACCATTGCCGTCTTTTCGCTATCCAAAGGGCTTGAGAAGGCATCATGCAGAGCGCCGGCGAGAATATTGCCCGATGCATGCGCGCCTTCCAGCGCGATAATAAAAAAGGACGAGGCCAAATCAGAGACTTGATCCGACGGATCGCACAGAGAGCTATTTTTTAACTGCTTTATCCGCTCGCTTTGCGCAACAATATCCTGTGCGGATAACACTTGCGGGGCGGCCCGCTGTTCCGGGCAATCCTTACGCTCACCCGCAACGTCAATGGCTTCGAATGCCGCCATTTCGACCTCAACAGGCAAGTCAGGGGCATCATCGGTAACGTTTTCCGCCTTATGTGAAAACTCGACGTCAAGAGTGCGTTGAGACCTGATACCGTCCATCCAGAATTGCTCCCTTTTTCGAACAAAGTTCTTACCTATAACGGCATTTATTTGTCAGGGTTTAGTAAATTATTGGCACTCGTCATCACTAAGCCCACCGAACATGATCTATGACAAGAATTTGCGCCGTTGATTGAAATTAAAACGGTGTCTTTATTTAATAAAGATAAGGTTTTAAAAATGCGCCGCGTTTCAGGAAGCGATAGCCATCATCGCGCTATCCGATGAGCGGATCTCTGCTGTGAGCGCCTTGCGGCGTATTAAAACAATATGATGGGAGACGCCCAACGGAATGATTTATCCGTAATCTTCGGGCGTCTCGGCTGCCTTACTCTTGGCTTTCAGGCCACGTAGCGCAGCGGAAAGTATTACGGCCTTTCAAATCCTCATCAGGGTGATAGGTAATCGTCGCCGCGCCCCCTTCCATTGAAATTGCCTGCGATGTAATAAAAGTGCCATCGCGATCGGTGGCGGTCCATTCGAAGCCGTTTGACGCCATATCGTAAAAGCCCAATGGGGTTGGCGGAAATTGTCCCACCGACATAAGCGGCTGATCCAGGCTGCTGCCCGTGGGATTAACGGCCATTTTTTGCGCTTTACTGGCGACGTTGCGGCCGATATCGATCAGTCCATTATCCGTTGGGAACAGAACCCGTTTACCACCGTTACGAGCCGCATATTCCCACTCATTCCTGCTGGGTAGGCCCGCTTTTTGCCCGATCTGCTCACCGAACCAACGGCAATAACTTTCAGCCTGCGCGTAAGTCACTTCAGCCGGTGCATCATCGGGCGGCGACGACGAACTATCATCATCCGGAAGCTTTTGCGCCGCCTGATCCGTATTTATCAGATAACGCTCGTACTGCTTATTCGTAATTTTGGTTTTGGTCAGCGCAAAATCGCCAATGTAGAACGACTTGGTCGCAGAATATTTTTGGATTATCGGTAATGCATAGGCACGGCCTTTTTCATCCATTTCGAAATAACCTAATTCAGACTGTCGGCCTTTCACGGCGATTAACAGGTCACTCAGCGCTGATTTATCGACGCCTTTATCAGAGTCAAAGGTAAAAAAATGGCGAACCGGCGCCGTGGAATCACTGATTTTTTTATGCAGCTTATCGGAGAAAAGAATAAACGGCAGAGTAAAAGCCAGAACCAGAGATGTAAGATAAATTTTAGTTCCGCGTTTCATTATCAATGACTCCATATTGCGCAGCGAGCGGTAATCTGCCCATCGCCATCCGGTAGATTATCCGGTTGAATCCCTGCGAAATCCCGATCGTGCGCAGTAACGCCCATCCCGGAACTATCGGCATAGAATTTATAGGGACGAATAACTTTCGCCGGTCCCCGAGATGTGTAGGAAGGCTCAGACGGACCTGTTGGATCAACGGCGAGCGAATTTTCTCTCTCTTTGTTAGAGTACCAGTCGTAAACCCATTCCTGCCCATTGCCGATAAGATCGTAAATACCCAACGGATTCGGCGTTACCGAGCCTACATCCACCAGGTAGCTGCCGAACTCAAACATGTTATGGTTCATATCGTCAAATTCAGGCGCATTCTGACCAGGCTTAATCGTGCCGTCGTCGGTGGCGAAACCAACATATTGCCCACGGTTACGAGCGGCATATTCCCACTGCGCTTCCGTCGGCAAATGCATCGGCTTATTGACCTGTTGCCCCACCCACTGGCAATAGGCTTCGGCATCCTGCCAGCTCATTCGCGCAGGAAGTTGCGCCGCTTGCAAACTATGTCGTTTGTTCCACTCTCTATGTTCGAAGCGCTGTTCGGCAGGAAACGGGTTGACTAACCGCTGATGGACTGCCAGAAAGAGATCGAAATCCTGATTGGTGATTTTGTATTTCGATAGAGAATAGTCACTCAGTTGGACCGGGTAGACTGGACTAGGGGCGCACATGCTGAGCATCGGATATTTATGGCAATCATCCGCCCCCATCGTAAAACTGCCTCCGTTGATAGAAACCATATTATCCAGCGCACGCTTCAGCAGATCGGCTTGCCGGATTTTCACTGTGTCCGCATCAAGCAAAGGCAAATCTTGTTGCGACTCGACGGTTTCATCCTTACTAAAGTGGGAATAATAAAAACCAGCGACTTTAAACATACCGCCGCTGTAAAACATCGCGACGCACAATACCAGCAATACAAAGCAGGCTTTAGCAATCCCGATGAAGACGTTAATCAACGTCTTCATGCTACTGCGAAACCTTCCCATTTCCTTTCCCCCATCCATTATTTTAAGTACTATGCCAATCCAAGACGGACATTGTATCAGCGATCGTGTAATCCTTTATTTATTGCGAGCCTAAATGTATCCCCCCAGGGCAGTGTCCGCAATAGATTTTATAGAATAATTTATTTATTTTACAACGAGATATCTCTCTCATTATGACATTCCCGATCCCCCCTGGGGACGAATGATCAACGACACCCAATCCGGACCAAATCCCCGGCCGTACGCGTATGGCATAATATTCCATTGTCGGCCAAAAACGGTCGGAAAGTCGCCATACGCGCATAACGCAGTGGGGACAAGGGGCAGAGTGCGGTACACTCTGTCTATTACGTATTGACTGAAAAAATCCCGTATGCCTGGAAAAACCTGTCTCGCACTGGCATTCGCTTGGCTGGCGATACCTGCATTGGCGTCCTCTTTGCCTGTCGCGTCGGCCCCCGCGTCGCTGCCCGATATTCGTCAAAGCGGTTTCGTCTATTGCGTCAATGACGTGCTGAATACTTTTAACCCGCAGATGGCGCGCAGCGGCGTCACCATCGATACCCTGGCGGCTCAGCTTTACGATCGATTACTGGATGTCGACCCCTATACTTACCGGCTGATGCCGGAACTGGCGCAGCGCTGGGAAGTATTGGATGAAGGCGCGACATACCGGTTTTATCTGCACCGCGACGTTGATTTTCAAACCACCGCCTGGTTTAGCCCTACGCGTAAAATGAACGCGGACGATGTCCTGTTCAGCTTTCAACGCATGCTGGATAAGCATCACCCCTATCATGACGTCAACGGCGGAGAATATCCCTATTTCGACAGTCTGAAATTCGCCGATTCCGTCCACAGCATTCGCAAACTGGGCGAATATGCGGTGGAAATTCGGCTTAACAAGCCGGATGCGTCTTTCCTCTGGCATCTGGCCACGCATTATGCGCCGATTCTGTCGGCCGAATACGCGCAGGGGCTGGCCGCAAATGATAAGAAAGAATTACTCGACCGCGAGCCGGTCGGCACCGGCCCCTATATGCTGAATGAATACCGCAACGGACAATATATCCGCCTGACGCGCAACGACGCATACTGGCGCGGCCAGCCCCGCATGCGGCAGGTGGTGGTGGATCTCGGTTCGGGCGGCACCGGACGTCTGTCCAAATTGCTGACCGGAGAATGCGATATTCTGGCGTATCCCGCCGTCAGTCAGTTGGCGATTTTACGTAACGACCCGCGCTTGCGTCTGTCGCTGCGCCCCGGCATGAATATCGCCTATCTGGCATTCAACGTGCGCAAACCCCCGCTGGATGACCATCGCATGCGCGAGGCGATTGCGCTGGCGATCAACAACGATCGGCTGATGCAATCGATTTATTACGGTACGGCTGAAACGGCCGCCTCAATCTTGCCGCGCGCATCCTGGGCCTACGACAACGATGCGAAAATCACGGAGTACAACCCGGAAAAATCCCGTCAATTGTTGCAGGCGTTGGGCATCACCCATCTCAGTTTGCGTCTCTGGGTACCCAGCGCGTCGCAATCCTACAATCCCAGCCCGTTGAAAACCGCGGAACTGATCCAGGCCGATCTGGCGCAGGTCGGGATTCAGGTCACGATAGTGCCGGTTGAAGGCCGCTTCCAGGAAGCCAGATTGATGGAGCTTAGCCACGATTTAACGCTTGCCGGCTGGACGACGGACAGTAACGACCCGGACAGCTTTTTCCGCCCGTTGCTCAGCTGTGCCGCCATACCTTCCCAAACCAACTATGCTCACTGGTGTAATGCGGACTTTGATGACACGCTGCAAAACGCGCTGTCCTCACAGCAGTTGTCGAAACGCATTGAATACTATCAGCAGGCACAGCAGATCCTGGCCGAGCAGTTACCGGTATTGCCGCTGGCGTCCTCTTTACGATTGCTGGCCTATCGCTATGATATGAAAGGGATTGTGTTAAGTCCGTTCGGCAGCGCCTCGTTCGCGGGGGTTTTCCGGCAAAACGACGGCGACGATGACCAGGAAAACGCGCCGCAAGAGCCTTCTTCACAACACGCCGCTGAAGGAGAAACACCGTGATTATCTTTACCCTACGCCGCCTGTTGCTGTTGCTGGTGACGTTTTTTCTGCTGACGCTGCTGGGTTTCAGCCTGAGCTACTACACGCCGCATGCGCCGCTTAACGGCGCGGCGTTATTCGATGCTTATCGTTTTTATCTCTCCAGTCTGTTGCAGGGTGACTTCGGCCGATCCAGCATCAACGGCCAGGCCATCCTGGTACAGCTGAAACAGGTGTTCCCGGCGACGATCGAACTGTGCCTGCTGGCTTTCGCGCTCTCCTTGCTGGTGGGGATCCCGCTGGGAATCACCGCGGGAGTGATGAAGAATAAAGGGGCGGATATCGTTATCAGCACGCTGGCGCTGATCGGCTTTTCCCTGCCGGTATTCTGGCTGGCGCTGCTGCTCACGCTGTTTTTCTCCCTGCATCTTGGCTGGCTGCCGGTTTCCGGTCGCTTCGATTTGCTCTATCAGGTAAAAAGCGTCACCGGCTTTGCGCTGATCGATGCCTGGCTATCCGATTCGCCCTATCGCAACGAGATGATCATCAGCGCCATTCGACATTTGATTCTCCCCATTGCGGTGCTTGCCGTGGGGCCGACGACGGAGGTCATCAGACTGATGCGCATCAGCACCACCGACGTCATGGGGAAAAACTACATCAAAGCGGCGGCGACGCGCGGTTTATCGATGATGGCCATCATTCGCCGCCATGTGCTGCACAATGCGTTGCCGCCGATTATGCCCAAGTTGGGGTTACAGTTTTCGACCATGCTGACGCTCACCATGATTACCGAAGTGGTGTTCAACTGGCCGGGTCTGGGGCGCTGGCTGGTCAACGCTATTCGTCAGCAGGATTACGCCGCCATATCCGCCGGCGTGATCGTCGTCGGCGCGATGGTTATTACCGTTAATGTGTTGTCCGATATTGGGGGTGCAATGACCAACCCGCTGAAACATAAGGAGTCGTATGCCCTTCGATAATGTTTATAGCGAAAAACGGATCCCCAGCCGTCTGGGGGATATCTGGCGGGTATTCCATCAAGACACTCTGGCGATGATCGGTTTTTACGGTTTTCTGATTCTGCTGGGTCTGTGCCTGTTCGGAAAACTGCTGGCGCCCTATGACGTCAGCCAGCAATTTCTCGGCTACCAGATGCTGCCGCCCTCCTGGTCGCACTATGGCGAAGTCTCCTTCTTCCTGGGTACCGACGATCTGGGCCGCGATCTTTTGAGCCGCATATTAAGCGGCGCCGCGTCCACCGTGGGTTCGGCCTTTATCGTCACGCACGGCGCGGCGTTATGCGCCGTGATTTTGGGCGTATTGGCCGGCGTTACGCACGGGCTGCGTTCCGCGATGCTTAACCATATTCTCGACACGCTGCTGTCGATTCCGTCGCTGTTGCTGGCGATCGTCGTCATCGCCTTTATCGGTCCGCGGCTGGAGCACGCCATGCTGGCGGTGTGGCTGGCGCTGGTGCCGCGTATGGTGCGCACCATATACAGCACGGTACATGACGAAATGGATAAAGAGTACGTCATCGCCACCCGGCTTGATGGCGCATCGACCTTTTACATTATCTGGTACGTGGTATTACCGAACATTGCGGGCATTCTGGTATCCGAATTCACCCGCGCCCTGTCGATTGCGATTCTGGATATCGCGGCGCTGGGGTTCCTCGATCTTGGCGCGCAGTTGCCGACCACCGAGTGGGGCGCCATGCTGGGCAACTCATTGGAACTGGTCTATGCCGCGCCCTGGACGGTCATGTTGCCCGGCGCGGCCATTGCGCTGAGCGTTCTGATCGTTAACCTGCTTGGGGACGGCATTCGCCGCGCCCTGGTCGCAGAAACAGAATAATGGCGGAGACAACCTATGCCATTGCTTGATATTCGTAATCTGACCATCGAATTTTTCACCTCGGACGGCCCGGTGAAAGCCGTTGACCGAGTCAGCATGACGCTCAATGAAGGGGAAATCCGCGGGCTGGTGGGGGAATCGGGATCGGGCAAAAGCCTGATTGCCAAGGCCATCTGCGGCATCACCAAAGATAACTGGCGGGTGACCGCCGACCGTTTCCGCTTTGATGATATAGACCTGCTGCAACTGACGCCGCGTCAACGGCGTAAGCTGGTGGGCCACAATGTCTCCATGATTTTTCAGGAACCGCAGTCCTGTCTGGATCCGGCGGAAAATATCGGCCGGCAATTAATTCAGGCCATCCCCCGCTGGACCTATAAAGGCCGCTGGTGGCAGCGCTTCCAGTGGCGCAAACGGCGAGCCATCGAACTGTTGCACCGCGTCGGCATCAAAGATCATAAAGATGTCATGGGCAGCTACCCCTATGAGTTGACCGACGGCGAGTGCCAGAAAGTGATGATCGCCATCGCGCTGGCGAACCAGCCGCGCCTGCTGATCGCCGACGAACCGACCAATGCGATGGAATCCACCACGCAGGCGCAGATTTTTCGCCTGCTGTCGCGGCTGAACCAGAACAATAACACCACCATTCTGCTGATCAGCCACGATCTGCAAACCATGAGCAAATGGGCGAATCGGATAAACGTGCTCTATTGCGGCCAGACGGTGGAAAGCGCCACCAGCGACGATCTGATTAGCGCGCCGCATCACCCTTATACCCAGGCCCTGATTCGGGCGATGCCGGATTTCGGCCGTTCGCTGCCGCATAAAAGCCGCCTGAATACCCTGCCGGGGGCGATTCCGTCGTTGGAACACTTGCCGGTCGGCTGTCGGTTGGGGCCGCGCTGTCCTTATGCGCAAAAGCAATGTATGCAGGCTCCCCTGCTGCTATCGGTCAAGAACCATTGGTACGCCTGCCACTTCCCGCTCAATATGGAGGAATCCTGATGGTCGAAACGTTGCTTGAAGCCCGTAACCTGACCAAAACATTCCGTTACCGTACCGGTCTGTTTCGCCGACAGCATGTTGAAGCCGTGAAGTCCGTCAGCTTTACCTTACGCGAACGCCAGACGCTGGCGATTGTCGGTGAAAATGGTTCCGGAAAATCCACGCTGGCAAAAATGCTGGCGGGCATGATCCCCCCCACCGAGGGCGAGCTGCTGATCGACGATCATCCGCTGCATTACGGCGATTACAGCTACCGCAGCCAACGTATCCGCATGATTTTTCAGGATGCGGGCAATGCGCTGAATCCACGCCAGCGGATCGGCCAATTGCTGGATGTGCCGCTGCGTCTGAATACCGATCTCAGCGCCGAAGCGCGCGAGAAAGCCATCAACCTGACGCTGCAACAGGTCGGGCTGCGGCCGGATCACGCTTATTATTATCCCCAGGCGCTGGCGCCGGGTCAGAAGCAGCGCGTGGGTCTGGCGCGGGCGCTGATTCTGCAACCGAAAGTGATCATCGCCGACGAAGTGCTGGCTTCGCTGGATATGTCTATGCGCTCACAAATTATCAATCTGATGCTGGAACTCCAGGAGAAACACGGCATTTCTTATATTTATGTCACCCAGCATCTGGGTATGATGAAACACGTCAGCGATCAGATTCTGGTCATGCAAGGGGGTGAAGTGGTCGAGCGCGGCAGTACGGCCGACGTGTTGGCTTCCCCGCTGCATGAACTGACCAAGCGTCTGATCGCCAGCCATTTCGGCGAGGCATTGAGCGCCGATGCCTGGCGGCGCGACGGCGCGCAATTTTAAACGCGGCCGGTTCGAACGATTTCAGCGCGACAGCCTGAAAAACGGCGGCAAGGCTAAAAAAACGGCGATGATGCTTCGGAGTACCCTTCTCGGCTCCAGACATGGTAGAATCGCCCGGTTTATTCACCTCGGTCATCATTAACTGATTATTTTTAATATTGATGATTGCAGCAACAATGTTCACAAGGATTACTGCTATGGGTTTTCTTACCGGTAAGCGCATTCTGGTAACTGGTGTCGCCAGTAACCGCTCCATTGCATTCGGTATCGCACAGGCAATGCACCGCGAAGGGGCTGAACTGGCGTTCACGTATCAAAATGATAAATTGAAATCTCGCGTTGAAGGCTTTGCCGGCGAACTGGGTTCCAGCATTGTTCTGCCCTGTGATGTCGCTGAAGATGCCAGTATTGAAGCGCTGTTTGCCAAACTGGCCAAAGTCTGGCCGAATTTCGATGGCTTTGTTCACTCCATCGCTTATGCGCCGGGCGACCAGCTGGATGGCGACTATGTTGATGCGGTAAACCGTGAGGGCTTCAGCATTGCTCACGATATCAGCTCTTACAGCTTTGTCGCGTTGGCGAAAGCCAGCCGTAAAATGCTGAATCCGAATTCCGCGCTGGTTACCCTGTCCTATCTGGGCGCGGAACGCGCTATCCCCAACTACAACGTGATGGGTCTGGCGAAAGCCTCGCTGGAAGCGAACGTGCGTTATATGGCGAATGCCATGGGCGCCCAGGGCGTGCGCGTCAACGCCATCTCCGCCGGCCCGATCCGTACGCTGGCCGCGTCGGGCATCAAGAACTTCAAGAAAATGCTGTCGCATTGCGAAGCGGTTACGCCGATCCGTCGCGTCGTCACCATCGAGGATGTCGGCAACACTGCGGCGTTCCTGTGCTCCGATCTGGCTGCCGGTATTTCCGGTGAAGTTCTGCACGTTGACGGCGGCTTCAACATCGCCGCGATGAATGAGCTGGAACTGGATAATTAATCTGCCTGATTAAGCCCCCGAGACTTCTGCGGGGGCTTTACCGCATCCCCCTCTTCCTACTTTTCACATTTTCATGCGGCTCAATCCCAATAGGCTGTTTCACGCGTCAAAACGCCTGCTTAATCCCCCTTCTCAACCACTCCAGGGTAGCGATCAATTGCTTATTATGCGTGATTGCCGATACTCGGATGGACTGCAATGTTCATAAAGTCGAAATTGATGACGTAATGTCGCTTCCGATGAGTGGCCGGAGAGTTCCGCAATTTTATCTATCGGATAATGCGTGGCGCGCAGTAATTCTTTGGCGCACTCTAGTCGTCGTAGCGCCAGCCAACGCATCAGGGGCAAACCAGTAACATTATAGAAATGACGTTGTAATGTTCGTTCAGACATCATCATACGCTTTGCCAAAGCCGGGACGCTTTGATGCTCTCTAAAATTTAAATTAAGCCAGTCAATCAAGGCGGCGATACGGTTTTCACCTTTTTCCACCACCCGATAATTATTTTTCTGACTATGGCCGCCAGCACGAAGGAATGGAATGACCAGACGTTCTGCGACCATATTGGCCACACGCAATCCATAATCTTTTTTTACCAGATGCAGAAGCATATCCAGCCCAGCCGCGGAGCCGGCGGAGGTAATAATTTGCCCTTCATCAATATAGAGCGCAGAGTTGGATACATTGATCTCGGGATAACGTTGAGCTAATAACCGAGTATGGTGCCAGTGACTGGTAACAGTTTTTCCCTTCAGCACGCCTGCTGCGGCCAGCACAAACACACCGGAACAGATGCTACAAAGACGTGCCCCGCGTTGCCAGGCCGCGCGCAATGCAGACAATAGCGCCGGAGGGGGCTGGTCGTTGACATTACGCCAGGCAGGGATCACGATCGTATCAGCGACCTCCAGCAATTCAAGCCCATTGGCAACCCTTACTTCAATGCCTCCCACTGCATGCAATATGCGAGATTCTGCTGAGCAGACAGAAAAACGGTACCAGTCGGTTTTCAACTCTGGTCGTTCCACTGCAAAAAATTCCACTACACAACCAAATTCGAAAGTTCGTAAACCATCGTAAGCGACAGCGACTACATGGTGGTTCAGTTTGGCAGAATTCTTATGAAATTTGGCTGTTTCCATGTTTCCCCCACCCGAATAAATATACGAAAATATCCAGAAATTATAGTGATATTAGCAGATTACTTATACGGAGCTCAGTCTTTTACTGGCATTTTCTTTACGGAGGCCATATGGATATTACAGTTGCCTTGGTGAATCCAGAAACAGTAACAGCGGAGATGCGCGAACTCTATGAGCAACATGAAAATCACGCACTGAGTTTGATTGCAGCTCGTCTGCGAAGTTTAGGATATCTAGTTGATTTATATGATTTACGTGTTGATGGACTAACAGAAAATGAAATAGCTGAATTAGGGAAAATCCCTCGCGATACATATGACGAGCATGTTTTTATATCTGAATTTAGCAGTCAACTGCGAGAGATAAATAAAAAATTCAGGAGGCTGGAGTTATGAATATAAGAGTTTATATCAAGCTGGCATTATCGGCTTTTTTCTGGGGAGGTTCAGCGATTGCAGGGAAATATGCACTTCAAGTATATAGCCCTTCCTTTGTTACATTTTTTCGTTTTTTTATTGCTGCTTTGATAATGTTTATCATTGTACGACGTGACCATGCATCTCTAAGACTTGACACGCGAAATCATTTACAATTATTCATTATTGCATCGGCGGGAGTCAGCATGTGTTACTATTTCTATTTTAATGGATTATACCATAGTTCTGCATTTAACGCTGGCATTATTGAGGCAACCATTCCGCTTCTGACTTTATTATTCGCTGCTTTATGCAAAATGGAGCGCATTATGTTATATCAACTTTTCGGACTGACAATTGCCTACGTAGGCGTTGGTTTAACCATAACCAATGGTAGCTGGAAAGTAATTAAGGAAGCAAGTTATAATATTGGCGACATCATGCTGTTAATAAGCACAGTATGTTTTGGTGTTTATAACGTTCTAACAAAACGCTGGCAAATAAAAATCCCTGGAATGGTGTTTATGTTTTATTTCTTTTTTTATGGCAGCATTGCATTGTTCCCATGGTTTTTTAACGGACAGAAAGAATCATTTTCCACTGATATTAACATGCTATCTTTAGCATGGGTCGCCATTTTATTTATGTCGTTGGGTGGTTCAGTTATTGCCTATCTATTTTTCAACCAAGGCATTGCAGAAATAGGCGCGTCGCGGGCTGCGTCCTTCATCAACCTTGTACCATTCATCACTGTTTTTTTATCTGTAATTGTTTTGAGGGAACGTTCAGAGCTATTTCAGTGGATGGGCGCGGCCATAATTCTAGCTGGGGTTTTTATAGCAAATAAAAATCCAAAAAATGATATTGTGTGAAGACCATTATGGGTGTGCGGAATTATCTTCTGTGGCGAGAAAGAGATCGTGAGGGGCAATGATAACCATATTTTATATATCAGCAGATTAAGCCCCGCGATTTCTCGCGGGGCTTTTTTTTTACAGTTCAAAAATGTGGGTACGCACGTTGTTGATATACAGTTCTCTGCGCTCCCCGGCCGGCAGACGAAGGGTCGCCTGCGTCCAGGCGGGTTTGAATCGACCTTCGCGCGTGAAGTGGATATCAATGCGTCGGCTATCGCTGATGATGTTCCAGCGTAACCACAGCGCATTTCCCTGCCGCCATGCCCAGGTTTCGCCGTCATCCTCAAACAGCAGCCCGCTGTCTTCCCCTGCGCCAATCGGCGGGAACAGCAGAAACTCGCGCTGGTTATCCTCTTCATGACGGACAAACGCCGTACGCGCGGACAGCGGGATCATCGCACCGGCGCGAATCATCAGCGGAAGACGCTCCAGCGGCGCATCCAGCGTAATGGTTTGCCCCCCGCCGTACCACTGTCCCTGATAAAAGTCATACCACCCCTGCTCGCTGGCCGGCAGATAGACTTCCCGCCGCCGCTGCCCCGGCTCCATCACACTGGCCACCAACACGTCCTGACCCAACATAAAATCATCCGTTTCGGCGAATGTGGTCTCATCATGTTCGTGGTCGAGGAACGTCGGCCGCAGCATCGGCTCATCGTCGGCGCTGGCGCGCCAAAATAAGGTATAAAGATAAGGCAGCAGACGATAACGCAACGCGATGGCGCTGCGAATCGCCGGGGTCGCTTGCGGATACATCCAGGGTTCATTGACGGTGTGATCGTCATTCCATGAATGGATGGTAAAACGCGGATGCATCACGCCATTCTGCACCCAACGCACAAACAGCTCGGCATCAGGCATATCGCCGGAAAATCCGCCGACATCGTGGCCGACATTATAAATACCGGAAAGACTCATGCCGACGCCCATGCGGGTGTTATAGCGCAAAGTTTGCCAGTTGGTGCGGTTATCGCCGCTCCAGGTCTGCACATAGCGCTGCATGCCCGCGCAGCCGGAACGGGAAATCAGATAAGGACGAAGCTGAGGCGCGAAACGCTGCTGAGCTTCCAGCGAGGCCCGCATCATCAGTAACGGCATCAGCGGCCGGATATTTTTGATCGCGATCTGCTCGCCAAAGCCATGACAGCGCGCTTCGCCATCCCACACTTCATATTCATTGTTGTCGTTCCAGGTCGAATCAATGCCCTTTTGCAGCAGTTGACGGGTAACGTTCTCCTGCCACCAGGCCACCGTCGCCGGGTTGGTAAAATCGAGGTGAGACCCTTCGTCATCCCAGAAGCTGGAGCGTTCAGGCGCATCCGACTCGGAGTCGAGGATGAATAACCCCTGCTCCGCGACTTCAGCGTATTTGGGATGATCCTGCAACAGACAGGGTTTGATATTGGCCGCCAGTTTTAACCCCGCATCGTGAAAAGCCTGCGACATCGCCTCCGGCTGCGGCACCTTGTCGTAATTCCAGTTAAACACGTAGCGTTTGTTGTTGATGGAAGTATAGCCGGACGACAGTTGAAACGAGTCGCACGGAATATCATGCTGGCGGCACAGGGCGATAAACTTCATCAACTGTTGCTGCGCATCCGGCGCGTCGGTGTAATGCATGGTCGAGCCGCTGTAGCCCAGACTCCACTTCGGCCCGAACAGCGTCTTGCCCGTCAGGCGCACAAAGGTTTTGGTGACATCCAGCACCCGCGCGCCGAGGAACAGGTAGTAATCCAGGTCGCCCGCTTCAGCCTGATAGCGGCGGTAAGCCTGATGGTAATTATCGATTTCATTACCCAAATCCAACCAGGTGCTGCTCAGGTTGTCATAAAACAGCCCAAAGCTGATGTCCTGGCGGCGGGTAATGGTAAACGGTATGTGCTTATACAGCGGATCGGTGGCGGCGGCGTTATAACCCATCGCATCCAGATTACGAAACTCATAGCGTCGGCCGTTACGCTGAAGGTCGCCGGATTTCTCGCCCAAACCGTAATAGCGATCTTCAGCAAAACGGCGCTGGTAGTGCGCAACGCCGTCGCCATGCATATTAAGCAGGTAGGCGCTGGTGGCTCGATCGCTCGCCAGCAGTCGCCATTCCCCTTGATCGTCGCGATATTCCCACTCCAGCCACAACGGCTGATGAATCGTAATCCGCATGCGTTCAGTACCGACGCGCAGGCCGTCTTGATATTCCTCCAGCGAGAAGCCCGGCAGGCTGAACCCCTCGCTGCTTTCCCTGCTGCGCCCTTCCCAGGGAACATCCTGCCGCGGGGCAATACTCCAGGTACGTTTCAGTTGCAGCTCGCCATTCTGTTTAATCAACACCCGGCCGATATCCGGTTCCAGAATGTATAAGCGGAAAATGTGCTTTCCATCGACCAGCAGTTCGAGATGATCTTGCGCCTGATGGCGAAACACCCAATTTTTCAGCGTTTTCATATCGCGTCCTTTTCAGGATGATTAGCAAAGATAAAATTAAATCTGACGCGCTTTCTGGCGACGTTCGGCGATAAAAGCGATGAGGAAGATCGCGCCGATCAGGTCGAAAAAGCCCATAGCGACAAACAGCGGGTTAAAGCCGATTTTGTCCGCGGTGACGCCGATTAACAGAGAAAACAGGAAGCTGGCGATCCAGGCGAAGGAGCCGCGCATGCCGTTGACCGTCGCCATCTGTCCTTTATCAAAGGACTCCACCACCAGCGCGCTCAGCATGCAGGAGATAACCTGATGACCGAATCCGCCGATGGAAATCAGCAGGATCGCCAGCCAGGGATCGCGGGCGATGGCGACCAGCGCCAGCGACAGCATCAGAAACGCCCCGGTGACCGAACTGGCGACAATGGCGTTAACTCGTGAATAACCGAACCAGCGGGTATACAGGCGGGTCAGATAACCGCTGGCGACGCTGCCGAGGTCGGCGGCGAGGAACGGCAGCCAGGCGAACATGGCGATTTGTTTCAAATCCATGCCGCGCTCGCTGGCCAGATAAAGCGGAACCCAGAAACTCAGCACCGCCCAGGCCGGTTCGGCCATGAACGCCGGAATGGCGATGCCGTAAAAACGCTTGTTTTTCGATACGGTCTTCAGCGCGGTGAAAAACGGCAATTTAACCGGCTCAGGCTCGTTATCCTGACGGATAAAGTCCAGTTCCTCACGACTCAGATTGGGGTGTTTCGCCGGATCGTGGTAGAACAACCACCACAGCACCACCCACAGCATCGCCAGCGCGCCGGTGAACATGAATGCGCCCTGCCAGCCGAAATTGACATGCGCGATCACGATAATCGGCGGCGCCAGCATAGCGCCGATGGAGAACCCGACGCCGGCCCAACCCGCGGCGATAGGACGTTCTTTTTTCGGGAACCATTCACCAATCGTCTTGGCGTTGGCGGGCGTCGCCGCCGCTTCGGAAGCGCCCATAAAGAAACGCAAGATGGCAAGGTGCAGCCAACTGCCGGCGCCGGCATGCAGCATACACATCAACGCCCAGATCACGGCGCAAACCAGAAAGCCGATCTTCAAGCCGATGACGTCGATTAGCCAGCCGCAGAGCGGTTGGAAAATGGTGTAAGCCAGTTGGAAGGCGCCGACAATCCATGAATATTGTTCGGTCGTGATGCCGAGACTGGTTTTCAGTTCCGGCGCCAGGATGCCGAGCGAATTACGGGTAATGTAGTTAACGGTCACACCCAGCAAAAACAACGTTAACACCCACCAGCGCAGATTCCTGAATTTACGTTTTCCCCTGCTGCCGACGGTCGGCTGATTAATATCGATACTCATCATAAACTCCTTGCAAGGAGATAAGGTTATATTGGCCTGACATGTCGGCGCGTATTGGTATTTTTTTCTGCACCCGATCACATCAATTATTTTATCTATTTGTATTAGTTACATTTAAATAAGAAGCCAATTATTTATACGTCGATAATTGGTTTACCAAACGAAAAGTAAAGCAATTAAAAACAACGCGACACTCACTTTTTTGCAAGGATTTTCATGATACGCTCAAAGTTATATCAACCAGGCTGATTGAGCCTATCCTGACAGGGTTTGTTTCTCATGAAAATTTTGTCATTTGCGAAGTTGAACGAGATCACAAAATGAAAAGAAACCTGAAAATACGGGAAATTGCCGCGCAAACGGGGTTATCGATCAGTACGGTTTCACGCGTCTTGTCTGGTAAGGCCAATACCAGCGAGTCGGCCAAAAGGCGCATTCTCGACTGCGCCAGACAGTACGGCGTACTGGATAACCTGGTTACCGGGCGTCTGCTGCTGAACGGTCTGATGGTCTTTGCGCCGCAGCGGGCATTTGACGTGCGGTCTGACATCTTTTACCACAAAGTGATCCAAAGTATTATCGACGCGCTGGCGCCGCATGAGGTTCGTCTCCGCTACTGCGGCCTCGACGAAAATGACAGCGATGTTCCCCTGTTTCTGGAAAAGATGAACGACCCGGATACGGAAGCGGCGATATTGATCGGGATTGACGATCCCTATATTCATTCGCTGGCGGCCGATATGGGTAAACCCTGCATTCTGATTAACTGTATCGATCGCAAAATGAAACTGCCCGGCGTCGCGCCCAACCATCGGTTGATCGGCGAACACTCGGCCAATTATTTGATTGAGCAAGGGCATCGCGACGTGCTGAGCCTGCTGTGTTTGCGGCGCTATACCATGGAGTGGCGGCTGGCGGGGATCCGCGATGCTTATCAGCACCACAATCTGCCGTTCGTCGATCAATACAATTTGCTGGCGATACAGAATTTCAGTACGGCCGAATCCGAACAGGCGGTGAGCGAGTTTCTGGCGCGCTGTCCGCAAGAAAAAAGACCGACGGCGATCCTGGCGGGCGGCGATTTTATGGCGGTGGGCGCCGTGAACGCGCTGCATCAGGCCGGATTACGCGTACCGCAGGAGGTGTCGGTAATGAGCATGGATGGCTTCAATCTGGCGTCCATTCACGACATTCCGCTGACTTCCGTCCATGTTCCGCGCGAGGAGTTGGGCGAGGAAGCGGTCCGGCAACTGCAATATCTGTTGATGCGCCCGGACGCCCCCACAGGCAACCTGCTATTAAACGGGAAACTGGTGATCCGCGACTCGGTCAGGCGTATTCGTCCCAGCACGACGCACTCGCCGGTACAAAAAGATCATCTCTATGACTGATGCATTAACCGACGGGTGCCGGGCGCGCTTGAGCGCATCAATTCAGGCTTCTGCGCCGTCCTGATTATCCCGTAGCCATTGCCGCGCCGCGTCGAAGAAATTCTGCGCCAGCGGCGTCACTTTCCCCGGCGGGGCCACCACGATAGCCGCCTGTCGGCGCATCGCCGGCAACGTAACCGCGCGCAGCTTCAGGGCCGGCGTCATTTCCGCCAGCAGACTGCCGCGCGGTACGAGCGCGCACCCCAGGCCGATAAACACGCTCTGGATCTGTTGCAAGATCGAACTGCTCTCTATTTTCACCCGGGGCGTCATGTTCGCTTCATGAAAATGAGTGTCCAGATAACGCCGGAAGTAGCGGCTGGATTCCGCCAGACACAGCGGCAACGCGGTCAGTTCGCTTAACGCCAGCGGCGCATCCCCGACCAGTTGAGGAAAATGCCGAGGATGAAACAACACGTCAACCCCCTGCCCGGCCAGTTGCGCCGCCTGGAAACGCCATTCCTGCAAGATGGCGACTTCAAAAAAGCCGATGCCGACATCGACGGAATGGGCATGCAGGGCTTCTAATAACCGATCGGCGCTAAACAGCGATATCTGAAAATCCAGTTCCGGGTAGCTTCGACCGACGGCGGCCAGCAATCGCGGCAGCGCAATATTGCTTTGCGGAACCGCGCCAATGCGCAATACGCCCCCGGCGCCGCGCTTCAGCGCCGCAACGTCCAGTTTCAGCCCCTGATAGACGGAAACTATCTCCTTTGCCCAGGCCAGTACCCGCTCGCCTTCCGCGGTGAAACCTTCGAAATTATTTCCCCGGTTGATCAGCGCCAGACCCAGTTCCCGCTCCAGATTTTTCAAGCGCATCGACAGCGTCGGCTGGCTAACGAAACTGGCTTCCGCCGCCCGGCCGAAATGACGTTCTTTTTCCAGATTGCACAGGTAAATCAACTGCTTTATGTCCATTGCGGTATTCTCTCGTGAGGCGTGTCGTGAGTATATTAACGCATGCTTTTAGTCATGCGCGCCTGAACCTCGACGAATGCTTGTCTAGATAACTACCCATCTATACTATCTTGACTGATAAGCCAACGGGAGAAAGACGACATGATTGATAAGAATTCCTTTATCCCTTTTTATCTGCAAATTGAGCAGATATTGAGTCGTCAGATACGAGAAAATGCGCTGAAGCCCGGCGATCCGCTGCCGACCGAGGCGGAAATGTGTCAGCAATATCAGGTTTCGCGCATGACGGCGCGCAAGGCGGTGGATTATCTGGTCAGACAAGGGTTGGTCGAACGCTTTCGCGGCCGGGGAACTTTTGTCGCCCGGCCGGATACGCAGGTAAAAGTTCAGTTGCCGCTGGATCAGCATCTGACATCCAGCGAAGTCGCCAACAGCACCCAGCGCAAGATCGTCAATCAGTTGCTGCATTTTTCCCAGCAACCGGCGACGGATGATATCGCCGACGCGCTCCAGATTGCCGAAAACACGCCGGTTCACTATATGGTGCGTCTGCGTTTGATTGACGGCACGCCGTTTGTCTATGAGCAATCCTGGATGAATCTGGCGTTGTTCCCCGACCTGAGCGCACAGGCGCTCAGCCAGTCCAAATACGCCTACCTGAAATCGAAAGGCTACGACGCCGTAGGCAGCCATAAGGAGATCTTCGCCGAGCTTCCCTCCTCCGAAGTACGGGAAGCGCTGGGGCTGGCGCGCGATGAGCCTGTTCTGCGCGCCAGCGTGGTCGCCTTCTTCGCCGACCGCGTCCCTTTCGAACTGTCGAATGTCTATTACAATCAGCGGCGCTATACCTTTACCCTTGATGCGCCGCTGCGTCCATTGTTAGCGCTGTAACCGCCTATTTCAGTTCCGGCCAATACCCCTTATTGGCGACAATCAGCGCATCCAGCACCTTGCGGGCTTTTTTGGCATCGACCACCAGTCGGTTAATCGTCAGCGCCTGCAACGCTTTATTGTAGGAGCCTTCGAACCAGGCTTCGACAGTCAGACGCTCATAGGCGAACTGTTGCTCAATCATCCCCTTATAGAAGGTCGGAATATTGCCGACGCCATAGGGCCGCGGCCCGTTGCTGCCCAGCGTCGCCGCCACCTCCACCATCGCCGTATCGTCCAGGTTATTCACCAGCCCGTTGTTTTCCACGATCACCACGAAAATCCGGTGCTGGTTATAGGCGATGGATTCCGCCACCTCCACAATCATGTCGCCGTGCGCATCGTTATGCACCACGCTGGCGCTTTTCGTGGTGCCGGCTTTCACCGCATCGCGGCAGCTTTCAAACACCCGTTTTTCCCGGCCCGCCATCACTTCGTTGGCGCGGGTAAAATTCGGATCCAGCTTGCTGAGCTTATAGTCGGGGTAGAGGTAATATTGCAGGTAGGTATTCGGCAGGTAGTCCGGGAAATCACGCAGCATATCGGCGACGACCGCATAGGTCTCCAGCCACGAACGATCCCGCTGCTCCGCGTCCGCCGGCTTAAAGCCCTGATTACTGATGATTTCTTTCAACTGCGGCAGCAGATCCACGCCGGCGCGATCGTACAGATGGGTAAACCAGCCGAAGTGGTTCAGACCGAAATAGACAGGTTCAAATTCGTTGACGTCCCGCCCCAGTAAACGGGCATACGAGCGCAGCAGGTTGACCGGCTGGTCGCAAATATTCAGGATGCGCCGGTCATGGGGGAACTTCACCCGCAGCGCATCGGCCACAATGGCCGCCGGATTGGTATAGTTCAGGATCCATGCATCCGGCGAACGGGTGCGAACATTCTGCACCAGTTCAATCATATCGCCGATAGAACGCAGCCCATAGGCAAAACCGCCCGGCCCGCAGGTTTCCTGTCCAATCACTCCCAGAGAGAGCGGGATTTTCTCATCCTTCTCGCGCATTTCATAACCGCCGGTGCGCATCTGGCAGAAGACAAAATCCACATCATGAAAGGCTTCATCAATATCGGTGGTATAGGAAAACGCCAGCGCCGGGTACTCTTCGCTGAACAGCAACCGGGCGAAGTCGCCAATCACCGTCTGGCGTTCGGCATTGACGTCGAACATCACCAACCGCCTGAGCGGAAAGGTACTCTGCCGTTTACACAACGCTTTCAGCAGGCCCGGCGTCCAGGTTGACCCGCCACCGACAATCACAATACTGTATGTCTTCGTCATAACCATTTCCCGTTTTATCCGCTTCAGATTAAGTTACGTTGTCACACCAAGCGCGATTTTGACATCATTGGCGATTTTTTCCACCTTCGGGCCGTAAATGACCTGGATGTTATGCTCGTTCACCCGCTTGATGCCGTTCGCGCCGGTCGTCATCAATGTCTTATCCACCACCAGATTCATGTCTTTTACCTGCACGCGTAAACGGGTAAAGCAGCAGTCCACTTCCGCAATATTGCCCTCGCCGCCCAATCCGCTGATGATGTTTTGCGTACGCTCATCGGCGCTGACCGGCGCGGTTTCCGCCGGCTGTTCTTCCGATTCCCGCCCCGGCGTTTCCACGCCCATCCGTCTGATAATGGTTTTGAACACGAAGTAATAAGCCGCGAAATAGAACAGCCCCAGTAACACCGCATACCACCACTTGGTTTTCAATCCGCCCAATACGCCGAACACCAGCAAATCAATCGCGCCGCCCTGAATATTGCCGATCATCAGTTGCAGCACGGACATCAGCATGAAGGACAACCCGCTCAGCGCCGCATGCAGCAGATATAACACCGGCGAGACGAAGATGAAGCAGAACTCCAGCGGTTCGGTAATCCCGGTGGTGAACGAGGCCAGCCCCCCGGCCAGCATCAACGCTTTCACCCGCTTTTTATGCTCGGGACGGGCGCATTGGTACATCGCCAACGCCGCCCCAGGCAGCCCGAACATCATGATGGGAATTTTGCCCTGCGCCAGAAACTGGGTCGCATTGCGGATAATGTCGTCGCTGACCGCCCCCGGATTGGTCAGCGACGCATTAAAGATATTCAGCGCGCCGACCACCGTTTCATTATTGATGGTGGCCACGCCGCCGATGGGCGTAAAGCGCACGGTTTCATTCAGAATATGGTGCAACCCGGTAGGGATCAGAATGCGCTCGGAAAAGCCATACAGAAACGCGCCATACTGCCCGCTGTGTCCAATCAATTCCCCGACCCAGGCGATGCCGCTGCCGATGGTCGGCCAAATCAGCGCCAGCCCGACGCCGACTAACGGCAGGCAGGCCACCGTGACGATCGGCACAAAGCGGCGGCCGCCGAAAAAGCTGATGGCGGTGGGCAACTCGATGGTGTAGAAACGGTTGTGCAGCATCACCGTGATCACCCCGGCTATCACGCCGCCCAACACGCTCATGTTGTAGGTGAAGATCCCCAGCGTCTGGGTAAACTCGGCGGCGTACATCAATGCGGCGGTATGATCCATCCCGGTCGCCGTCAACGCGTCAATCGCGGTGGTGGCCGGCGTCAAATTCTGCGCCGTCAGCGTCGCCCTTACCCCGACATGCATGGAAATAAAGCCGATCACGGCGGCAAAGGCCGCCGTCGGTTTCTCGGCGTTGGCCAGGCCAATCGCGCTGGCGACCGCAAAAAACAGCGGCAGATTGGCAAACAGCGCGCCGGCTATCTGGCGAATAAATCCGATAATCAACTGCGGGATCTGCATATTGGCGAATGCCTCGCCGGTGACGGCCGGGTTTTGCATCGCCGCCGCCAGCCCCAGGAAAATCCCGGCTGCGGCGATAACCGAAATCGGCATCATCAGTGCCTTACCAAAGGCGTGAACCTTATTGCCAAGATCTTTCATTATTTGCCCTTCCTGTTTTTCCGTACTGGTTAAGTAATAGCCGGAAAACACCCCACTTTGTATATACAACTAGACAAAAAAATCAAGATTCTGCACCCGGTCACACTTTATTTACGATAAACGCCATCTATCCCGCCATTGCCCTATTTGATTAGACGAGATGGCGCGCACCACCTAGACTCGCGGCAGAAGAGCAAATCATTAAAGAAATGTTCACATATTAAAAACATTCTCACCTGCGGATCTCGCCATGAAATTCAAACCATCCATCAAGCCATACCGCAGCGCGGCTGGCGGCTGGGGCTCATTGGAAGCCACCACCCGTTTTGTGCTGGACAGCAAGCAAGCGCTGAAAAATATCCGAAACTTGTTACGGGTCAATAAAGCCAAAGGTTTTGACTGTCCCGGCTGCGCCTGGGGCGACGATAACCACAGCACCTTCAGCTTCTGTGAAAACGGCGCTAAAGCGGTAAGTTGGGAAGCCACGCGCAAAGCGGTGGATCTGGAATTTTTCGCCGCGCACAGCGTCTCGACCCTGCGTCAGCAAAGCGATTACTTTCTGGAATATCAGGGGCGGCTGACCCAGCCGATGCGCTACGACCGCACAACCGATCGCTACGTCCCCATCCGTTGGGACGATGCCTTTGCCTTGATTGCGCAACATATCAGGGCGATGGATCATGCCAATCAGTTGGAGCTGTATACATCGGGGCGGGCAAGCAACGAAGCTTCTTATCTGTATCAACTGTTTGGCCGCATGCTGGGTACCAACAACTTTCCCGACTGCTCCAACATGTGCCATGAGGCCAGCGGTACCGGACTGAAACAGAGCATCGGCGTGGGTAAAGGCACAATTCGTCTGGATGATTTCGAGCATGCCGACGCCATTTTCGTATTCGGCCAGAATCCCGGCACCAATCATCCCAGGATGCTGCACAGCCTGCGCCATGCCGCCGATCGCGGCGCGCACATCGTTTCGTTCAATACGCTGCGCGAACGCGGACTGGAGCGTTTCGCCAACCCGCAAAATCCTCTGGAGTTGTTGACGCCGCTGGCGGGCGATATTAGCGAAACCTACCTGCAACCCAATCTGGGCGGCGATATGGCCGCCGTGCGCGGCATAGTGAAAGCGCTGTTGGAAACGCACCGCCAACGCCTGAACGCCGGCGAAAACGGGCTGTTTGACGAAGAATTCCTCTCTGCCCATACCCGACAGGTTGAAGCCTATCTGGCGGCGATCGACGACACCAGCTGGCAAAAAATCGAACGGCAGTCCGGCCTGAGCGCCGCGCAATTGCGCGGCGTGGCCGCAATTTACCAACAATCGCCGCGGGTGATTTGCACCTGGGCGATGGGCGTAACCCAGCATAAACACTCGGTGGCGACGGTGCGTGAAATCGTTAACCTGCAACTCTTGTTCGGCCAGTTAGGCAAACCCGGCGCCGGGCTGTGTCCGGTACGCGGACACAGTAACGTGCAGGGGAACCGAACGATGGGGATCGACGAAAAACCCGCGGCCGATTTTCTGGCGCGGCTGGCCGCACGCTTTAACTTTACGCCGCCGCACGCGGCGGGTCATAACACAGTGGAAGCGCTGGAAGCCATGCTGCGCGATGAAGTGAAAGTGCTCATCGCGCTGGGCGGAAACCTTGCCGCCGCCGCGCCGGATTCGCCGCGCACCGAAGCCGCGCTGCGCCGTTGCGATCTGACGGTACACATCAGCACCAAACTGAACCGCAGCCATCTGATTACCGGAAAAGTTGATGCCTTGATCCTGCCCGCGCTGGGGCGAACCGATCTCGATATACAGGCCGCCGGGCCGCAGTTTATTACCGTGGAAGACTCCTTCAGCATGGTGCATGCCTCCGAGGGCGTCGGCCAGCCGTTGTCTGCGTTGCAACGTTCGGAAACCGCGATTGTGGCGGGCATCGCCGACGCCGTATTGGGCAAGGGAAAACTGGACTGGCCGGCGCTGGCGGATGACTATTCCCGTATCCGCGATCATATTGCCGCCACCATCCCCGGCTTTGAGAATTTCAACGAAAAATGCAATCTGCCGGGCGGATTTTACCTCGGCAATGCGGCGGCCGAACTGCGCTTCGCAACCGCCAGCGGCAAGGCCGAATTCAGTCATGCCGCGCTGCCGGATTCGCTGTTTCCGCAGTTGGATGAAGCGGTTCCCTTCACGCTGCAAACGCTGCGCTCGCACGATCAGTACAACACCACGATTTATGGTCTCGACGATCGCTACCGCGGCGTCTACGGTCAGCGCGAAGTGCTGTTCATCCACCCTGACGATATGGCGGCGCAAGGGCTGGCGGACGGCGACCTGGTGGATATCGAAACCCTGTGGCATGACGGCATAACCCGTAAAGTCAGCGGCTTCCGGCTGGTCGGCTACCAGATTCCACGCGGTAATCTGGCGGCCTATTATCCGGAAACCAATCCGCTGGTTCCGCTGTCCAGCTACGGCGACGAAACCTTTACCCCGACGTCAAAATCCGTGCCGGTGAAGATTTCCCGCAGTGAGCAAACCGCAGCGCCGATCCATACGCGCCGAGTATAAACCGCAAATCCGCTATCTGGGACGATCGTTACTCCGATCGTCCCGCGTATTTATAAAGGAGGGCTGTAAAAAATGCGTATTAAACCAGAAGAAAGGCTTTAATCGGAAATGACATTTCATGATGATGATCTGGGTGACCGGCGGCTACTCTCTCCAGGCGTTTACCCCTCGGGCATCAAGATCAATCGTCGGCATTACCGCTGTTTTTCCATCATAGAAAAACGCCGAGTTACTGAATGAATAGATTTTCCCTGTCAGTCTGACCGTAATACGGCTTCCCACGCCGGATACAGACGCATCGCCTCGATCCGCCGTCATAAATGGCGTCGAATCGCCCAGAACTTCCATCGGGTCACCGTCAATTCGGTGATAGAGATAATAGCGATATATATCAGAATCCGTCGCGCCGGCGTCCTGATATTTAGTGACATAAAGCCAAATGTTTTCGGTAAGCGACTTTTGACTGTAAAGCCGATCATGATAAGGGCCAGATGTCATGTACTGAACAATGCAGAATAGGATGACAGCGGCCAATAGCGCGACGGTTAGCAACCGATGACCCCATTTAATAGCCGTGCTTATTTGCATAGTCTATCCCTTGTTGAATCCAGAACTGGTCGCGGGGGCCATCGCCATAAGGCGGCTTCTGACACCAGGATCCCCACGCGGAAGTGGGAAACCGCCTGAAGGCATAAGGGGAATAACGGCCATTATTGTCTCCATTCAGGGCTATGCGTTCCTTGTGCGTCGACGTTTATAGCAGAGGAAAAGGAATAATCCAGAATAAGAAATGGATATTGAGAGAATTCTCACTTTATCGTTGTTTTATCGTGAAGAAGAGCGGATGTTTTTTAACTTGTCGTTAAGGACAAGTTAATTGGCGGGGTATCAACTGGCCGACGAATACCCCGGCCGTCTCGCATCTTTGCTTTCTTAAATGACCGGCATCACACATGCCCGCAACCTTGTTTCGTCTCTGTCAATTATCCTGCTATCAACGCTTGCCGCCGGCATCCGATTCGCGTAAAACTGTCAGCCGCTAATCGAGCTACTTATAACCATATTTTTGGACGCTATGTTTCAAGATAATCCGCTGCTTGCACAGCTAAAACAGCAACTTCACTCACAGACGCCACGGGTTGAAGGTGTCGTCAAAGGCACTGATAAAGGGTTTGGCTTTCTTGAAGCTGACGCACAAAAAAGCTATTTCATCCCGCCGCCGCACATGAAAAAAGTGATGCACGGCGACCGTATCACCGCCACCCTGCACACGGAAAAAGAACGCGAAATCGCCGAGCCGGAAACGCTGCTCGAACCTTTCCTGAGTCGCTTTGTCGGCCGCGTGCAAAAAAAAGACGATCGTTTATCCATCATCCCCGATCATCCGCTGCTGAAAGATGCGATTTCCTGCCGCCCCGCACGCGACGTCAGCCATACATTTCAAAATGGCGACTGGGCCGTGGCGGAGATGCGCCGTCATCCGCTCAAGGGCGACCGCGGATTCCATGCCGAATTGACCCAATTCATCACCACCGGCGACGATCCGCTGGCGCCGTGGTGGGTGACATTGTCACGCCATAATCTGGAGCGCGCCGCGCCCGAGGCCGAGGCCACCGAACGCAACGATGGTTCTCTGGCGCGTGAAGACCTGACCGCGCTGGATTTCGTTACCATCGACAGCGCCAGCACCGAAGATATGGACGATGCGCTGTACGTGCAGGATAACGGCGCGGGCGCGTTGCAACTGACCATCGCCATTGCCGATCCCACCGCCTACGTCGAAGCAGGCAGCGAACTGGATAACATCGCTCGCCAGCGCGCCTTCACTAATTATCTGCCCGGCTTCAATATTCCGATGCTGCCGCGCCAACTGTCGGACGATATCTGCTCGCTGCGTCCGAATGAGCGCCGTCCGGTTCTCGCCTGCCGCGTCACAATCAACGCCGACGGTTCTCTGGGCGACGACATTCAATTCTTTGCCGCCTGGATCGAATCCAAGGCCAAGCTGGCCTATGACGATGTGTCCGACTGGCTGGAGCAACAGGGCGACTGGCAACCGCCGAGCGATGCCATCGCGCAACAAATTCGCCTGCTGCACCGCGTTTGTCTGGCGCGCAACGAATGGCGCACCGCGCATGCGCTGGTATTCAAAGACCGCCCGGATTACCGCTTCCTGCTGGGAGAAAAAGGCGAAGTGCTGGATATCGTCGTCGAACCGCGGCGCATCGCCAACCGCATCGTCGAAGAAGCGATGATCGCGGCTAACGTCTGCGCCGCCGTCGTGCTGCGCGACAAACTGGGATTCGGCATCTACAACGTGCATAACGGTTTCGATCCGGCCTCCGTCGAACAGGCGGTATCGGTATTGGATTCGTTCGGCATACAGGCCGATGCCCAGACCTTGCTGACCCTTGACGGTTTCTGTTCCCTGCGCCGCGAGTTGGACGCCTTGCCGACCTCATTCCTGGACGGTCGCATCCGTCGCTTCCAGTCATTCGCCGAAGTCAGCACCACGCCGGGGCCGCACTTTGGTCTGGGGCTGGAGGCCTACGCCACCTGGACCTCGCCGATTCGTAAGTATGGCGATATGGTTAACCACCGCCTGCTGAAAGCGGTGATCGCCGGTCAACCGGCGGAGAAACCCCAGGATGACGTCACCGTGCAACTGTCGGAACGTCGCCGCCTTAACCGGATGGCGGAACGCGACGTCGGCGACTGGTTATACGCCCGCTTCCTGAAGGATAAAGCGGGAACCGATACGCGCTTCCCGGCCGAGATTATGGATGTCACCCGCGGCGGCCTGCGCGTGCGCCTGCTGGATAACGGCGCGGTGGCGTTTATCCCCTCCTCCTTCATCCACTCGGTACGCGACGAGCTGGTGTGCAGCCAGGATACCGGTACGGTATTGGTAAAAGGCGAAGAAGTTTACCGTCAGGGCGACGCTCTGGATGTCGTGATTGCGGAAGTTCGCCTCGAAACCCGCAGCGTCATCGCCAAACCCGCAGCATAATGTTCCTTTGTCGCTGGCTCATTCGTGGGCCAGCCACGGCATATTTTTCTATCGCAGGAGATTGCAGATGAACAAGATCACGATAGGCACATCCAGGTTATACGCATCGAACATTGCTTTAGGCTGCATGAGAATGGATTCGCTAACGCCGGCTCAGGCCGCGGAAGTCATTCAGGCCTCGATTGATGCCGGCATCGACTTTTTCGATCATGCCGATATTTATGGCGCGGGCAAATCAGAAGAAATTTTTGCCGCTGGCTTACAGAAAACCGGCGTTAGTCGTGACGCTATCGTTCTGCAATCGAAATGCGGCATTCGCAAAGGCGTTTTCGATTTTTCCCGACAGCACATCATCTCCTCGGTGGAAGGCAGCCTGCGGCGCTTAAAAACCGACTATCTTGACGCCCTGCTGCTGCATCGTCCGGATACCCTGTTCGAACCCGACGAAGTGGCCGCCGCTTTCGATACGCTGGAAAAAAGCGGCAAAGTGCGTTATTTCGGCGTCAGCAATCAACATCCGCTGCAAATCGAACTGCTTAAAAAATCGGTGCGCCAACCGCTGATTGCCAATCAGCTTCAGTTCAGCATTATGCACACCGGTATGATTGACGCGGGCTTTAACGTCAACATGACCAACGCGTCGGCCGCCGATCGCGACGGCGCTATTCTGGAATATAGTCGGCTGCACGATATGACTATCCAGGCATGGTCGCCTTTTCAATACGGTTTCTTCGAAGGCGTTTTTCTGGATAACGAAAAATTTCCTGAGCTGAATGCCGTTATCGACCGTATCGCCAGTCAGTATCAGGTAAAAAACACCGCCATCGCCACCGCCTGGATTTTGCGTCATCCGGCCAATATGCAGGTGATCGTCGGCAGTATGAACCCTGCGCGTATTGGTGATATTGCGCTGGCGTCGGCGCTGCGGCTGAGCCGTGACGAGTGGTATGAGATCTACCGCGCGGCGGGTAACGTTCTTCCTTAACGGGTTATCAGCCCTGTGATTAACGACAGGGCTTGCTTACAACAGCCAATTCCTTGTTTATCCCCTCTCTTTCACACTTTTTCAGCGATTAATGGTTCTCACGTTTAAATTTCTTTACAGAAATTTATGGTTGCTCACATTTTCATATCCGCCCGCTTCTCTTCGGCATTAAACCCACTATTGTTAAATTGCCTTAACAGTCGCGCTACACATCTTCCTGAGTAACGAAGGAGCCGTTGTTATGAATAACGTCAAGAGCATCGTGATCTGGCTATTGGTTGGTTTGGCGGGCGCCGTCGCGTTCGCCATGCTGGCCTTAAGCCGCGGTGAGCACGTGAATGCCGTATGGCTGGTTGTCGCATCCGTAGCTTGTTACAGCATTGCCTACCGTTTCTATAGTTTGTTTATCGCCAAAAAAGTCTTCGAACTGGATGACCGACGCTTAACACCGGCGGAACGTCACAATGACGGGCTGGACTATGTCCCGACCAATAAATGGGTGCTGTTCGGCCACCATTTTGCGGCCATTGCCGGCGCCGGGCCGCTGGTCGGCCCCATTCTCGCCGCGCAGATGGGCTTTCTGCCCGGCACCATCTGGATTTTGGTGGGCGTAATGCTGGCCGGCGCGGTGCAGGATTTCCTGGTGCTGTTTATTTCAACCCGGCGCGACGGACGTTCTTTGGGCGAAATGGCGAAACAGGAGCTGGGCGCCTTTGCCGGCGTGATCACCATGCTTGGCGCCCTGGGCGTGATGATCATTATCCTTTCGGCGTTGGCGCTGGTGGTGGTAAAAGCCCTGGCGGACAGTCCATGGGGATTATTCACCATCGCCGCCACCATTCCTATCGCACTGTTCATGGGCGTATACATGCGTTTCCTGCGTCCGGGGAAAATCGCGGAAGTGTCGATCATCGGTTTTGTGTTGATGATGCTGGCGATTGTCTATGGCGGCAATATCGCCGCGCACCCCTACTGGGGTCCCTTCTTCACCTTAAAAGGCACCTCGCTGACCTGGGCGCTGGTGATTTACGGTTTTATCGCCTCCGTGCTACCGGTCTGGTTGCTGCTGGCGCCGCGTGATTATCTCTCCACCTTCCTGAAAATCGGCGTGATCGTCGGGTTGGCGGTGGGGATCGTCTTTGCCATGCCGGAAATGAAAATGCCCGCCGTTTCACGCTTTATCGACGGCAGCGGGCCGGTGTTCTCCGGCAGCCTGTTCCCCTTCCTGTTTATTACTATCGCCTGCGGCGCGATTTCCGGCTTCCATGCGCTGGTTTCCAGCGGCACCACGCCGAAACTGGTGGAACGCGAGAGCCACATCCGTTTCATCGGTTACGGCGCCATGCTGATGGAGTCCTTTGTCGCCATTATGGCGTTGATTTGCGCATCGGTCATCGAACCCGGCGTTTATTTCGCCATGAACTCGCCGGCGGCGCTGATCGGCACCACGGTGGAAAACGCCTCGCAGGTCATTAATGGCTGGGGATTCGTCATTACGCCGGAAGCGCTTGCCGAGATTGCCCGAGACGTGGGCGAGGCCTCGGTGCTGTCGCGCGCGGGCGGCGCCCCGACCTTCGCGGTGGGAATGGCTTATATCATCACCGAAATCTTTAACAGCCGGGCGATGATGGCCTTCTGGTATCACTTCGCCATCCTTTTTGAAGCGCTGTTTATTCTGACCGCCGTTGACGCCGGCACCCGCGCCTGCCGCTTTATGGTGCAGGATCTGGTGGGCGTGGTGATCCCCAAACTGGCGAACAGTCATTCGTGGCTCGGCAATCTGGCGGGTACTACCGTGGCCGTCGCCGGCTGGGGATTCTTCGTTTATCAGGGCGTGATCGACCCGCTGGGCGGCATCAATACGCTGTGGCCGCTGTTTGGCATCGGCAACCAGATGCTGGCGTCCATGGCGTTGATTCTCGGCACCGTGGTGTTGTTCAAGATGAAGAAACAGCGTTATGCCTGGGTGACCATCCTGCCGACCATCTGGCTGTTTATCACCTCGATGACCGCCGGCTGGCAGAAGATTTTCCATGAACAGGCCAACATCGGCTTTCTGGCTCAGGCCAGACGTTTCTCCGCCGGTATTGAACAAGGCACGCTGATTGCCCCGGCCAAAACGATCAAGGATATGGAAACCATCGTGTTCAGCAATCAGATTAACGCTGCGCTGTGCGGTTTCTTTATGCTGGTCGCCGTGACGATGCTGATATCGGCGTTCTTCGTTATTCGGCGCGCGTTGAACAGCCAAACGCCGACGGCGCAGGAAACCGCGGTGGTTTTACGTGAGGAAACGCATACGGCCAAGTAAGCCGAGGTAACAGACTCCCCGCCGTCGCCGGCGGGGAGTTTTTTATTGTCCGTAGTACGCGTTTTTACCGTGTTTACGCAGGTAGTGTTTATCCAGCAAGGTTTGCTGCATAGCGCTGAGATCGGGAGCGAGTTGACGGGAAAAAAGCCCCATATAGGCGATTTCTTCCAATACCACGGCATTATGCACCGCATTATCTGCGTCTTTACCCCAGGCGAAGGGGCCGTGCGCATTGACTAACGCCGCCGGAATATCGGATGGCGAAAGATGCCGGGAATGAAAGGTTTCAACAATCACCTTACCGGTTTCCCACTCATAACGGCCGTTAATTTCCTCATCGGTCATTAAACGCGTGCATGGGATCGCGCCATAGAAATAATCGGCATGCGTGGTTCCCCAGGCGGGAATATCGTTGCCGGACTGCGCCCAGATGGTGGCATGGCGGGAATGGGTATGGACGATGCCGCCAATATCAGGGAACGCCTGATACAGCACGCGGTGGGTATCGGTATCCGAAGAGGGCTTTTTCGTTCCATCCATCACCTTCCCGCTCTCCAGCTCAACGACAACCATGTCATCCGCCGTCATAACGTCATACTCGACCCCGGACGGTTTAATCACCATCAGTCCGCGAGATCGGTCGACCGCGCTGACATTGCCCCAGGTAAATGTCACTAACTGATGCTGCGGCAGCGCCAGATTGGCTTTTAATACCTGTTTTTTCAGTTCGTCTAACATAGTCAGCTCCCGCGCAATGGTATGAAACCATTCTCCTTAGCGCCGACCGTCGCCGCTATGGGCTAAATCGCTAAAGATCCGGCAGGGTTCTGCTGTCTGATACGCATTTTATTTTACCGGCGCGTTTCAAAAAACCATCAATTTTACCAATTATTGCTATCAGTGTCGTAACGTAAGGGAATTAAGATTTTTTACCTGTTGCGGTTTTTCCCGAGGATTATACTACTCACCAAGCTACAGAGGCTCAGCACTATTATTTAATTTCGTAAAAAAGTCGCAGTACGATATTTCCTCACTAAAGAAAACGGTGAGGTCAGCGTGAAAAGGGGAAAATATGAAAGTGAACAAACAATTTGCCAGCGCAGCCTTAGCCATCGTCCTGACAGTTGCCTTAGCTGGCTGCTCAAATATGTCCAAGCGCGATCGCAACACCGCGATTGGCGCGGGCGCTGGGGCTGTCGGCGGCGCCATCTTAACCGACGGCGGCACATTAGGCACGTTGGGCGGCGCCGCCATCGGGGGGCTTATCGGCCGTCAGGTGGACTAATCATTCAATCATTCAGCGTTTTTGTGAAAATGGAGCTTCGGCTCCATTTTTACTTTCCATCATTGCCTTAACCGCCCGCCAGCTTCACCTTCATGCCTTTCGCTTCCAGCAGTTGCTTGAGCAAATCACGCTTGTCACCCTGAATTTCAATGACGCCCTCTTTTACCGACCCGCCGCAGCCGCATTTTTTCTTCAATTCCGCGGCCAGTTTCGCCAGCGCGTCATCATCAAGTTCGACGCCGCTAATCACGCAAACGCCCTTGCCTTTGCGCCCGCTGGTCTGACGCTGGATACGGACGATGCCGTCGCCTTGCGGACGCGCAACCTTCTCTTCTTCCGGCTTGATGCGCCCGGTTTCCGTGGAATAAACCAGCCGGCTTTCATCATTACGCTTCATCGCTCACGCCTCCGCGGCCAGGGACGCCCGGATCTCACGCAGCGTTTTCGCCGGGTCGGCGGACTGGGTGATTGGACGACCGATCACCATATAATCCACCCCGGCCTGCTGGGCCTGAAGCGGCGTCATGATACGGCGCTGATCGCCGGCGTCGCTGCCCGCGGGACGAATTCCCGGCGTGACCAGCTTAAAATTCTCGTCGCACGCCTGCTTTAAACGTTCCGCTTCATGGGCGGAGCAGACCACGCCGTCAAGGCCGCAGTTATAGGTCAGCAACGCCAGCCTTTCCGCCTGCTCGGCCGGGCTGGCCGTAATGCCGAGATCGCGCAGGTCTTCCGCTTCCAGGCTGGTCAGTACCGTAACGGCGATCAAGAGCGGCGCGTCGTCGCCGAATGGCAGCAACGCGTCTTTCGCCGCCATCATCATCCGCGCGCCGCCGCCGGCATGCACATTCACCATCCAGACCCCCAGATCGGCGGCGGCGGCGACCGCATGGGCGGTGGTATTCGGAATATCGTGAAATTTCAGATCGAGGAAAACATCAAAACCACGCTGCTGGAGCGATTTTACAAACTGGGGGCCGAACAGGGTGAACATCTCTTTGCCCACTTTCAGCCGACAATCCTGCGGGGAAATGCGATCAACAAACGACAACGCGGCGCGCTGATCGGCATAATCCAGAGCCACAATGATTGGGGATGATGCGGCCAGGTTATTTTCTGTTAGATTTTCGTTTTTCACTCTTGTCACCCCTTGATTTAACAAAGCCGGTATTCGCGACTAAAATGCCCGCCGCATTCTACATGCCCCGCCGTTGAAATCCCAGCCGCCTGTCAGGCTAATGGCATCACCGTTAGCTGCTGGAACCGTATGGGTAGCCAAACATAAAGTATGTTGTAACTAAAGCGGCTGTTTCTCAAACCGGCGACGGCCTCAATCGGTATTGATTATTGTCCATCTAATCCACGAATAGGTTTCATGCTGGCCCAACTGCGGCAGGAAGGACAATGCCAATATAAAGACTGCGAGGTAAAACCACATTTGCGGCAGCTATAGCGCGGTTTGGTGCGGATTTGCTCGCCGACCATATCGCGCAGAACCAACAGGCTCTCTTTCGCCCGGCCGTCTTCCGCTTCATTCAGGTGGTAATCCATCAGGCGATGGAATACGCGCATGGTCGGATGCCGCTGGAGCTGACGATTGATATAGACCTGGGCCGCTTCCGTACCCTGATCCTGTTCAATGATGTCGGCCAGCATCAGTTCCGCCGCGGCGCCGGTATTTTCCTCGACGCAGCGCGTCAGAAACGCCGCCCAGTCCTGAGGCTGCTGTAAATACTGATAGCACTCTTGCAGCATCGACAGCGTTTCGCTGACCAGCTCTTTATCCTGTTCAAGCACCTGTTGCAGCGCGTCCACCGCGCGGGCGTATTGCTGCTGCGCCATATAGATACGCCCCATCATGATCGAGACGCGGGCGCACTGTTTATCGGCGGCGGCCCCCTTCTTCAACAGGGCCAGCGCCTTATCCAGATCGTCACTGCCCATGGCCAGCAACGCCTGCTCGCAGTAAAAGTGGGCGATGTCGGCCTTGAGCGAATCTTCCCCCATTTTGACCAGCGTTTCCGCCACATCGATGGCGTTTAACCAGTCGCTGGTCGCCTGATGGATCAGCAACAACTGTTGCAGGGCGCTGCGGCGGAAATCCTCTTCGTCCACCAGTTGTTTGAGAATTTCTTCCGCGCGGTCATACAGGCCGGCGGCCATGTAGTCGCGGCCAAGCTGTTGCACCGCCAGCAAACGTTGCTCAAAGGAAAGCGAGGTGCTTTCGGTCAACGCCTGATGAATACGGATAGCGCGATCGACTTCGCCGCGTGAACGGAACAGATTGCCGAGGGTGAGATGTGCTTCAAAGGTATTGCTGTCGTCTTTGAGCATATCGAGAAACAATTCAACCGCTTTATCCTGCTGGTTGGAGAGCAGGAAGTTTACCCCGGTGACATACTCGCGCGACAGACGGTTGGATTCTTGCTCTTTGTCCTGCTGCGCACTTCTGCGGCCCATGTACCAACCATAAGCGGCGGCCACAGGCAGCAACAGAAACAGCAGTTCTAGCATAGAAAATGATTCCTTAGTGGGTGGCAGGCTGCGCTGGCGTCAGGCTTTCTTCATTTGAGGCAGAAAGTTGTTGTTCCAGACGCTTGATTTTACGTTGCGCGCGGCCTAACGCAATGCGCTGACGCAGATAAAACAGACCGCAAATTACCCAACCAAGGACAAACCCGGTGGCAAACAGTGTGGCGAGCAGCGTCGATATACGATAATCCCCTTGCGCCAGCAGATAATTAAACGTAATCGTCTGATCGTTGTGCGCACCCAGTGTGACAGAAATGATGAATATCGCCAGCACGAGTAAAAAAATCAGCAAGTATTTCACGCTCTATTTCCTGTGGTATCCCATTAACCAAATGAATTATGCCAAATTTTGGCGATAAACCCCATAAAATTCCCATTTCCCCGGCAGACAGGGAAAGTTTAGCGTCCCGATCCCGGTGTTCACCCCGCCTGCCGGACATGTGTAAGACAGGCCGCGTAAGCGCCCGGCTCGTCGCCGCCAAGCTTGTTATTTATTCCAAGCTGAATAAAAATGACTAACGAGCGTCAGCAGGAGGAGCACATGTCAAAACAGGACGAGCAACGATTATTGGTCAAGATCGCTACGCTTTATTATAGCGAAGGGATGAAACAAGCAGAAATCGCCGAATCGCTTCATTTATCGCAGTCATTCGTATCACGGGCCATCACGCGTTGCGTTAAAGACGGGGTGGTCAAAATCAGCGTCATTCAACCCCCGAACATGTTTATGACGCTGGAGTCGGCGATTCAAAAGCGGTACGCCATTGATCAGGCGATTGTGGTCGATGTGGCCGATAACGCCAATCTCTCGCAGGTCAAACAGGCTATCGGCTCCGCCGCCGCGCACTATGCCCAGACCAGTATTCGTCCTGACGATTTGGTCGGCATTTCCTCCTGGAGCAGCACCTTGCGCGCCATGGTCGACAATCTGCATCCATTGAGCGTCAAGGCGCAGGGCGTGATCCAGCTATTGGGGGGCGTGGGGCCGAACGGCAACGTTCAGGCGACCATTCTGACGCAAACGCTGGCTAACCAACTGAACTGCCCCGCCTATCTGTTGCCGGCGCAAAGTATCGAGCGTTCAGTGGAAGATCGTGCGCGACTGGTCGCCAGCGATGAAGTTTCCAGCGTGGTCGCCAAGTTCGGTGAAGTGAGTCTGGCGCTGGTCGGCATTGGCGTACTGGAGCCTTCCCAACTGTTAAAAAATTCCGGTAACTACTATCACGAAGAGATGTTACGGCTGCTGGCGGAGCGCGGCGCGGTCGGCGATCTTTGCCTGCATTACTATAATGCCGAGGGGGAACCGGTTTTGCAGGATGACGAAGATCCGGTCATCGGCATGACGCTGCCGCAATTACGCCGCTGTCCGCGGGTTGTGGCGCTGGCCGGCGGCGTGGAAAAAAGCGCCGCCATTCGGGGCGCTTTAATGGGCGACTACATCGATGTGCTGATTACCGACCGGCTTACCGCCGAAACGCTGGTATAAGCCGCGCGCCGGCGCAAACCGGCGATTTATGCTTCCGAGTTGATCGACGACAGCAGCGCATCCTGGACGATCCGCTGCGCCTGCAACGGGTTTTGCGCTTCCTGCGCGGTCTGAAGCGCCGAAATATCGAGTTTATCCAACGCACGATAGATATGCTTCAGGAAACGGATAGACAACCGGGCCGCTTCAACATGATTTTCACGGAACGGGAACTGGTCGAGTTGCCACACGCCCTGCCAGTTATTGATTTTCAGGACATAGAAAAACTCGAAAATTTCGGTCATATGAACGGTGCCCACGACTAAATCATCATCCCAGCCGCGCAGGTTGTCGTTAACATCCATCCCAAACAGGCGGCCGCGGTCGATGATTAACTGCGCGGAATCGGCCGGCGATTCGCCGCCGTACAGCGCATGTCCGAAATCCAGCAACACCCCGACGTTGTCCAGACCGATATCTTCAATCCCCAACAAGGTGCGCGCGGCGGAGTCCCAGGTCATTTTCACCCGCGGCTCGCGCGGCTTATACTCGATGGCGAATTTTACATCCGGGTTGGCGCCGGCCAGATCGCGCATGCCGTCGACGGCCAGTTTCCACAGATTTTTATGGCTCACCTGGAACGGATAATCCCAACCGTCCTGGCCCGGCCACACTTTGACGTAGTTCGCGCCCAGTTCGCGCACAATGCCGGCGGATTCATGCATCAGTTCAAACGCCGCCGCCCGCGCGGCAGGATCGGGATTGGTGAAAGCGCCGCGCGCCCATTTTTGCAGATAAATTTCCGGCGTCACGCCAATCGCCTTGAGCCCGGCATCTTTTAATGCTTCTTTGACTTCGCTCAGCGTCACGCCCGGCGTGAACGGATAAGGCAAATCGACATAAGATAACTCGCCGACCTCTTTAGCGGCCTTAATCTGGTCCAGCGTGCTCAGCGCCGGCCCATAACCATCAACAGCATACCGATCGATATAATTCGCAAAATGCCATAAACCAGCGCCGAACTCAGGATAGCTATAAGTTGCCATAATTAAATCACCTCTTTGATTTGTGATGAGATGCTTGCGGATCGTCAGTAAGCATCCGGTTCGCTTACTGCTCAGGCTGGTAACGGGCGCGGGCCACCGCGCTTTGCCAGCGTTGGTAACTCGCCTGAACGGCCGATGCATTCGCCGTACAGGGTTCGATATATTCCACGTCTCTCGGCAGCGCCGCCAGTTGCTCGCCGCTCTGCCACCACCCCAGTGCTTTCCCGCCCAGATAGGCCGCCCCCAGCGCGGATACCTCGGCGTTATGATTACGAATCAGAGGACGTTGCAGCAGATCGGCCTGAAATTGCATCAGCCAGCGGTTTTGCGTCGCGCCGCCATCCACGCGCAGCGCCGGCAACGCGCAGCCAGAGGCCTGTTCCATGGCAAAAAAAACATCGGCGATCTGATACGCGATCGACTCAAGACCGGCACGGGCGATCACGGCAGGCGTGGCGGCGTCGGTCAGGCCGCACAGCATGCCGCGCGCCTGCGTATCCCAATGAGGCGCGCCCAGCCCCGACAACGCAGGGACGAAAAAAACGTTCTGGTTGGATGCGGCGCCTAGCGCCAGTTCGGTGAGTTGCGGCAGCGAAGGGATCCCCAGCATGGCGCCGATCCAGGCAAAACCCGAACCCGTATGGGTAATATTGCCTTCCAACGCGTAGCGCAGTTCGCCGTCATGCCAGGCTATAGTGGTGCTGAGTCCGTGGTTGTTCGCGTACGGGCGCGCGATCGTCGTCATCAGCGATGAGCCGGTGCCGTAGGTGGCCTTGATTTCTCCGCTCTGATTGCTCCCCTGCCCGTATAACGCCGCGTGCGAATCGCCGATAAGCGCGACGATCGGCACCCCGGCGGGCAATCCCTCGATATCCGTCAGCGCAGTGTGACCCTGTAACGCAGCCGAAGGCGTCACCACCGGCAGACAGACGCTGGGGATGCTGAACAAGGCCAGCAAATCTTCATCCCAACATCCGCGGTGAATATCAAAAAGCTGGGTGCGGGCGGCATTGGAATAATCCGTTGAGAAGATCCGGCCGCCGCTGAGCCGCCAGTTGAGCCAGCAGTCGACGGTGCCGATACAGAGCGCCCCCTGGGAAGCGCGCGCCATCCCGTCCGGCAAGTCGGCCAGCATACTGTGGATTTTTGCCGCCGGGAACAGCGGATCCAACGGCAATCCGGTCCGTTGTTCAATCAACAAGGCTTCCGCGCTGCCTTTTAATGCCTGACAGAAGCGTTCAGACCGGCGATCCTGCCAACTGACCAGCGGCGTCAGCGGTCGCCCGCTTTGCCGATCCCAGATGACGACCGACTCCCGCTGATTGCTGATGGCGATCCCCGCGATGCGTACCCGGCGCTGCGACGCCAGACAGGCTTCCACCGCCTGACGAACCGCCTGCCAGATGGCCATGGCGTCCTGTTCCGCCCGCCCCGGTTCAGGATGCGACACGCGTAACGCCACCGACGCCTTGGCGAGAATATGCCCCGAGGCGTCTACCGCGATGGCTTTGGCATTCGTCGTGCCTTCATCAATTGCCAGAATAACCGGTGTGAACATAGTCAGGCTCCCAGACAGAGGCGCTGCGCCGCCTTCACAATGCCCGATGCGTCCAGTCCGTGGTGCGCGCGCATCGCGGCGCGATCCGCCGCAATCGCATACTGACCATCAGGGATCCCGAGGCGCAACAGCGGGATGCCTTTGCCCGCTTCGGCCAGCACTTCAGCCACCAGACTGCCCGCGCCGCCATTGACGTTATGTTCTTCCACCGTAATGACTCGTGGCGTTTCACTCAAAATTTCAAGTAATTGACGAGTATTGCACGGCCGGATTGACGAAAGGTTGACCACCGTAGCAGAGAGACCTTTTTCCGCTAATAGTTCAGCGGCGGTAACAACCTCGTGTACCGTGGAGCCCAGCCCGACCAGTGCGATATCCGTTCCTTTGCGCAACACGTCAATCTGTCCGGGAACAAAACGGTAGCGTTCATCGTGCAATGCGGGCAGCGCCTTGCCGTCCAGACGGATATACACCGGCCCCTGATGCTCAAGGGCATAGTCGATGATCTGCCGGCCTTCCTCAGGACTGGCGGGCGCATAGATCTCAATGTTGCCGAATCCCCGCAACACCGAGATGTCATCGATACTGTGGTGGGTGCTGGCCAGCGGCCCATAGCTGCAACCGGCGTTCAGTCCGAACAGCTTGACGTTGCTTTTGTTGTAGCAGACGTCGATCTTGACCTGTTCATTGGCCCGCGAAATTAAAAACGGCGCCGCGTTGCAGGTCACCGCCACTTTCCCGCCGATGGACAGCCCCACCGCCGTGCCGACCATGGTTTGCTCCGCGATGCCGACGTTGACCAGGCGTTCCGGGAAGCGCTGGATAAAGGGTGATATTTTCGCCGTTGACGTAGAATCGGCGACCACCGGAACCAGATCGATCCCCCGTTCAACGGCTTTAATAAATTGCTCGACCATGACACTGGCCAGATGTTCTGCGTTACTCATCTTTTAATTCCTCCAACGCCAGCGTGATTTCTTCGCCTTTCGGTACACGGTGGTGCCATTCGGCACGCCCCTGAATGAAGGAGACGCCCGCGCCTTTTTCCGTATTGGCGATCACCACGTTAGGTTTGCCGTTCGGCTTCAGCCCTTCCAGCGTCTCCACGACGGATTGCATGTCATTGCCGGCGCACTCCGTCACCTGTAGACCGAAAGCGCGCCATTTATCCGCCAACGGGTCGGTATTCATGATGGAACAGGTGGGACCGGCCAGTTGCAGCTTGTTCTTGTCGTTGATGATGATCAGGTTATCCAATTGGTAGTGCGCCGCGACCAGCGCCGCTTCCCAGTTGCTGCCTTCCGCCAGTTCGCCGTCGCCCGTCAGAACAAACACCCGGCGCGGGCTGTTATCGCGTTTTGCCGCCAGCGCGATACCGACCGCCACCGGCAGGCCATGACCCAGCGCGCCGGTGTTCAGCTCAATGCCCGGCGTTTTGTATTTCACCGGATGCCCCGGCAAATGGGAGTCGGGATGCTGATAAGTCGCCAGCCAGGATTCCGGGAAGAAGCCGGCCTCCGCCAGGCAGCAGTAATAACCGCCCACGGCATGTCCTTTCGACTGGATATAGATATCCCGTTGCGGATCCTGAAGCCGATCCGGCGCGCAATTCAGGAGGCGGAAGTACAGCGCCGTCAGAATTTCAACCTGTGATAAATCGGCGCCCGTATGCCCGCCCGCCGGGCTATTGGCGTTCAGATGAATAATACGGCGACGAATGGCACGCGCTTTCTGCGTCAACGCCTCCACCGACAATGTGTACGGATTCATACCTCTACCTCTCTTGAATTTTTACTCATAAATGAATATTTATTCCATTGAAGACAAAAAAAACAGCGTTCTTCCACGTCGCAATGTGACGGCCCACTGTTCCAGCGCATGCATAAGCCGCGCTAAAAACGGCCTGATTCACCTTGTCTATTTCCGGCTTCGCTGCCTTGCCGCCTATTTCCCTGTGGCGCTACGCCCCTTCCGCGGCAACCTTTTGTGAAACAATCGCCGCTTTGTGCTGCATGCGGTTTTGCATCTGGTCAATGATGACGGCGACAATAATCACAATGCCTTTGATCACCATTTGCCAGAACTCGCTCACGCCCATCATCACCAGTCCGTCGGCCAGAATGCCGATCACAAAGGCTCCTATCAGCGTACCCAGAATGGTGCCGCGCCCGCCGGCCAGCGATGTGCCGCCAAGCACCACCGCGGCGATCGCATTCATTTCAAACGCGGTGCCTGTCGCCGGATGGCTGGCGACCAGTTGCGAAGACACCACAATCCCGGCAATCGCGGCGCAGAAACCGGAAATGGTATAGACCCAGACTTTCACCTGCCTGACCTTGACGCCGGAAAGCTCGGCGGCGCGTTCGTTATCGCCGATGGCGTAAACATGGCGGCCGAACGGCAGACGACGGGCGACATAGGCGATAACCAGCGCCAGCGCGAACATCAGCCAGATAGCGAACGGGATCCCCAGCAGCGTGCCGGAACCGATCAGTTCGAAACCGGTGTTGCCTAACTGCGGATTACCGGACAAGCCGGGAAACGTTTCGCCGCCGGAGATCAGCATGGCCGCGCCGCGCACGATGTACATAGTTCCCAACGTACAGATGAACGGAGCCACGTTGTAACGCGTGATAATCCAGCCGTTTATCGCTCCGATAAACGCCCCTATCAGCAGCACGACGGGAACGATGACCCAGACGCTGGGAAAAATAGCGACGCCGAACATCGGCAGCACGATCCCCTGCGTGATCATATAACCGGCGATCATGCCGCACAGCCCCAGCGTGGCGCCGATGGACAGATCGATACCGGCGGTAATGATGACGAACGTGATCCCCAAGGCCAGAAAGGCGTTAATGGCGATGTGCTTCACCATGATGATCAAGCTGCCGGTCGCCAGAAAACCGGGAACGGTGGAGGCAAAAAAGCCCAGAATCAGGAATAACGCGATAAAGGTGCGCAACCGGAGGATCAGCAACAGCATGTTCTCTCGCGATCGCACCCATTTCCCCGGAACCAGCGCGCCCGGCGCGGAAAGATTAGAGGTTTTCATAGTCAGAATCCCTGTGAACTTGCTGAAACCAATGCCGACTCAGTGGCGCACTGACGCTCGATATTTGCCGTCAATTTGCCGTTCGACATCACCAGAATGCGATCCGATACCGCCATAATTTCTTTCAGATCCGACGTGGAGAACAGTACGCCGATGCCCTGTTCGGACAGCTTCACCATCATTTCAAACACATCGGCTTTCGCGCCCACATCAATCCCGCGGGTCGGCTCATCCAGCAGCAAGATTTTCGGGCTGGTGAGCAGGGAGCGGCCGATCACCACTTTTTGTTGATTGCCGCCGCTCAGCGCCTGGATCTCGACATCGGGAGAAGAGACTTTGATCGCCAGCCGGCCAATCGTGCTCGCCACCACCTCGGCCTCCTGCTGGCGGAATATCGCCATACCGTATTTCAGCCTGCGCCACAGACTGGCGATAGTCAGGTTCGAGGCGACGGACGATAGCGGGAAAATACCGGTTTTCTTGCGATCTTCCGGCACCAGACTCATTCCCATGCGAATACGCTGGGCGGTGGATAAGCGGGTATTGACCGGTTTGCTATCGAGGTAGATCTTGCCCAGATAGTCGTTTTGCGTGCCCAGCAAACATTCGAACAGTTCGGTCCGCCCCGCGCCCATCAGGCCGTAAATGCCGACGATCTCACCCTCGCGCACCGCTAAAGAGACGTCATTGACCACCTTGTTGCCCGCATCGTTGACGCAGGTAATATGCTCGGCCTCCAGCACCGGCGCGCCAAAGGTTCTGCCCGGATGCAGAAAGCTGGATACCGGGTCGCCGCCCAGCATTTCCCTGATAATCCACGAGACATCGATATCGCTGACCGGCGCTTCCGCCTGAAAGCGGCCGTCGCGCAAAATCGTGATGTAATCGCCGATCGCCATCAGCTCTTCCAGCCGGTGGGAGATATAAATAATGGACACGTTTTGCCGGGTCAGCTCGCGGATCACGCGAAACAGGATCTCGACCTCGGTCTTGCTCAGCGCGGAAGTCGGCTCATCCAGAATCAAAATATCCGCCTGTTCCGCCAACGCTTTGGCAATCTCCACCAGTTGCTGCTGACCCACCTTCAAACTGGCCACTTCCGTATCCGGCGGGATGTTCTGATCGAGGCGCGCCATGAGTTCGGCCGCGATACGTTCCTGTTCCTTCAAATCAATCGGGCCAAGGCCTTTTTGAATTTCACGTCCCAGGAAAATATTTTCCGCCACGCTCAGATTTTCAGACAGATTGAGTTCCTGATGCACCATGCCGATGCCTTTGGCGGCGGCGTCGCGGGTATCGCTGATACGAACTTCCCGGCCATGCAGCAGAATTTTGCCGGCGGTCGGCTGCTGGACGCCCGCCAGTATTTTCATCAGCGTGGATTTTCCCGCGCCGTTCTCGCCGATGATGACGTTGACCTTGCCGCGATAGACGTTGTAGTCCACGTTATCCAGCGCTTTGGTGCCGGGGAATAACATGGTCACGCCGCGGGTCGCCATCACAATTTCCGGTTTTTCCGTCATTTACTGCGCCCCCTTATGCAATTCAAGCGGAACCGCATCGACCGTCCCCTGTTTGGTCAGCGTTAACGCCGCCAGGACGCGAATGTTTTCCCCTTGCCAGCTTTCATCAATGGCCGGCAGATTCTGAAGCGCTTTCTTGTTCATCGATCGCGCCAGTTGCGCAAACTGCACCTGGTTTTTGAAATCATCGAAACGAATAAACCCGGCCGCATCGCGTATGGCGTTGCCTTTCACAATCGGCCCGATCTGCAACGCCACCGTCTCGCCGTCAACGTTGATGTCTAATCGCCCTTCCCGACTTTCACGATCCAGCCGAACAACCTGCCCGGTGAACTGGACATACACCGGCTTACTGCCGTTGTCCGCCAGCGCGGCCTGCGCCTTTTTCAATTCCTCCCAGCTCAACGCCTGCTGTTGGGCCAGCGGCAGCAGCTTCGGCTGCCAAAGTTCATTGGCGATATTATCCGGCGTCATATTGTTGTAGCTCGGCGCCGCCGCCGGATCGGTCGGAATAATCGGCTTGCCGTTTTCATCCAGATCAACCACCGTGCAGGCTGACAACAGCCCCACGGATAACAGAATCCATAACCCGATCCCTATGGCGCGGCATCGTTCATAAAGCAGCATAGCGACTCCTTGATCGGGGGCTCCCGCCCCCGCGCTTCAATCATGGTTGCAACGCGAACGCCTTGAGCTTGCCGGCATTGGCTTCATCAATCAGCACGCAGTCCATCAGTTGCTTTTCGTCATACTGGGCTTTGCCGTTTTTCAGGTAATAATCCGCCTGCGTGACCGCCATCTGCGCCTGCTCCCAGCCCGGTTGCAGAACCGTCGCCTTGATATTGCCTTTGTTGATAATGGAATCGCGTACATAATCGCTGCCGTCGAAACCCACCACGATCACATCGTGCCTGCCGGCCGCCTTCAGGGCGGCTTCCGCGCCCAGCGCCATGGTGTCGTTGCCGGAAATTACGCCGGTGATATCCGGGTTGGCCTGTAGGATGGCCTCCATACGGGTAAAGGCTTCGGTCTGGCTCCAGTTGGCGGTTTGCCGGGCCACCATCTTCATCTCGTCGTATTCGTCGATAACGTCGTGATACCCCTGCGACCGCACATGCGCATTGGTATCCGACTCACGGCCGATCAGTTCGACGTATTTGCCTTTTTTCCCCATCAGCGCCACGAACCTTTCCGCACCGAGTTGCGCGCCCTGATAGTTATTGGACACAATCTGCGCTACCGCTACGCCGGTTTCATTGATTTCGCGATCGATCAAAAAAGCCGGTATTCCCGCGGCCTTCGCCTTCTTCAGCGGCCCGATCGTGGCATCGGCGCCCGCGTTATCGAGGATGATGGCCTTTGCCTTACGAGCAATCGCCGTTTCAATCAGTTGGTTCTGTTTATTGACGTCATCGTCATGAGATGCCACCAGCGTGGCGTACCCCAGTTCGGTCGCTTTGGCTTTGGCCCCATCCGCCTCCGCTTTAAAAAACGGATTGTCGTGCGAGGGGGTAATAATGGCGATCAACCCGTTATCAGCCGCGAATGCGCCGGCGGAAAGGGAAAGCATGATGGCGGTAAGGCAGGATTTCAGTAGGTAAGGTTTCATTATTATTCTCCTGAATATATATTCATTATTGAATTAACATTCAAAAGCAGTTTTGCAAGCAAACGGCTAATTGTCCAATCACAAAAATCGGAATAGCGAAGCAGCTCACAAATTGTTTACATTTATGTTTCAGCGAAATGCATGCCGGAAGGAATACAGGTTGCGGGCAAAAATAGGAAAACGGATGACAACGTGCGTCGAGCGGTGAGAATAGATAGGTTTGTCAACAGCCTGACGGATGACATAACGTCATCCGCAGGAAAAAATAAGGCAAGCGAGTATTAAGTCAGTTGCGGGCCGCGTCGTCTTCCGCGGCCTGCTGTTGAATCTCTTCGCGTTGCAATGTCAGCGGACCGCACCAGCGCTGCGCCAGCCAGCAGGCGACCACCACCAGCAGCCAGCTTATCAAGGTCGCCACAACCAGATCGCGCGGCCAGTGCATGCCCAGCACCAGACGGCTGCCCATCACCGATGTCGCCCACAGCATTAATACCGCGACGGTTTTGTAATGCCGGCGCGACCACAACAGCCCTACCCCCAGTAACGCCCAGGTGGCGGCGAACATGGTATGCCCGGACGGAAACGCGAATCCGGTTTCCGCCTGCCAGTGACTGCGCAGCCAGCCGGGGATCTGCGCCTCATCGTGCAACTGCTTTTTGACCAGTTCGGCGCGTTCTTTACGCGGCAAAGAATAAAAGTAGCTATCGTCAATCTGGTGATTCTTATCCAGCCAGACGACGAACGGACGGGGTTCCTGCACCAGGCCTTTAATCGCCGATTTCGTTCCCTGACCAATCATGACCGTAATGATCATGATGACCAGCACCCCAAGCGCCGGTTTGACCCGGAAACGCAGGCACCAGAGAAACCAGAGGCCCAATATCGCGCTGGTTAAAATACCCCATGGCGATGTCACGGTTTCGGTTGTCCAGAACAACATGCGCAGCCATAGCCCCTGCGATCCCGGTTGCCATTGCCAGCCGCTGGCCCAAATAATCAATGGCATGATCAGTAAAATTACCGCGCCGATAGCGGTTCGTTTGACGATGTCGTACATCTTTTCTTCCTATAATTCAGCGTGCTGACTGCAACAATATTGTCACAATGCTAGCAAAAAAAACGACATAAGGAGTCAGTATGGCGTAAAATAGTTCTCGTTTGAGTCAATGAGCGGCCGATCGTATCAAGACGTCAGAAGCCGTGAGACGCGCTCGGCAAGTGCAATAACCTGATTTTATTATGCCGCGGATCCGCCCGTTCACCGCGATGTCCGCCTGCTTAAGTTACCCGACCGGGTTTTGGCGTCGCGGCAGGCAGGTTTGCCGCGCTTACCGCTCGCCCTGGCAACCTGTCGGCCGCCCGGTGAAATCGTTGGGATGCGGCAATGTTTTTTGCTGGTCAAGGCCCGTTTACGGCAGTAGGATGCGCGTCAGCATTTTTGTTTTTTTGGAGAATAACATGCAGCTAAAACGGGTGGCGGAAGCCAAATTACCCACCCTCTGGGGCGATTTTCTGATGGTGGGATTTGAAGAATTAGCCACAGGACATGATCATCTCGCATTGGTTTATGGTGATATTTCCGGCCCGACGCCAGTTCTGGCGCGTGTTCACTCTGAATGTTTGACCGGCGACGCCTTATTTAGCCTGCGTTGCGACTGTGGGTTTCAGTTGGAAGCCGCGCTACGGCATATCGCCGAAGAAGGACGCGGCGTGCTGCTGTATCACCGGCAGGAAGGCCGAAACATCGGTTTGCTGAATAAAATTCGCGCTTATGCGTTGCAGGATCTGGGCGCCGACACGGTCGAAGCCAACCATCAGTTGGGCTTCGCCGCGGACGAACGCGACTTCACGCTCTGTGCGGACATGTTCAAACTGCTGGGCGTGAATGAAGTCCGGCTGCTGACCAATAATCCGCAAAAAGTAAAAATCCTGAATGAAGCGGGCATCAATATCGTTGAGCGGGTGCCGCTGATCGTCGGCCGCAACCCGCAGAATGAACGCTATCTGGAAACCAAAGAAGCCAAGCTGGGACATCTGCTGAATATGAAGTAACGCCCCATCATGGTGAATGCCAGGCGCCCCCTGGCATTCATCCCCTCTTAATGCTTAATGATATACATATCCTTGCTGTATATATCCGCCTTCTGGTCGGGCTTGAACCCGCCGACATAAGGTTTCACCAGCTGCGCGCGCACATAATAGTAGATGGGTATCAGCGGAGCCTGCTGTTGAAGAATGTTTTCCGCCTGATGATAGTCGCTGTTACGCGCCGCCGCCGAATCCGCGTTGACCGCGCGATCCAGCAAGGCGTCGTATTCGGCATGGGTGAATTTACCCTGGTTATTGCTGTTGCCGCTGCGCAGCATATCAAAATAGGTGGAAGGCTCGTTATAATCCGCCGCCCAGGACGATCTCACCAGCTCAAAATCGCCGGTCCGCATGGTGTCCAGCATGGTCTTCCATTCCTGATTTTTCAGCCGCGCCTCCACGCCCAGCGCCTGCTTCCACATGGAGCCGGCGGCGATGGCAACCCGCTGATGCGACTCGGACGTGTTGTACAACAGGTCGAACTTTAACGGCCGCTGTGCGCTGAACCCCGCCTCGGCCAGCAGCTTTTTCGCCTCGGCGTTTCTCTGCTGCTGGCTCCAGGCCGCCCATTCGGGCTGTTGGCTGGTATAACCCGCCATACCCGGCGGCAAAATGCTATAGGCGGGTACTTGTCCCATGCCCAGCACCTTTTCGGCAATCACCGTTTTGTCCAGCGCCAGATCCAGCGCCCGTCTGACGCGCGGATCGTTGAACGGCGGTTTTTGCGTGTTGAATTTATAGTAGTAGGTGGACAACTGCGGGTTCACCTTAACCTGTTCGGGCAACTCCGTTTTGAGCGCTTTGAACAGATGCGGCGGCAGCGTAAAAGTCACCTCCACCTCGCCGGCCTTGTAGCGATTCACTTCCGCCGTGTTTGACACGATGGGCAGATAGGTCACCTTGTTGAGTAGAGTATGGGCATTATCCCAATAATAAGGGTTGCGTTTAGCGACAATGCGCTCGTTGACCACCCACTCGTCGAGGGTAAAAGGACCGCTGCCGACGAAATGGCCGGGCTGGGTCCATTTATCGCCGTACTTTGCAATCGCCGCTTGCGGCAGAGTGACGACGGCGAAATGGTCGACCATCGCCAGAAAATAGGACAACGGCCGATCCAGCTCGATTTGTACCGTGCGTTTATCCAGCGCCCTGATGCCCAGCTCGCTGGCGGGCTTCTTCCCTGCCGCGATATCCGCCGCGTTGCGCACGTGCATATTGGGGATATAGGACTGATAGGGAGAAAGGGTTTGCGGATCGACCAGACGCCGCCAGCTAAAGACGACATCGTCGGCGGTGAGCGGCGTGCCGTCGGACCACTTCAGATCCGCACGCAAATGAAACGTCCAGATCTGATGGTTCTGCTGTTCCCACTTTTCGGCCAGGCCGCCGGAAATGCTGCCGTCATCATGCACCGCAATCAGTTTTTCAAAAAAATCATGAATAATATTGGCTTCGACATCGCTTTCCACTTTATGCGCATCAAGCGAGGCGGGTTCGGAACCGTTGCCGCGCACCAGTTCCTGTTTTTCCGCCAGTTGCACTCCCGCAGGGACTTGCGCCGCATACAGGGCGACCGGCGTTATTGAACAAAGCGGAAACAGCAACGCGGACAAGACTTTTTTACTGCCGACGTTCACCATGAAATTCATACCCTCTCCTTATGCATCGCAGCGTTTAATTTCTGGTGAGTAATACCGCGCAAAGACCCTGCGTGGCAAGGCGATCTCGGGTTAATCGCAATATAAAACCCGGCGCGGACATCCGGCGCCGGGTTTTCATCGGTAAACCGTTATTAAGTATTTCCGCCGAGAGTAAAGCGATAGCGGAGATAAACCCGCAGGTCGTCGAAATTCTCGCCTTTCTCCGCATCGATAAACGCGTAGCGCAGACGCACGCTGAATCCGTCCAGCGCGCCGGAAAAATCGTACTGCACGCTGAAATCGGTCTCGCTGACGTCTTTTGCCTGCTGGGTGGAGTACTGAAGCCGGTCGGTATCGTAATAGGCATGGAACAGATAAGCGTTAAGTCCTTTAACGCCTATCTGCGCGAAATCATAAGCGACTCTCAGCGCATAGGCCGTTTCATTGGCCCGTCCGGCGGCATTAATCTGCTGTATGATGACTTTTTCATCGCCCCACGGCACATAGAGTTCATCGTCGCCGGTTTTAGCGTAGAACGCCGTGACATGGAAACCCTGAGCCTTGAAGCCGGTATTGAAACCATATTGGTAGGTGTCGAATTCCCTGCCGCCCAGTTCCTTGCCGATCGACTTCTGAAACAACACCGACGGCGCGAAAAACAGTTGGTAATCGCCGACGTCCTTCGTGACCTGCGCTTTGAAAAAGCCGGTGTCGAAGACATCGTCCATGTGATAAAGCCAGCTTTGGAGACGAACATCGGCGAAATCAACGGGGAGTCGGTATTTCACCCCGCCGGCGACCAGATCCCGGTTAACCTCTTTGCCATTCACCGAGATCAGCGAGGTGAATCGATCGTCCCACCAGCCTTCGAACGCCGTAATATAGTAGACGGACAACGCCAGATTCTCGATGCCGTTATTCACCACGGAGAGTCCCCGATAGGTCTTAGGCAGCAGCCTGATATCATGACCGCTCATAAACGGGGTATTTATCTCCTGCGCGCCGAATTTTATGCGGGTATCGAACCAGTCGCCCTGAAGATAATATTCCTGAAGACGCGAGAAACTCTGATGCTTATTGGTGCCGACGCCCTGAACCAGACCGTAGACCTGATGACGGTCGTTGCTGCCGATATCGTTGGCGCTGGCGAAAGCGGCGCCGGCGCTTAATCCATTAACCGCAGCGGTGTTGTAGTAAAATAAAGCGCCGGCGGCCAGATCGGCTCTTTTTTCGCTTTTATCAAAATCCCTTTCGAAATAATAGCCTCGCAATTCGCCTTTCAGCGTTCCCTGTTCAAAGGCCTGTTGCAGATTGTCCGCGGCAAATGCGGCAGGATTTGATATTAATAATATCGATGATAGCAATAGCGCAAAATTTTTCATTTTGCTTCCCTCTAAAAAAGAGAAAATACCCGCCGTATACCCGCCATACTTCAAGCTGCAACTCGAATTATTTAGGGTATATATAAATACGGCGAGAGAATCGCGGATATTTATTTTATATACTTAACCGCATTTTCCGCGGCGATCCGACCCGCGTTCAGCGCGAAGGCGAAGCTGGCACCGCCCATTTCCAGGTCGTAGCTGTCGCCGTACATACCGCCCGCATCAAGCCCGCCCGCGTATAGTCCGGCAATGGTTTTTCCCTGCGCGGTCACGACCTCCGTTTTCTCGTTGATTCTTATGCCGCCGAACGTCCCCAGCGCCCGCGGCCGCAGTTTCGTCACATAGAACGGGCCTTTTTCCACCGGACGCAAAAAGTCGGCGTTTTTAAAGAACTGTTCGTCCTTATGGATGGCCGCCGCATGGTTGTTATCGGCAATGGTTGCTTTCAGCACCGCGGGGTCCGCGCCGATTTTTTGCGCCACCTCATCCAGGGTGTCGCATTTGAAAACGTTGCCGTTGTTTTTGGCCAGTTCTTTATTGAACTCCTCGTCAAGTTTATCCAGCTTAGTGCCATAGGTGACCCATTCGCCTAAAGCCATCTGGATCCCCTCATTAAGAAACAACTGTCGTGTCTGCTCGTCATAGATGGAGTAAGCCACGCCGCCGATGCGCTCCAGCGCGTTGCCGGAGAACGGCCACTCGGCGATATTGTGCTCATCGGTATACCTTCTGCCGTTGGGATCGACATAAAGATAGGGCTGAACCGCGGCTGCAATAAGGTGCGAGGTGGTGGAAAAATCAGGCAGGCCGGGCCGATAAGAGATCATGATCTCCGCCCCCTCTTCGCCCGCGCCGGCCTCCCAGGCCATCTGAATGCCGTCGCCGTCCTTACCCACCTGACCGACCATGATCACGTCGGGGAATCGGGAGTATTTCTTCAGCATTTCCTTGTTGTTGCCGTATCCGCCGGTGCCGATGATCACCGCCTTGGCGTTGACGATGACTTTTTCGCCCGCTTTATTGACCCCTTCAACGCCGACAATACGGTCATCCTTTATAATCAGCTTTTTACCCGGCGTCTGTAGCAGAATCGTGCCGCCCAGATCGCGAAATTTCTTGCTCAACGCGGCCATTACCGCACTACCGTGGTGGTAACGTTTGCCGTCAATCTCAAGCTCGCCCACCACGTGCCAGGTCAGCGGGCCGCCGAAACCGCCCACGCCGATAAACTCATAATTGACGCCGAACTGTTGCAGCCATGCCAGAGTTTCGGCGGATTTGAGCACAATCGCGCTGACCAGCGGCGCGTTGGCCCGCCAGTGGCTATAATTCATGATCGCCTGGAAAGCGAATTTCCTTGATACATCAATGCCCTGTCTTTTCTGCATCGCGCTTTCGGCGGCGAAAATACCTTCGGCGAAATTAGCCGAACCGCCGGTAATGGCCTGTTTTTCCAGTATAATGACCTCTGCGCCGAGCATTTTTGCCTGTACGCCCGCGGCAAGGCCGGTTCCTCCTGCGCCGACGACGACAATATCGGTGTCGTACACCTTGTCCGCATAAGCCGGGAGCGAGAGCAACGCGCCAATCAGCGCGGCAAGCCATGTCCTGATAGACAATAAATGTTTCATGAGACGACCTCTCTTGATAGATATGATGTAGCTTCCTGTTACCGGCGCTTGACGCCTGTTCAGCCTTTATTTTTCAGCCGCTGCGGCGTTGGTTTATTTCATTAACCCTGCAAACGTCATGGAAATATATCCGGCGCCATATCGTGATATGTCGAAGTCTATAGCCGTAGTTATTGATGGTTTGTGGTGTAAAAAGAATGAGATTTATATCTGGCTGGCATCAAAAGGAAATGGACGATTGAGAGCGGAGACATCCCTGTTAAGTGGTGTACAGGCGCGCTATCGTCCTAAGACTATCCTGCCGACATCCGACAGCCAGTGCGCCGAGAGGCTTCAGGCCCCGCATCAGCGTGAGAACAGACTCGCCGCGCTATCACGCAAGATAACCAACTCTCGTCGGGGATCACCTTAGCGCAGCGCAAAAAGGGGAACTGTGAACAGGGTCATTAACCCCGTGAAATACCCGACACGAAATGATCGGAATTTGATCCAACGCGGATGTTCCCGCATTGTCTGCCCGCCTGCGCCGCGCTAGCGGGCCTAACCGCCAGCGCAGTCTGAACACGCATTCACAGCATATTGCGGATCACATAATGCAGAATGCCGTCATTCTGGTAATAGGTCAGTTCATTGCGGGTATCGATGCGGCAGCGGGTGTTAATCACCTGACTTTGCCCTGCATTATTCGTCATAACGACCGCCACCGTCGCGCCAGGGGTTAACTGCGTCAATCCGCTAATCGATATTTGTTCCTCTCCGGTCAGCATCAGCGTCTTACGGGTTACGCCTGGCGGAAACTCCAGCGGCAGGATGCCCATGCCGATAAGATTGGAACGGTGAATACGCTCAAAGGATTCGGCGATAACCACGCGCACGCCCAGCAAGCGCGGCCCTTTCGCCGCCCAGTCGCGGCTGGAGCCCGAACCGTATTCTTTCCCCGCCACCAATGCCAGCGGCACGTTTTCATCCTGATAGCGCATGGCGGCGTCATAGATCGTCATTTCATTTTGCGACGGCATATGCCGGGTATAGCCGCCTTCCTTGCCCGGCACCATCTCATTGCGAATACGAATATTGGCAAAGGTGCCGCGCATCATCACTTCGTGATTGCCGCGCCGGGAGCCGTACGAGTTGAACTCTTTGGTTTCCACGCCGCGATCCAGCAGGTAACGCCCCGCCGGACTATCGCGTTTGATATTTCCCGCGGGCGAGATATGGTCGGTGGTGACCGAATCGCCCAGCATCGCCAGAATGCGCGCGTGATGAATATCCCGCACCGGTTCCGGCTCTTTTTTCATATCGAGAAAAAACGGCGTATGGCGGATATAGGTCGACTCCTGCGGCCATTGATAGGTGGGGTTGTCATCGACCTCAATGTCTTTCCACTCCTGCGTTCCTTCGAATACGCCGGCGTATTGTTTATGAAACATATCGGCGCTGACGTTCAGGACGGCCTCGGCCACCTCTTTTGCCGAAGGCCAGATATCCCGCAGGAAAACCGGATGCCCCAGCCGATCCTCGCCCAGGGGCTCACGGGTAAGATCGATATTCATATTCCCCGCCAGCGCATAGGCCACCACCAGCGGCGGCGAGGCCAGCCAGTTGGTTTTTACCAGAGGATGAATGCGCCCTTCAAAATTGCGATTGCCCGATAGCACCGCGCCGACCGTCAAATCACCGGCCTTAATCGCCGCTTCGATCGGTTCAGGCAACGGCCCTGAATTACCGATACAGGTGGTGCAGCCGTAGCCCACCAGATCAAAACCCAGCTCGTCAAGATACGGCGTGAGCCCGGCTTTGGCGTAATAATCGGTGACCACCCGCGATCCCGGCGCCAGCGAGGTTTTCACCCAGGGTTTGCTCTTCAACCCGCGTTTTACCGCATTTTTCGCCAGTAATCCGGCGGTCATCAGCACGCTGGGATTAGAGGTATTGGTGCAGGAAGTGATGGCCGCGATAACCACCGCGCCCTGATACAAACGATGCGTCTCGCCCTCCAGCGTAAACGCTTCATACTCCGAACGGTTTTTCACCGCATTGATATCCAGTTCCCGGCTGGCCTCGAACGCCTGCGGCACGCCGGCCAACGGCACCCGATCCTGCGGGCGCTTAGGGCCGGCCAGACTGGTTTCGACGCTATCCAGATCCAGCGCCAACTGGCTGGTGAAAACCGGTTCATCGCCGGTATTGCGCCACAGCCCCTGCCGCTTGCTGTAGGACTCCACCAGCGCAATCTGCTCATCGCTGCGGTTGGTCAGGCGCATATAATCCAGCGTGATTTGATCGATGGGGAAAAAACCGCAGGTCGCGCCGTATTCCGGCGCCATATTGGCGATAGTGGCCCGATCGGCCAGAGGTAAGTGATCCAGACCGTCGCCGTAGAACTCGACGAATTTGCCGACCACGCCGTGCTTGCGCAGCATCTGAGTCACCGTCAGCACCAAATCGGTCGCGGTGATCCCCTCGCGCATTTTACCGGTCAGTTTCACGCCCACCACATCCGGGATCAGCATGGAGATGGGCTGGCCCAGCATCGCGGCTTCGGCTTCGATCCCACCGACGCCCCAACCCAGCACGCCGAGACCATTAATCATCGTGGTATGCGAATCCGTGCCGACCAGCGTATCAGGATAGGCCATCAGCTTATCCTGCCGCTGTTCAAACCACACCGCTTTCGCCAAGTACTCAAGGTTAACCTGATGGCATATGCCGGTTCCCGGCGGCACTACCCGGAAGTGACTAAACGCGGATTGGCCCCAGCGCAGGAACTGATAGCGTTCGTAGTTGCGCGCCATTTCCAACTGGGTGTTGTCCGACAGCGCCTGGTCGTCGCCAAAGCGGTCGACCGTCACCGAGTGGTCGATAACCAGGTCGACCGGCGACAGCGGATTCACTTTATTCACATCGCCGCCCAGGCGATCCACCGCCGCGCGCATCGCGGCAAGATCGACGACGGCGGGTACGCCGGTGAAATCCTGCATCAGTACGCGCGCCGGACGATAGGCGATCTCGCGCTCGATGTGTCCGGTTTTCAACCAGTCGGCCACGGCCTGCAAATCGTCTTGCCGGACGGTCTCGTCATCCAGATAACGCAGCAGGTTTTCCAACAATACTTTTAATGACTTGGGTAAGTTATCAATCTCGCCTAGCTGACGGGCCGCCAGGGACAAACTGTAATAGTGATAGGTTTGTTGCCCTACTTTCAGCGTATCCAGACACGTATCGCGAAGAAAATGAGATGGCATGCTTCCTCCCAAAGTGAGCTGATTAATCATTATTTTTGTCGATCCGCTGTTCAATACCCGGTCTGAACATGCGGTCTTGTTTAAAGATAACACAAACAAAAAATAACGTTTTTGTAACAACAGAGATAAACGTAATGATAGCTATAGGCTATTGATCAGGGCCTGGAAGAGGAGTTTTAGCTGGTGATAAATTAAGTAAAGTTAGCGGCCGTTTTGGCCGATAATAAAAAGGCTAACCGTTAGCTGTTTGCGGCAACGAATGTTTAGCTGAACGCCTCACAACCTGATATTGCGATATGTAGTCAACGCCAACGAACCGTTTATTTTATAAACTACAGCCCATTCTTGGGTGGATAAAATAATAATATCAAGGGGTTATGTATGAAGCTGTTTTACAAGCCTGAAAGCAGTTCTCTCTTTGCTCATATTGTCTTACTGGAGTCCAAGTTGGACTTCAAACTTGAAAAGGTGGACCTCAAATCCAAGAAGACCGAGCGCGGTACGGATTACCTGTCAATCAACCCCAAAGGGCTTGTACCGGCTCTACAGCTTGACGATGGGAGCGTGCTGACGGAAGGCGTCGCCATTGCTTTGTATGTGGCCGATAAGGTTCCGCACTGTAATCTTATCGCGCCGGTGGGCAGCATGGCCCGCTATCACACTATCGAATGGCTGAATTACATCTCGGCCGAGCTGCATAAAAGTTTTTCCCCGATCTTCCGACGCAGCACGCCTGAAACCTATAAAGAACTGATTATTGAGTACTTGCAGGTAAAATTCCGCTATATCAATCTCGTGCTGAGCGAACAGAAGTATCTGACGGCCAATCGTTTCAGTATTGCCGACGCCTATTTGTTCACCGTGATGCGCTGGGCGCAGTCATTGAAGCTGGACATGTTCCGCTATCCCGCCCTGTCCGCTTATCTTGAGCATATCGCGGAACGGCCTTCGGTAGTGACGGCGCTGAAGGTGGAGAGACTGAAAGGCTAAACATAAAGAGCGCGGTAACGCCGCGCTCTCTTTTGTTCTCATCGCTGAGCGCTTATAAGCGCACCGCCTGGAAATGATGGCGCGGATGCGCAATACCGTCCTGAGCCGCCACCAATTGCAGCTCGTATTCATTCATTTCTTTCGTCATCAGCATCACGTCGTAAACCGCTGCGGTGGTATGCTCCAGCGCTTTATCCAACGCGACCCCTTTCAGTAAATTCACCAGCAATAACCCGCTGGTCAGATCGCCAACGCCGACGGGCTGACGATCAAACTCAATCAGGGGACGGCTAATGTGCCAGGCATCCGTCGGCGTCACCAGCAGCATTTCAAAACTGTCATCACGATAAGCCGCGCGGCTCAGGTGTTTAACCAGTACGATTTTCGGTCCTTGCGCGCACAAGGCTCTCGCCGTTTCCACGGCTTCCTGTACATTATGTACCGCATGGCCGCTGAGCTGCTCTAATTCGGGTAAATTCGGCGCAATCACATCCGCCGCCAGCAAGGACTGACGGCAATGAAAGTCCGAAACCCCCGGCGCGACGATACAGCCTTTCTCCGGCGATCCCATAACCGGATCGCAGAAATACAGCGCCTGCGGGTTCGCCGCTTTAACCTGACGAACGATGCCCAAAATATGTTCGCCCTGTTCAGGCGAGCCGATATAACCGCTCAGCACCGCATCGCAGCTGTTCAATTTACCGATATCCGCAATCCCCTGCACAATCTCGGTCAAATGCGCGGCCGGCATGACGCATCCCGTCCAGTGACCGTACTGCGTATGGTTGGAAAACTGAACCGTATTCAGCGGCCAAACGTTTGCGCCCATCCGCCGCATGGGAAACTCCGCCGCGCTATTCCCCGCGTGTCCAAAAACAACATGTGACTGAATGGATAGTATATTTTTCATTAGATATGACTCAAATCCTTGCCGGCGCAGTTGCGCGTCAATAACCGCTAAACGAAACAGGGCGCTGGCGCGCCCTGCATATCTGAACTTAGGCTTTCCAGCAAATCAGGCAGTAGTGCTTTTTACCCCGACGCAGCAGGGTGTAACGCCCGAACAGGCGATCGCCGTCGCTAAAGGTATATTCCGCGTTGGCCTGTTTTTCACCGTTGACCGTCACCGCGTTGGAGGAAATCATGGTGCGGGCCTGGCCCCGTGACGGCACCAGCTCCGCGCTGACCAGCGCCTGCTGCAAGTCCGCGTTTCGCTCCAGCTCCACCATCGGCACGCCATCCTGCGCCAATTGGGCGAAATCATCCTCGGTCATAGCCTGCAATGAACCGGAGAACAGGCTCTGCGTAATGCGGCGAGCCGCGGCCAATCCCGCTTCGCCGTGAACCATACGGGTCACTTCCTCAGCCAGCACATATTGGGCGCGCGGCGCCTTGCCGCTGTTTTTATCCTCGTCTTCCAGCGCGTCAATCTCGTCCAGACTCAGGAACGTGAAGAATTTCAGGAAGCGGTAAACGTCGGCATCCGCGGTATTAATCCAGAACTGATAGAACTTGTAAGGACTGGTTTTACTGGCATCCAGCCAGATTGCCCCGCCTTCGGTTTTACCGAATTTAGTGCCGTCGGACTTGGTGATCAGCGGCACGGTCATACCGTAAACCTGCTTCTGGTTCATTCTGCGGGTTAAATCAATACCCGAGGTAATGTTGCCCCACTGATCGGAACCGCCGATTTGCAGTTCGACATTATGCTGTTTGTTCAGGCAGGTGAAATCATAGCCCTGCAACAGGTTGTATGAAAATTCGGTGAAGGAGATGCCGACATCGTCACGGTTCAGACGCTGCTTAACCGCTTCCTTATTAATCATCTGGTTAACAGAGAAGTGCTTGCCGATGTCACGCAGGAAAGTCAGCACATTCATTTCACCGAACCAATCATAGTTGTTGGCGGCGACGGCGCTGTTTTCACCACAGTTAAAATCGAGGAAGGGCGAAACCTGACGACGGATCTTCTCAACCCATTCCTTGACGGTGTCGGTGGTGTTCAGTTTACGTTCCGTCGCCTTGAAGCTGGGATCGCCAATCAGACCGGTGGCACCCCCGACCAACGCCACAGGCTTATGCCCCTCAAGCTGGAAACGTTTCAGGCAAAGCAGCGGAACCAGATGCCCCAAATGCAAGCTGTCAGCGGTGGGATCGAAACCGCAATACAAAGCAATTGGCCCTTGCGCCAGTCGCTCCGCTAACGCTTCCTCATCCGTCACCTGGGCGATCAAGCCCCGCTCTTGCAATTGTTTAACCAGGTTACTACTCGCCATCGATAACTCCATTTGTATGCAAAATATCGTGTTATATGCAAGGCAAGCTAACTTGCAGTTGCACTTAAAATTGTTTTGTACCCGTCATCTTGGCGATTGCAGCATGGTTGTCCGCAACGCAGATGGCGCGAAATGACATAGGATAAAGCGCTCACCGCGGGAGCGCCAGAGTTTAACGAGGATAATTCAAGATTAGGGCGCTAAACGATCAACTTGCCAGCCGTCGCCCTGTCGTTGGTAGAAAAACCGGTCATGCAGGCGGTGTTCCCCGCCCTGCCAGAATTCCATGGAGTCGATGGCGACGCGAAAACCGCCCCAGAAACTCGGCAGCGGCACCTCGCCGCTTTGGAATTTCTGTTTTAGCTCGAGAAATTTGCTTTCCAGAATGCCCCGGGTCGAAATACGACTCGACTGTTTGGAAACCCAGGCGCCGATCTGGCTGTCTTTCGGCCGGCTATGAAAATACTTCAGCACATCCAACGCGGGCAGCTTTTCGGCTCGCCCCGACACCATCACCTGCCGATCCAGCATATGCCAGGGAAACAGCAGGCTGATTTTCGGATTATGCATCAGATGCCGCGCCTTACGACTGCCCATATTGGTGTAAAACACCATGCCTTTTTCATCATAATGTTTTAACAGCACAATACGCTGATACGGCTGGCCCTGTTCATCCACGGTCGCGACCGACATGGCCGTCGGATCCGCCAGTTTCGCTTCGCAAGCCTGTTTAAGCCAGCGCTCAAACAAATCCAGCGGATTATCCGTCAGGTCGCTGCGGCGCAGTCCTCCACGGGTGTACTCGCGGCGCAGATCGGCGATATCGGTTTCCTGCAAGGGAGGGGTCATATTTGAAGGGGTGCTTTCCTGTGTCATAGTGTCATGATGTCCTGCGGTGGCGATAACGAGTCCGAAAAGAAAGAGAATGATATTATTCTGCTCCCCTCCCTGGAAAATCTCAATCAGCAACGACATGAGCAACTTATTGTCAGACCAGCGTCAATGGGTTAAAAATCGCAGAGAAAACATCCGGCTGCCTCCCCATTCCACGGCGATCTCGCTAAAATTAAGCGTTAACTCAGCGCCGTATGCACCAGATACGGTTGCCTCCACAGGCAATGGCGTTATTGGAACAGCTTAAAATACTTAATGGACACTCTCCATTCTCTATTTCTCGTCCGGATTAAAGTAAGCGTCAAGCCAGTGCCGCCTTTCCGAATCCGAAATATCTGACAGGATAGTGTCCACCAAATTTAGTGGACGCTATTCATGCAATCATCACCCGTAGCCAAACGACGCAAACGCCCAAACTTCTCCCTTGAGTTCAAACTCAAACTGGTTGAACTCTCTTACCTGCCAGAGTGCTCGGTCGCTCAAGTCGCCCGCGAGCACGAGATTAACGACAATCTGCTGTTCAGATGGCGTCAGCATTGGCGCGAAGGGACGCTTGTTTACCAAGCGGCTGGAAGAAGGCCGGTTCGTCTGGCCCGCCGTCCGCAACGGCAAAGTCGCCATCACCCGCTCACAGTTGGCGATGCTGCTCGACAAGCTGGACTGGCGTCAGCCGAAAATACCCCGATTTAACTCACTGACAATGCTGTAAAAACCACATGGCCGCATGATAAAATGGGGCCATGATTCAGGACTATCTCGCCCGTATCGCAGAACTGGAAGCCAAACTCGGTCTCGTCGAAGAGACTGAGGCGTTCCTGCGTTCGGCGCTGGCTCGCGCAGAAGAAAAAACCGAGCAGGAGAACGACCGCCACAGTGGCCGGGAAGACGACCCGGCAGTTCCCCGCCAGTTGCGCCAGTCCCGTCACCGTCGCCCGCTGCCTGAAAACCTGCCACGTGAAATACGCCGGCTGGAGCCCACCGCCCCCTGCTGCCCGGAGTGCGGCGGCAACATGAACGCTCTGGGCGAGGTCAGCGCCGAGCAGTTGGAGCTGATCGCCAGCTCGCTGAAAGTCATCCGCACCATCCGGGTGAAAAAGACGTGCGTGAAGTGCGACTGTATCGTGGAGGCGCCCGCGCCGTCACGCCCGATCGACCGAGGCATTGCCGGGCCGGGACTGCTGGCCCGCGTGCTGACGTCCAAATACGGCGAGCATACGCCGCTGTATCGGCAGACCGAGATCATCGCCCGTCAGGGCGTGGAGCTGAGCCGGGCGTTGCTGTCCAACTGGGTGGATGCCTGCTGCCGGCTGATGGCGCCACTGGACGAGGCGTTGTATCGCTACGTGATGGACACTCGCAAACTGCATACCGACGATACGCCAGTACCGGTGCAGGCTCCGGGCACAAAGAAGACGAAACCGGGCGGATCTGGTCGTATGTGCGCGATAACCGCAACGCCGGTTCATCAGAGCCGCCGGCGGTGTGGTTCGCCTACTCCCCCGACAGACAGGGCAAACACCCGCAAGAACATCTGAGGGGCTTCCACGGCGTGCTGTACGCCATCGAGGCGGAGATACGCGGCAGGCCGGAAGCGGAACGTCTGGCGGTGAGGCAGGCGCGGAGCAGGCCACTACTCAACGCGCTGCATGAGTGGATAGAGGGAAAAGCGGGCAGGTTGTCGAAAAAGTCCCGGCTGGGCGAGGCGTTCGCCTATGTGCTGAACCAGTGGGATGCGCTGTGCTACTACTGCGGTGACGGACTGGCTGAACCGGACAACAACGCGGCGGAGCGGGCTGTGCGGGCGGTATGTCTGGGGAAGAAAAACTACCTGTTCTTCGGCAGTGACCACTGCGGCGAGCGGGGTGCGCTGCTGTACGGACTGCTCGGGACGTGCCGGCTCAACGGAATCGATCCAGAAGCTTACCTGCGCCACATCCTCAGCGTGCTGCCGGAATGGCCCGCCAACAAAGTGGCGGAACTGCTGCCGTGGAGCGTGGTTCTACCTGCCTGAACAGCGTCAACACGGCGCTCGGTTAACGCTTACGGGGATACAATCCCTAACATGCTAATTATTATAATAAAAACTATGGTTTAGCCCTGATGATGGTTGTATCATCTTTTTTTTGTGAACAATTAAAAGGAATTTTACAATGGCTAATTATGTATATATGAAATTGAGGGTAAATCACAGGGGCTGATTTTTGAAGGTCATTCAACGATGAAATCCATTGAAAATGGATTTCAGGCAGGCCATACAAACGATATTATGATTTTAGCATTCAATCATATGATTAGCGGTTAAAGACTGTGGAATTGACAGTAGTGATGGCCACTCTACGCATGAGGTCAATTAAGCATTTAACTGCGGTGAAACATATATGCGTGAAATAAATCTCGATGTTTTCGATAAATTGCGCTCCTGGATAATCGAAGGGCGCTTCCAAGAAGGCCAATATATAAATCTGGGAGAGTTGTGCTGCTCATTAAAAGTGAGCCAGGTACCCGTGCGTGAGGTATTGATACGCCTCTCAGAAAGAGGCTTACTCACTTGGGAGAGAAAGCGTGGCTTCAAAATATCATCATGTGACCTGTACGAGTGCGCTTCTATATTGCAGATGAAACGTACGATTTTTACAAACGCTATTAATCGTTTGAGCCCGCTATATCTTTCACCACACCATCTAAAGAACATTCGCGATCGCATCAATTCCACCTCATCCGTAGATCTAGGTTGGGCTGAATTATCCGATATATTCCTTGAGTACAACCGGATGATCATGTCTGAATTTGAGTTCCATGTCTTTCAAATCTCGTATGACAGGATTCATGAATACCATCGGCGGATGTTCGACCGACACCCGGATAAGATTTCCCTTCGCTTGGCCCTCCTCCAAAAGACCATCGAATACACCTATAGTTTCCGTAAGCATGAAGCCTTGACGTCCGGTCAGCAATTCATTGATGACGATGTTCAAAGCATTTGCCAGACAATATAAATGAGTGCGTTCTGCTTAACTGGCAGCAATGGAATACGAAAAGAGAGAGGTGTGTGAAGACTATTCCTTGATTTTGGTAACACCGTTAGTGGTTCGCCAAAGGAAAAAGCTTACAATGTCCAAAAATTTCGCATCAGCTTGCGCATAGGTGCTCGAACTGTGTCCTGCATTATTCTCGGCTAGAACAAGCACCGGATTTGACTCTTTCACCTTGCTGGCAATCTCGTCCAGGCGAGCGGCAAACTTGGCAGATTGCCACGGGGAAATGCGGTTATCGTTCAGCCCAACCGTAAGCATCACCGCAGGGTAGCGCACACCGTCCTTTAGATTGTCGTATGCATCGATTTTGCGAAGGTCGCGCATTCCTTGCTCCGTTGCTGGTGAACCAAACTCATCAACGTTCATTGGACCGATCGGAGTTTGATCTAGCCGGGTAGTATTAAGAATGCCAACATCAATTGCCGCAGCAGCGAATAGCTCGGGGCGCTGTACGATTGCCATCCCAATAATAATCCCGCCAGCACTTTTACCACTTGTAACAAGCCGTGCAGGCTTAGTGTAATTACTGCTTACCAGGTATTCTGCACACTTTATGAAATCAAATATCGAGTTTTCTTTATTTGATGCGCGTCCTCCCTCATGCCAGGCTGGTCCTAATTCACCACCCCCTCGAACGTGAGCAATGGCAATGACGCCACCATGCCGCAGCCAAATAAGAGATGATGGATCGAAGTAGGGAAACGTACTTACCCCATAAGCGCCATAGGCGCTCAACCAGGTCGGAGCAGAACCGTCCAATTTCATTCCTCTCCGATGAATGATGGTGAGGGGAACACGTACCTGATCTTTTGATGTTACCCACGTTTCTTTCACTTCGTAATCAGAAAAATCGTATGACTTCGGTGATATCAGGTTCGTATTCTCGACGGAACCATTATCAGGATCATAGCGGAATATTTTCGGCGGATTCGTCCAGCTTTGCAGCGTAAAAAGTACTTCCCGTTTCTCTATACTCGAAAACAGAGCCGTGACTTCACCACCAAACGGGAGGGGAACATCCTGAACATGACCAATATCGTTGAAAGCGACACGAACAAACCGCCGCGTACCAGAATCGTGATAGGTAACGTAAAGCGCTTCGCTACTGGTTGTAAAACCAGTCAACTCACCATTCGACCACTCAAGGATTTTTTCTTCAGAAATGTGTGGCTCATCAAGAGAGAACCGTGTAACAAGGTAACCAGACGACGAGTTATACCTTGCCAGATATAACCATTTGCCAGAGAATATAAAGTTATATACATTTTCTTCGCTGTCGATAATTTTCACCCACGGCGTTTCTCTGCCATTTAACGCGTCAGCGCGTACCGCAAATATTGAACTGCTATAACCGCTGATCGAAGGCGAAATGGATGCAAGAAGCCAATCAGAATCTGACGATGAATATACAGCAACATTGTCGTAGCGGTTCGCATTCCGGCCAAAGATCATGGCACTATCAAAAACGACAACATCGGCTTTATAGGCCTGTCCGATATGGTGAAGATAAACTTTTTCACCCGCCAAACGTTCAGAGGCCAAGCCATCATGCTTTTCGGACGGCAGACGTTTGTAGAAAAATGACTGATTATCCGACCGCCAAACTATCCTCGGATAACGCGCTCTTGGAATGCTGTCACTTAAATCAGCGCCGCTTTCAACATCAAGAATGTTTATCGAGGCGATTTCGGAACCATTTTCGGATAAGCCATAAGCAACATAGCGACCATCATGCGAAGGTGAAAAAAAATGAATACCCATCCCAATGGGAGGATCGATAAGCAATTTCTCACCGCCACTCTTTCGTTTTACAAAAAGACGCTGATAAGGGAACTCAGGTGTAGATCGTAGATAAAAACGACTTTCCCCCGCATCATAGATGTGTGAGAGGGAGCCTTCAGCACCAACGATAGCATTCAACTGCTTTTCGAAAGCTTTCCTCCAGGGAAAGGCATCTATCGTCTTTCTTGCTTGTATCGTCCTGCGCTGAAGCCACTCATTGGTGCGGTCTTGATCGGCCTCCATCCAGCGGTAATGGTCCATGATATTTTGCGAGCGAGGCACCCCATCAGCTAGGGCTTCGCAGTCTAACAAGACCGATAGAATGCAAAGCGAGACCACTACAATTGTTCTTTTTAGCATGATCAATTAACCGCACCTTATCTCAATCAGATTGAAGGGCCATCTCTGCCATCGCGCCCATCTCGACCACCTGCTCCCCCTTGACCTCCCTTTCCACCTTTTCCTCCGGGGCCGCCATCGCCGCCATCGCCGCCGTTGCCGCCCCGCCCTCCGTTGCCACCATCGCCACCATTACCGCTTCCGCACGTTCCACCGTTCCCACCGCGTCCACCGTTTCCGCCTAATCCACCATCTCCGCCTCTACCACCATCACATTGGGAGCCACCAGCGATAACCAACATTTCTGAGTAATGTAATTCACGCATTTGTTTTCTCCAATTCTTAACTCAGTCGAACACAACGGCTCACTATCCGACAGACCCGTGAGCCGTTGCTTTCAGGGTTTTGACGAACGCTTAGCGGTTACTACTACCGCCGCCGCAATTGCCGCCGTTACCTCCATTGCCCCCGTTGCCGCCAGCGCCGCCATTGCCTCCAGCACCACCATTGCAACTACCGCCACCGTTACCGCTACCGTTACCACTCCCATTACCGTTGTCGCTACCGGCACCAATTCCACCGGCCACGCTTACCATTTCAAACGAATCGAGCTCACGCATTGGAATCTCCTTTTTAAAGTAAAAAGCCCTTATTAGGCATAAATAATCTGCTACCATATTGCAAAATAAGGAAATTATATTCTGATTATAATGTAATTATACCGATATTAAGATGTATGATTTCAAAATGGCGTAATTTAAATGCAGTTTTAGGCATCTCAATATATGAACCAAAACACCCATGAGGGAACTCTCTCACTATTTAGGCATGAGGCCATTTCCGCGCGTGGCGGTTCATGTCTTGGCAAGAGTATAATGGTTAGGCCGCTTGGAACCACCTTTCTCATCGGAGCAAGCACCCTTGCAACCGTCTTGGTGCTATCATTTCTGATTTTTGGGGAATACACCAATCGAGTTAAAGTAGCCGGGTTAATTCAACCAACCTCCGGTATCGTGCGTGTCTACGCCTCCAGGTCGGGATATGTCACCAGAATAAATGTCCGCGAAGACAGTACCGTCACTCGTGGATCGCTACTCCTTTCCATTGCGCCTGACGACAGAACGGCTATAGGCGGCACGCAGGAAAACATACTGCTTCAACTGCGTAGCCAACGCTCTGAACTTACCCAAGAAATGAAGCGACGAGCTGAACGAGAATCAATTGAAAAACCTTCCCTACAACGCCAGGCGGCATCCCTTAGCAAAGAAATAGATAGGATCGATCAGCAAATATCCCAGTACGATTCTTACTTGAGAGAAATGCGTTTGGCTTATGAAAACTATAAATCGTACGCTGATAAAGGTTTAATTAATAAAAGTGATTTACTCGATAGATACGAAACTTATCAAAATGTATTTAAAAACTTTGAGGAATTAAAAAAGGAGAGAATTCAAACGACTCGAAAACTTGATGAAACAACATCCCGTCTTGTTGTTTTTGATTCGAAGACTGCATCGGAGATAAGTGAAATAAGCAGACAAATTGCTTCGATCGACAAGGAAATCGCGGCAAGTGAGTCTTTGAGAGAAGTTGATATATCGGCCCCAGCATCAGGTACCATCACTTCCATATTATTTAGGTCTGGTCAGTATGTATCAGTTGGCACTCCTCTTCTTTCCATACTCCCTACATCCTCAAATTTAGAAGTCTATCTTTTCGCAAAAAGCTCGCAGATCGGTTTTCTAAAGACGGGAGCCCGGGTGTCGCTACGATATTCCTCTTATCCTTATCAAAAGTTTGGTACCTATCCCGGTACTGTAACGACTATTTCCAGAGCGCCTATTGCTGAGAAAATCTCTGACGCAGCGAGCCAAGAGGTACAAATGGAGAACCAAAGCTCAGCCCTTTACCGGATAGTCGTAAAGCCTGATAGCAATCATGTCATCGCCTACGGCCAGAATGAGCCCTTAAGGGCCGGTATGGCGGTAGAAGCCGATATCCTTCTTGAAACACGGCGGATATATGAATGGCTTTTTGAGCCGATCCTCGGATTTCGCGGCCTTTAGAGAGGATGCGTATGGAACTTAATCAAATCCAGTTTGGCTTCACTAGACGACTCCCAATTGTGTTGCAGACGGAGGCAGCAGAGTGCGGTCTAGCGTGTCTGGCCATGGTGGCCGGATTTCACGGGTTTAGAATAGACCTAAGTGCGCTAAGGCGTCACTTCACTACGTCTTTAAAAGGGATGACACTCCAAGATTTAGCGAGCCTCTCTGGAAAGCTATCTTTGGCAACCCGCGCTTTGCGCATCGAGCTTGAAGAACTTCCGGAACTGCGTTTGCCGGCTATCTTACACTGGGACTTCAATCACTATGTTGTATTGGAGCGAATCAGCGCCCACGGCGTGCTCATCCACGATCCCGCGAGTGGCAAACGGACAGTTTCACATTCAGAACTTAATAAACATTTCACTGGGATCGCTTTAGAAGCCTTCCCCACACCAACTTTTCAAAAGCAGACTGAGCTGAAGCAATTCAAACTGTCGTCCCTGTTTGACAAAGTTAGTGGTCTCAAACGTGCATTGGGCACAACCCTTCTTCTCGCCGCCTGCCTAGAGGTTCTCGCGTTATTGGGGCCAATTGGGCTTCAAATAATCATTGATCAGGCCGTTGTCAGTAACGACATTGAACTCGTTACGACAATAGGTATGGGCCTTTTTATCGTTCTTATCTTGCAGGTTTTGATTACCTTTGGCCGCTCATGGATGATGATGGTCTTGAGTACTCGCCTCAGCCTGCAATGGGAAGTCAGACTGTTTTCTCATTTGATTCGCCTTCCGTTGGCATTTTTTGAAAGCCGCCATGTAGGCGATATCTTATCCCGCTTCCGTAGTCTAGACCCCGTTCAACGTACTCTTACGACTGACCTAATTGAGGCGATAATTGATGGAGGTATGCTCGCCGGTCTCCTTGGAATGATGTTCTTATATAATTCTGATCTGACTGTTTTAGCTCTTGTAGTTATCTCAATTTATATTCTTATAAGAATTTTATTTTACAGACCATACCGCGAATCCTCTGAAGAAAGGTTAGTCCATCAGTCCCGCGAAAGCTCCCATTTTATGGAGACGATTCGTGGTGCTGCCAGTCTAAAAGCATTAGGTCTCGAGACTAATCGGTTGACGTCGTGGTTCCAGAGACTTGCCGATGCGACAAATAGCGGTCTAAAAATCAGGCGGATCGATATCCTGTTCGATTTTATCGAGATTTTTCTCTTTGGCTTTGGAAGAATTATTATGCTGTGGCTAGGAGCTCGCGCAATCATTCATGGTCAAATGACTGTGGGTATGTTCATGGCGTACTCATTTTATCAAGAACAGTTTTTCAGCCGCTCGAACAAACTCACAGATATGGCATTTCGTTTGAGAATGCTTGGCCTGCATGCGCAACGTCTCGCAGATATAGCGCTTACAAACGTTGAAGAAGACAGTGGTCCAAACGCACTGCGACCTCGTCCCAAACTTCGAACTAATGCTACCCTTGAGGTGAAGGACATTCATTTTCGATATGGAACGGGTGAAGCAGAGATTTTAAAAGGCATAAATTTAACCGTTGAACCCGGCGCAAGTATTGCCATCGTGGGACCATCTGGATGCGGTAAAACAACACTACTGAAAATTCTTGCCGGTTTGATTTCGCCTTCCAGTGGTGAGGTTCAATATGGAGGAGAAAGCATTAAAAGCATTGGGCTTTCGAACTATCGAGCGCTCACTGGTTGCGTGTTGCAGGATGATCGGATGTTCTCCGGCACCATCGCTGAGAATATTGCATGCTTCGACCCCGTCGCCGATCAGGCTTGGATTGAAGAGTGTGCTCGCATAGCTCACATTCATACCGAAATCGCCGCGATGCCCATGGGCTATTCCTCCTTCGTTGGCGACATGGGGAGTCTACTTTCGGGAGGGCAAAAACAGCGTCTCTATCTTGCCCGCGCGCTTTATCGTAAGCCAACGATTCTCTTCCTGGACGAATCGACAAGCCACCTCGACGAAGACAACGAAAGCCTCATCAACGAAGCGATTTCGAGTTTGGGTATCACGCGAATCATCGTTGCTCATCGTCCGAAGACTATCACGTTGGCAGATAAATCATTCGACCTCACAAAGCAGGTCAGCTAGGTGCGCCAATCTCCGGGGAATCTTTCGACATTATTACAAGGCATGCCTATCCGCAGTCTGTTGTGAGCGCCATTACTGCAAAACGCAGTCATCCACAATCACCCGCTCCCCGCGCTGAATAAAAGCTCGGTCGCCTTTGCTCCAGAAGGTATAGACGCCATCGCTGTATTTCGCCCCTGAAGCGGAAACCGTCTGCGGCAAAACATGGCGATCGCCATCAAGAAGAAAACTGACCTGAGAGGACGATTTGCCGTCCTGTTGCATCGTTACCGTAAGCGGCATCGTGCCGCACTGGTAAGACAAGATTTTAACCGGCTGTTGATGACTGAAATAACCGCAGCCGCTTAATAACAGCGCCGCCCCTGCCAGCAGTGGTTTCATTATTTTTCTCCCGTTGTTCCGATATCCGCGAAATCCGCTTCGCCTGACTCGCGTCATACCCTTCCCTGACATCAGTTTAACAACGGGTTGATTAATCAAATGTAAGTAAAATCCGATTAGTCCGTTATTACCGGATAGATAGCGCCCAGCACGGTCTCCTGGCTCGCCCCCGTTACCGACGGCAAATTCCCCGGTAAACCGGACAGCGTACGCGCCGCCAACCAGGCGAAAGCCAATGCTTCCATGTCATCGCCGCTGACGCCGAACTCATCCGTCGTGCTGACCTCAATACCCGGCAGCAATGCCGAAAGTCGCGACATGATCAGCGGGTTGCGCGCGCCGCCGCCGCATACCAGCAAACGTTCGCAGCCGCCGATTAACAGCACCTGATCGGCGATGCTGCGCGCCGTCAGCTCAACCAGCGTCGCCTGCACATCCTGCGGCGCTATCGAAGGCAGGCCGGCCAGCATGTTCTCCAACCAAGCCAGGTTAAAATATTCACGCCCGGTGCTTTTCGGCGCGCGCTGCGAGAAATAGGGATCGGCCAGCATACGGCGCAACAGCGGCGGATTCACCTGCCCGGATAGCGCCCATTGGGCATCCCGATCATAGGGTTGGGCGCAATGACGCCAAATCCAGGCGTCAGATAACATGTTGCCTGGTCCGGTATCATAGCCGCGCGGCACGACGCCCGGCACCAACAGCGACAAATTGGCGATGCCGCCGATGTTAAGCACGATGCGCCGCTCAACCGGATGCAGCAATAACGCATGGTGAAATGCCGGCACCAAAGGCGCGCCCTGCCCGCCATAAGCCAGATCGCGGCGGCGAAAATCCCCCACGGTGGTAATCCCGGTCATCGCCGCAACACGATTGTTATCGCCAATCTGTAGCGTACAAGGCGCCTCGCCATTCGGCTCATGCCAGACGGTCTGCCCGTGGCAGCCGATCGCCGTGATATCGCGCGCGCTCAGTCCCGTTTCTTTCAGCAACGCCAGAACCGCTTGCGCGAACAGTATGCCCAATTGCGTATCTAAACGCCCGAATGCGGACAGCGTGACCTTCTGTCCCTGGCACATGCCCAGTACGGCCTGTTTGATTGCTTGCGGTATCGGGTGACTGTAGCTGGCCTGCTGCGCAACCGTATGATCATCAATCGCCGCCATCACCACATCAATACCGTCGAGGCTGGTGCCTGACATTACGCCAATGTATCTGCCTGATCTCATCTCACGACCTTTTCCGCTGAGGGATAAATAATACGGTCACCTGAAAAGCCGACCAAAATCAAAATAGCATTTTAAGGCACTGAAATATTATATTTTTTGTGTTTTGTTATCGCGGTTGTCATTTTGTTAAAATATGACCCGTGGTTGCGATTTAAACAAATCCGCTTCTCTGTTTATGGTCTATGTAAGAACACTATTATATTCTGCAAAAAAGAGTAAAAAGAGTGGAATGGAACGTCAAGCCAGACCATACTTTATAGGTATATATTCGTCGGCCGAGGGTGAACCAACCCGACATATCGCCATTACAGGAGTGTTAATTATGATGAAGCGTTTGCTTGTGGTTACGCTAGCGGGTGTCACACTGGCTGGCTGCGCCAATACCAGTACGCTTTCAGGAGATGTTTACAGTGCCTCCGAAGCCAAACAGGTCCAGACCGTTACCTACGGTACGATTGTTTCAACGCGTCCGGTACAGATTCAGGCGGGTGAGGATTCCAACGTGATTGGCGCGCTGGGCGGCGCGGTTCTGGGGGGATTCCTGGGTAATACCATCGGCGGGGGCAGCGGTCGCGGACTGGCGACGGCGGCGGGCGCCGTTGCGGGCGGCGTCGCGGGTCAAAGCGCGACGGGCGCGCTAAATCGGACTCAGGGTGTTGAGCTGGAAATTCGCCGGGATGACGGCACCACCATCATGGTCGTGCAAAAACAAGGCGACACGAAATTCAGCGCCGGCCAACGTGTGGCGATGGCGAACAACGGCCGCAGCATTACGGTCTCCCCACGCTGATACGTAATAATAATCACCACCCGCGCGGTGGTGATTACTATCAATAATCAGACCTCTTCCCCAATAGCCATCAGCCATCAACTGAATAATAATACTGGGATTTATTATTTTGCCTCAACGCGACCCAGGTCGCCGTCAAGGTTGACTCTCTGTCGTCTGGCTCTCATGTAATGCCAGTATATTGTGCTCCAGGCGTGAGATCAGCAAAGCTAATTCATCGACCTGCTCTGGCGTAATGCCGAATAGAATTTCGTTGCGCGTATGGTTAATTACGCCATTGACCGCTTTCATTATCGGCTCTGCCGCATCGGTAAGCACGATGCGCTTTGCGCGCCTGTCGTGTGAGCATATGTGCCTGGTAATCAATCCCTTATCTTCCAGTTGATCCAATGTTCGGACTAATGACGGCTGCTCGATCCCTATAGCTTTAGCCAGCTGAATCTGTGATTGTCCCGGCGGGAGATGATAGATGTAGTGTAGAGTCACCCAATGCGTCTGCGTCAATTCCAGTGGTTTTAACCGATGATCAATCAAGGCACGCCACACGCGCACTAGACGAGCTAAATCAGATCCTAATGGCAATTCCATAAACTCTCCTTATAATTAGCATGCTAAGTTATATCCCTGGATTGCAATCAATTCTGATTTATAAAAAATAGAAAAGTGTCTTTTATTATTTTGAAAAAAAGGATTCTACCAAATTAAATTCTTTTAAAAATGATCTTAATACTTATTTTATTCAGCCAACGTTAAAATAAAGTCGGCTGTTGAGGTTCTACCGGCTGCGTTGTCTTCTCCATACGCTGCTGACGCCTCATTCTTTGCCTGCACAAGCGCAGGACATCCTGTTTCTGCGCATCGCTCATTTGCCCCCAGGTAAAGCGCTCGTTTCGGCTGCGAAAACAACCACGGCAAAAGCCGCGATCGTCAGCCTGACAAACGCCACGACATGGGTTAGGAACAGCAAAGAGTTCAAGTTGCTCAGGCACTGTACCTCCGTCTAGCTCTGTTTATTGAAGCCTTGTTCTTCCCCGCTGGCAAGCCTTTGCTAAAGCGAACGACAAAAATATCAGCTAATCTTTGTAATTTCAGATGATTCTCCTGCGCTATCCGCTAATGTCTCCTTATAGATTTGTCTATTTTTAATCCACTGGGGTCAAATTCGCTCATGTTTACACCCATTCGGCATCAAAACCTACTGGCGTGACCGCGCGGCCAATAACTTGGACTCGCTATAAGCGCAACGTTATAATTACATTCTGACAGATTTTTTCACCCGGTTTGCAGTCAACCACAGTAGCCAATGAGGAAATTGAAATTATGCGCTTACTTCACACCATGCTGCGTGTTGGTAATTTACAACGCTCTATCGATTTTTATACCAACGTATTGGGTATGCGTCTGCTGCGTACCAGCGAAAATACCGAATATAAATATACGCTGGCTTTCGTCGGTTATACCGAAGAAAGCGAAGGCGCCGTCATAGAATTAACTTATAACTGGGGAGTGGAGAGTTACGATTTAGGCAACGCCTATGGCCATATCGCGCTGGCCGTGGAGGATGTCGCCGCAACCTGCGAGAGCATTCGCCAGGCGGGCGGCAACGTGACCCGCGAGGCAGGGCCGGTAAAAGGCGGCACCACCATCATTGCATTCGTTGAGGATCCGGATGGTTATAAAATCGAACTGATTGAAAAATCACAGTCCGGTCAGGGGCTTGGTCATTAATGTGCTTCGGGCGGCCTGATTGATGCCGTTAGCGCAAAGATCAGGAGAAAAACGGTGAGAGATTCCACCGCGGCGCCTCTCACCGCGGATGCGGGAAGCGGCGGCTTTTCTCCGCTTACTGCATCTCCCGCCAAAATTTGCCATAATACGCGCTGCATTTTGCTAAAGATTAAGAGACTAATGGCTGATAAAAATGACCTGAACGCCCTGAGTGGTCGTTTCCGTGGGTTTTATCCGGTGGTGATAGATGTCGAGACCGCCGGGTTTAATGCTAAAACCGATGCCTTACTGGAAGTTGCGGCAATAACATTAAAAATGGACGCTGATGGTTGGTTACAGCCAGATGAAACTCTACATTTTCATATTGAGCCGTTCGAAGGCGCCATATTGGAGCCCGCCGCGCTGGCGTTTAACGGTATTGACCCCAGCAATCCGCTGCGCGGCGCGGTCAGCGAATACGAAGCGCTGCATGAAATTTTCAAAGTGGTGCGCAAGGGCTTAAAAGATCAGGGATGTAACCGCGCCATCATCGTGGCGCATAACGCGACGTTTGATCACAGCTTTATGATGGCCGCAGCCGAACGTTGCAGCCTGAAGCGCAATCCTTTCCATCCTTTCGCTACTTTCGATACCGCCGCGCTGAGTGGTCTGGTATTGGGCCAAACCGTGCTGGCCAAAGCCTGTATCACCGCGGGCATCGATTTTGACTCCAGTCAGGCGCACTCCGCGCTTTACGATACCAACCAGACGGCGCTGCTTTTTTGTGAGCTGGTCAACCGTTGGAAACGCATGGGCGGCTGGCCTATCGTTTTTAATGAAAATCAATTAGAGAAAACGTCCACCGCAGACTAAGCCGAACGCGCAAAAAAAGGGTGACTTTCGCCACCCTCTTTATTTCTCTTGCAGAAAACGGTTATCCGCTACGCGTCGGATTATTCCTGCCCTTCCTGCTGGGATTTGTATTTATCCGCCGTTTCTTTGATCAACTGCTGCAATTCGCCACGCTGATACATTTCAATAACGATATCACAGCCGCCGACCAATTCGCCGTCGACCCACAGTTGGGGGAATGTCGGCCAGTTGGCATATTTCGGCAGTTCGGCGCGGATATCCGGATTCTGTAGGATATCGACATAGGCAAAACGTTCGCCACAAGCAGACAACGCCTGTACCGCCTGAGCGGAAAATCCGCAGCTAGGCAATTTAGGTGAACCTTTCATATACAGCAGGATCGGGTTTTCAGCGATCTGGCGCTGAATTTTTTCAATTGTCGTTGTCGTCATTCTCTTGCTTCCTTAAACCTTTAGGATGGCTAACGTCATGTTCATTAACCACGAGCATCTATCAGATGAGCCACTACAGCGCCATCCACTCAATGATATTGTACCGATGGCGGCGACCACAAAAAAACGCCATTTTTTGTGTGGGTATGCCTTTACCCTATCACAACCGACAAATGATGAAACTCACAGTAGAAATCGATGACAAATCGAGCAGGACAAAAACCCCCATTAACTTTTTTTCACTATTCTGTTCGAATAAAGAGGCCGCGCCCACTTTTTTATCATGTGGTTTTCGGGAATACTGTGCGCACTCAGTGAGTTAATAACGATGAACGACCACGGCTATCATGCGCTTGTTTATTACCCTTTTTATCCTGTTTTTCAGTAACCTATTCCTGAATATCGCCCAGGCGGCGCCGCATACGCCGAATTTACCGTCACGAAAGGCCAACGTAAACATTGAGGACGATCACAAAAAAAATCCGCAGGCGAAGAAAAATAACCAGAAAGCGTCCGGCGCGGCAAAAGTAAAAAAAACCAAAACGGATAGCGGCAAAACAAACGCCGCCACGAAAAAAGTTAAAGTCATCCACCTCGCCAGGCACAAACAGGCGCCGACCCCATCGCGCACGAAAAGCGACACGCCGGCGTTAGTCAGGAAAAATCTCAAAAAATTGCATTTGGCAAATGAAGCCCGCTATGCCTCCTCGCGCGCCAAGGTAAAAGTTGGTGTAAATGGCGACGGAACGGAAAAAGCGTTAACGCTGAGCGAAGCGCACAAGAAACGTTACCAGCATGCCAAATTGACCGCGATGAATAAGCTGATGGATCAAGTGGGTAAACCCTATCATTGGGGCGGCGCATCGCCCTTTACCGGATTCGACTGTAGCGGATTGGTTTATTATGCCTACAAGGACGTGGTAAAAATCCCCATCCCCCGCACCGCCAATGAGATGTATCATTTGCGCGACGCGGCCCCGATCAAGAAAAGCGAACTGGAAAGCGGCGATTTGGTTTTCTTCCGTATCAATAACCGCGGCGCGGCCGACCATGTCGGCGTGTATGTGGGTAACGGGAAATTCATTCAGTCGCCGCGTACCGGTTCAGATATTCGCATCAGCAAACTGAGCGAAGATTACTGGCAGGATCATTATGTCGGCGCGCGTCGCGTCGTCACCCCGCAAACCATTCGCTAAGCCGCAACGACGAAACGATCAGAAGGAAATCGGGCGCGTTTTCCGTTGAAAACGCGCCCGATCGGATGGCGAAAACGAACGCTTGGTTTCAATTAATTCAATACGGCGGCAAAACTGAATACGACAACCAGCAACAGCGCCCCAACGGTGGCCAGCAGCGAAATCTTCAGGTCGGCATCCATCGGTATCTCCTTTGCGTATAAGAATTATCAGAAGAAAATATTGACCCTCTTTAGCGCCTTGCATTCAACATCGGGCTAAAGCGGCATCTTGTATAACAATAGCCGCTGTTGCCGGGTTTGCCCGAAAAAACTGAGGGCGGCGTATCACTAATAATATAAATTACTGCTTTCACTTTTCTGTCAAATCGGACAAAATTCGCTGTTTGACGACACGCCGCGTATTGGTCGAGAAAGTCCGCCTTGCCCCTTCAGGTATAACATTCGGCATTCTCCTTCTAAAATTCTGTTTTTTTATCTGGAAAGAGAACGTTAAACGCAGGCAAACGATTAACAATATATATACGACTGTAATGAGTCGGTTAGGAGTCACTTTTACATGGCAACGATCAAAGATGTGGCAAAGCGCGCAGGCGTTTCGACCACAACCGTATCGCATGTGATAAATAAAACACGTTTCGTCGCCGAAGAAACCAAAGCCGCCGTCAGGGCCGCCATCAAAGAATTACACTATTCGCCCAGCGCCGTGGCCCGCAGTCTTAAAGTGAATAATACAAGGACTATCGGTCTGTTGGCGACCTCCAGCGAAGCGCCCTACTTTGCGGAAATCATTGAAGCCGTTGAAAACGGTTGCTACGCCAAAGGCTATACGATGATTTTGTGTAATTCGCATAACGACATCGATAAACAGCGCGCCTACCTTTCCATGCTGGCGCAAAAGCGCGTCGACGGATTGCTGGTGATGTGCGCGGAATATCCGCCCGAACTCCTTGCCATGCTGGAAGACTATCGCAGTATTCCGATGGTGGTGATGGATTGGGGACAGGCTCACAGCGATTTTACCGACACCATTATTGATAACGCGTTTGAAGGCGGTTATATGGCGGGCCGTTATCTTATCGAACGCGGTCACCGGGAAATCGGCGCCATTCATGGCATTCTTGAGCGCAATACCGGCAGCGGACGCTATCTTGGCTTTTTAAAAGCGCTGCACGACGCCGATATTCAGATTCACGATGAATGGATCGTACGGGGCGACTTTGAACCCGAATCCGGCTATAAGGCGATGCACCAGATTCTGGCGCAGAAACATCGTCCCACGGCGGTTTTCTGCGGCGGGGATATTATGGCCATGGGCGCTATCTGCGCGGCGGACGAACTGGGGCTACACGTTCCCCAGGATATCTCGGTCATTGGCTACGACAATGTTCGTCATGCCCGTTTTTTCACCCCGGCGCTGACCACCATCCACCAGCCGAAAGAACGGTTGGGACAATCGGCCTTATCGATGCTTTTGGACCGAATTACCAGTAAGCGCGAAGACGCCCAGGTTATTGAGGTTCATCCTTCGCTGATAGAACGTCGTTCCGTCGCCGATGGCCCATTCCGCGATTACCGGCGTTATTCCTGAGCACCCACGCATTTATCTGCCGCTATACCCTCTAGCCGCTACGCTGCTTCAGCCAATTTATGCTTGTACCCTGGCTGAAGCAGTCCTAAACTGATCAGCAATTCGACGACAACAACCATATTAATCTCTTTATTCACTATCCTTATATAGTGTGAGCGCATATTGGATGTGCGCGTTTATTTTAAGGATGAGTGCCTCTACGTATTTGCGTACCGGCTTTTTCTCTTCATTTTCCTCTTGTTATTCAGAGGGTAGACGATGGGTGATACCCACCGATGCCGATAATGGGTAAAAAATTGTCTATGCTTTCCTTGCAGTTTTCACCGTGAGCGGCAAGGTAGGGAGAAATTATGAGTTCATCGTGTATAGAGGATGTAGAAGGACTGGAGAGCCATGGCAACTCCTGGTTTCAAATTGTGCGTGAAATGCTGGACATGGCCGATATCAAAATCAACGGCTCCCGCCCTTTTGATATAAAGATTAAAAATCCCGATTTTTTCAAACGCGTGTTGCGTGAAGGCTCATTAGGATTGGGTGAAAGCTACATGGACGGATGGTGGGAATGCGAACGGCTGGATATGTTCTTTCACCGCATATTACGCGCCGGTCTGGATAAAAAAGTCCCCCATCATATGAAAGACATTTTGCGCGTTGCCGCCGCAAGACTGATCAATCTGCAATCCAAAAGACGCGCCTGGATTGTCGGCAAAGAGCACTACGATTTGGGCAACGACCTGTTTTCGCTGATGCTGGATCCTTACATGCAATACTCCTGCGGCTACTGGAAACAGGCGACCACTCTGGAGCAGGCGCAGGAAGACAAGCTGCAAATGATCTGCGAAAAACTCCAGTTGCAACCAGGAATGAAGCTATTGGACATTGGCTGCGGTTGGGGCGGACTATCCGAATTCGCCGCACGTCGTTATGGCGTGTCCGTCATCGGCGTCACCATTTCCAAAGAACAGCAGAAACTGGCCCAGCAACGCTGTCAGGGTCTGGACGTCGAGATTTTATTACAGGACTATCGCGATTTGGATTTGCAATTCGATCGGGTGGTGTCCGTCGGCATGTTTGAACACGTGGGTCCCAAGAATTACAAGACCTATTTTCAGGTCGTTAATAAGAACCTTAAGTCCGACGGATTATTTTTACTGCACACCATCGGCGCGCAAAAAACCGACTCTAAAGTCGATCCCTGGATTGATAAATACATATTCCCCAACGGTTGCATTCCCTCCGTCCAGCATATCGCGCGCGCCAGCGAACCCTATATGGTGATGGAAGACTGGCACAATTTCGGCGCCGATTATGATCGCACGCTGATGGCCTGGTTCGAGCGTTTCCAGCAGCATTGGCCCGCGCTTGCCGACCGTTACTCCGCGCGTTTCCGCCGGATGTTCAGCTACTACCTGAATGCCTGCGCCGGCGCGTTCCGCGCGCGGGATATTCAGCTCTGGCAGGTACTTTTCAGTAAGGAAGGCGTTGAAGGCGGGATACGCGTTCCGCGTTAATCGTTTGGCCCTCGAACCGCCCGCGCAATACGCCGAGCGGTTTTTTGTTGAGCGCTTATTCTTCGCTGGACGGCTCGCTAACTCCTCGGTCGGCCAATACCCGTTCTACCGTATCCACCACGGCCTGAGTTTGCGGGTCGATTTCGATATTCACCCGCTGCCCCAGTTTCTTTTGTCCCAGCGTGGTGCGATTTAGCGTTTCGGGGATCAGATGAACGCAGAAACGGCTGCGGGTGACGTCACCGACTGTCAGACTGATGCCGTCAATGCCGATAAAACCTTTATGCAACACATACTTCATCAGCGACTCGTCCGCCAGGCGGAACCAGATCTGATGGTTGTTCTCCGACACCAGGATCTTCACCACTTCCGCCGTGCAGATGATATGACCCGACATAACGTGTCCGCCGATCTCGTCGCCAAACTTGGCCGCCCGCTCAAGGTTAACGCTGTCGCCTTCGGTAATATCGCCCAGGTTGGTCAACCGCAGCGTTTCCTTCATCAGGTCAAAACTAACGCGATCGCCATTGACCGACGTTACCGTCAGACAACAACCATTGTTGGCCACCGAAGCGCCAGGCACCAAGCCCGGCAATAACTCAGGCGGCAATTGAAGAACGTGTGTGCGAAAATTGACTTTTTCATCAATAGACACCACCGGCGCGGTGCCATGAACAATACCGGTAAACATACGGCTTGCCTCTCAAAGAATGCTGTAGATGAAATGAGTGCTAAGCGATACGGGTAACAACTCATTGCTGATTAATATTCACCCAATAGATTCAAGGTGCGGGCAGACGGCCATCGAACGAATGCCGAGACGCTTACGCAAATAAACGCCGCGGGTGAGCGAGAGCAGTCAATACACCGGCAACCTGAAAAACGGCGGGTATAAATGGCTATGATGCAGTTTGCCCCATATTAAGAGGAAAACCAAACCTGATTGCCGTCGCCGGTTCGCATTTAAACCATTCTTGAACCTTTGATTAATTTATTTTCCCGCAAGCTGATTTACTTCCGGCAAGCCGTTACAATGAGGCGCTTATTGCTATTCGTGATAGCAGCGCGTTTTTTATCCACGTTTAATCATCCCGCTAAGTTCGTCAATTCAAGGTAGGTGTTTGTGCAGAAGTATCTGTCAGAAGCGCGTAAATTATCAGCGCTCGCGATCCCTGTCATCATCGCGCAAGTGTCCCAGACCTCCATGGGGGTGGTTGATACCATCATGGCAGGCGCATACAGCGCAACGGATATGGCGGCCGTCGCCGTCGGCACGTCAATCTGGCTACCGGCCATTCTTTTCGGGCATGGTCTGTTGATTGCGCTTATTCCGGTTGTGGCGCAGTTAAATGGATCAGGCCGCCGAGACCGTATCGCACATCAAATTCGACAATCTTTCTTTCTGGCATTGATCGTTTCCGTGCTGACCATGCTGGCCCTCCATCAAGGGGAGCGGATTATCCGACTGATGAATGACGACTCGCCAGAGCTGGTGGAAAAAGCCGTCGGCTATCTGCAAGCGCTCCTTTGGGGCGTGCCAGGCTATCTTTTTTATCAGGTTTTACGCGGTCAAAACGAAGGGCTGTCAAAAACCCTGCCCGGCATGATCATTGGTTTCATCGGCTTAGTAATCAACATACCGATCAACTATATCCTGATTCACGGTAAATTCGGTATGCCGGAGCTGGGTGGGGTCGGCTGTGGCGTCGCTACCGCTTCCGTTTACTGGATCATGTTTCTGCTGATGGCGGCCTATAGCAAAAGAGCCGTCTGGCTGCGCGACATCAAGCTACAGCAGCCCGGATTCAAACCCGACTGGCCGGTGCTGAAACGGCTATTCACCCTGGGTTTGCCCATCGCTTTGGCGCTGCTGTTTGAAGTGACGCTATTTGCCGTGGTGGCGCTACTGGTGTTGCCGCTTGGCGTGGTTGATGTCGCCGGTCACCAGATTGCGCTCAACTTCAGCTCGCTGATGTTCGTGCTGCCGCTTTCTATTGGTATCGCGACCACCATCCGTGTCGGCCATCGTCTGGGCGAAGGGTCGGTCGAGAATGCGCGAATCGCCTCCTATACCGGCATTATGTGCGGCGTGGCGCTGGCATTTTGCACCGCGATGTTCACCGGCCTGCTGCGCGAACCGATCGCCCGGCTGTACAATCAGGAGCCCGTGGTTGTGGCAATGGCGTCGCAACTCATGTTGCTGGCCGCCGTCTATCAAATATCGGATGCCATACAGGTTATCGGCAGCGGCGTGCTGCGCGGTTATAAAGATACCCGCTCGATCTTCTATATCACCTTCGTCTCCTACTGGGTACTGGGGCTTCCCGGCGGCTACCTGCTGGCGTTGACCGATTATCTCGTTCCCCGCATGGGGCCGGCGGGATTCTGGTGCGGGTTCATCATCGGCTTAACCGCCTCCGCCATCATGATGGTCGCACGCATTCGTTTTCTTCAGCGCCAGCCGGCCGCGCTGATTTTAGCGCGATCAGCGCATTGATATCGCGCTGGCGCACGCCACGGACGGCGAAAACGGATGAAAAAAACAGCGGAATGCATAGAAGCGCAGCAATCGCACCGTACAGGGCCACAAATTTGCATTTTCCCCCTTGCCAGCGACAAGAGCGACCGTTAATATTCGTTCCCGTTGTCAGGCAGACAGCAAGTTTTAAAAACTTTTCCTGAATGCGTTCTTAGCTCAGTTGGTTAGAGCACCACCTTGACATGGTGGGGGTCGATGGTTCGAGTCCATTAGAACGCACCATTTCTTGTTTCAAAAATGCCTACAGGTCTTTGAAATAACAGATAAAACCACCCTTTAGCGTTTTAGCGGCTTTCACTGAATTCCACCGAAATTCGATGCATTTAAGTCCAAATTTAAGTCCAAATTTTGGACCGTCGGAAACGAGGTAGAATTCGAGTCCGGATTGTTGCTGTTAGCCGATGCTATTGGAAACCAGAATCCAGCTCTGACGTAAAATCAGGAGTTGCGATTAGAACGCCGCCATCATCAGCCGCATCGCCGCTCAACCCCGACCAGCGGGCTGGGCAGTCACGTGGTATCCGCAGTGTACTTTGCCAGTGCAGCGTCGTTCATGCGGCCTCGCTTGCCCGCCAGGGTTTCCTGGCCAGCACCGTAGAAACCGCCAACGCCGCAAACAGCCAGCCGCTCCAAACCGTTCCCTGCATCCCTGCCGCGTCGATGAAGCCGCCGCCGACCGCCGCCCCCAGCACCACGCCGCAGTGATCGACAGCCATACCGCCCGTCTGCGCAGGATCGCCAGAGTCTGTCCCGGTGCGTGGATCCTGGCTTCGCGCCTGGGCACAAGCACGGTCCACAACCCGGCTGCGGCCGCCAGATTCACCACGGCACAGAAGTAGAACGAGGCCTCGTAGGACACCACGGCCTCGATCCAGGTCACCAGCGGCACGCCCAACACCAGCCCCAGCGTGGTGCCGAGGAACGCCATCGAGGTGTCGTGCGCGGCGCGCTCTGCCGGGTACAGCGACACGGCCCAGTGCGATGAAGAACAATGACCGGGTGCCGTTCATGGCCGCGCCCCGGTCCGGCGATCGGACATCTCCGGGTACGCGCCGGCCGCCAGCGCCGGGGCGGGAAAGCCATGACGCCTGGCGACCCACACCACCACCAGCGTTGCCGCCAGCAACCCCAGCAAGGCCGGTGCGAAGGCGTCGACGCCCAGGCGTTCGAGCAGCACGCCCCCGACGATACCGCCGCCGGCAATCGCCGTGTTCCAGGCGGTGACCAGCATGGACTGCGCGACATCCGCGGCGTCTCCTGCTGTTTTGGCCAGTGCCGTCTGGAACAACGTCGCCGAGCCGCCGAAGGCCAGGCCCCAGGCGGCCACCGCCGCATACACCACGCAGGGCGCATCGCCCGCCACGCCGAGTGTCAGCGCGGCCAGGCCGAACACGAACGTACTGGCAAGCGTCAGCACGCGTAGGTAGCGGTCGATCAGCACGCCAACGATCCAGATGCCCAGCAGGGATGAGACGCCGAACACCAGCAGCACCAGATCCGTCCGTTCGGCCATGCCCGCCGCCGCCAGGAACGGTGCGATGTAGGTATAAAGGATGTTGTGCGCCAGCACGAAAGCCAGCACCACGAACAGCACCGGCCGCACGCCGGGTACCGTGAACACCTGCCCCAGCGAAAAGCGCTTACCCGCGGCCTGGCCGATGAAGTCCGGCAACTTGATGCGCGCCCACACCATGAGCACCAGCGCCAGTGCGCTCATGATGCCGAAGCAAGTCCGCCACCCGACCAGATTGCCGAGGAAGGTGCCGGCCGGCACGCCCAGCGACAGCGCCAATGGCGTGCCGACCATCGCAATGGCTATGGCGCGCCCCTTTTGGTGCTCCGGCACCATGCGCGCGGCATAGCCCGCCAGCAGCGCCCACAGCAGCCCGGCCGACACGCCCGCGAGGAAGCGGGCCACCATAGTCAGGAGATAGCTGCCGGAGAACGTGGTCACAGTATTGGAGACGACGAAGCCCGCGATAGCCGCCAGCAGCAGCGGGCGCCGCCGCACGCCCTGCGTGGCGGCGGTCAGCGGGATGGCCGCCAGCAGCGAACCGATGGCGTAGATCGTGACGGTCTGGCCGACCCAGGCCTCGGACACCGCCAGGCTCTGCGCCATCTGCGGCAGCAGACCGGCCGGCAGCGCCTCGGTCAGGATGGTGATGAAGGCCGCCATGGCCAGCGCCAGCAGCGAGGCCAGTGGCAGGCGGTCGTGGGCAGTGGCGCTCATCGTCCAGCCTCCCGCGCGGGTTGTGCCGTGTCGTCCACTGAACGTGCCACGACCACCTTGCCGGCGACGCCGCCGCCTTCCACCAGCCGATGGGCTTCGATCAGGCGGGTTGCGTCCAACGGATGGAGCATGTGGCTGACGGTCGAGCGCAGCACGCCCGCGTCCACCAGCGCGGCCACTTCGTCGAGGATGCGGTGCTGCGCGATCATGTCCGGCGTGCGGTACAGCGGACGGGTGAACACCATCTCCCAATGCAGCGACACGCTCTTGGCCTTGAAAGGCGCTGCGTCCAAGGTGTCGTGGTCGTCGATGATCGCCAGCCGACCCTGCGGCGCGATCAGTTCGGCCAGTTCGCCCAGATGGTCGGCCGTATGCGACAGCGCGGCGATGTGGGTGACGAGCGGCCCCGGCTCGGGACGCTCGGTTTCGATATCGGTCAGGCAGTCGGGATCGTCCAGCGTGGCACCGCGGCGAAACGCGATGGCCGCCATGTGTGCGGGTAGCGTCTTCATCACCGCACCTCCAGCGCGCCATAGACGGCATCGCGCAGGTCGGTGACGAAGCGGCCGGACATGCCTTCGTACAGCGTGTTGGTGAAGGCCACGACGCTCAGGCCCTGCGCGCGATCTACGAACCAGGAATGGCCATAGGCGCCGCCCCTGCGCCAGGTGGCTGCCGATTCCGGCGTCGCGGCCAGCCAAGGGTCGTCCAGTGCCTGCTGCACGGTGACCTGGATACGTGCGGACAGGTGCGCGGGCGAAACACCTTGGCGCAGGGGAAATTGCAGACTCGTCACGGCAAATACCTCGATTCAATAGGCAATGCCTTGACGATATAAATATCTCGATTAAAGAAAAAGTAGGCTACAGTTCCTTGATGTGCGGAACAAAATGTCCGCAATTGTGAGAGGAGCGGATTATGGACAGCCTGAATGGCTTCTTGGTGTTCGTACAGGTCGCCGAGACGCGCAGCTTCGTCGCCGACGGCCGGCTTCACCCCATCCTCGCTGACCATGTAGAGCGCGCCGGCGTCTTCCATGTGCTGTGGCCGGCGAGCAAGCCCTCCAGACCCAGAGGTCAGCGCAGTCGATAACGCGGCGTGGCCCACGCCGCCACCTTGGCTCACCGAGCTCGAACATCGTTCGAGGTCACTGAGCCTGCACCTGCCTCTCTTTGATCCAGCCAACCGCTCCACACCGTCAGCAGCAGGCCAATGCCGACCATGATCGCGCCGACCCACGGCGTTGCACCCAGCCCCAACCGGGATTCCGCCACCAACCCGCCGATGACAGCGCCAAGCGCAATGCCGGCATTCGCCGCCGACACGTTGATGGTCGAGGCGATGTCCACGTTGCCGGGCCGATGGCGCTGGGCAAGCTGCACGACGTACAGCGCCAGGCCCGGCACGTTGCAGAACATCAGCGCGCCTAGCACGCCCAGCGTCAGGATCGAGCCGAATATGGACGACGCGGTGAAGGTGAAGATCAGCAGCACCGCCGCCTGCACGCCAAGCATCAGCGCCAGCGCCGGCACCACCCTCTTGTCGGAGACGCGCCCGCCGAGGAAATTGCCGACGATCACCGAAACACCGTAGAGGGCCAGCATCCACGCCACGCCGTTCGGGCCGAAGCCGGTGATGTCGGCCAGGATGCTGGGCAGGTAGGCGAAGGCGACGAAGGTGCCGCCCCAGGCGCAGAAGTTCATGCCGAACGCGATCAGCAGGCGTCCGCTGCCCAGCACCTTGACCTGTTCGATGAGGCTGCCGGCCGGCGCGATGTCGATCTTGCGCGGCAAGGTGGCCGCCATCGCCAGCAACGACACCAGACCGATGGCTGCGACAAACCAGTAGGCCATCGGCCAACCCAGGCGCTGGCCGATGACGGTCGCAATCGGTACGCCGGCCGCGACCGCGATCGTCAGGCCGCCGAACACGATCGCCACCGCCGAGGCCCGCCGGTCTTCCCCCACGAGGCTCGCAGCGATCGCTGCGCCGACACCGAAGAAGATGCCATGCGGCAACGCGGAGACGATGCGCGCGACGATGAGCAATTCGTAGCTCGCGCTCAATGCGGCGGCGGCATTGGCCAGGACGAACAAGGTCATGACCGCCAGCATCAGCGTCTTGCGCGACAGGTTTCCCGTCAGCGCCGCGAGGATCGGCGATCCGAAGCTGACGCCCAGCGCATAGCCGCTGACGACCAGCCCGGCGCGCGCCAGGTTGACGCCGAAGTCGTCGGCGATCTGCGGCAGCACGCCGACGCTCGCGTACTCGGTGGTGCCGACGGCGAAGCCACCGACCATCATGGACAACAAAGCGGGCAAGGTGCCGCGCTGGGTGGAAACAGCCATCACGAACTCCGCAATAGATGAATTGAATCTAATCTTTCGGAGTGTAGAGAGAATAGCTATGATGAAATAGATGCTTCAGTTCAATTCACTATTGAAATGGATTCCCTGAATGTCTAGGCAAAACATCAATCGCGCCTTCGAGATGGAAGTGTTCATCGCGGTGGTCGCCGCCGAAGGCCTCACGGCGGCCGCCGAGCCGTTGGGTATGACGGCCTCGGCCGTCAGCAAGCTCATCAATCGGTTGGAAACGCGCCTGGGGACGAAGCTGCTGCATCGCACCACGCGCAAGCTGCAACTCACGCCAGAAGGCAGCGCCTTCCATGAACGCTGCCTGCGCATCCTCGACGACATCGACTGCGCCGAGCACGAGGCCGCACAGGTGGGATCGCCGCGCGGGCGCGTACGGATCAATAGCCATGTGGCCTTCGGCGTCCATTACCTGCTGCCGCGCCTGTCGGAATTTCTGCAACGCTACCCGGACGTTCAACTGGACGTGACGCTGAGCGACGTCGTGGTCGATCTGCTGGACGACCGCAGCGACGTCGCCATCCGCACCGGACCGCTGCCGGATTCGCGCCTGACCCAGCGCCGACTCGGCGCCAGCGGCCTGGTGGTGGTGGCCTCGCCGGACTACCTGCGCCGCACCGGCACTCCTGAACGGCCCGAAGACCTGCACCAGCACCGGCGCCTGGGCTTCAACTACGCCCGGCATGTGGATGCCTGGCCCTTCATCGGTGGGGATGGCGCGCACATCGCCATCGCACCGTCGGGCGACCTGCGCCTGGGCGATGGCGAGAGCATGCGCCAGATGGCGCTGGCGGGGGTCGGTGTCGCCCGGCTGGCGCGCTACCACGTCCGGGCCGATCTTGCTGCCGGCAGGCTGGTACCCTTGCTGGAAAAGCACGATTGCGGCGCCGTGGAAGACATCCATGCAGTGTTCGTCGGCCCAGGCCGACATGTGCCGGCGAGGGTCAGGGTGCTGCTCGATTTCCTGGCCGAACGGGTGGCGCAGGACTTGGCTTGAGGCAATAGTCGGTTTTGACCGCTGCGACGTGGGCATCTTCCCTGTCAACGGCGATCTGGCCGTCAACGTGCGCCAATCATCCCGCGCATTTGCGATCGGCTGCCGACCGATGCCTTCCGCATCGCCAAATGCCTCAATCCATCTGGCTGGTCGGCGAGGCCACTCGGCTTGCCAGCAGCGACACCAGTCCGTCCACCGCAGCTTCGGCCTGCTGGATCGAATCGGCCAACCGCTGGTCGGCGAACTCATCGTACTCGATGGCCACGCCATGCACATCGGTCACACCGATGTAGGCAAAGGCGGTGCGCACGGACGCTTCCACATGGTTGCACCCCGCCAGGCGCTGGCCTGCGTCGTATCCGTAATCCCCGCGCGAGGACAGAATCACCAGGCGCTTACCGGCATTGGCCAGCAGCGGCCAGTACGGCTCGCCGCTGCGGCTTCGATCAAACCCGAAGGTCCGTCCCACGCGCACGATGTTGTCGACCCAGGCCTTGAACTGTGCCGGCGGGGCGAAGTTGTACATCGGCACGCCGGCGACGATGAGGTCGGCATGCAGCAGTTCGTCCACCAGCGTGTCGCTAGTCTGCAGCGCCTCTCGCATCCAGTCCTCGCGCTCGGATTCCAGCGTGAACGCGGCATGGATCCAGCGACTGGTGACGGGCGGCGGAGGCTCCTGGCCCACATCCCGGTAGATCACCTGTGTTTCGGGGTGTAGTGCCGCCCATTGCCGGACGAAACGGGCCGTCAGTCGGCGTGTGTGCGAGCCGTGGGGTGTCGCGTCGGAACCGCCTGGGCGGGCGCTGGCGTCGATGTGCAAAAGCGTGGTCATGCTGGTAATGCTCCTAATGGATGAAGTAAAATCACTCACATAAAGTTTCATCCGAGAAGAAAGCCCAAACAAACGATAATTTATCAGCCAATAGATGATATGGAATCATTCATAGATGACGACGCGCCTTCCCTCGCTCAGCGCATTGCGTGCCTTTGAGGCGGCGGCGCGACTGAACAGTTTCAAGAAGGCTGCCGAGGAACTGGCCGTCACGGCCACCGCCATCAGCCACCGCATTCGCGTGCTGGAGGAAGACCTCGAACGCCCCTTGTTCGTGCGCAAGGTCCGCGCGGTCGAACTGACGCCGGATGGGCAGACCTTGCTTGCAGCGGTCAGCAGCGGTTTCCAGGCCATCGCCATGGCGATCGAGCAGGTGCGCCGACCTCGCCGTGCGTCGGTAACGCTGTCGGCGACGCCGGCCTTCGCCACCAAATGGCTGGTGCCGAGGCTGGCCGCGTTCCAGACCGTATATCCCGACATCGACCTGCACGTGCATGCGTCCAACGCGCCCGTCGATCTGAACGCCGGCACAGCGGACCTGGCGATCCGGTACGGCCACGGCCATTACCCGGGCCTTACCGCCACCTTATTGCTGGAGGATCGTTTCGCCCCTGTCGCCAGTCCGACCATACGGGCCGCGATACGCCAGGAGGCCTCGCAATGGCCGCTGATCCATTTCGACTGGCATCGTCCCCTCCCCATGGACCTCACCTGGGCGGCCTGGATGCGCGCGAGCGGCCACCCGCCCTCCGACCTGTCCACCGGCATCCGCTATTCCGAGGAAAGCCACGCCATCCAGGCGGCTGTCGCAAGCCAGGGCGTGGCCTTGCTCAGCCTTGTTCTGGTTGAGGAAGAACTACGAATGGGATTGCTGGAAATCGTGGCCGAACCGGTGCTCAAGGGCATGTCGTACCACGTCCTCAAGCCCGGCCGGCGGTCTGTATCCGACGCGGTGCTGGCCGTGGAAGACTGGCTGGTGCGCTCGGCCGAGACAACGCACTTCAACATCAGTCCATAGCCGGCCCACGCTGCCGCCCAATCTCCCACGATACTCCACCGCCGCGCACCGTGGCGGCGAGTTGCTGGCCCAGCCGCTACTTCGATTCATACGGACAACCAATTCGCAGGAATATAAGACCCAAATAATGTCAGACGCATTATCGCCTGGATGAAAATGGAAGGATTTCCATGATCGCTTCCGGTTTTTAATTAATCCAAAAAGTCATCGTTTTCAAGGTAGTAAACAACTGCATCAAGAAGATCTTTTTTATCCGCCCCGGGAGAATGCTCCAGCTTGTTATCGATTACGGCCTTAAAAATAGGTGCTTCCAAAAAAGTCCCATAGTTTTCTTCAAAATCAATTTCTTCATCCTCATTTTCAGCAAGATAGTATTTACCATTGCTAATATCGTTCGTTGACTCAACATCAAACGAGGGCTCGACATACAACCAGCCAACATCTGGCAACTCTTTATACTTTGCCAATAACGCATCAAAACCAGAAATAACTTTCATTTGTCACCTCTTTATTTACGGCATTTCGTTCCGCCACCCCATTTATTACGCCGACCGGTACCATCAGGGTGATAAATTTTATGGTAGCTTTTATGATCATTAAAATCAGCCAATTGTAAGGAACCTGGTGAGTCACCGTGGTGCCATGTTAGACCTTTAGGTGATGAACCTCGGAAATTGCCATTTTTCATTGGTTGAACGTGCTCAACTGCACCGAGGTATTTAGTCTGCAGTTCCCGTTTAAATTCAGGATCCCTTACTGATGGTCGGCTGGAATGAAGCTGCCGAGCTAACGCCTGGAATAACGCCTTGTCCGCATCGCTGAGCCTGTCGTTTTTACTCTGAGTAAAAACCAATACCGACCCGTCAATCAGGACAAACACCGCCTGCTGCCACCAGATACGTTTGCCGTCGCGCAGATAGCTGGCCGGCACGCATTCACCTTGCACGGTTTGCCCCAACGCCACTGGCAGGCGTTCATCGGAGCGCCAGGCTTTAAGATGCTGAGCCAGCAATTGCACTGTCGGTCAATATAAGCAGAGAGGGTTTCGGTCGGCTGCAAGGTATCGCGGGAAATATTTATCGAGGCGGCATGATCATCGTTGGGGGCAAAGACGGTAACGGTACGATCAACGTATCCGGCAGGCAGGGTCACACGGCCTTCGTGAAACCGGCGAATAGGGTCAGAAGAAGACATGGCAGCATCCTTTTGCATTTAAGTCCAAATTTTGGCCCATCTGAAACACGGTTGAGTTCGTGTGCGGGTTGTTGCTATCGCCGGGCAAAGCCTGCACGCTTGCCGATATTCTTATCCATAAAATGCCTATCTTTATGCATTTAAATTCCTTGATGAAAACTTTAAATCTGGCTTAATGTAAAGCCGTTTTACAATTAGATAACAGGGAATTATTGCCTTTAAAATGTTCAAATCAACATTATTAAATTTAAAATGACTGTAGCTAACGTCTATTTTGTGCATCAATGCCACAACCCCCTCAGCATTAGCAACTTTTTGCTACACCGAGCAATATATTTTAAATTAGAAAGAGAAATTTTTCTTAATGTTTAACGGGAGTATATTTAATGAGTAGTAGTGCGGATGTACTTATCTCGGGATACCTGAAATTAAGAAGCGTACTTACTCACCGTTTTGGCGTTGACGATGCGGAGGATTTAGCACAATCGTCTTATGAGAAAGCGATGAATTATTGCGCCTCTCAAAGCATCAATTCTCCAGATAAAATATTATTCACCATTGCTCGTAATCTGAATATTGACGCTTTTCGAAAAAACAAAGATTACCAACTTATATCTCTTGATGATATAGATGAGTCTGTGGGGACAATTCCGGTAATTGAACTCAATCCGGAGCGTCACCTCTCAGCAAGTCAGACAGTAGAACAGCTTTGTAACTCACTCGATAGCCTCCCCCCCCGATGCCGGGAAGCTTTTATACTTTGCAAATTCCATAACTTGTCGTATGATGAAACCGCAAGAGAAATGGGAATTAGTACGACGGTTGTCAGGAAATACCTTGTACAGGCAATGAAGGAATGCCGAAAAATACTTACAGAGTAAAAAAAGTCTAATGAACATTAAACATTCTTCGGTGGCATGATATGGATCAATCTCAAAGGGAAAGAATTGATGATTTGATCGTTTCGTTCACTTTTGGTGAGGCCGAAGAAAAAAACAGCGCAGGTGAAGAACTTAAGCGCCTGGCACAAAGCAGTTCCGAAGCTCAGAGTTACATCATACAATATCTCTCCATGAATGAAGTTTTCGACTGTTACCACAGCGATCTTCAGGAAAAATATCCTCGCCTCACTGAAAAAACCGTCCTCCCCCATCATAATTTACCAAACAGCGCCGTCTTAATTAATCGTCAGAAAAACTGGCTACTTGCCTTATCCGGCCTGGTTTTAATTTCTTCATTAGTTTGGTGGAAGAACCCGCTGATTTCCTCGGAAAATATTTCATCGCCAGTGGGTAAACAAATGGAAATGACATTAGATGATGGAACTTCTCTTCAGCTAAATAGTAACTCTTCAATTAATTTTAAAAACAGACTTCGTACGCGGGAAGTGACCCTGGAACGAGGAGATGCGTTGTTTTCGGTAAAGCATATTACGCTGAAACCTTTTATTGTTGCGGCTAGCGATGTACGAATCAGAGATATTGGCACTCGTTTTACAGTAAGCTTACGTCATGAAGATATACGCGTTGCCGTTTTAGAAGGTATCGTTAACATATCAACGCCGTTAAACAGTAGCGGCCTGAATTTTTACGCTAACAATGCAGCAATGGTTAAAAATGAAAATATCATTCCGGTAAATAACATTGATGAGCATGAACAATTTATAAGCTGGAAAGATGGCATTCTTAAGTTTAATGGTACATTGCTCAGTGAGGTAATAGAAGAAATTCAGCATTACAGAAAAGCACCTGTCCTCTTAGCCGATAAAGAAGCAGGGAAAATACGCCTTACCGGCGTTTTTTCAAGCACAGACCCAGATTTGCTGCTCAAAACGCTTCCTGAGGTATTACCGGTACAGGTCAAAATTTCAAATAATGGTACGGCAAAAATCTACTCTGCGCCGGCAAGGTGAACGATGTCCTGTTCAGCGGGCGCTTAAATTCGTGCCGTCCTGCTGTAAAAGATCAGATCCCGCCGATACTCATTTGCTCTACCAAAAGCGATCCACACTCAAAGGAGCCAGTGTTAAAACGATCTGCGCCCACGCCTGCTATACCCGAGTAGATATCCTGCAAATTTCCAGCGACGGTGACACCTTCCACCGGATACTGGATTTCCCCATTTTCGACCCAAAAACCTGCGGCAGCACGTGAGAACCCGCCAGTGACTAAGTTGACGCCTTGTCCAAAAAGGCGGGTGACATACAAACCGGTTCCTAACTTTCGCAGCATTGACGCCAGATCGTCTTCAGGTTTTGTCAGTGTACTGTACACAAATAAACCATGTGATCCGCTGGCATTGCCAGTGGTTTTCATGCCGAGCTTTTTCGCGGAATAGGAAGACAGAAAATATTCTTCAACCACGCCAGAACGGATAATATGCCTGCGTCGCGTTTTCACCCCTTCGCCATCGAAAGGCGCGCTTCCGAAAGAGGCGCGTACGTGAGGGTTCTCAATGACGCTGATGTCGCCAGCAAATATCTCCCTTCCCAGACTGTCAATAAGAAATGACGTTTGGGAAAAAAGCGATATACCATTTAAAGCGGTTGAAACTATACCGACGATATCTTTCGCCAGTAAAGCATCAAAGAGTACTGGAGACTTTTTTGTTTTGACCTGACGAGGATTAAGGCGGGAAAGCGCACGGTTAGCAGCGAGCTTACCGATAGCTTCCGGCTCCTGGAGTTCGGTAAAACGGCGCTCAGAAGAGGACCTGATCTTGCCCAGCGACGGTGGACACAGCCTTAAGCGAGGTTTCTTTCCTCAAATTGCACCGGGCTTAGCCCGCCGTTGGCACTATGCCGTCGGTGCCGATTGTAGTCTATCTCGATATACTCGAATACCGCCGATTTCATCTCCTCCCGCGTGTTGAACCTCTCACCG